>CAYZRP010000027.1:0-42408 GCA_964480865.1 uncultured Anaerolineales bacterium | reverse complement strand
GATAATCCCGCAGCGGCAGCGGGCAGGTCCAGTTTTCGAAGTTGAGTTCGGTCATGGGAGTGTTGGCCGCGAATTTCGCGAATGGCGCGAATTAGTAGGTTGATGTCAACCCTGAGGTTACATCGCTCGATCTCTTCGCGAAATTCGCGGCTTCGTATGTCATGCAGGCACTGAGATCTCGTCGGGCGAGATGAAGCGCCCATAGTTGTAATAGGCCGCGCAGGCGCCTTCAGACGAGACCATGGTTGCGCCGAGCGGTTTTTGCGGCGTGCATTCTTTGCCGAAGGCCGGGCACTGGTTCGGCTTGAGCAAGCCTTGCAGAACCTCGCCGCTGTGGCACAGAGGCGACTCCTCGGTATGGATGTCACCGACCGAGAAGCGATGCTCGGCGTCGTAGTCGCGATAGGCCTCACGCAGACGCCAGCCGCTCTGCGGGATCAGGCCGATGCCGCGCCACATCCGATCGCCGGTCACGAAGACGTCGGCGACCATCTTCTGCGCGGGCTTGTTGCCCTCGCGCTGGACGGCGCGCGGGTAAGCGTTCTCGACCTCGGCCCGCCCTTGCTCGAGCTGCACGACCGCCCGGCGGATGCCTTCGAGCACGTCGAGCGGCTCGAAGCCCGTGACCACGATCGGCACGTGATGCTCGGCCACGATCGGCTCGTATTCCCAGAAGCCCATGACGCTGCAGACATGGCCGGCCGCCAGGAAGCCCTGGACGCGGTTGCGTGGCGAGGCCAGCAACGCCGTGATCGCCGGCGGGACGAGGACGTGCGAGACCAGCATCGAGAAGTTCGTCAGGCCGAGCTGCCTGGCCTGGAAGACCGCCATGGCGTTGGCGGGCGCCGTCGTCTCGAAACCTACGCCGAAGAACACGACCTGCCGGTCGGGGTTCTCGCGCGCCAGCTTGACCGCATCCAGCGGCGAGTAGACGATGCGCACGTCGCCGCCGCGGCTCTTCACGGCGAAGAGATCCTCGCGGCTGCCGGGCACGCGCAGCATGTCACCGAACGAGCAGAAGATCACGCCCGGCTTCGCGGCGATGGCCAGCGCCTTGTCGATCATCTCGAGCGGCGTGACACACACCGGGCAGCCCGGGCCGTGGATGAGTTCGATCTGCTCGGGCAACAACTGGTCGATGCCGTTGCGGATGATCGAGTGCGTCTGCCCGCCGCAGACTTCCATCAGAGTCCACGGCTTCGTGACCGTTCGCCTGATCTCATCCAGCAGTCGCTGAGCGACCTCGGGATTGCGGAACTCGTCGAGATACTTCATCCGGCCACCGGGGCGTTGCCGATGGCGCCGTGTTGATCGGCGTTCAGTTCTTCGTCGAGCAGCCCGACTTCCTCGAAGAGCTTCAGCGTTTCGAGCGCCGACTCTTCGTCGAGTCGCGTGATCGCAAAGCCGACGTGGACGATCGTGTAGTCGCCGACCTCGACCTCAGGGACGTAGGCCAGGCACACTTCCTTCTGAATTCCGCTGAAATCCACACGGCCCATGCGCGTGCCGTTCGCTTCAAAGATCTCGATGACTTTGCCAGGGATGCCGAGACACATGCTGCGATACCTCCATGAAAGGTGTCAGGCGTCGGGTGTCAGGCGTCAGAGCAGAGCCGGTCAACCGGCCAGCCCCCCAGAAGCCAGACACCCGACGCCTGACCGCTTGATCATAACCCGGAACGCCTGAACTGTGCGATAGCCGCCTGGCCCAGGGCGAGGCCACCGTCATTGGCGGGCACACGTTTGTGCCAGAGCACGTCAAAGCCAGCACCGCGCAGGCTGTCCACAGCGCCATGCAGAAGCGTCACGTTTTGAAAGACCCCGCCGCTGAGCGCGATCCGCGACAGGCCGGTCATGTCACGCAGCCGAAGAGCCGTGCCCAGAATCAGGTTGGCCGCGGCGGCATGGAACTTCGCGCCGATGGTCGCCGGCGACACGCCATGGCGGATATCGTCGACAACGGCAACGATCACGGGTGCCCATTCGATCTGGGCGGGTGTGCCGTGACGCCAGGCGAATTCGTAAGCGCCGTTGGGTGCGGGCGACACATGCGACGCCCCCACGACACCGCGGCCATTGCCCGTCGCTCCTCGCTTCTCAACTAAGGCTTCCAATTCGATCGCGGCCTGGGCTTCGTAGCTGACGGATTGACGCACGCCGGCCAGCGCCGCGATGGCGTCGAAGAGGCGGCCGAAGCTGCTGCACGGCACAGTCTGGAAGCCGGTCTCGAACTGACGGGCCAGCACGCCACGTTCGACCTCGCTGAGAGCTGCCGCCGGGGCGAGCGCCGGATCCCAGGGGAGGCCGGCGGCCCACAGGTAGGCCAGCGCTGTGCGCGCCGGGTGTTTGACGGCCGCATCGCCGCCGGGCAACGGCACATAGGCCAGGTGCGCGGCCCGCTCGAAGTTCGCGTAGTCGGCCACCAGCACCTCGCCGCCCCAGATGGCACCGTCAGTGCCATAACCGGTCCCGTCGAAGCTGAAGCCGATGACACGCTCGCCCGGCGGGACGCCGTTCTCGGCCATCACCGACGCGATGTGGGCATGATGGTGCTGCACCTTCACGACGGTCTGGCCGTAGCGCCGATCGGCCCACTGCGTCGCCAGATAGCCGGGATGTAGATCCGCGGCGACGATCTCGGGCGTGATGCGGAACAGGCCGCTGAGGTGGTCAAGCGCGCGCTCGAAGGCCTGCTCGGTCTCGAGGTTCTCCATGTCGCCGATGTGCTGGCTCATGAAGGCCTCGTCGCCGCGCGCGAGGCAGAACGTGGCCTTGAGCTCGCCGCCGACGGCCAGAGTCGGCTTCGCGTCGAACGGCAGGTGCACCGGGAACGGCGCGTAACCGCGCGAGCGTCGGATCGGGCTCTCGTGGCCCTCGAAGACGCGCACGACCGAGTCGTCGCAGTGCACGTGGATCGGCCGGTTGTGCAGCAGGATCGCGTCCGCCAGCGCCGGCAGTTGCTCGAGCGCGACGTCGTCGTCCTTGATGATCGGCTCGTTCGAGAAGTTGGCCGAGGTCATGACCAGGACCGGCGCAACCCGGTCCGCCAGCAGCAGATGATGCAGCGGCGTGTAAGGCAGCATCACGCCGATCGAGTCGTTGCCCGGCGCGACGAGGGCCGACAGTGGCGAATGGGCAACGGCCTTCAACAACACGATCGGGCGCTCACGGCCCTCGAGCAAAGTTCGCTCGTCCTCGTCGATGTCGGCGATCGCGTGCGCCGCAGCCAGATCGCGGGCCATCACGGCGAAGGGCTTGTCGCTGCGGCCCTTGCGCTCGCGCAACGTCGTCAGCGCCACATCCGACGTAGCGTCGCAGGCGAGGTGATAGCCGCCGAGTCCTTTCACGGCCACCACCCTGCCCTCAGCCAACAGCCGCTGAGCGGCCAGGAGCGAATCGCCCGCGACAACGCGCCACGCCTCACCCTCGCGCACGACGAGCTGCAGGCGCGGGCCGCAGACCGGGCAGGCGATCGGTTGGGCGTGGAAGCGGCGGTCGAGCGGATCCCGATACTCACGCGCGCAATCCGGACAGAGCGCAAAGCCGGCCATCGTCGTGAGCGGCCGGTCGTAGGGGATGTCGGTGATGATCGTGAAGCGCGGACCGCAGTTCGTGCAGTTGATGAACGGATAGCGATAGCGACGATCGGCCGGGTCGAAGAGCTCGCGCAGACAGTCATCGCAGACCGCCAGGTCCGGCGAGATCAAGGTGTGCGCGCCAGCCTGCGCCTGGCTCTCGACGATGACGAAGTCGGTGTCGCCGCGCGCGTTGACCGTCTCGATGTCAACTTTGATGATGTGCGCCAGCGGCGGTGGCTGGTGGATCAGTTCGGCGTGGAAGGCGTCGAGCGCGGTCGAGGAGCCCTCGAGTTCGATGAACACGCCACGGCTGTCGTTGCCGACCCGGCCGACGAGGCCGAGGCGGCGCGCAAGACCGTAGACGAAGGGACGAAAACCGACGCCCTGCACGACGCCAGTGACCCGCAGGTGTCGGCGTTCGCGCGGCGCTGTTGAAGAATCAATGGACATCGTCGCTGAGGCGCCAGATCATCACACGATTGTTGCCCGAATCAGCGACCGCGAGCAGGCCGCGATGGAGGTGAAGGCCGTAAGGCCAGCAAAGCGTCTCGGCGGTGACGGCCTTCCAGCCGTTCTCGCCGCTCTTGTCGAAGTCGGGCTGACCGATGACCTGGTCCGCAGGCAAGAATGTACCTTGCTTTGGCCGCGAGTGCCAGAACAGCACCCGGTTGTTGGCCGTGTCCGCGACGGCCAGCGTCTGGCCTTCGAGCGCGACGGCATACGGGAACCGCAGGCGCTGCGGGCCCTGCGGCCGGTGCGGCAGCTCGTCTGATGTCGCGAACGTCGCCTGGCCGAGGGCGAGATCGGCCGGCCGATCAGCTCGCGGATGCGGCGCCCAGCCCAGCACGCGATGATTGCCCGCATCGGCCACGTACAGCCCCTCCGAGTCGCCGGCGATGGCGTGCGGCCAGCGATAGCTCGAGCCGCTGACCGCCCCGCCGCGATTCTCGGAGCGATCGCCGAACGTCGATTGGCCGAGCAGCACATCCGGCGCGCGGCCCGGTTCCGGGACGCCGTGCCAGCCGAGGACGCGGCGGTTGCCAGTGTCCGCCACCCAGAACCAGCCATCGATGTAGGCCAGGCCGAATGGCCAGTAGAAGCTCAGGGCTGTCGCCTCGCCGCCGCTGTTCTCGCGCACTTCGTTGAAGTCGGGCTGGCCGAGTACGACGTCCGGCGGCTGATTAGGTCGCTGCGGCACGGTATTCCAGATCAGCAGCCGATGATGCCAGGCGTCGCACACGAACAGGCGGCCGTCGATCACGGCGACGCCGGTCGGGAGGTTCAAGCCATTGGCGGGGCCCCGCCCGCCGGCGGCCGGGCCTTCGCTACCGAAATCCGGCTGCCCGAGGACGATGTCGGCCGGTGCGTGATCGCTCGTCGGCAGCCCATGCCAGATCAGGACGCGATGGTTGCCCGTGTCCGCGGCGATCAAGACGTCCTCATTGAGGCAGACACCGCGCGGGGCGTAGAGCGTTCCAGGCGCCGGGTGAGCATCGGGAAGCGCAAGCCCGCCGGGGGCTGCCGCGCCGAGCCAGCGGAGCGGCTTCATCCACCCACCCGCACGAACACGCGGCCATCGCGCACCTGAAGCGGCAGTGGCTCGAGTTGTGCCTCGGGCGCGGTGAGGCACTCACCGGTCTTCGAGTCGAAGCAGAAGCCATGCCACGGGCAGGTGACGGTGCCGCCAACCGGATCGATCAGCCCGCCATCGATCGGCAGCCCCTGATGCGCGCACTCATTGACAAACGCGCTCAGCGTCTCCCCGGTCTTGAAGATCACGACGCTGCGTTCGCCGCCCGGCCCATCCAGCTCCAGCCGGTAACCGCGTTGGGTCGACACCTGATCGACCAGCGGGCCTTCGATCCAGCCGCGGGCATCGAGCGGCGTCAGCACCGACTCGATCGAGATCAGCTCCGGCTCGGCCTCGGCCAGTTCGACGCGCGCGATCTCCGGCACCTGCGCGCGCAGCGCTTCGGTGACACTGTCGCGCAACGTGACGGCCGACAACGAACAGCCCTGGCAGGCGCCGCTGAGCCTCACGTACGCAACATCGCCTTCGAGGCTCACGAGCTCGACGTCGCCGCCGTGCGACTGCACATATGGCCTGACGCTTTCGAGCGCTCGCGCCGCGCGCGTGAGCGGATCGGCTTTCAAGATGCCGTGCATGGTCAACAGCGCCCGGATCTCGGGCATGTCGACCATGTCGAACAGGAGCTCCTTGCCGCGCGGATCGGCCTTGAGCGTCCGGACTATCTGTGTCAGCGCTTGTTTGTGGAACGCCTCGATCGCGTCTTTGAGCTCGGTGGCCCTGCCCCTGGCCGGCTCGTCGAGCGACTCGACTGCCGCGATGGCCTCATCGACGCGACGCGCCAACGCTTCGAACTCGGACGATGAGTTGGGGATGATCATGCCGGGTTTCCCCCTCACCCGCGTCGCCGCGGGGGGTCTTCAATGTCAGTTGGCCGGGCGACGCTGCCCTCTCCCTCCGGGAGAGGGCGCACCGCCATAGCAACACGGTCCTGCAACCCTCTCACGGCGGTGCGGGTGAGGGCCCACCGCGCCGGTCAATCGAGGCCGTTCGGCGCAAGCGCGGAGCGCCAGACCCTGCGTCGCGCGGCCCTTCGACAAAGAACCTGACGCCGCACGCCGGCCTGCGATGAGCCAGCCGGCTATCTCACGCCTCGCCCTCTCCCTCCGGGAGAGGGCAGCACCGCCAAGACGCCCAGGATCAACAGCCCTCCCGCGGCGGTGCGGGTGAGGGGCCCACCGCGTCGGTCATTCAAACGCCGCGGCCTGTTCGAGCGCCTCTTCGGCCTTCGCGCCCAGGAGATCGCCGAACGCGTGTTTGGCGAGAGCCACCAACACAGCACCGAGGTCACCGCCGGCTAGAGGGCCGACATGACGCTCGGCCAGGGCCTCGAGGACAAAACAGGCGCCGGCCACGTTGTCGAGCAGGAAGTCCTGGAAGAGGGCGTCGACGAACAGGCGAGTTTCATTGTTGGAAGCGCTGCGCAGAGCCTCGAGCGCGGGCACGGCGCCGCCGCTACGTTGAACGAGGCGCTCGGTGAAGCGCTCGACGGCCGTCATCAAGAGGAAGTCGAACTGCTGCCGGGCGTGAAGCTCCATAGCTTACGCGCCCCCGATGCCATCAGAGGATGTGGCCTTTTCGGCGACCTGAGCCTCGATGTCGTCGAGGACGCCCTGCACGGCCGCTGCCGAATCGGTCTCAGCGTGAGCCCCGAACGCGTCGCGCGCCGCCTCGAGGATCGGCACCGCGCGCGCGAAGTCGCCCAGATGTGCGAGGGCGTTGCCCTGTGACGCCAGCACGCGCGCCCGGCCGAGCGGGTCGTCGTCGCCGCGCACGGCCAGGACCTCGTCGTAGAGACGAATGGCCTCTTCGAGGTTGTCGAGCGGGTGCGCCGACGGCAGGTACTGCAACGCGTTGGCGAGGTTGAGCTGTGCACCGGCCCAACGGTCAGGGTGGGTCTCGCGGGTGTAGACCTTCAAGGCCTCGCGCAGCGATCCGACCGCCACGCCCATCCGCAACGCATCGCCGGCCTCTGTCATCGGCATGGCCAGGTAGGCCAGCGCCAGGTTGTTGTGCGCAAGCGCGAAGAGCTCGGGATGGCGCTCGCGGGTCAGCACCCGCACGGCCTGCTGGTAGCACTTGACCGCCTCGATCAGCGCGCCACGGCCGCCCTGAGCCAGTTCGTGATACGTCATCCCGAGGTTGAGCCACAGCTCGGCCCGCGGCTCGTCGAGCCCTGAGCCCTCGAGCGCGTCGATGGCGCGACGGTACAACTGCGCGACCGCGCCGCTGACACCCTGGACCTCGCGGAGCGTGTGCGCTAACGTGCCAAGCGCCTGGGCAGCCAGCAGGGGCGAGACAGGCCCGGCCGCGTCGGCAGCCTGCTCGAGCATCGGCACGGCTTCGGTCGGAGACTCGCCTTCGAGATGCCGGGCCGCCTGCGCGATGAGCCAGAGCGCGCGCCATTCGCCGGTGAGGCCCTCGCCATCCGGGAGGCGGTCATCGTAGCCCAGCGTGAACGCGACGATGTGCAGCAGCACTGCCAGATCACCCGACAGAGTCGCTGCAAGCTGGTGATAGGTCTCGAGGTCGGAGTTCAGGACGAAGCGGTTGTAGGCGCCTTCTGGAGTGTCATCAACGACAAGGGCGGTCAGCGCTCGTTCGACATCGCCGGAGAGAGCCAGGCCGTAGAAGGTCAGGCCGGCCGGCCATTCTTCCGGCACCTGGCCCCGGAGCAATCCGTCACGAACGGCTTCGACTCCGGGCACACTCGGCAGAACCAGGTAGCCGGCCGGAAGGTCGAAGATACCGATGGGTTGCGGTCGCAGGAGATCCGTCATGCGCTCTTGGCCTCAATAGCCTGTCGGCCCGCCACCCAGGTCGCGGCGGGCGCCCCGCTCGATCCACCGGGCCGCGATCTCGGCCTGGCGGCGGGTCGGGTAGGACTGGATACGATGTCTCACCACTTCATCCCAGTAGAACACGTCGAGCACGACGACCCACTCGCCCCGCTCCAGCACAACGAAGGCCTGAGCTGTGATGGCGTCGCCGGGCTCGTCGGGCATCGGCTAGCTCACTGCCAGCGCCACCCGCAGTGCGCCGTTGCCAGGGTCCCAGAACGCGTCGTGCCGACCATCCGGCAAGGCGGCGTCGACGCAGCCCTGGAGCAATACACTGCGGTCGCCGCGTGGATTGCGTTGTTTGAGTAACAGGCCGCCGGCCGACGATCCACGCGTGGGCAGGAGCCACAGCTCGGGGCCGCGCACGAGCGCCACAAGGCTGTCGGTTGGAAAGAGTCGACGGGCGACGTCGGCGTCGAGGCGCAACGAACCTTGCGGCGTGATCTCGATGCTGTAACGGTCGACGTCAGTCATGGGCCGTTTGGAGTTCAGTGACAAGCATCCGGGCGAGCGTTTCCATTGTAGCAGCGACAGGGGCTGAAAGATCAACGCCGGCTGCGAAGTCACTGCCCTCGATCAGATAGACCGTGATGTCCTTGGGGTACTCGCCCTTGAGCAGCCAGCGGCCGAACGCGAGCGCATGATCCCAGCGAAAGGCGTGCTGATTCATGCCATCGAGAGGAGGCAGATTCTCGAGCTCGGTGCCGGGCACCTTGAAGAGCGCGCCAGGCTGCGCGCCGGTTCGGCTGGCGTCGACGATGATGACCCGATCCATCCCACGCATGCGGAAGGCCACGTCCATGCCGGCCGTGCCACCGTCCGCGATCTGCACGCCCTCCGGCAGGCCGATCTCCCACAGCCGTCGGATCAGGCAGGGGCCGACCCCGTCGTCACCGCGCAACAGATTGCCACAACCGATGATGAGGACCATGTTGTCGCCGAAAACGAACGCGTGGCAGAGGACAGTGCCCCCGCCACGCGTCGATTTTCGAGTGAGCTCAGCTCAGCACACGCCGCCGATCTGGAAGCGCGAGAGTTCTTTGCCGGTCTTGCCGTCATAGGCGTGGACGGTGCAGACCAGGCACGAGTCGAAGCTGCGCGCCACGTGGCCGAGCTCGACCGGGTCACGCGTGTCGGCGATGGTCGTGCCGACGAAAGCCTGCTCCATCGTGCCGGCCATGTCGCCGCCGTCGCGCGGGCCGATGTTCCAGGCCGTCGGCGTGACGACCTGGTAGTTCTCGATCTTGCCGTCCTTGAGCACGATCCAGTCGGAGAGCGCACCACGGGCCGCTTCGGTCGAGCCGAAGCCCTTGCCCTCAGTCAATTCGGCCGGCTTGATGTAGAACTTCTCCTGCAGCTTGAGCTCGCCCAACCACTTGCGCACGAGCTTGTAGTATTTGGCGGCCTCGTGCATGCGCGACATCACGCGCACGTAGATGCTCGGTCCGACGGTGTTGATCGCGTCGAGGAACATGCCGTCGCCATCCTGCCAGCCGGCCGCGCCGGGCTTGCCGGCCATCACCTGGCGGGCCAGCGGGCCGACCTCGACCGGCAGCGAACCGACGCCCGGGATCTCGTAGCGCGGCGCCTTGGCCCACGTGTATTTGCCCTGCTTGCGGCCCTGCTCCGGATCGACCGGCACCGTGCGGCCCTCGAACGGATGCAGCGACGCGCTGCCTTCGTAGAACGAGTGGGTGTGATCCTCGCGAACGTTCGCCTGATCGAACTCGTAGAACTGGCCCCTGGCGTACAGGCCGGAGCGCTCGATCAGCGCGGCGTTGCGGCCCTCGATCGTGGGGTGATCGTACAGCTCCGGGTTGAAGTAGGTGCCGGTGGCCAGGAAGTTGCCGTAGCCGCCGCCGAACGTGTCGAGCCCGATCTCCTTGGCGAAGCGCATGAAGAAGCCGCAGTCCGAGTTGTAGTGGCCCTGGCTCTCGTGCATCCAGGTCTCGAGATCCGCCCAGGTCTTGCACTCGAGGTAGCGATCGACGGAGCCGCCGAGCCAGACCTTTTCGAGCCACGTGTCCTTCCAGTAATCGAGGATCGCGATCGAGCGGGTGACGTCGGAGAGCGTCGGGCCGCACATGACGCCGCCCGGGATCATGAAGCTCGAGTGCGGCCACTGCCCGCCGAAGATCGCGTAGATCTCGGCCGGCTTGGCCGACACCGTCACGCCAGGCTCATAGCTCGTGCCCACAAACGGCGCAAAGCGGCGGACCGCCTCGTCGTAGCCGTTGGCCTTCGCGTACTTCTTGTTGGTCAGGTCGATCGCGAACAACGCGTAGAACCAGCGCGGGATGCTGAGCAGCGTCTCGCTGGCCTGGGCAATGTTGCGCACCAGTGTGGCGTTGTGCGGCACCTCGGTCTTCCAGGCCGTGTCGAGCGCGTAGACCGATTTATAGAGGTGGCTGCCGCCGCAGATGCCGCAGATGCGCGGTGTGACGATCAGGCCGGCCTGCGGGTCCTTGCCCTTCAGGATGATCTCGAAGCCGCGGAACATGGCGGCCTCGGTGCGCGCCGAGGTGACGACGCCATTGTCGATGCGGACGCTGACATCGAGGTCGCCCTCGACGCGCCCCAGCGGGCTGACGTGCAGGTCGAGGGTCCTCGCAGAAATCGGTTGAGCAACAGCAGTCATGTTGTGTTCTCCGCAACAGTGAGCGTAGGCCAGTGACGGTCAGACGACGAACATGTCTTCCTTGGACCATTGCGGCGCCGCGATGCGGGCGGCTGCGGCGTGGGCCATGTACGTGACGTGATCGGTGCCAGCGGGCACTTCCTTCGGGACCGACCCCGAGATCTTCTGGGTCTTGAAGACCGTGCCGGGGCGCAGATCGAAGAACGGGAACTCCGGCTCGGTGCAGCCCGTGCACGGCATACCGGCGCGCGTCTTCGACGACTGGCGGTTCCACAGGATGCGGTTGCACGGCGAATGGGTCACCGGGCCGCGGCACCCGAACTCATAGAAGAGGCAGCCCTTGCGCGTGCCCTGGCCGAACTCGGTCGTCGACTGCTTGTACTCGAAGTACTGGACGCGCGTGCAGCCCGTCTGCGTGAAGGTCTTGAAGAACGTGGCCGGGCGCTGCAGGTCGTCGAGCGCGATGTCGCCGGCGCGGCCGCTGGCCAGCGCGACAAGGATCTGCGTGATCCAGTCGGGGTGCGACGGGCAGCCCGGGATGTTGACGACCGGCAGGCCGAGCTTCGACTTGAAGGCCGAGCCCAGGAAGCCGCCGTGCGCGCGCTTGAGGTACTGCAGGCCGATCGAGTCGCTCGGGTTCGGGTCAGCGGCCGGGATGCCGCCCCAGCAGGCGCAGTCGCCGACGGCAACCACGATCGAGGCCTGCGCGGCCAGCTCGGCGACCCAGTCCTGCATCGGTCGGCCGCAGAACATGTTGAAGCGGCCGGTGCCGTGCGGCGCGCGGATGACCGTGCCCTCGAAGACGAAGATGTCGAGCGGGATCTTGCCGCTGACGCAGTCGCGCATCATCTCGGTGACCGCGTCGCCCAACTCGAGGCCCAACGACGGATGCCACAGGACGTTGATGCCGAAGTCGGTCACCAGGTCGACCGCGCTCGGTTCCTCGGCGTTGAGGAAGGACATGGTGTTGCCGCTGCAGGCTCCACCCTGCAACCAAAGGACATTCGTCATGCGTGCCTCCTGCATCGGATGCTGTGTCGTGCCCAAAAACGAACGCGCCCGGTGTCACTGGCGCGGTAGATCACTCAACGAAAATGCTTACCGAACCGTCTGGCGAACTCGATCATGAAGCCGAGCGCGCGCTGCACGTCGGGATCGCCCAGCGCGCGGAAGAGATCCATGCGCCCGGCCGGAGTCGCCTTAGCCATCTGCTCGTCATAAACCTCGACCACGGCCTTGCCGGCCTCACCGACGATGCCCACGGTCTTCGGCGCGAAGACGCCCGAGCCCATCAGCGCCCCGAACTCCGGTGAGTTCAAGATCACTTCAAGCTGCTCGGTCACGTCGAGCAGGCGCGGCAGCGTGCGGGTCAGCCGCGGCAGGATCTGCACGAGCGTCGGCAGCGCGTCGCGGAGTTGAACCAGCATCTGCAGCGATTGCTCGAAGGTCGCGACGTTCGCAGCCGAATCCGAACCGACCACGTCGCGGACGCTGCCGGCCACGTTCTCGATGATCACGTCGCTGCGCTTCAACAGGCCATCGGCCGATTGGGCCGCCAGCGCGAGCACGGCGGCGTTGTCGAGCACGGTGTCGATCGCGGCCGAGGTCTCGGGCTCGTTGAGGCGCGCCGCCAGCCGGGTCAACTGCGGCAATGAACGGCTCAGTTCAGGCAGCGAGTCGAGCACACCCGGTAAGCTCTGCCCCAGCTGAGTCAGTGTCTTTTCGAGGTCAAGGTTCTTGGGCGAGCTCTCGCGCAGGTCGTTGACGCTGTCGCGCGCGTTCTCGATGATGACATCGCTGCGCCGTAGCAGACCGTCGAGCGAGTTGACGCTCAAGGCGATGACGTCGAGTCGATCGAGGATCTCGTTGAGGGCCGCCGCGGTTGCGGGGTCGTCCAGTCGTTGACGCAGCCGGTCAGCTGCGCCGGTGGCAAGCGGTACGCCATTCGAGGTGCTCATGAAGCTCCCGTCAATGTACGACTCGCGGACGGCAGGCGGCGGCAAGCGATCTCCGCCGAAAAGGTTGGGCTGATTGTATTAATCGGACCAAGTTGGTTCAATAGCATAAACACGCCATTTTGATGGCGAATCCTGTGATGGCTTTCACAAGGAGGCGTTCCGCTGTGCGAACCGGGGGGCGGGCCCGAGGAGCCGTTTAGGAGGAGACGTTCCCGCGATCGGGGAGGATGAGGCCGGCCGCCAGCGCGTTGCGCACAAGGTCGGCCTGGTTGTGGGCGTTGAGCTTCTGCATGACGTTGGCGCGATGCCGGTTGGCGGTGTGTGGGCTGATGCTGAGCGTGCGCGCGACCTGGGCCGTCGTCAGGCCGTTGCAGATCAGTTGCAGCACCTGGCGCTCGCGTTCGGTGAGCTGGCCGCTGGCGTGTGCGGATGCGAGGTCGAGCCGCTCGCGATCGATGCCGGCGCCGATGAAGACCTCATCCGCCGAGATCCGATCCAGGGCCGTAAACAGCGCCTCATCTTCCATGGCCTGCTTGAGCATGTATCCGCAGGCGCCCTCGTGCAGCGCTTGAGCGACGAGCGCGACGTCGTCGTACATCGACAGCACGAGCACCTTGATGCCGGGCTGTTCGCGCGTCAGGCGGCGCAACGTGTCGAGGCCATTGACCCGCGGCATCTGCATGTCGAGGATCATGATGCCCGCCGCGATTCGCCCGGCCCACTCCAGGGCCTCTTCGCCGTTGGCCGCCTCCGCGACCACCTCGAAGCGGCCGTCGACACGCAGCAACGCCGCGATGCCGCGACGCACCACGCTGTGGTCGTCGACGACGATGACGGGCAATGGTTGAGGCGTCGGCGGTTCGCTCACACAGCCCCCTTCCCGCTCACCGGGATGTTGACGACGATCCGTGTGCCGGCCCCCGGCGCCGACTGCACATCGACGGTGCCGCCGAGCGTGGTGGCGCGTTCCTGCATGCCGAGCAGACCGAGCGTCCGGCGCGTCAGGTGCTGGCGATCGAAGCCACGGCCGTCGTCGATGACGGTGACCGAAGCGTGGTCCGGCGTGACGTTCAGGCCGACGTCGACGCGCCGAGCTTCGGCATGCCGGCCGACGTTGGTCAGGGCTTCCTGGACAATTCGATAGAGCGCCAGCTCGACGGCCGCCGGAAGTCGATCGCCGCCATCGACCGCCTCGGTCTTGATCGTGACGTCGAGGCCGGCGCGCACCGCGAAGTCATTGACGAGCGCCGTGAGCGCGGCCTTCAAGCCGAGCTGGTCGAGCGCCGGCGGGCGAAGCGCGCTCGCCAACTGCTGGAGCTGGCGCGCCGCGGCATTCAGCTCGGCGTTCACCAGCTGGATGTCCTCGTGCAGATCCGGGCTGTGTTGCGCGACCTTGCGCGCCAGGGCCTGCAGCCCCAGCTTGACGCCGATCAGGGCCTGGCCGGCTTCGTCGTGCAATTCGAGCGAGATGCGTCGACGCTCTTCTTCAAGGAGATCGACGTACTGCGCCGACAACGCCTGGAACTGTCCGCGCTGAGTCTCGATTTCGGACAGCAGCCGCGCGTTGAAGATCGCCACGCCGGCCACGTTCGCGAGCGACTGCAGGAACTCGACATCCGACCACGTGAACGGCTGCCGGCCCTCGCCCTTGTTGAGCACCTGGAAGAACCCGAGTACCTGCTCGTTGGCGCCCAGGATCGGGACGCAGACGGCGTTACGCAGGTCGAAGTCTTTGGCCAACTCGGGTTCGGCCAGCGGGTCGTCGGCGTAAGCGTTTGTGAGGTACGGGCACTCGTACGACCAGACCCAGCCGGCCAGACCGCTATCTCGCACCCACTCGCCTTGATAGGGATGCCAGGCGTGTCGATGCCAGAAGCCATCGGTCACGAGTCGGGCGGGCTCGGGCTCGCTTTGCAGCAACCCGGCAAACCCGGCCTGCGCGCCGAGGAAGCCGGTCGCGTGCTCGACCAGCTTGCGCAACAAGGCCAGTGGGTCGAGCGCCCGGTTGATGGCGGCATTCATGACGAACAGATTGCCCAACGCGCTCGACCAGCGCGCCATGCCTTCCATGAGCACCGCCCGCTCGAACGCGACGGTCACCTGCAACGCCAGAGCCTGCGCGAACGCGACATCGTGCTCAGAGAAGCCACCCGGGCCGCGGCGGTTGTGAAACTCGATCACGCCGCTGACGCGTGACTGGTGATTGAGCATCGGCACCGCCAGGATTGAGTGACACGAAAAGCGCGAGCGATGCGCGGGCGACACAGCCGGATCGTTCGCCGGATCCAGGCTCGAAAAGGCGCGCCGGTTTTTCAACACCCAGCCGGCCGGGTCCTGGCCCGACCCAAAGCGCAGGTCGAACGTCGCCAGCGCGCCATCGCTGAAGCCATGCTGTAGATGGATCGATTCGTCGCGCGTAAGACCGATGAGGACGCGTTCAGCCGACAGCAGCTTCGCCATCTGCGGGGCCAGGCGCGCGATGAGTTGCACAGTGTCGAGCTCGTCGACGCCGATCCGGGCGATGGCCTGCAACGCCGCCAGCTCATGGGTCGTGCGACGTAGCTCGCGGCGGAGGGCTTCTTCGGCCTCCGTCGTCACCGGAACAGCGATCAGCGACGGCCGATCAGGCATGAGCCAGTCGTGTCGTACGTTGTTCGACCAGGAAGGCGACCCAGGCATCCACGCCCGTGCCCTTCTTGGCCGAGGTCTCGAAGACGCGCAGGCCCGGCCGCACTGCCTCGAGGTTGGCATATGCGGCACCGCGGTCGAACTCGACGGCCTCTGCCAGGTCGATCTTGGTGATCATGGCCACGTCCGAGGAGTTGAACATCGACGGATACTTGAGCGGCTTGTCCTCGCCCTCCGTGACGGAAAGAAGCACAACGCGCAGATCCTCGCCGAGGTCGTAACTCGAAGGGCACACCAGGTTGCCGACGTTTTCAATGAAGAGGAAGTCCAGGTCGTTGAGGTTCCACGCGGCGGCGGCGAGGTGGCCCTCGATCATGTCGGCTTCGAGATGACAGTTGCCGCCGGTGACGATCTGACGCACGGGCGCGCCACTGCGGGCCAGGCGGTTTGCGTCGTTTTCGGTGGCGAGGTCGCCAACCAGCGCGGCGACCCGCAAGTTCTGCTCGCGCATCTTCTTGAGCGTGGCTTCCAGCAATGCGGTCTTGCCGGTGCCGGGGCTCGAGACCCAGTTGAGGACGAACACGCCGGCCGCCTGGAACCGCGAGCGCAGGCCCTCAGCCAGGACATCATTCTTTTCGAGGACGCCTTTGCGGATCTCAAGCAGACGGGGCTTCATCTTGTACCGACTCCTTGTCGACCGGGCCAGCGGCATTATCTGGATCCACGGCGTCGACGACTTCCACCGACGCGATCTGCAGGTCGCGGCCGGCCGACAACTGCGCGCACACCGAGCCGCAATCCGGGCAGCGATACCAGTGCGGCGCCACCGGGCTGACGTCCTTGCCGCACGTTGCGCAGAAGGCACGAGCGGCGATGTGCTCGATGTCAAGGCGAGCGCCGGCCAGACGCGTGTCTGATGTGGCGATGTCGAAGCAGAAGCGCAGCGACTCTTCTTCGACGCCTGAGAGGACGCCGAGCTGCAGATTGACGACGGTCACCTTGAGGTCGGGCTGGTCCCCAAGGGCGTCTTCCACTGTTTCGACAAGGCTGTGTGCGATCGAGAGTTCATGCATGGTCGGGTGAGCGCGATTGTAGCGCAGAGAGCCGGGGTAGCTCAAGAAGGCGTCAGGCGTCGGGCATCAGTCGTCAGAAGGGCAGGCGCCACACTCCACGCATGACGCTCCACGGGTTATCATTCAAGCCATGGCGAACGCGACTCCGCGCAAGGGATTCAGTAGAAAGGCGCGATTGATCATCGCCGGCGTGGTGGTGGTGGTGGGGATCGGCCTTGTGGCGTTCTTTGGAAGCCGCGCCGTCAATGCGTGGAATCGTTTCGAGTACATGCGCGCTCAAGGGCTCGACAATGGCACGGCCAACGTCGACGCGATCCGGCCATGGATGACGATCCGCTTCGTGGCGGTGGCGTATGCGGTGCCGGAGGAGTACCTCTACAGCGCACTCGCGATCCCGTTCGTGGAGCGCAAGAGCGATACCACGCTGGGCGAGATCAATCGCATCTTTCAAAGAGGATTGGGCTCCGATGGCCAGGAGCCGGCGATCGTGGAGGAGATCCGGGCCGCGATCGAAGCTTATCGGGCAGACCCGATCGTCACCGGCCTGCACGACGTCCGGGCGTGGATGAGCATCCAGTACATCGCCAACAGCACGGGCGTGGCTGAGGCGGATCTGATCGCCGCGCTCGAGCTTCCGGCCGATGTGAACCCGAACAAGCCGCTCGAGATCGTGGCCGATGAAGAGAAGGTGCCCGGGGGACCTCGCGCGCTCGAGGACAGGCTGCGCGCCTACCTCGATTTGGCTGCTCCGCTGCCGCCCGACGCGCCCCGCCCGCCCAAGCCATGAGCCTGAGCGACATCAGCGACCAGATCCTGACCCTGGTCATCACGTATGGCGCGGTTGCGCTGGCTGTCGTGGTCTTCCTGGCCGCAGTCGGTGTGCCCTTCCCAAGTACGCTGTTCATCATCGCTGGCGGCGCCTTCGTGCAGCAGGGCGTCCTCGACCTGCCGTCGGCGCTCGTGTGGACCGTGATCGGCGCTGTGGTCGGTGATCTGCTCAGCTTCGGCCTGGGCCGGTGGATGGGTCATGCGGCGCGCGCACGTTTCGGTGGAACGTCTGCCTGGCAACAGGGCGAGCGGCAGTTCGAGCGTTATGGTGCCGTCGCCGTCTTCCTGACGCGCTGGCTGTTAACTCCCCTGGCGATCCCGATCAACCTCATTGCCGGAAGCAGCGAGTACCGCTGGGCGCGCTTTGGTGGCACAGCGGCTGTCGGCGAATTGACCTGGGTCCTACTTTATGGAACGCTTGGCTACGCCTTCGGTAGCCAGTGGGAGCTCATCAGCGATTTCGTCGGCAACTTCAGCGGCGTCCTGGTCGGCCTGGTCCTGGTTGTAGTGGGCGCCATCGCGCTCATCCGTTGGGTCCGGCGCAGCGAAGCCTGACGACACGCTCGCGGATGGGGCCGGCTATCGCCACAACCTCGGCGCAGTCAGACCTTATTCGGGACCGCTTTCCCCTCTTGACAAAATCGAACATACGTTCTATAGTCTGCGCGTTCCACTCAGGAGGGGCTTTTACCCACCATTAAGACAGCACGAGTGTTTTTCTCGGGTCCGCGGGCGATACCATAGACATGGGTGTCACCTGCGCGAGACCTCAATCGACGCCCGACAGGATGACGGTCAACAGGCTTATGTATCCAGGTGTTCAACAGTATCGCGTGCAGTCGGTTGAAAGTGCCAGCCCGGTCCGGTTGGTGGTGATGGCCTTAGATGCGGCGATCGTGGCCTGCGAAAAGCAGGACCTGGTCCGCGGCACCCATGTCGTCAGCACGCTCCGCGACGCCTTGAACTTCGACGAAAAGGAAGCCGCCACCGGCTTCTTCCGCCTCTATCAGTGGGTGCTGGAGTGCATGCGCCATAACGATTGGGCCGAAGCATTGAAGACCTTGCGTGGCTTGCGTGAGGCCTGGTCCGATGTGGAGCGACGAGCCAATCCCGTTATGGCCAGTGAAACGATGGTAGCGATCTCGGGTTGAAAGAGGACGGTCATGCGCAATAACACACCTAAGAGCGACAAGGCTCGCGCCTTCCAGGTGAAGACCGAGGAACAGAAAATCCGCTGGGAGCGCGATCCTGCCGGTAGCCTCGTCATCCGCGACTCGTCCACCGGCAAGGTGCTCAAGGTCGTGCGCAGTCTCTTCGAATTGTTTAGGCGGAATTGACGCAGTGCTCTCCCTCGGCGGGCTGATCCCGCCAACTTGAGGCGTTTCATTGCGAATTTAGCGCCCGTTCACAATCCATTTACTGACCCCTGCCCGCCTCCGATGCTAACGTGGACTCGGAGGCGGGCATCATGCTTTCTCGATCAAGTGGCTTCGACCTTACTTCCCTCCTGAGCGGCCAATCGCTCACCGGCGCCAACAGTCTGTTGGGGACGTCGAGTTCATCGCTGCTGGGGACCAGCAACGACTCGACCGGCATCTTCCAGATGCTGATGGCCCAGATGCTGATCAAGCTGCTCGACAAGCTCGAGACCCAATCGACCGGCTCGACCGCCAGCCTCTTCGCCTCTGAAGCCGGCGCGCTGGCCGAGACGACCACCACACCTTCGGTCACTTCGGCTCGCTCGGCCTACGGGGTCGACACCTCAACGCGCTCGACCGGGGTCATGTCTATCGCGGAGTTCCCGCGCCCCGAAAACGACAATGGCCGCGGCCTGCACTGGATCCCGACCGTCGGCCAGTCCGCCGACGCGGTCGATCGCTTCGTCGCCGAGGCCAGGGCCATGAACGTCAAATGGGTGACGTTCCTCAACGACAACAGCCAGATCGGCACAAACGACTACCTTGTCAAACAACTCACGGCGGCCGGCATCGAACCCGTGATGCGGGTCTACACCGACGGTGTGCAATCCGTCGGCGGCGACCTGGGCGCCATGGTCAAGCACTACAAGGCCCTGGGCGTCGACTACTTCCAGCTCTACAACGAGCCGAACCTGGTCGCCGAGAACGGCGGGCAGACCCCGAGCGTCGATCGCTACCTCGATGCCTGGATCCCGGCGGCCAAAGCCGTCATCGCCAACGGCGGCCTGCCGGGCATCGGCGCGCTGGCCCCGAGCGGCGAGACCAGCGACCTCGAGTTTCTGAAGGGCACGATTGAGGGCCTGAGGTCCCGCGGGCAGGAGAACCTGCTCGACACTGCCTGGCTGGCGATCCACAACTATCAGGGCGATCTCTCGCTCGATGACACAAAGGGCTACAGCCGCTACCTGGCCTATGCCGATGTGCTGCGCGAATCGCTGGGCCGCGTGCTGCCGATGGTCAGCACAGAGGGTGGCGGCTTCGCCAGGGACAACGCCGATGAGGCCCGCCGGACGCAGGCCGTTCTCGGCGCCTACCAGCGTGTGGCCTCGCCGAACGCACCCGACTATCTCTTCAACTACACCTACTGGGTCATCGCCAACGCCGAAGGCGGCGGTCACGACCCGGCCTGGGAATGGCAGGCGCTGTTTCAGAACGGACACACGAGCCCGTTGGTGGATGCGTTGAAGAACGGCTGAGTGAGATTGGTGATTGTTGATTGCCGATTGCAGGCAATCAGCAATCAGCAATGAAAGGGTTGATGACATGAGCTTCTGGGACACCCTCCGGATCGGAGCCAGCGCACTGAATGCACAGCGGCTGCGCCTGGACATCATCTCGAACAACGTCGCCAATGCAGAGACGACGCGCACCGAGGAAGGCGGCCCGTACCAGCGACAGGACGTTGTCTTCAGCACCCGTGACGCTCAGGAAGGCCGCTTCCTGCCCGAGTTGGTGCGCGCGGCGCACGCCCGACACGGCGAGAACCAGACGGTCGGCATCGCCGGGGCCGAGCCACAACTCGAGGGCGTGCGCGTCGCGGGCGTCGTCACCGACACCACCACGGAAGGCCCGCGCGTGTACGACCCGACCCATCCCGATGCTGACGCCGACGGATATGTGCAGTACCCGAACGTCAACATCGTCACTGAGATGACGAACATGCTCTCGGCCACGCGCTCTTACGAGGCCGCCATGCAGGTCGTCGAAGCCGCCAAGCGCATGGCGCTCCGGGCGCTGGAGATCGGAAGAAGCTGAACACTGGTCATTGGCTGTTGGTTATTGGCTGTTGATACGCAATTGCCAATAACCAATAGCCAATAGGAAATGAACATGGCAATTTCACCCATCTCCGCCAATCCGCTGACGCTGACGCCACCGAGCACTCAGAAGACGACGCCGCAGAACGCCGTCGACCAGCTCGGCAAGTCGTTTGGGAGTGCGCTCGACGCGCTGAGCAACCAGCAGGCCTCGAGTGATCAACTCATTCAGCAACTGGCCGCCGGCGAGAACGTCGACGTGCACAACGTCATGATCGCGGCCGAGCAAACCGACGTCTCCTTCCGCATCGCCATCGCCATGCGCGACCAACTCGTGCAGGCGTATCAAGAAATGATGCGGATGCAAATCTAGTCACTGGCTATCGGGTCATTGGTTATTGGCTATTGAAAGCCATACGACCAATAGCCAATAGCGAATCACCAATAACCAATGTTTATCCAGCTTCGTGACCAATCTCTCAAGTTCTGGAACGCCCAGGGGCGGACCCAACGCGTGGCGCTGATCGCGCTCGTGGTGGCGGCGGTGGCCGCGATCGTGGTGTTCGTTGTGTGGGCGTCGACGCCGCAGTACGCCACGGCGTTCAGCGGGCTGAGCGAGAGCGACGCCGGCGCGATCGTCGAACAACTCAAGACGGATGGCACGAGCTATCAACTGGGCCAGGATGGCCAGATCATGGTGCCGGCCGGCGACGTCTACGAAGTTCGGCTGCACATGGCGACGCTCGGCCTGCCCGAGAACGGCGCGCCCGGCTACGAACTTTTCAGCAGCAACACGCTCGGCATGACCGACTTCCTGCAGCGCGTGAACTATCAACGCGCGATCGAAGGCGAGCTCGAGCGGACGATCAAGACCCTCGATCCAATCAAGTCGGTGCGCGTGCACCTTGTGCAGCCCGAGCGCACGCTGCTCGCCGGTGATCAGCAGCCAACGACAGCCTCGATCACGGTCGACCTCATGCCCGGGCAGAACCTGGCCGGCGGGCAGGTCCGCGCGATCACGCACCTCGTCGCCTCGGCCGTCGAAGGCCTGAGCCCCGAGCATGTCGTGGTCGTCGACGCGACCGGCAAGCTGCTGACCGCCGAAGGCGGGACGTCCGGCGCCGACGCCAGCGACATCAGCGACGCGCGGCGTTACGCCGAGTCGCAGTACGCGACTCAGGTGCAGGCCAAGGTCCAGCAGTTGCTCAACCAGACGCTCGGGCCGAACAAGTCGGTCGTGCAGGCCACGGTCGAGCTCGACTGGACCGAACGCCAGATCCTGGATCAGGCGATCGATCCCGATCAAACCTCGCTGCGCAGCCAGCAGGTGCTGACCGAAACCTACAGCGGCGACGGCACCGTCCTCGGAGGGATCCCTGGCGCGCTGACCAATCTGCCGCCGGCCGCCGTGACTGACACTGTCACAAACACGACGAACGCGGGTCTGTATCAGCGCTACGAGATCACGGACAACTGGGAGATGACCTCGACGGCCACGACCGCGACCATCCCGGCCGGCCAGATCGCGCGCGTCTCGCTCTCGGTCCTGGTCGACAACGTGACGGACACCGCTCAACTCGACACGCTGCGCAACGCGATCTCGGCCGCGGCTGGCATCAGCACCACGCGGGGTGACACGATCGCCGTCGAGACACTGCCCTTCGACCGCACGTATTTCGATCAACAGGCCGCCGACCTCGAGTCGTCGTCCAACATGGACCTGTACATCCAGATCGGCATGGCCGTCGGCGGCGTTCTGCTGCTTGTCGGTCTGCTCTGGTACATCAGCCGGCTGAGGGCCAACGTCCGGCTGGCCTCGGCCGAGGCCTGGGCCGTGATGCAGCCGGCGCAGGCTGCCCTGGCGGCCGCTGGTGGTGGCGGCGCATCGTTGGCGGCCCCGGAAGGCGCTGAAGGCGCTCTGCCCGCCCCGATGACGATGCCGACCCAGGCCGCATCAAACGCGAGCGCGCGCGTCGCACAACAGCAGATGCGCTCCGAAGACGAACAGATCCACAAGACGCTCCAGCGCATGGCGGATGAGAACCCGGCTACGGTAGCCGAGATCATCCACCTCTGGCTGAGCGAAGACGAGAAGAAACCCAATGGCTGACGGACTCACCGGCCTGCAGAAGGCCGCCGTGCTGATGTTGATGCTGGGCGTCGACCGCTCGTCGGGCGTGCTTCAGCACCTCGGTGAGGGCGAGCTCGAGCGCGTGCTCCTGGCGCTGTCGGATGCCGGCAACGTCGGCGGCGAGATGCGTTCGGCCGTGCTCAACGAAGCCCACGACCTCTCGCTGGCCGACACCAGCCTGCTGACCGGCGGCATCGACTACACCCGACAACTCCTCGCCCGCGCCGTCGGCCCACGGCGCGGCGCCGAGATCCTCGAGCGCCTGGCCGCGCACCAGCAGCGGTCGTCGTTCGAAATCCTGCGCAACGCGGATCCCGCCCAGGTCTCCACGATCCTGGGCGACGAGCATCCGCAGACGATCGCGGTCGTCCTCAGCTACCTCGATGCCAAACAGGCCGCCTCAATCCTGGGCGGCATGCAGCGCGACCTGCAGATCGAGGTCACGATGCGGTTGGCGCAGATGGACCGAATCTCGCCGCAGGTCGTCAAACAGGTCGAGGCCGGCCTGAAGCGCAAATTGTCGGGCGTGCTGAGCGAGGCGGACTTCCGCGCGACCGGCGGCGTGACCTTCCTGGTGAAGGTCCTCAACCAGGTCGACCGCGGCGTGCAGAAGACGATCTTCGAAGCGCTCGAGGCCTCGAGCCCGAAACTGGCCGAGGAAGTGCGCGCCGGCATGTTCACGTTCGACGACCTGGGCAAGCTCGACGACAAGTCGATGCAGCGCGTGTTGCGCGACGTCAACAAGACCGAGCTCACGCTGGCGCTCAAGGGCGCGCCCGAGAAGGTCAAGGACCTTGTGATGCGCAACATGTCGGAACGCGCGCGCCAGTCGCTCAAGGAAGAGCTCGAGATCATGGGGCCGCAGCTGGCCAAGAACGTCTACGCCGCACAGCGCAAGATCGTGGACGTCGTCCGCGCGCTCGAGGCGAGCGAAGAGATCGTCATCTCCGGCTCCGGCGGCGGCACTGAGGTCATCGCATGAATCGCAAATCGGCCCTCGTGCGCGGGCACACGTCTCAGGCATGGCGGTTGCCGCCCCTGCAGTTCGCCGCGCCCGAGCCGGCCGCCACGTCTCACGCGCACCGCGCTCCAGTCGCCATCGACATCGACGCGTTGCGTGACGAAGCCATGCGCGAGGTCGCCGTCGAACGTCAGCACCTTCTGGCGCAGGCGCGAGCCGAGGCCGATCAGGTGTTGGCCGAGGCCCGCGCAGAGCGAGACTCGTTCGTGGCGGAAGCGCGAGCCGAGGGGCATGAGGCCGCCGAAGAGGAGACCCGCCAGGTGCTGTTAACCGCCCAGGGCGTCCTTGATGAGGTGCGCGTCTGGCAGGATCAGATGCGCCAGGCCGCCGAGCGCGACATCATCGACCTCGTCAAACGCTCGCTCGCCTTGATCCTGGGCGAGATCGGCACGCCCCACCCCGACGCGCTCAAAGCCGCCTTCCAGCGCGCGCTCAATGAGGCGCGACCGCTCGGGTCCTTGCGCGTCCATCTCCATCCCGAAGACGCCGAACTACTCGGCCCGCACTGGCCTGAACACATGGAAGCCCAGCTCGGCCAGGCGCTCGTCCTGGTGCCCGACACCATCGTGCATCGCGGCGGCTGCCTGATCGAGGGCGAGCACGGCTCCGTCGACGCCCGCATCGAGACGCAGGCCGGCCTGATCGCCGACGCACTCGATCAATCGATCCAGCGATGACCACGCAACCCCTCATCGACGACCCGACCGTAGTCGCCCCGATCGACCTGACCCGCTCGCAGCGCGCGCTTGAGGGCCTGAAGACCGTGCGGCTGAGCGGGCGCGTGGCTCAGGTCGTGGGCCTGACGATCGAGGCGCGCGGCCTCGACTGTCAGATCGGCGAGGTCTGCGACATCCGCATGGGCGCTCCCATCCAGCGCGGCCCGGGTGCAGCCCATGTGGAGAGCGCAGCAGGCTTGCCGGCCGAGGTCGTCGGTTTTCGCGACGAGCGCACGCTGTTGATGCCGCTCGGCGAGATGACCGGCATTCAACCCGGCAGCGCTGTGTTGCCGCGGCGCTCGGTGCTGCGCGCGCCGGTGGGCCTCGGCCTGCTCGGCCGCGTCATCGACGGCCTGGGCAAACCGATCGACGGCCGCGGTCCGCTCAACGTGACCGACAACGCGCCGATCTATGCCGCTGCCCCGAACCCGATGTCACGCCAGCCGATCTCGGCTCCGCTGATCACGGGCGTGCGTGCGATCGATGGCCTGCTGACGGTCGGCAAGGGCCAGCGCATGGGCATCTTCGCGGGCAGCGGCGTCGGCAAGAGCACGCTGCTTGGCGCGATCGCGCGCAGCACGAGCTCCGACGTGGCCGTGATCGCCCTGGTCGGCGAGCGCGGTCGTGAGTTGCAGGAGTTCATCGAGCGCGACCTGGGCAAGCTCGGTCTGGCGCGCTCGGTCGTGGTCGTGGCCACGTCGGACCAGCCGGCGCTGGTGCGTCTCAAGTGCGCGTACGTGGCGACGACCATCGCCGAACACTTCCGAGACCAGGGTCTGGATGTGACGCTGATGATGGACTCGGTCACGCGCTTCGCGATGGCGCAGCGCGAAGTCGGACTGGCGATCGGCGAACCGCCGGCGAGCAAGGGCTACACGCCCTCGGTCTTCGCCCTGCTCCCGCGATTGCTCGAGCGGGCCGGCAACGGCGCGCGCGGCTCGATCACGGGCTTCTACACCGTGTTGGTCGAAGGCGATGACTTCAACGAGCCAATCTGCGACGCCGTGCGCGGCATCCTCGACGGCCACATCCTGCTGACGCGCGAGCTGGCGCAACGCAATCACTACCCGGCCATCGACGTGCTCAAGTCGATCAGCCGCGTCATGTCATCGGTGACCGAACAGGATCATCGCGCCGATGCCGGCGTCGTCCGACGTCTGCTGGCCACTTACGACAAGGCCCGCGACCTGGTCAACATCGGCGCCTACGTCAAGGGCTCGGATCCCGAGATCGACGCCGCCCTCGACGCCCTGCCGGCCATGATGGCCTTTCTTCAGCAAGGCATCGAGTTCGCGCCGCTCGACGAGACGCGCGGGAAGATGCGGGCGATAGCGGAGTAGCGGTCAGCGGTCAGCTGTCAGCGGTCAGGGGTCATCTAGGCACATCACGGTGGTCATCGACGCATGAGGTTGCTGAACGCTGATCGCTGACCGCTAATAGCTGACCGCTGATCACTAGAAGCTGCACATGAAATTCTCCCTCCAGTCCGTCCTCGACGTGCGACACAGTCGGCTTGAAGCCGTGGAGCTTGAAATGGCTCAAGCCCAGGCGGTTCGAGCGCAGCATGCCGCGACCCTTGTGGCGCTCGAGGAACAGCACACGCGCCTGCTCGACGATCTGCGCCAGCTGCAGACCCGGCGCACGCTCGATCTCGGCGCCCTGACGTTCACGCGCAGCACGCTGGCCCGCACTGAAGCCGAGATCCGCGCGCAGCGCATCCGCCTGGCCGAGGCCGAAGCCTTGGTCGAGAAAGTGCGCGAGGCGCTCGTGGCCGCCAAGCAGGATGAGGAAACCCTGATCGCGCTCAAGGACAAAGTCATGGAAGCCGAAGCACGTGAACAGAACCGCCTGGCCGAGGCTGAGGTCGATGACCTCAACATCTCGCGGGCGTTCAGGAAGACGCGGGGAGCGTAGAGCGTGGAGCGTAGAGCGTGGAGCGTGGAGCGTGGAGCGTAGAGCATGGAGCGTAAGGCGCCAGAACACAACATAACGAACTCGCTTGCAGCGGAAGAGTCATTGGCACCAGGCGCCCCGCTCAACGCTCTACGCTCTACGCTCTACGCTCCACGCTCCACGATCTTTACGCCTCCTTCACACGAGTAAGCGTTCAGTTTGACGAGAACAGGAAGTAACGAACATGTACGATCTCGGCACCTCGCCGATCCAGAGCGTTTTGATGCAGCTGATGCAGCGCGTGCTGGAGAGGCTCGACAAACTGCAGACCGGAAGCCAGGCCTCCTTGGGAGAGGGCGAACAAACCGGTCAAGCGACCAGTTTCGACAATCTGATCGCGCAGGCGTCCGCGCGTTATGGCGTTGACGCCTCGCTGATCAAGGCAGTCGTCAAAGCTGAGTCGAACTTCGACCCATCCGCCGTCTCCGGCGCGGGCGCCCTCGGCCTGATGCAGCTGATGCCGGGCACGGCCGCCGGCCTCGGTGTCACCAATCCCCTCGACCCCGAACAAAACCTCGACGGCGGCACGCGCTACCTGAGCCAGATGCTCGACCGCTACGACGGCAACGTCCAGCTCGCGCTGGCCGCCTACAACGCGGGGCCCGGCAACGTCGACAAGTATGGCGGGATCCCGCCCTTCGCCGAGACGCAGCGCTACGTGCCCAAGATCATGAACTACTACCAGCAGATCGTGCGCGACCGCGTGGGCGCGAGCGCCACAGATTGGAGCGCGTGAGATGAACAGCCTGCTCACCGACTCCACCTTCGACGTCGCCCGGCTGGCTCTCGACGGCCTGACCCGCCGCCAGGAACTGATCGGCACCAACCTGGCCAACGTCGACACGCCCGGGTACCACGCTCAGACCAACAACTTCGAAGCCACGCTGCAGCGCGCGATCAAGGCCGACGCAGCGCCGCTCCGCCTGGCCCAGACGAGTGGCGCACACCTCTCCCGCCCCACCGATCGCCGCGCGGAGTTCAACGCCGTGTTCGACCGCGAGGGCGGCAGCGAGCGTGCCGATGGTAACAACGTCAGCATCGACGTCGAGTTGATGCAGCAATCCGAAACCGGAATCAAGTATCAGGCGCTGACGCAGACGGTGAGCAAGAAACTGCTCCTGCTCCGCGCCATCGCCACAGGGAGGTAACCCGCATGCTGGATCTTCCCATCCTGCCCGCCGGCGCCATGCCGGCTCCCGCGCCAGGCCCCAACGGCTCGACGCAGCCGTCCACCGATGGCGCCAGCTTCGAGGACGTGCTGACCACTGCCGGCGCGAACACCGAGGCCGAGGCGGCTCCTGACGAAACGCCGACCCTTCCCGTGCCCGTGACCGACGAGGCGACTCTGGCGGCGCTCGCCGCGCTGGCCGGCGCCGCTGCCGTTCAGACCGTGCAGGTCGTCGTGGTGCCGCAGGCGCCTGTCGCCGACGCACAGCCGGCCGGTCCGACGCCCGACAGCACGATCCTGGTGCCGGTCACCAAACCCGGACCGCGGCTCGAGCTGGCCAATCCCAACCCACTCGCGCCGACGCCGCAGGCCGGTGCGCAGCCGGAGGCAGACACCCCGGTGCTCGAGGACGCCCAGCCCGTGCGCGGCGTCCTCCCGACCCGTGGCAAGACCTTTGGCGATGTGTGGGTGAACCTGGCGGCGAAGACCGGCGAGCCTGACGCCAGGCCGGCAGAAGTCACGGCGAGCACCCCGATCGCCGCGGCAGCCACAGCGACGCCGACGGCCGCGACAGCCAACGCCGCTGCCGAAGCCCAACCAGAAGCTGCAGCGTCGACGATCAAGCCGGTCAAGGCGACGGAGAACGAACCGGTCAACGCCGAGGCAACGACCGCGGAAGCGCCGCCAACGCCACAACCGGCGGCGAGCACGACCCCGGTGGTCGCGCCCGCGCACGAGACGAAAGTTGAGCCGGCCCGCCTGGCGGAAGTTCAACCCCAAGAAGTCGTCGCCCAGATCCAGCGCGCTGTCGAGCAACTCGACGGCCAGAAGCTCGAGACCGTCAAGGTCACGCTGCATCCCGAAGAGCTGGGTCGCATCGAGTTGCGCGTCACCCACGGCGCGGATCAGGGCATGCAGGTCAGCGTGCGCGCCGAACAGCCGCACACAGCGGCCTTGCTCGAGAACCACCTGACCGAGCTGCGCAGCAATCTGAGCGCCAGCGGCCTCGACGTCGCCAGCATCGCCATCAGCACCGGTCTCGCCAGCCAACAGCAACAGTCCAACCGCTCCTTCCAGAACGCGCGCTCCTTCGGGATCAACCTGCGCGGCATCAAGGGCGGCGAGACGGATCCCTACGACAGCGAGCGTCCCATCGTGCTGCGCCTGAACAGCGCGCGCGGTTGGTCAGCCGCCGGCGTGGACCTGAGCATCTGAGAGGCGACCATGGCTTACCAACCCATCACCATCGTCAACGGCCAGGTCGTCACCGACACGACGACCACCAAGAAGACGACGAGCAGTCAGAACCTGCAGGACCAGTTCCTCAACCTGTTGGTCTCACAGCTCAAGAACCAGAACCCGCTCGAGCCGATGAAGAACGACGAGTTCCTGGCGCAGACCGCGCAGTTCCAGGCGCTCAGCGAGATGCAGAAGCTCAACAAGTCGATGACCTCGTTCATGGCCCAGAGCCAGCTCAGCAATGCCAGCGCGCTTATTGGCAAGCAGGTCACGGCCCTCAACAGCGACGGCGACGTCGTCACGGGCGTCGTCTCGAGCGTGCAACTCAACGGCAGCGACGCCCTGCTCGAGATCGACGGCAAGTTCGTGCCGTACTCGGGCGTGACCAAGGTCGAGGCGGGATCGGCTGACGTGAGCGATCAGCTTGACGCACTCGCCGAACTGCTGGCCACCGCCCTGTTCTCGGGGCTGACCAACAACCAGCCCGAGACGTCGGCCGTCTAGCCGGCCACACGGAGACCACGATGACGCAAGACTTCCGTATCACTCAGGGCGCATCGGCCGCTGCGGCAGCCACGGTTCGCACGACGGTGAAGCCGGCGACGACCGGCAGTTTCGCCTCTGAGCTCCAGCAAGCCGAGCTGCGCTTCTCGAACCACGCGCAGAAGCGTCTCGAGAAGCGCGACATCGCCCTCAGCAGCGATGACATCGCCCGGCTGAGCCTGGCGGTCGACAGCGCGGCCAAGCGCGGCGGCAAAGACTCGCTGGTGCTGATGGACGACATGGCCTTCGTGGTCAACGTCCGCGACAGGCTGGTCGTCACCGCCGTGGATGCCAAGAGCCGAGGCGAAGGCGTGTTCACGCAGATCGACTCGGTTGTGTTAGCCAAGTAACCTAGCCCGGAGCCGGCGATGTGCCGGCCCGGATTGACAACGTCACACTCTGGGCTGGCCCTCTTGGAGGATGCCCAGACTCTCAGGAGGTCACCATGCTTCGCTCGATGTTCACGGCCATTAGCGCCCTCAACGCTCATCAGACCTGGATGGACGTGATCGGCAACAACCTGGCCAACGTCAACACCACCGGCTACAAGACGAGCTTCGTCCGCTTCCAGGACCAGATCTCGCAGCTGCTGCGCCCGGGCTCGAGCCCGACCGGCACGCGCGGCGGCGTCGACCCGATGCAGGTCGGCCTGGGCATGCGCGTCGGCAGCATCACCCAGAACTTCTCGCAGGGCGCGCTAACGTCCACCGGCCGCCTGGGCGACCTCGCGCTCCAGGGCGACGGCTTCTTCAACTACCGGGACGGCGCTGGCACGCTTTACTATTCGCGCGACGGCTCGATCGACCTGGATGCTGACGGCTACATGGTCAACACCAACACCGGCTACCGCATCCAGGGTTGGCTGCCTACGGGCACTCCCCCGGCGATCAACACCGGCACAGCCCTGACCGACATCCGCATCCCGATCAACAGCACGCTGGCGCGCCAGACGTCCACGCTGACGATGCGCGGCAACCTCAATGCCCTGCAGCCCGGCGCGACACCGGTCACCGTGACTTTCGGCGCCTACGACTCCTTTGGCGCACTGCACAACGTCGACATCCAGGTGACTCGCACCGGCGCGAACGCCTGGAGCTGGACGGCCGTGACGGGCGGCACCGGCACCGGGACGATGACGTTCGACCCCGCAACCGGCGCCCTGGCGACCGGCGGCACCGGCACCATCAACGTCGCGGCCAGCCCCTCGGGCGCTCAGGCTTTCGCGTTCACGGTCGACATGTCGTCGCTGACCCAGCTCGAGACCGAGAACAGCGCATACGCGGCCTTCCAGGATGGCGTCGCCGCCGGCACGGTCACGGGCTACACGGTCGAGACCAAGACTGGCCAGGTTTACGCTCAATACTCGAACGGTCTGCAGAACCTCGTCGCCCAGCTCGCCGTGACAAGCTTCGTCAACCCGGCGGGCCTTGTGAAGGCTGGCCAGAACCTGTACCAGCAGGGCGTCAATGCCGGCGAGCCGAACACGGGCCTGCCCGACAGCAACGGCCGCGGCGCCGTGATCCCAGGCAGTGTCGAAGCCTCGAACGTCGACCTGTCGCAGGAGTTCACGAACATGATCCTGGCGCAGCGTGGCTTCCAGGCCTCGTCGCGCGTCATCACGACCAGCGATGAGATGCTGCAGGAATTGGTTAACTTGAAACGATAAGGACACCTGATTGACCGCGGACCGCAGACAGCGGACCGCAGATCGCATGGACGGTTTCGTCGTCCGCGGTCCGCGGTCTGCGGTCCGCGGTCGACAGGATCAGCGATTACGCTCTGGCACGACCGCTATGCTTCCGCTCCAGCCCCTGACCCCGCCCACCTCGATCGCGATACCCGACGCGACTGCACTATCGCTGCGGGTCGGCCAGCGCCTGAACGCGTCGGTGCTCGATATCGCCAACGATCACATCACGTTGGTGGCCGAGGGCGCGCGTCTGACGGCTCAGCTGGTTGGCCACCCGGAGACGGCGGATCTGGAGCCGGGCAAGGTCGCGCACTTTGTGGTGCGCGGCATGAAGGATGGCGCTCTCCAGCTCGAGATCGCGCCGCGGCCGCAGAACGGTCCGACCCAGGGCAGCTTGCGCGCCGAGCCATTGCCTCTCGCGCGAGCGATGCTGTCGGACCTCGGGCTCGAGCCGACGCCCGAAAACGAGCAACTGGCTGCGGCGTTGTTGCGCGCCCAGGTGCCCGTGACGCGCGCGAACCTGCGCGAACTGGCGACCGCCATGGAGCAGATCGGCGAGTGGAGGCCTGAAGATGCCGCCGCAGCCGCGCAACTCAAGGCGCAGGGAAAGCCGATCACGCCGGGCACTGTCGAACTGGCTCAGACCCCACTGCCGGCGCCGACCGAGACAATGAAGAACCTGGCGCAGACGCTGGCTTCGATCAAACCCGAAACGCTTCCGAAAGAAGTCGCGCAGGCCGTGCAGCAGGCGCTGGGTCAGCTGGAACGAATCAAAGTCCAGTGGCAGTCGAACAGCGGCGGGCTCCATCAGGAACTGCACGACGCCCTGCGTGTGCTGGGCCACAGCATCGAGCGCGAGCTGGCGCAGAAGGCGCTCGATCCGCAACAGCCCTCTTCGCCGCTCATGGAACTGGCGAAGCTCAGCCAACAACTGGATGCATCGAGCAATCCGGCAGCGAAGGTAGCCGCAAGCGAGATCCGCACCTTCATCGACGGGCTGCGCCAGACCGCACTCGCCAATCTGCCGCCCGACCGGCCGCAGGCCGAGCCGCATGCCTACCAGGTTGCCCTGCCCCTGCAGGTGCCGGGGCAGGCGCAGACGTCGTCGGGGTTCTTGCGTGTGACGACCCGTGACGGGCGCAGCGCCGACGTGCATGCGCAGATGACGCGCGTGACCCTGCGGATCCCGCTGGATAGCGAGGACCTGATCGAGGTCGACCTCTCGGTGCTCGGCAAGCAGATCGGCGCCTGGGTGACGGCCAGCTCGGAAGACGTGCAGACGGCAGCCGAGGCCGAGATGAGCGAACTTCAGATCGGGCTGAGCCGGGCGGGCTACACACTGAAGACGGCGCGTTGCCTGGTGGGTGTGCCGCTCGTGACAGACCCGGCCCCGTCGTCGCCGATCTTCGACCCGGCTGCTGCCGGTGTCAACATGAAAGTGTGAGCGCCGTGTTGACCTACGATCGCCCCGTCCTCAAGAAACGCGTCGTGGCCCTGGGCTACGACCGCAGCAAAGATGAAGCGCCCAAGGTGGTCGCCACCGGCCAGGGCGCCCTGGCCGACAAGATCATTCAATTGGCGCGCGAGAACGGGGTGCCGATCAAGGAGGACCCTGTGCTCGCCACAGCTCTGGCCACGCTTGACCTCGAGCAGACGATTCCGCCAGAACTCTACGCGGTGGTGGCCGAAGTGTTGATCTACGTCTGGCGCGTCCGGGAGCGGAAGGCGAAGACGAAGTAGACTGATACGTCACCGAACCGGGAGGGCCCCGTTGTCCCCCGTTGTCCGGCGCATTAGCGCCGGACATCGGGGGACATCGGGGCACTCCCGATTTCTTATTAACCCGCCCAAATTCATCTCTTTTCGACGCCGACGTTCACAACAAAAGCAGACGAAATTCCCGCCGAAGGTCGACTTTGTGACAATCAGAACAAGCCACCGTGCCGATCGGCAGTAGGCGCAGACGGTACGTCCCTCTACGATGACGGAGTTGTGGCGTCGGCGCTCGCCGACGTCTCGCCGATTCTCAATCAAGGGCTGTCCCATGCACGCCGTTGTCGCCATCAAGCAAGTGCCTGACACGTCCAACGTCCGCATCAACCCGGAGACGGGCACCCTCATCCGCGAGGGCGTCCCAGCCATCATCAACCCGTACGACGTCCACGCCGTCGAGCTGGCCGTGCGCCTCAAGCGCCAGTTCGGGGGCAAGGTGACCGTGATCACCATGGGCCCGCCGAAGGCCTCCGAAGCCCTGGTGGAATGCGTCGAACAGGGCGCGGACCGCGGCATCCTGATCTCGGACCGCAAGTTCTCGGCGGCCGACACACTCGCCACCTCCTACGTCCTGGCCCGCACGATCGAGGCGATCCAGGCCGAGGAGCCCGTCGATCTGTTGCTGTTCGGCAAGCAGGCCATCGACGGCGACACGGCCCAGGTCGGACCGGGCGTCGCCACCCGATTGGGCGTCCCGCTGATCAGCTACGCCGTCGCGGTCGAGTCGTTCGACCCGATCGCGCGCACGGCAGTCATCCATCGCCGCACCGAACGCGGCATCGAAGTGCTGCAGACCACGTTGCCCACCCTGCTGACCGTCGAGAAGGACATCGCCGCCATCGAGCGCGCGCCGCTCCCCGACGTGATCCGCGCGGCGCAGTACACGCCCGAAGTCTGGAGCGCCAGCGAGCCCGTCGCGTTCGACGTCGCCAAGATCGGCATCAAGGGCTCGCCGACCATCGTCGGCAAGGCCTACACACCACCACCCAAGAAGGCCGGCGCGGCCGTCAAAGTCGCCGACAAGGGCGTCGCCGCCACCGTCACCGAGGCATTGACGAAGGTCAAGGCCGCGGGGGTGGTGAAGATTTAGGGAGACCGCAGACCGCAGGCGGCCGACCGCAGCAAGGGCGACCCTTGTGGTTGCCCGCCGTCTGTGAGGCGAGACATCAACATGAGCGACACCAAACGCATCTGGGTCTTGATTGAACAAGAAGAAGGCAAGGCGCACCCGGTCTCGTGGGAGCTGTTGGGCGCCGCGCAGCGGCTGTCGGCCGAACTGCCGGGCAGCGTCGTCGAAGGCGTGCTCCTGGGCGACGGGGTCGAGTCGATCGCGGCCGAGGCCTACCGCTACGGCGCGACGAAGGTATACCTGATCGACGATCCGGTGCTCAAGGCTTACCGCAACGCGCCGTACGCCTTCGGCATCGCCAACCTGGTCAAGAAGCACACCCCCGAGATCTTCCTGGTCGGCGCGACCACGCTGGGCCGCGACCTGGCCAGCGCGATCGCCACGCGGGTCGGCACCGGCCTGACCGCAGACTGCACTGAGCTGGCGATCGACCCCGAGAAGCACATCCTGGCCGCCACCCGCCCGACCTTCGGCGGCAACCTGATGGCCACGATCTTGTGCAAGACGCAGCGCCCGCAGATGACGACTGTTCGTCCGCGCGTCCTCCCGACGCCGACACCGGCCGAAACCGGCACCGGCGAACTCGTGCGTGAGACGCTCGGCATGACCGAAGACGAAGTCGCGGTCAAGCTGCTCAAGGTCATCGCCACAGACGCCGGCGACCAGGTCGACATCGAGTACGCCGACGTGATCGTGGCCGGCGGCCGCGGCATCGGCGGCCCGGAGGGCTTCAAGCTGCTCGAAGAACTCGCGGAAATGCTCGGCGGCGTGGTCGGCGCCTCGCGCGCCGTGGTCGACGCCGGCTGGATCAACGTCTCGCGCCAGATCGGCCAGACCGGCAAGACGGTGCGGCCCAAGCTCTTCATCGCGGCCGGGATCTCGGGCGCGATCCAGCACCGGGTCGGCATCACCGGCTCGGACTTCATCCTGGCGATCAACAGCGACCCGAACGCCCCGATCTTCACCGTCGCCGACTTCGGCATCGTCGGCGACCTGTACGAAGTCGTGCCCGAATTGATCGCGCAGATCAAGGCGCAGCGTGCCGGACACGGTGCGGCGGAGGTGGCCCATGCCTGAGAAATTGATGTACGACGCCATCGTGGTCGGAGCCGGCCCGGCCGGGATCTCGGCCGCCATCGTGCTCGCCCGCGGCGGCCTCAAGGTCATGCTGATCGAGCGCGGCCGCTTCGCCGGCGCCAAGAACTTCTTCGGTGGCGTGCTCTACACCCACGCCCTCGCCGACGTTCTGCCCGACTACTGGGATCGCAAGCCCCCGTTCGAGCGCCCTGTCACCGAGCAGGGCTACTGGCTGATGTCGCCCGATAGCGTCGTGCGCATCATGCACAAGAGCCAGCACTATCAGAAGGAACCGGCCGACGCCTATACGGCGTTGCGCTCCGGCTTCGACTCGTGGTTCGCTCAGCAGGCGGTGTCGCTCGGCGCGCTCCTGATCACGAAGACCACGGTGGTCGATGCGATCCGCGACGAGAAGGGTCGCGTCATCGGCGTGCGCACCGACCGGCCGGACGGCGACGTCTACGCCCCGATCGTGATCGTGAGCGAGGGCGTCAACAACCTGCTCACTCAGAAGATGGGCCTGATGAAGGCCGATCTGCCGCCGCGCCTGATCGCGCTCTCCGTCAAGGAATACATAGGCCTGGGCGCCAAGGAAGTCGAGACGCGCTTCAACCTAAGCGGCGCCAAGGAAGGCCTGGCGATCGACATCTTCGGCGACGCCACGCTCGGCCTGCCGGGCACAGCCTTCCTATACACCGACAAGCAGGGCATCTCGATCGGCGTCGGCCTGCTGCTCGAGGAGTTCATCCACCACAAGCTCAAGCCTTACGAAGTGCTGGCGCGCTTCAAGAACCATCCGGTCATCAAGCCTTACCTGGCCGGCGGTGAGACGCTCGAGTACGGCGCCCACCTGATCCCCGAGTTCGGCTACGACCGCATGCCCGACCTGGCCGCCGACGGCGTGATGGTCGCGGGCGACGCGGCCGGCATGGTCGATGCCATGCACCGCGAAGGCACCAACCTGGCGATGACGGCCGGGCGGCTGGCCGGCGAGACCGCGCTCGAGGCGCACAAGCGCAACGACTTCTCGGCCGGTTTCCTCAAGGGCTATCGCCAGCAACTCGAGTCGAGCTTCGTGCTGAAGGACCTCAAGCAGTACCGGCGCATGACGGACTTCCTCGACAGCACGCCGCACTTCATGAGCACGTACGTCAACTATGCCAACGAGGCCGCGCTGCGCTACTTCTCGGCGCACGGCCTGCCCAAGCGCGACATGGAGGACAACATCGTCAAGATGCTGTTCCAGCGCCGCTCGTTCTTCGGCGTGGCGCGCGACATGCTGAAGCTGTTCCAAGGAATGCGAGGTTGACATGAGCGAGCGCACCTTTACGCCCCTCACGCCCGAGATGGAGGCCAGCCTGCCGAACGTCAACGTCGACGATCTGCTGGCCTCGATCAAGTACTACGTCGACGAAGACTACGCCCATCTGTGGATCAAGGACCAGGCCGTCTGCTTGAAGTGCGCCGAGAAGCCCTGCCTGGCCTTCTGCCCGGTGGCCGTCTACCGCGTCGACAAGCAAGGGCACACGATGGTCGGCTATCAGGCCTGTGTCGAGTGCGGCAGCTGCCGCGTCGGCTGCCCGAACCACAACATCGGCTGGACGTTGCCGCGCGGCGGCAACGGCGTGGCCTACAAGTTCGGTTGATCCCAGGAGGTCGCCATGGCCGAGAACGCTGTTCAAGAACTCGATCGCGCGGCGATTGCGCTGCTGCAGGCCCTCGCCACCCACGGTGAGGCCCTCAAGCCCTACCTGGAGGCCAACCACCTCGAAGCGCTCGAGCAGGAAGTCGTCACCCTGCGCCGCGCCCTGCTTGGGCTGGAGATGGGTCCTCTGTATTGGGACGCCCCGTCCGACATTGTGGAGGATCTGGCCCACAGCACGACGATGCCCGTCAGCGAAGCCGCAGCCAAAGCGGCAGCCCGTCTGAAGTCAGACAACAACTGACCTTGGATCCCGACCAAAACGACGAGCCCCGGCCAGTTGGCTGGGGCTCGTCGTTTTAACAGGTTTCTGCGTTAATGTGAGGACCGGAGGCGACATGGCACCCTACCGAATCCTCAGCCTGGACGGCGGCGGCATCCGCGGCGTTATCGAGGCCACGCTCCTGGGCAGGCTCGAGCTCTGGCAGCCCGGCTTCCTGAGCAACATCGACCTGATCGCCGGAACGTCGACCGGCGGCATCCTGGCGCTGGGGCTGGCTGCAGGCATGACACCGGCCGAGTTGCGCGCACTCTACGTCGAGCACGGCGCCGAGATCTTCGCCGGCGCACGCGTCAACGTGACACAGCCACGCTACAGCAACACGCGCCTCGCGAACCTGCTGCGCCAGCACATCGGCGACAGGACGCTCGGCGATCTGAAGCACCGCGTCCTCATCTCGAGCTTCGACCTCGACAACCAGGATCGGTTCGCCGGCATCGCCGCCCCGGGCAGCCGGCGCACCTGGAAAGCCAAGTTCTTCCACAACTACCCAAACGTCGACTCCGACTCGCTCGAACTCGCCGTCGACGTGGCGCTGCGCACAAGCGCCGCGCCGACTTACTTTCCGATCGTCGATGGCTTCGTCGACGGCGGCGTGGTCGCCAACAACCCGTCGATGTGTGGACTGGCTCAGGCGCTCGATCCGAAACGCGGCGCCGGTCGCCCGCTCGACGAGGTCCGCATCCTGTCGCTCGGCACCGGCCAGAACCAGGCCTTCATCGACACCGAAGACAGCGAATGGGGATTGGCGCAGTGGATGCCGCATCTGGTCGGCGTGTTGATGGACGGCGCGATGGATCTGGCGAACTTTCAGTGTCAGCAGATCCTGGGCGACCACTATTACCGGCTCAACCCGGCGCTCGACGACGACTATCCGCTGGACGCCGTCCACAACGTACCCACACTCAACCTGCTGGCGAGCGAATGCGAAATCGATGGCGCGCTCGAGTGGTTGACGCGCAACTGGTTCGAGTGATCGAGCGTTGAAGGTGCGCGTTCAGCTACGCGCCCGGACGCCCCAGGCGCGGGCGACGAGCTCGATCGAACCGTCGGGTCGCGCCGGAAGCCGTCGACGCAACTCCAAACGCAGAGCCTGTCGCTCTTCTTCGCGGAGTGTCGACACATAGCGCGGGATCGGACCCTGACCACCCAACAGGGGCTCCCAGAACGTCTCGAAGTCCGCATACGTCCGCGCCGCCTCGAGTTGCGTCACCTCTACGTCGTGGCCGCCGGCTGCCCTCATGAAGCCTGACAGCGGTTGCGGCTGACACATGGGAAAGCGCAACGCCTCGTCGTGGACAGTCGCGTCGGGCCACAGCGACACGGCGGCATCCCAGAAATAACGCAGCATGTCCATCCGGCCCGGATAGTTCCAGACGTAGAACGCCACGGTGCCGCCTGGGACCACCGAGCGAAAGAGGTTGCGCAGCGCCGTGACGGGCTCCGGCACAAAGTTGAGGGTAAGCGCCGAGACGGCGATGTCGACGAACCCTGACGTGCTCGGTTCTTCCATCGCATCGCCGATGCGGGCCGACAGACGCGGGTTCGCCGATTGTTGTCGGATATGTTCGATGAACGTCGCTGAGGAGTCGATCGCCAGGATCGAGTCGGGCTCGGCCTGAGCGAGGATTGCGTCGGTCAGCGCGCCGGTGCCGCAGCCCATATCGAGCCAGCGGAGCCTCGGCGCCGCACTCAACCAGTCGAGAAAACGCCGCGCGATCAGACGGCTCCAACGCCCCATGTATTGCTCATAGGGCTGACCGGACCCCCAATGGTCGTGGCGAGCTGCTTCAGACACCGTCACGCCTCCTGGGCTATGCCGGTGCTTGCTGCACAGCCGCGGTTAACGTATCACCACTTCGAGCGTGTCAACCGCCGCATTGGCAGAAACGATCACGCCCTGCGGGTCTGATTCGAGCGCCCCGCCCTGCGCCGAGTCGACCGCCGTGATGTTGACGAGCTGCAGGCGCCACGGCCCTGTCGCACCGGTGCGCTGGGCCATGATCCGGTCACCCGAGCGCGAAATCGAAAACCGGGCCGCCTCGCCGCCGTCCAACGCCGGGATGACCACGGTGACGGACGCGCCGTCCATCAGTTCATAGGCGCGCAGGGTCAGGCCTGCCGAAAAGTCGTAGTCGGGCCTTGCCGCTTCAAGGCCAACCGCGATCACGCTGTTCGGGCGGATGAGCAACGGCAGGCTCAGAAAGCCATGCGTTTCAGAGAACCAGCCCGGGCCGGTCACGACATGGCCCGTGAACCAATCGGTCCAGCGGCCAGCCGGGAGGTAATAGCGCGCGTCATTGCTGAGCGAGAAGACCGGCGCGACGAGCAGCGACTCGCCGAGCATGTACTGGCGATCGAGGGCTTCAGCGCCAGGATCATCTGGAAATTCGAGCACCATCGCGCGCATGACCGGCACGCCATCGCTGTGAGCCTCGCGCGCGGCCTGGAACAGATACGGCATCAGCGAGAGCTTGAGGCGCGTGAAGGTGCGCAGGACGTCGACGGACTCGTCGTCGAACAACCACGGGACGCGATAAGAACTGCTGCCATGGAGGCGGCTGTGCGACGAGAGCAGCCCGAAGGCGAGCCAGCGCTTGTAGAGCGCGGCCTGCGGCAGGCCCTCGAAGCCGCCGATGTCGTGGCTCCAGAAGCCGAAGCCCGAGAGCCCGAGCGACAACCCGCCGCGCAGGCTTTGAGCCATCGCCTCGAACGTCGATTCGCAATCGCCGCCCCAGTGCACGGGGAAGCGCTGGCCGCCAGACGTCGCCGAGCGCGCGAAGACCACGGCATCGCCGACGCCACGGCGTTCCTGCAGAAGTTCGAAGACGGCCTGGTTGTAGAGCAGGCTGTAGGTGTTGTGCATCCGCTGCGGGTCAGAGCCGTCGTAATAGACAACGTCGGTCGGGATGCGCTCGCCGAAGTCGGTCTTGAAGGCGTCAACGCCCTGGTCGAGCAGCGCCGCCAGCTTCGATTGGTACCAGGCGCGCGCGGCCGGGTTCGTGAAGTCGATAATGCCCATGCCGGCCTGCCACTTATCGGTCTGCCAGGTCGAGCCGTCAGGCCGCTTGAGCAGGTAGCCGGCCTTCGAACCCTCGGCGAACAGCGGTGAGCGCTGAGCGATATAGGGGTTGATCCACACGCAGACCTTGAGGCCACGCGCGTGGAGGCGGTCCAGCATCCCAGCAGGATCCGGAAAGGCGTCCGAGTCCCAGCAGAAATCGCACCAGTGGAACTGCTTCATCCAGAAGCAATCGAAATGGAAGACGCTGAGCGGGAGATCACGGTCCGCCATGCCCTGGATGAAGCTCGTGATCGTGGCCTCGTCGTATTGCGTGGTGAACGACGTCGAGAGCCACAGGCCGAACGACCAGCCGGGCGGCAGCGCGGGCCGGCCGGTGAGCGCCGTGTACTTGCGCAGAACCTCTTTGGGCGTCGGTCCGTAGATGACGAAGTACTCGAGCGTCTGGCCGGGCACGCTGAACTGCACGGCCGAGACGTTCTCTGACGCGACCTCGAACGAGACCTTGCCGGGATCGTTGACAAAGACGCCATAGCCGCGGTTGGTCAGGTAGAACGGGATGTTCTTGTAGGCCTGTTCGCTCGACGTGCCGCCGTCTTCGTTCCAGATGTCGACGATCTGGCCGTTCTTGACGAAGGGCGAGAAGCGTTCGCCCAGGCCATAGACGAGCTCGCCGACGGTCAGGCCGAGTTGCTCATGCATGAAGTGGCCCTGGCCCGCGTACTCGATCGCGCCAAGGCCGCGCCAGCCACTGCGCGTCAACGGCTGGCCGTCGCCCTCGAACGTCACGGCCCACGGCCCCGAGCGATTCACGCGCGCCGACAGACGCCCCGCGGTGAGAGTGGCCGAGTCGGCATTCACCTGCACCTGGGCGTGAACACCGGCCTCGACCGCCAGGGGGAAGCGCGGGTGTGGGTCGATCGCACCGGCGTGATGAGTCACGCGCACGCCGATCACGTCCGGCGCCGGCGACCAGAACGTCAGGGTCAGGAGTGCGCCGTCGAGCGTATCGCCACGGTGCCGGATCGGCCGCGTGGGCGCGTAGACCGTCAGGCGGCCCTCCGACTGATCAACCGAGTCGACGCCTGCGGGATGATGAGCGACCACGCCATCGCGTTTGAGCCAGTAGCCGTTTGTGAACTTCATAATAACCTGCGTGCCTTACTGAACCCAGTCGTACCCGATGGCTGACAGGAATGCGCGCGCCAGCACCATATGGCCGACCTGGCCCGGGTGAATGCGATCCCAGGCGATGCCGGTCGGATGAATGTGGCTCATCGCGGAGTTGAACGCAGCCTGGGTGTCGACGAACACGGCGTCGTACTGCGAGGCCAGTTCGCGCACGACGGCGCCGTAGCGATCCATCATCGCGCGCATCGGATCGGTGGGGTTGGGCTCGATGACATAGGGAGTCAGGAGGACCAGGCCCTTGACCTGCGGCCGGGTCTGCGCCACGAGCCGTTCGAGCGTCGGTCGATACTCGTCGAGCGTGACGGCCCACTCGGGCTGCCAGGGGGTGTCGAACTGGCGCCAGACATCGTTGATGCCGATCATGATCGACAGCCAGTCAGGCTTGAGGTCGACGACATCGGTCTGCCAGCGGGCCTCGAGGTCGCGGACGGTGTTGCCGCTGGTGCCCATGTTGACGACGCGGATATTTCGCTCAGGATACGTGGCCTGAAGCAGGCTATCGACCAGGCTGACGTAGCCTTTTCCGAGCGCGTTGAAGAGCCCTTCTCCGATCGGTCGCGCCCGTTCGCAATCCGTGATCGAGTCGCCGATCATGACGAGTTTCGTGCCCGATTCGAGACACAGCATCGTGATCCCCCCATCGTTAGTGGTCCACATCGTCAGTCATGCCCCCGGATGATAGCAGAGGCGATCGCGGGATTACGACGAAAGATCGCTAGAGGAAGGAGGGGATCATATGTTCTTCCCGCTTTGACCGACCACCTCTTGCTGCTCAGGGCGTCTCTGGCAATACCATCAAGGGCGCCTGGCCTGCGCGTGAAGTGCAACCCAGCCGCCGAGCGCCGCATGTCGTCCAGAGCACTGCGTAAAAGAGCGTGTGTAGTTTGTCGTCGATAACACTGCGCATGAAGGCGCGTGTGGCATGTCATTGTGCCGCGCATCGCGTGTCATCCAGAGCGCCCGCCTTCCGCGTAGCGTGCCCGCCAATGCGCCTGGTACCGCGCATCGCGTGTCATCCAGAGCGCCGCGCATGAAAGCCCGTGTGGCCTTCCATCCACCTGGCCACCGCGCATCGCGTGTCATCCAGAGCACCCCCTCCTCGCGTAGCGTGTCATCCAGAGCGCCCAGCCTCATTCAGCCGGTACCCTCTGTAATGAGCGCGAAGGATCTCCTCCGCAGACTCGCACGCCTTCAGAAGGACGGATGACTTCCACAGCAACGGAGTCCGATAGGAGATCCTTCGCGCTCATTGTGCAAGTCTGTATGCGTAGATCAGGGGCGCTCTGGATGACACGCCTCGCGAGGGAGCGGGCGCGCTTTGGAGGACACGCCTCGCGAGGGGACGGTTGCGCCTTGGAGGACACGCCTCGCGAGGGGACGGTTGCGCCTTGGAGGACACGCCTCGCGA
>CAYZRP010000026.1:41602-62780 GCA_964480865.1 uncultured Anaerolineales bacterium | reverse complement strand
CCTGTGGAACGACCTGGCCGTCGGATTCGCCGTCGTGCTCCTGAGCGGCTGGGCTGTTTGGACAAGGTCTCATTAGCCACATGATCTCGCTTCGGCGGGCCACCTGCCGGGTCCATGAAGCGGTGAGCGCCTCCATGCTGATGGCCTACAATTGCCATCGATGACGACGGCTCAATCCGCCCCTGCAACTTCGCTGATGCCTGCCACGGGCGTCGACGTGCAAGCATTGCGGGGCAAACTCAAGATCTTCTTCGGCATGGCGGCCGGCGTCGGCAAGACTTTTGCGATGCTCGAGGATGCACAGGCCCGCCGGGCTGAAGGCATCGACGTCGTCGTTGCCTGGGTTGACACTCACGGCCGCGCGGAAACCGCCAAACTCCTTCAGGGGCTTCCGATCATCCAGCGTCGGCAACACGCCTACCGCGACACGCTCCTCGACGAGATGGATCTCGAGGCCGTGCTTGCCCGCAGGCCCGCGCTGGCCGTGGTCGATGAACTGGCGCACACCAACGCGCCGGGCGCCCTGCATGCCCGTCGCTATCAGGACGTCGTGCATCTGCTTGAGGCCGGCATCGACGTGTACACCACGCTCAACGTGCAGCACGTCGAGTCGCGATCTGACACCGTCCGGCAGATCACGGGGGTGGCAATCCACGAGACAGTGCCCGACTCTGTGCTCGACCTCGCTGACGCGATCGAGCTGATCGACATCGCTCCCGAAGAACTGCGCAAACGTCTGGCCGAAGGCAAGGTGTACCTCCCGGAACGCCAGTCCAATGCGGCCGACGGTTTCTTCAGGGTCGGTAATCTGACCGCCTTGCGGGAGATGGCCCTGCGCCTGACGGCCGAGCGGGTCGATCATCAACTGCGCGACTACATGCGCGTCAAGCGCATCGCCGGCCCGTGGAAGAGCGGCGAGCGCCTGCTCGTGGCGATCAACGCCAGCCCGCTCTCGGAGCGCCTGGTCCGCTGGGCGCGGCGCATGGCCTACAACCTCGAAGCGCCCTGGCTGGCCGTCACCGTCGAGACGACCGACTCGTTGACGCCTGAGGCGCGCGCCCAGCTGACGCGCACGCTCGAGCTGGCGCGCTCGCTCGGTGCCGAAGTGCTGACGGTGCCCGGCGAGGATGTGGTCGAGACGTTGCTGAGAGTCGCCCAGCAGCGTAACGTGACGCAGATCGTGGTCGGCAAGTCCGCGCGCCCGCTCTGGCGCGATATGTTGCGCGGCGGTTCGGTGGCCCAGCGCCTTGCGCGAGCCAGCGGCGACATCGACGTTTCGCTTGTCAGCGGCGACGATGAGGCGCGGCCGAAGCGCGCCGTGCGCCTGCCCGAGCGCCATTCGGGTTGGCGGCCCTACGTCGGCGCCGCCGTCGTGGTCGCCGCCGCGATAGCTGTTAACCTGCTCCTCCAGCCTTTCATCTCGTATGAAGCCGTGGCGCTGCTGCTGCTGTTGGTCGTGATCGTCCTGCCCCTGTACTTCGGGCGCGGACCCGTGCTGTTGGCGGCCACCTTGAGCGCGCTGCTGTGGGATCTGCTCTTCATCCCGCCGCGCTTCACGTTCCTGATCAACAAGCTCGAGGACGTGCTCCTCCTGGTGCTGTACTTCGTCATCGCGCTCGTGGCGGGTTCGCTCACGACCCGGTTGCGCTCGCAACAGCAGATGTTGCAGCGCCGCGAGGAACGCACGCGCGCGCTGTACTCCCTGGTCCGCGAGTTTGCGCCGCTCGAGACGATCGACGCCGTGATCAAGACCGCGGTCGAACACCTGGGCGCCGCGTTCGACGCTGACGTGGCCATCGTGTTGGCCTCCGGCCCAGACCGACTGGCCGAAGCCGCGCATCCCGCCAGCACCTTTGAGCTCAATGACAGAGAGTTCGAGGCCGCGGTCTGGTCGTACTCGCGCCAGCGCGAGGCCGGCCGTTCGACTGATACGCTCCCGGCCGTCATGGGTACTTATCGGCCACTGCGTGCGCCGGGCTCGGTGGTCGGTGTGGCGGGCCTGCGCCTGCGCGGCGACCGGGCCGTGACCGCAGAGCAGGAGCCCTTCCTCGAGGCGCTGTTGGCGCAGGTGGCGCTCGCCATCGAGCACGAACGACTCAGCGAAGCGCAAGAACGTGCTGTGCTCCTGACCGAGTCGGAACGGCTCTACAAGACCCTGCTCAACTCGGTGTCGCATGAACTGCGAACGCCCATCGCGGCGATCACGGGCGCGTCGAGCACGCTGCGTGTGCTGCCCGACGAGCAGGTCGAAGCGCGGTCGGCGCTGGCCAGCGAGATCCAGCTGGCGGCCGAACGGCTGAATCGCCTCGTCGAAAATCTGCTCGACATGAGCCGCCTCGAGTCGGGGATGCTGCGTCTGCGGCTCGAGTGGTGCGACATCGCTGACCTGATCGCCGTAACGGTTCAGAGAGCGCGACCGCTGCTCGAGCGCCAGGCGTTCGCCGTCGACGTCGCGCCCGGGTTGCCGCTCGTGCAGATGGACTACGTCCTCGTCGAGCAGGTGCTCATCAACCTGCTGCACAACGCGGCCGTCTACACGCCGCCAGGGACTCGCGTGCAGTTGATCGCCCGACAGGACGGTGCCTGGTTGGCCCTGATCGTGGCCGATCGCGGGCCGGGGCTCCCGGCTGACGCGCTCGAGCGGATCTTCGATAAGTTCTACAGAGTTCCGGGCGCCGCCGCGGGCGGGACGGGGCTCGGTCTTTCGATCGCGCGCGGCATCATCGAAGCCCATGGCGGCACGCTCGTGGCCGAAAACCAGCCGGAGGGTGGTGCTCGCTTCACGCTTCGCCTGCCCATGACGCCGCCGCCGCCGCTCCCCGCCGAGGTCAACGATGTCTGAAGGTCCCCTGGTGCTCGTGATCGACGACGAAGTGCAGATCCGCCGGTTCCTCAGGATCAGCCTGGAGACCAACGGCTATCGCGTGCACGAATCGGCCCGCGGCGGCGAGGGCCTGTCTGAGGCCGCGCGGCTGCGTCCGGATTTCGTCGTGCTGGATCTGGGGTTGCCGGACCTCGAGGGCATCGAGGTGTTGCGCCGTCTGCGCGAATGGTCGCAGGTGCCCGTCATCGTGCTCTCGGTCCGCTCGTCGGAAGACGAGAAGATCGCGTTGCTGGATGCCGGCGCCGACGACTACCTCACGAAGCCGTTCGGCGTCGGTGAGTTGCTCGCTCGGTTACGGGCTGCGGCGCGCCACAACCTGCCCGCCACTGAAACGCCTGTGGTCGAGATCGGGTCGCTCAAGGTCGATCTTGAGAAGCGCCGGGTCTGGCGCGAGGATACGCCCATCACGCTGTCGAATACCGAGTACGCGCTGCTGCGCCTGTTCGTGCGCAGCGCCGGCAAGGTGCTGACCCACAGCCAGATCCTGCGCGAGGTCTGGGGTCCCGGCTACACCGAAGAACTTCACTACCTGCGCGTCTACGTCGCCAATCTACGCAAGAAGATCGAGAAGGATCCGACCAACCCCGTGTTGCTGGTGACCGAGCCCGGCGTCGGCTACCGCCTCGCGACAGACTGACGGTTCCAAAAAACCAAACGCGCTGATCGATGTCGGCCCTGTTGAGCACCGTCGATCAGCGCGTTCGTGGGTTCTCCGCGAAATCCGTATACTCCGCGGCTGGCTCTCTCGCCTCAATGCAGCAGTTGCGCGTGCCCGTGATACGGCACTTCGATGATGACCACGTTCTGCAACCCGAGCAGGCCTATGCGCAGCGAGAAGGCCGTCTGCATGTGCAAAAGGTTCTGCCACGGTTTCTGGGGCAGGAACTCGGGCACGACCACGGTCAGGATGTCGCCGGGCTGGCGTTGAGCGGCCACCTCACGGATGTACTGGATCATGGGCTCGATCAGGGCCCGGTACGGTGAAGGGATGATCACGAGCCGCACGCCGTCGCCCCAACGTTCCCATCTGGCGCGTACCTTGTCCTCCTCGGCCTGATCCAGCGCGATGTGGACGGCCGTCACGTCTTCGGAGAGGGAACGCGCGTAATTGAGTGCGTGAAGCGTCCCGCGGTGAACGCCGCCGATCGGCAGGACGACGCGGTTGCGGCGGACGCGCGCCGGCGCGCCGAAGGTGTCGAGCGACAGATCCTTGGCCAGCGCCCGATAGTGGTGATGGATCTGGAAGAACACCAGCACCAGCGTCGGGATCAGGATGACGATGATCCAGGCGCCGAGTTCGAACTTCGTGATCGCGAACAGGGCCATGACGATGACAGACATGACAGCGCCGAAGCCGTTGATCGCCATCTTCAGCTTCCAACCCGGCTCGTGATGCAGCGTCGAGCCGAGTTGCTGGATCGACTCGCCCGGCTTGAGATGTCCGCAGCGCCACCAGCGCACCGCCATGCCCGTCTGTGAGAGCGTGAATGACAGGAATACGCCAATGGCGTAGAGCGGGATCAGGCTCGTCGTTGTCGCCTGGAAGACCATCACCAGCAGCGACGCCACAGCCGCAAGCACGATGATGCCATACGAGAACACCAGACGGCTGCCGCGGTAGGTAAGTTGTTTGGGCAGGAAGCCGTCGCCGGCATGCAGGGCCGCCAGCCGCGGGAAGTCGGCGTAGGCGGTGTTGGCCGCCATCACAAGGATCAGCGTCGTGCTGCCGAGGAGCGCCAGGTACGGCACGCTGCCCGCGCCGTACACGATCGACCCGATCTGCGAGAAGATCGTCTGCACCTCGGAAGGAACCGCGCCGATCTGGCGCGCCAGGAACGTGATGCTGAAGAAGATCGTCGACAGGATCGTTGTCATCCAGATCAGCGTTGTCCCGGCGTTGCGCGAGCGCGGCTCCTTGAAAGCCGTGATGCCGTTGCTGATGGCCTCAACGCCGGTCAGCGCCGTACAACCGCTCGAGAACGCGCGCAGGATCAGGAAGGCCGTGAGCCCCTGCGTCGCCTCGTGGATCGGCTCGATGCCCGTGACCGTCCCCAAGGTCCCGGTGAAGTACTGGTAGTAGCCGACGCCGATCGTGATCAACGTCATGCCCAGGAACATATACGTGGGTACAGCGAAGGCCACGCCCGACTCCTTCACGCCGCGCAGGTTGACGATCGTCATGAAGCCGATGAAGAGCAGCGCGATCTCGACCTTGTACGGCAGCAGGGCCGGAAAGGCCGACGTGATCTGGGCGACGCCCGACGAGATCGATACGGCGACCGTCAAGATGTAGTCGGTCAGCAGCGCCGCGCCGGCGGTCTGAGCCGGCGCTTCGCCGAGGTTATCGCGCGCCACGATGTAGGCGCCGCCGCCGCCCGGGTAGGCGTGGATTGTCTGCTCGTACGAGACGGTCACGATCACGAGCAGGATCATGATCGCGATCGCGATCGGGAGCGAGAAACTGTACGCCGCTGCGCCGGCGGCCGCCAGGACGATCAGGATCTCGTCGGTGGCGTAGGCCGTCGACGAGAGCGCGTCGGAGGCGAAGACCGCCAGGCCGACTTTCTTGCTGATCGTTTGATGCGGCGCCTCGGCTGTGGCGAGCGGTTTGCCCGTCAGCCAGTGGCGCCAGCTGCGTTGCGGACCGGCCTCCGGTCCGCGAATGATCGTTGTGCTCATAAGCAGTGACTTCCTCCGATGAACCGAACCTGATGACCCATGGACAAGGCCGCCTCTACGCAAGGACGGCCAGCAGGATCAACTCCACGATGACGGTGCCAGACATCAACACCATCCCGAGCGAAGTGGAGGTGTTGACCTGGATCGCGTACTGAAGAACGCCGAACGCGGCGATGATGACCAGCGCCGTTGCCCAACTCAAGATCCGGGCTGAAAGCGGTCGAACCGCCCTGGTCGGGCCAAGGCCGCCGGACTCCAGCTCGCAGACCGGCATATGCAAGCGAGAGATCAGCGCTCGCGAGAGCGCCTGACGCTGCCACGGCCACACGCCTTCGAAGACCTGATCGCGCAGACATACGATGAGATCGCCTTCGCGACAGAGTCTTTGCGCCGCATCGACCCAGTTGTCCGCTGTCGAGACTTCGATCGTGGCGTGTAGGTCGCTGGCCTCATTGAGGGCCGCAGCCAGAGTCGTCAGGCTGCGACGCCAGGCCCAGATGTCTTCTCGAGAGACGCTCAGACCCACGAGCAGCACCTCCAACCCGCGTTCAGCAGCCAGGGCGCGGATTTGCGCAGCGAACTCGGCCGGATACATGTCGAGGCCCGGAACCAACACGAGCAAGCGCGACACGCCCCGGGCTGCGACAGCGACGTTCGCCGGCCGCACGGCTTTCTCTTCAGTCGAAGCCTGCAAGGCTCCAGATGCCCAACGATCTTGAACAGCCATTTCTTCCTTCTTTGACCGTCGTCTTCCCGACGGAACACGGCCACCTTAGGACATCGAAATAAGCGACCCGCGAAAGAGGCGCGCTTCGCCATAAGGGAAAAATAAAGGCCTCAAAAAGATGGGTGGAACGGGTGGGGCGGCCTGGCCCGAGCAGGTCGGGCTGCCAGGGCTTTGACCTTTCTTTGACACGCCTCGCCAGGTTTTTGACCCCACCCTGAGGCCGATCCGCCTACGCTGAAGGTCGAAAGGCGGGCTGGATCGTGTCTGTGGCAAAAGCATCGATGAGCGCGGGGCCGCGCGTGCTGGTGATCGAGGATGACATTCAGATCCGACGGCTGTTGCGGATCACGCTGGGCGTTGCGGGCTATGAGCTCAGCGAGGCCGCGACGGGGGCCGAAGGCCTGGCCCTGGCCGCGCGTCTGCGGCCCGAGATCATCCTGCTCGACCTGGGCCTCCCGGATCAAGACGGCACTGACGTGCTCGAGTCGTTGCGCGAGTGGACCCAGGTGCCTGTGATGGTCCTCAGCGTTCGCGACTCCGAGGAAGACAAGGTCGCGCTGCTCGATGCGGGTGCCGACGACTACCTGACCAAGCCCTTCGGCGGCCAGGAACTCCTCGCGCGATTGCGCGCGATGCGCAGGCACTCCGTCCACGCCACGGCCGCCGCGTTGTATGAGGCAGTCGGCTTACGACTGGACCCCGACCGGCGTCTGGTGTGGCGAAAAGACGAGTTGGTGCCCCTCACCAACACCGAGTACGCGCTGCTGCAGTTGTTCATGGTGCATGCCGGCCGCCTCCTGACGCATCAGCAGATCCTGCTGGCGATCTGGGGGCCTGAGCATGAGGACGACGTTCACTACCTGCGCGGCTACGTGGCCAGCCTGCGTCGCAAGATCGAAGCGGACCCCGCGAACCCGATCTGGCTGGTTACCGAGCCAGGCGTCGGCTATCGCATGAACCTGAACGCCGGGCGCGATCCTGCCGAGGCCTCGCTCTCCATTTGAGCCACGTCCGTTCATTAAGTTCGAAAGCGTTTCGGTGGGTCACATCCACACAGGTGAGGAGTTATGGACATCGTGTTGATCGGGCTGGTCGTGGTGCTCTTGATGGCGACCTGGGGATTGGCTGAGCTGGTCGAGCGGATCTAGCGATCGCTCGCGCCGGCAGGATGGGAGGTATGTGATGACCGTGTTCTACATCGTTGTCGGGTTGATCACCGTGGCCCTGCTGGCCTATCTGGTGGTGGCCCTGTTGAAGCCGGAGTATTTCTCATGACGACCGTCGGGATCGCGTCGCTGGTTGTCTACATGATCGTGCTGCTGCTGTTGGCCAAACCGTTGGGCGGCTATATGGCCGACGTGTACGAAGGTCGCTCGTTCGCCAATCGCGTGTTGGGGCCGGCCGAACGCGCACTGTATCGGCTGTTCGGCACCACGATCGAGGCCGAGATGAACTGGAAGACCTACGCGCTCGCCTTCATGGTCTTCAACATCCTGGGCTTCCTGGTCGTCTACGCCCTGCAGCGGCTGCAGACTGTTCTGCCGTTCAACCAGGGCGGCCAGTTCCTGACGACTTCAATGACGCCAGACTCGGCCTTCAACACGGCCGTGAGCTTTGCCACGAACACCAACTGGCAGGGCTATGGCGGCGAAACCACCATGGCGTACCTGACGCAGATGCTGGGCCTTACCGTCCAGAACTTCGTCTCGGCGGCGGCCGGCATGGCCGTGCTCGTCGCGCTCATTCGCGGCTTCGCGCGCCGCACCGCGCAGACGGTTGGCAACTTCTGGGTGGATCTGACGCGCTCGGTGCTGTACATCCTGCTGCCGCTGTCGATCGTCGTCGCGCTGGTGCTGGTCTCGCAGGGCGTCGTGCAGACGCTCGACACGTACGTCACGGCCCGGGTCGTGGATGCACACGCGCTCACCGATGCGAGTGGCCAGGCCGTGACCGAGCAGGTGCTGGCGGTCGGGCCGGCGGCGTCGCAGGTGGCGATCAAGCAGCTCGGCACCAACGGCGGCGGCTTCTTCAACGTCAACTCGGCGCACCCGTTCGAGAACGGCACGCCACTGTCGAATTTCGTCGAGATGCTGTCGATCCTGCTGATCCCGGCGGCGCTCTGCTACACCTTCGGCAAGATGGTCGGCGACACGCGCCAGGGCTGGGCCATCCTCGCTGCGATGACCGCGATCTTCGTGGTGCTGCTCGGCGTCGTTTACGCGGCCGAGGCCGCCGGCAACCCGGTTCTCAACGCGCTGGGCGTCGACGCCCGCGCGAGCGACCTGCAGCCGGGCGGCAACATGGAGGGCAAGGAGACGCGCTTCGGCATCGCGGCGTCGACCTTGTGGGCGGCCGCGACGACAGCGGCGTCGAACGGCTCGGTGAACGCCATGCACGACTCGTTCACGCCGCTTGGCGGCCTGGTGCCGATGTGGTTCATGCAGCTCGGCGAGGTGATCTACGGCGGTGTCGGGTCCGGCCTGTACGGCATGCTGGTCTTCGCCATCATCGCTGTCTTCATCTCGGGCCTGATGGTCGGGCGCACGCCCGAGTATCTGGGCAAGAAGATCGAGGCCTACGAGATGAAGATGGCGTCGCTCGTCATCTTGATCCCGTGTGCGCTGGTCACGATCGGCACCGCGATCGCGGTGGTCAGCGACGGCGGCCTGGCCACGATCTGGAACACGACCCCGGCCGTGCACGGCTTCAGCGAAGTGCTATACGCGGTCTCGTCGGCGTCGAACAACAACGGCAGCGCTTTCGCCGGCCTCGGCGCGAACACGCCCTTCTACAACACGCTGCTCGGCATCTGCATGTTCCTGGCGCGCTACTGGCTGGTCATCCCGACCCTGGCGATCGCGGGCTCGCTGGCCGGCAAGAAGATCCTGCCCGCCGGCGCCGGCACGTTGCCGACCCATAAGCCGCTCTTTGTCGTGATGCTCATCGGCGTGGTCCTCATCGTCGGCGCGCTGACGTTCTTCCCGGCGCTGGCGCTCGGCCCGATCGTCGAACACCTGATGGTCGCTCAGGCCGTCATCGGACGATGAACACTCACGTCGTCGACGAAGCGCCACCGACTCTGACGGTCTGTGAAGACGAAACGGCGCGACAGGGTGGTCGGGTCGACCCGGGGATGGCGCCCGGATACAGCGAAAGGCAATCGATGGCTACACGGATCGAAATCTATACCCCGAGGAGTGGGGGAGCGCCAACCAGGCGGCGCGGCTGGGGCTGTTCCTCGTGGCTCGTGGTGTTGCTGTGTCTGGCCGCCCAGCTGTGGATCGTGGCCAACGTATCCGAGTCCGGACGCACGCCGCTGTTGGCCCTATCGGTCGTCCTCGAGTATGGCGCGATCATGTGGTGCGAGAACCAGGCCGCGTGTCGTGATCTGTGAGTTTGAGGCAAGAAGCCTCACGTCTCGAACAAGGTATTCAACATGTTGAACACGACTTCCAAACCGACGCCGCTATTCCATGGCCCCATCGTGGGGCGCGCGATCGTCGACTCGTTTCGCAAGCTCGATCCGCGCGTGCAGGTCAAGAACCCCGTGATGTTCATCGTCGCGATCGGCTCTGTGTTGACCACCGTGCTCGGGATCGGGGCGCTGTTCGGCGTTGGCGAGTCGGCGTGGATGGCGCTCCAAAGCGGCGCCTCAGCTGAAGCCGCGGCGGCCGCGGCGCGCCAGAGCGCGGATTTCATCCTCGCCATCGCCGTCTGGCTGTGGTTCACGGTCCTGTTCGCGAACTTCGCCGAGGCGATGGCCGAAGGCCGCGGCAAGGCCCAGGCGGACACGCTGCGGCGTTCACGCCAGGACGTGACGGCCCGCAAGCTGAGCAGCGCCAGCCGGTCGTCGAAGGAGACGCGGGTGCCGGCGTCGGCGCTGCGCCGCGACGACATCGTGCTGGTCGAAGCCGGCGACACGATCCCGGGCGACGGCGAGGCCATCGAGGGCGTCGCCTCGGTCGACGAGAGCGCCATCACCGGCGAGAGCGCGCCCGTGATCCGCGAGAGCGGTGGCGACCGGAGTGCCGTCACCGGCGGCACGCGCGTCCTGTCGGACTGGTTGATCGTGCGCGTCACGGCCAACCCCGGCGAGGCCTTCCTCGACCGCATGATCTCGATGGTCGAGGGCGCGCGCCGTCAGCGGACGCCGAACGAGATCGCGCTGAGCATTCTGCTCGCGGTCTTCAGCATCATCTTCCTCCTGGCGACAGCGACGTTGCTGCCGTACTCGATTTACGCCGTCAACGGCATCGGCGGCGGCGCGCCCGTGACCGTCACGGTGCTGGTTGCGCTGCTGGTCTGCCTGATCCCGACGACGATCGGCGGGCTGCTCTCGGCCATTGGCATCGCGGGCATGGACCGCATGATCCAGGCCAACGTGATCGCGATCTCGGGCCGCGCGGTCGAGGCCGCAGGCGACGTCGACGTCTTGTTGCTCGACAAGACCGGCACGATCACGCTCGGCAACCGTCAGGCCACGGCCTTTCTGCCGGCGCAGGGCGTGACGGTCGAGCAGCTGGCCGATGCCGCGCAGATCTCGTCCTTGGCTGACGAGACGCCGGAAGGGCGCAGCATCGTGGTGCTGGCCAAGGAACAGTTCGGCCTGCGCGAGCGCGCCATCCACGAGCTGGGCGCGACATTCGTGCCGTTCACGGCCCAGACCCGAATGAGCGGCGTCGACCTGCACGGCCGCCGGATCCGCAAGGGCGCGGCGGAAGCGGTGCGCTGCTACGTCGAGGACCAGGGCGGGTTCTTTCCGCAGTCGGTGCAGGTCGTGGTTGAAGACGTCGCGCGCAAGGGTGGGACGCCGCTGGTCGTGGCCGAGAACACGCGCGTGCTCGGCGTGATCCAGCTGAAGGACATCGTCAAGGGCGGCATCAAGGAGCGCTTCAACGAGCTGCGCCGGATGGGAATCAAGACCGTGATGATCACGGGCGACAACCCGCTGACTGCCGCAGCGATCGCGGCCGAGGCCGGCGTCGACGACTATCTGGCGCAGGCGACGCCCGAAGCGAAGCTCAAGCTGATCCGCGAGCACCAGGAGGGCGGGCGCCTGATCGCCATGACCGGCGACGGCACAAACGACGCGCCAGCGCTGGCGCAGGCCGACGTAGCCGTCGCGATGAACACCGGCACACAGGCCGCCAAGGAAGCGGGCAACATGGTCGACCTCGACTCGAACCCGACGAAGCTGTTGGAGATCGTCGAGATCGGCAAGCAGCTGCTGATGACGCGCGGCTCGTTGACGACGTTCAGCATCGCCAACGACGTCTCCAAGTACTTCGCCATCATCCCGGCGGCGTTCGCCACGACGTACCCACAGCTCAATGCCCTGAACGTCATGGGCCTGGCGACGCCGGGCAGCGCGATCCTGTCGGCCGTGATCTTCAACGCGATCATCATCGTGCTGCTGATCCCGTTGGCGTTGCGCGGTGTGCCATACAAACCCGTCGGGGCGTCGGAGCTGCTGGGGCGCAACCTGCTGATCTACGGCCTGGGCGGCCTGATCGCGCCGTTCATCGGCATCAAGCTGATCGATATCGCGCTCGTGGCGTTGGGCGTGGCGTGAGCATGTAGAGAGGAAAGTCCGAACATGAACAAAACCAGTCAGATCGACTGGCGTCAGGTGTGGCTGCCGTCAGTCGTGTCGCTGCTCTTCTTCACTGTGGTGACGGGCATGGCGTACCCGGCCGTGATCACGGGCCTGGCGCAGGTGCTCTTCCCACATCAGGCCAACGGCAGCCTGATCACCGACGCGGCCGGCAACGTCGTCGGATCGGAACTGATCGGCCAGTCGTTCACCGATCCCGGCTACTTTTGGGGACGGCTCTCGGCCACCAGCCCGGTGCCCTACAACGCCGCGGCCTCATCGGGTTCCAATTACGGCCCGCTCAACCCGGCCCTGATCGGCCCGGACGGCAGCGTCGAAGCGCGCATCAAAGCCCTTCAGGACGCGAACGTCGCGGCCGGCGTGACGGTGACCGATCCGATCCCGGTTGATCTCGTCACGGCCTCGGCCAGCGGCCTCGACCCGCACATCAGCCCGGCCGCCGCCCTGTACCAGGCGCCGCGCGTCGCCGCTGTGCGCGGGATGGATGAGACGACGGTCAAGGCCCTGATCGATCAGCACATCGAGGGGCGCACCCTCTGGATCCTTGGCGAGCCGCGCGTCAACGTCCTCGAACTCAACCTGGCCCTCGACGCCGCTCATCCGCTGCAGTAAGTGGTTAGCACGGCGCAACAGCGGACTCACGATGGAGAACCGACCGAACCCCGACGCCTTGCTCGCCGCCGTGAAGAAGGCCGAGGCCCAGACAGGCCGCGGTCGTCTCAAGGTTTTCTTCGGTATGGCGGCCGGCGTCGGCAAGACGTATGCGATGCTCCAGGACGCCCGCGAGCGTTTGCGCGAAGGCGTGGATGTCGTGGTGGCATATGTCGAAACCCACGGCCGGGCCGAGACCGCCGAGTTGTTGGCCGACCTGCCGATCGTGCCTCGCAAGACGATGGCCTATCGCGAGGCGGCGCTCGAGGAGATGGATCTCGAGGCCGTCCTGGCGCGCAAGCCGCAGCTGGCCCTGGTCGACGAACTGGCGCACACCAACGTCCCGGGCTCGCTGCACGCCAAGCGCTATCACGACGTCGTCGATCTGCTCGACGCCGGGATCGACGTCTACACGACTCTTAACGTCCAACACCTTGAGTCGCGCGCCGACACGGTCCGCCAGATCACGGGCATCACCGTACACGAGACGGTGCCCGACTCGGTCCTCGACATCGCCCACTCGATCGAATTGATCGACCTCACGCCTGAAGAACTGCGCAAACGCCTGGCGGAGGGCAAGGTCTATCTTCCGGAGCGGGCGTCGGTCGCGGCGGATAGCTTCTTCCGCATGGGCAACCTGACGGCGTTGCGCGAGATGGCGCTGCGCCTGACGGCTGAGCGTGTCGACCAGCAGCTGCGCGACTACATGCAGATCAAGCGCATCGCCGGGCCCTGGAAGAGCGGCGAGCGCCTGATCGTGGCGATCAGCCCCAGCCCGCTGTCGGAGCGCCTGGTGCGCTGGACTCGGCGGATGGCGTACAACCTCGAGGCCGCGTGGATCGCGCTCTACGTCGAGACGGCGACCGCGCTCTCGCCTGACGATCAGGCCCGGCTGGCGCGGACGATGGATCTTGCCCGGCAACTGGGCGGCGAGGTCATTACGGTGCCAGGCAACGATGTCGTCGAGGCGCTCCTTCAGGCCGGCCGCGAATACAACGCGACCCAGATTGTGATCGGCAAACCCGAGCGCGCGCCGTGGCGGGAGTGGCTGCGCGGCGGATCGATCGTCAATCGCCTGGTCCGGGCCAGCGGGCCCATCGACGTCTACGTGGTCAGCGGCGATAAAGAGATGACACCATCGCGGCGCGACGCGCTGCCGCGTCTGCAGTCCAGTTGGGGCCAGTACGTGGGGGTCCTCGGCGTCGTGGCGCTCGCGACACTGCTGAATCTGGCCATCCTGCCGCATATCACTTACCAGGCCGTAGCGCTCCTCATGCTTCTGGTCGTGATGGTTCTTCCGCTTTACTTCGGCCGCGGCCCGGTCGTCATCGCGGCGGCCCTCAGCGCGTTACTGTGGGATTTCCTGTTCATCCCTCCACGATTCACGTTCTACATTTCTGAGCTGGAAGACGTGTTGTTGTTCGGCCTGTACTTCGTGATCGCGTTAGTGGCGGGCTCGCTCACCGCACAATTGCGTTCACAGCAACAGTTGCTGAGTCGCCGGGAGGGGCGGACGCGATCGCTATACGCTCTGGTTCGCGATCTGGCCCGGCTGGAAGGTCTTGATCTTGTGGTACGCACCGCCGTCGATCACCTTGGCCGGGATTTCGACGCCGACGTCCTGATCGTGCTCGCGACAAACGCGGGCCGCCTGAGTGATCGGGCGCACCCCGCGAGCACCTATTCGTACGACGCCAAAGAGCAGGGTGCTGCTGCATGGACGTTCATGCATCAGCGCAGCGCCGGGCGTGCCACCGACACCCTGCCGACGGCGGCCGGCACGTACTGGCCGTTGCGCGTCCCCGGACGCAACGTCGGCGTGGTCGGGTTGAAGCTGCGCAGCGCGCCGACGCTGCCCGTCGAGCAGGGATCCTTTCTCGAAGCCATCCTCAGCCAGATCGCGCTGGCGATCGAACATGAACAACTCGGCGAGGCCCGCGAGCACGCGACTCTGCTGACGGAGTCCGAGCGGCTGTATAAGACCCTGCTCAATTCCGTGTCGCATGAGTTACGGACGCCGATCGCGGCGATCACGGGCGCCACAAGCACCTTGCGCACGGTCCCCGACGAGCAAGTCGCCACGCGCGAAACCCTTGTCAACGAGATCCAACAGGCGGCCGAACGCCTGAACCGGCTCGTCGAGAACCTGCTTGACATGAGCCGACTCGAGTCTGGCATGTTGCGCATCCGTTCGGATTGGTGCGACGTCACCGACCTGATCGCCGTGATCGCTCAGCGCGTACGACCGCTTTTCGTTAACCACGAACTGATCGTCGACATCGCACCGGATCTGCCGCTCGTGCGCATGGACTACGTGTTGATCGAACAGGCGCTGTTGAACCTGCTGCACAACGCGGCGGCTTACACGCCTCCGGGCACGCGCGTGCGCCTCACGGCCTTTCGCGACGGCGATCAACTGGCAGTCGTCGTCGCCGATCGCGGCCCAGGCCTGCCGGCTGAAGCCCTCGAGCGGGTCTTCGAGAAGTTCTACAGGGTGCAGGGGGCGGTGGCCGGTGGAACCGGGCTTGGCCTGTCGATCGCGCGCGGCATCGTCGAAGCCCATGGGGGCACGTTGACGGCGGAAAACCGGGCGCGCGGCGGATCCAGATTCATTATGCGGCTTCCGGTCAGTGCTGCGCCGACGACACCTGAGGAAGCCACTCGCGACTGAAGGCCCGCTGTTTCGCGAACAACGAGCCTCCCTCTTCAACCCGACCGAGGCGCCACTCCACGCAAGTTGCCCTTGACCAGGACGCAAAGTTGGCGACAATCGGTGTGAACGATAACAGTCGGCGATTTGCCGGGCTTCTTTCCGGCTCTCATCCGAGCCTGACTCAACGCGGCTCGCCTCTCCGTCAGTCCCGACTTGTCGCAACACGCACGTTCGAGCTACACGCAACCTCCAGGAGCGGATCGTATGACCACGTTGACTGCCAGGATCCTCATCGACCCCGAGCGCATCATTGCCCCGATCTCACCATTGCTGTTCGGCGGCTTCGTCGAGCACATGGGGCGGTGCGTGTATGAGGGCATCTACGACCCGGCCTCGCCGCTCGCCGATGAGCGCGGCTACCGCAAAGATGTGCTGGCGGCGCTCAAGGACCAGGGCTACACCGTCATCCGCTATCCCGGCGGCAATTTCCTCAGCGGCTACAACTGGCTCGACGGGATTGGGCCCAAGGACAGGCGCCCACGCCGGCGCGAACTGGCCTGGCAGTCGACGGAGACCAATCAATTCGGCACCAACGAGTTCGTGGAGTTCTGCAAGTCGATCAACGTCGCGCCCATGCTCGGGGTCAACATGGGCACCGGCACCATCCAGGCCGCCGCTGACATGGTCGAGTACTGCAACGCGCCGACCGGCACCTACTACGCCGATCTGCGCGCCAGCCACGGCTACCGCGACCCTCACGGGGTCAAATACTGGTGCGTCGGCAACGAGATGGACGGCCCGTGGCAGATGGGCCACCTCGACGCCGCCGCGTACGGGAACAAGGCCCTCGAGGCCGCCAAGCTGATGAAGTGGCATGACCCCACGATCCAGACCGTGTTGTGTGGCTCGTCGAGCGAAGGGATGCCCACGTATCCCGAGTGGGATCGCACGGCGCTCGAGATCGCCTGGGAGCACATGGACTTCCACTCCATGCACTACTACGCGAGCAATCGCGACAACGACACTTCAAGCTTCCTGGCGAGCGCCGTCACGTTCGAGAACTACATCAACACCCTGGAGGGCACGCTGCGCTATGTGAAGGCCAAGCGCCGCAGCAAGCACGACGTCTTCCTCTCATGGGATGAGTGGCAGGTTTGGTACAAGGGCGATCCGCTGCAGGGCGATTGGACGGAAGCTCCGCATCTGGCGGAGGAGATGTACAACCTCGAGGACGCGCTGGTCGTCGCTCAGTGGCTGAACGTCTTCCTGCGCAAGAGCCACATCCTCAAGATCGCGTGCGTGGCCCAGATCGTCAACGTCATCTCCTGGCTGCACACACGCACCGATGGCCTGCTCAAGCACCCGTCCTACTACGTCTTCAAGTCGGTCTCCAACCTGGCGCGCGGCGATGCACTCGACGTTTCCGTCAAAGCCCCGTCGCTCGAGACGAAGCTGTACGGCGTTGTGCCTGTCCTCGACGTCTCAGCCAGCAACAACCCCGAGACGCGCGAGGGCGCCACGTTCGTCGTCAACCGCAGCCAGACCGACTCCGTGACCGTGGAGTTCGACTGGGCCGGCGACGAGTCAGTCGCCATCACGTCGGTGACACAGATCGCTGGCAACGACCCGAAGGAGCTCAACACCTGGGACGAGCCCCATCGCCTGGTGGCCCGATCGGTCGCGGCTCCGTCTGTCGAGAGGGGGCGCGCCACGCTGACCGTGCCGCCGCTGTCGTTTACAGCCCTGGCCACGCGCTCGGCCTGAAGGTCGTTATCGCCTTCGGCCCGCCGGGCGTATCATTCAGGACGCCAGACGGATCCTCGGACGAAGTGATTCGTCATGCAGGCGGGGTCACCCGCACAGCCATTGGGGGAGGGACAGATGGACCACCAGAGCATCCAGAAAGCCATTGACGACGGGCAGACGTTTTTGGGCGTGGAGTTTGGCTCGACACGCATCAAGGCCGTGTTGATCGGGCCGGATCATGTCTCGATCGCGTCGGGGAGCTTCGAATGGGAGAACCGCTTCGAAGACGGCGTCTGGACCTATCACCTCGATGACGTCTGGCGTGGCCTGCAGGCCAGCTACGCTGAGCTCAGCCAGACCGTGCTGCAGAAGTATGGTCGGCCGTTGACGACGATCGGCGCGATCGGCTTCAGCGGCATGATGCACGGCTACCTGCCGTTCGACGAAGGCGGGCAGCTGCTCGCGCCTTTCCGCACCTGGCGCAACACGATGACGGGTCCGGCGGCCGAGGCGTTGACCGAACTCTTCCAGTTCAACATCCCGCAACGCTGGAGCATCGCGCATCTCGAGCAGGCCATCCTCAACCAGGAACCGCATGTCGCGTCGATCCGCCACCTGACGACGCTGGCCGGCTACGTCCACTGGCAGCTGACCGACGAGAAGGTGATGGGCATCGGCGAGGCGTCGGGCATGTTCCCGATCGACAGCACGATCAACGACTACGACAGGGATCGGCTCGCCCAGTTCGACGCGCACGTCGCCGGGCACGCGTTCCCGTGGGGGTTGGCCCAGATCCTGCCGAAGGTGCTGGTGGCCGGTGAGCACGCCGGCACGCTGACCGATGCCGGCGCGCGCCTGATCGACCCGAGCGGCGCGCTGCGCGCCGGCATCCCGCTCTGCCCGCCGGAGGGCGACGCCGGCACCGGCATGGTCGCGACCAACAGCGTCGCGCCGCGCACCGGCAACGTCTCGGCCGGGACGTCGGTCTTCGCCATGATCGTGTTGGAGAAGGCCCTGTCGAAGCTGTATCCCGAGATCGACATGGTCACCACGCCAACGGGCAAGCCGGTGGCGATGGTGCACAGCAACAACTGCACGTCGGATCTGAACGCCTGGGTCGAGTTGTTCCGCGAGGTCACGGCCGTGCTCGGCGTCGAGGTCAGTCAGAGCGCGTTGTTCGAGACGCTGTACCAGCAGGCGCTCACCGGTGACCCGGATGGCGGCGGCCTGCTGGCCTACAACTACCTCTCAGGTGAGCACATCACGCATCTCGAGGCGGGTCGCCCGCTCTTCGTCCGGACGCCTGAGAGCCGGTTCACGCTGGCGAACTTCATGCGCACGCATCTGTTCGCGTCGCTCGGCGCGCTCAAGCTGGGGCTCGACATCCTCTTCAAGAACGAACACGTGCAGATCGACCAGATCCTCGGGCACGGCGGTTTCTTCAAGACGAAGGGCGTTGGCCAGAAACTCATGGCTGCCGCGGTCAACGTTCCTGTCTCGGTCATGGAGACGGCGGGCGAGGGCGGGGCCTGGGGCATCGCGCTGCTGGCGGCCTATCTGCACGCGAAGGCGCCGGGCGAGTCGCTCGAGAGCTATCTGACGAGCCGCGTATTCGCCAACGAAGCCTCCACCACCATCGCGCCCGATCCCGCTGACGTCAAAGGATTCGGGGCTTTCATGGCCCGCTATCAGGCCGGTCTGGGCATCGAACGGGCCGCCGTTGACGGCCTGAAATAGGAAACTAAGAGTGCCTGGTCGAAACGCATCCAAACGACTGACGATCCGGGACGTCGCGAAAGCCGCGGGCGTCTCCACTCAAACCGTGTCGCGCGTCATCAACAACCATCCCGATGTCGCGCCTGACACGCTCGCGCGCGTCCAGGGTGTCATCAAGGAACTCGGCTACGCGCCCGACATCCTGGCACGCAGCCTCATTCGCGGGCGGTCCAACTCGATTGGCATCGTCGCGTTTGGCCTGGAGTTCTACGGGCCGTCTCGTCTCCTGGCCGGCATCGAGCGTCAGGCCGCTGAGATGGGCTATTCGATCACGCTCAACCTCGTCCATCAGCCCGCGATGACCGATGTGACCGCGCTGCTGAACGCGCTCGAGTCCCGGCGGGTCGACGGCGTGATCTGGGCCATCCCTGAGATCGGCGACAACCGCGCCTGGGCTCGAGAACGGGCCATCTCGTCGTCCTTGCCGATGGTGTTTGTCAATGGTGATCCCTCGACGATCGCCGCCCCGATGATCGGCATCGACAACGCCGCCATCGGCAGGCTCGCCGCCGAGCATCTGTTGGCTCGCGGCGCCCGCACCATCGGCCTCGTCACGGGTCCGAGTGATTGGTGGGAGGCCCGGCAACGCGCCGACGGATGGCGCCAGGCCCTGGAAGCGACCGGGATTAGCCTCGATGAGGCGTGGATCGCGCACGGCGATTGGAGTGCGGAGAGCGGGCGACGGGCCGGCCTCGAGTTGATGAAGCGAAACGAATCACTCGACGCCGTTTTCGCCAGCAACGATCAGATGGCATTGGGCGTGATGTACGCAGCGCATTCGCTGGGTCGCCGGATCCCGGATGATCTGGCCGTCGTCGGCGTCGACAATATTCCGGAGTCTTCCTTCTTCTGGCCACCTCTGACGTCGATCCGCCAGCGGCTACGCGATGCCGGGGCACAGGCGGTGCGTATGCTGGATGCCCAGATCGTCGGAGCCGACGACAACGGTTCGAGCGACGCAGCGACCCTGCTGCAACCCGAGATCATCATCCGGACCAGCACGAGTTGAGCGAAGCCCGACGAATGGATCGCAAAAACGAAACAGCGCCAGCCGATGATCAGGCTGGCGCTGTTTGTTTCAGGTACTCGACCCACTCGGGCGGCGGGTTGTTGATCCGACCGTGGAGGATGTGGCGCGGCGCGTGAGGCTTGAAGCCCGGGCGGAACATCAGCCCTGACTCCTTGAGCGGCAGGCCGCCCTTGCGGCGCTGGCACTCCTCGCAGGCGCACACCAGGTTCTCCCACGTGTTCGCGTCGCGTGCCTCCGCGCGGCAGAGATGCTGTGGGTGTACGTGGTCGACCGTTGCGCCTGGGCGGCCGCAGTACGCGCAGACCCGGCGGTCGCGCTCGAGGATCGCGCGCTTGGTCGGGCGGCTGGCGCGGACAGGCTGTGGCACCGGCCGCGTCAGATAGATCACGCTGGGGCGGGTCACGGCGCCGCGCGCCCAACGTAACGGCGGAGCCGACGACTCCACAACGGTCACGGCCTTGCCCCGGCGCATCAGGTCCAGAGCCCGACGGACGCTGATGACCCTGTGGACGGAGCCGGACAACGTCAGAACAAGCACCACCATACGATCACCCCCTTTTGCGGGTTGATTGACTCAACGCCACCCGACACGCAACCCACGCGCCGGGGGCGAGGCTCACACGAAGCCAAGGCTGGCCCATCTAGACACGAACTAGAACGACTGCATTAACGGTGCAGGACGCTACCCATTACGTCATGGGCCAATGAGATCCACTCGTCTCGATCAATCTCCCAGGCTGGCGCGGGTGGACTCGAACCACCAACCTCCTGGGCCAGAACCAGATGCGCTGCCAGTTGCGCCACGCGCCAATGCGGCTGCGTACAGCCGAAGCAGGCCGGGCAGGGCTCGAACCTGCACTCTCTCGATCCAAAGTCGAGCGTCCTCCCGTTGAACGACCGGCCTTCAGTGCTCGACGAGGGACTCGAACCCCCAACCCCCTGATCCGAAGTCAGGTGCGCTGATCCATTGCGCCAGTCGAGCGAATGCTGGAGAGGAACTCCGGCGAACAAGAGCCTGTGTCGGGGATGCCAGGATCGAACTGGCAACCTCACGCTCCCAAAGCGCGCGCGCTCCCAATTGCGCCAATCCCCGCAGATGCACGCTGAGGGATTCGAACCCCCGGCCTTCTCGATGTGAGCGAGACGCGCTTCCGCTGCGCCAAGCGTGCAGGATCATGTTCGACAGGCCAGCGAACACACCGACGTGTCGAACGACCCTGTGTGGATGATGAGGGACTTGAACCCCCGACCTCCTGCATGTCGAGCAGGTGCGCTTCCAACTGCGCCAATCATCCGGGCGCTCGAGTACAGCCGGGCGGCTGTACTCAGCCCCAGTGGGCCTGGCAGGCTTCGAACCTGCGACCTTGCGCTTAAGAGGCGCCTGCTCCACCTGTTGAGCTACAGGCCCGGCCGCTGAG
>CAYZRP010000026.1:39404-41502 GCA_964480865.1 uncultured Anaerolineales bacterium | reverse complement strand
TACAGCGTGGCGCTGAGTACAGCGTGGCGCTGAGTACAGCGTGGCGCTGAGTACAGCGTGGCGCTGAGTACAACGCGGCGCCGTGTACAGCGCAGTGCGCTCGGAGGGATTCGAACCCTCACGCGTCGGCTTAAAAGGCCGCTGCTCTGAAACCGTTGAGCGACGAGCGCGAGCGGAAGGGATGGGAGTCGAACCCATAAGGCTCATCGCTCGCTCCGCTTCGAACGGAGTGCCGTCGCCCATCGGCTTGCCCTTCCAGATGGCGAAACGAAGTGGATGGCGCTCTGTATGGGACTCGAACCCATGTAGGCGGCTTGAGGGACCGCCGGCCTGACCGCTAGCCGAACAGAGCTCGTGAGGCGCGAGCCGGAATTGAACCGGCCTGAACGCTTTTGCAGAGCGTCACCTGACCACTCGGACACCGCGCCAGAATGGGGACGGTGCGGCTCGAACGCACGCGCCGCTGGTTATGAGCCAGCTGCTCTACCTCTGAGCTACATCCCCGTACGTCGACTGCGCCAGCTATGCTCTGTGCGGGACTCGAACCCGCTCCGGCGGTGTGAAAGACCGCCATCCTAGCCCGTAGACCAACAGAGCCTTTCATCGATGGGGTGTCTGACCGGGCTCGAACCGGCGATCTCCTGATCCACAGTCAGGCGTGTTGGCCAACTCCACCACAGACACCATGCGCTCGAGTACGAGCGGGCGCTCGAGTACGAGCGGGCGGCTGAGTACAGCCGGGCGCTCGAGTACGAGCGAGCACCCGGGTACGAGCGGGCGGCTGAGTACAGCCGGGCCCTCGAGTACAGCCGAAGGCGGAGCAGGCGGGGATCGAACCCGCGCGTGGTTGTGCCACATCCCGTTTAGCAAACGGGCACGACGAACCGACAGTCGTCTCTGCTCCGTGCGACCCATTCGTGCGTGTGCGCCCAGACGGATTCGAACCGCCAACCTCCACCTCCGCGGGGTGGCACTCTTTCCAGTTGAGCGATGAGCGCATCGATGGCGCGTCCGACAGGAATCGAACCTGCACCCAGCGGCTTAGAAGGCCGCGGCTCTTCCATTGAGCGACGGACGCAAGGTGGCGGGCCGACCTGGACTCGAACCAGGAACAACGCTTTTGGAGAGCGCCGTCTTTCCAATTGAAACGATCGGCCCACAGGTGGGGCGCGCGAGAGTCGAACTCGCACGGCTGGGCCAGCCGGGTTTAAGTCGGCCGCGTCTACCGGGTTCCGCCAGCGCCCCGAGTTTTCGCGAGTGGCCTCGGAGGGAGTCGAACCCCCATGCCCGTGGTGGGCAGCACGGTTTGAATGTGCGGCGTCTTCCATTCCGCCACGAGGCCTCAGTGCGCCGAGTGGGAGTCGAACCCACACGCCTTACGGCACCAGTCCCTGAACCTGGCGCGTATCCCCATTCCGCCATCGGCGCGTTGAAGTGTGCTGAGAGGGAGTCGAACCCTCACGCCTTGCGGCACCAGGCCCTCGACCTGGCGCGTATCCCAATTCCGCCATCAGCACAAGAGGTGGAGCGGGCGTCGCCCCGAGTGCGCCCATCAGGAGTCGAACCTGAACGCCACGCGGCGCCGCGTCCTAAGCGCGGTGCGTCTTCCATTTCGCCATGAGCGCGTGTGGAGGGAGACCGACTGTGTGAAAGACCAGGTCCGGTCTGTACGTGGGTGGCGACGGATCGCGCAGAGTGTTTCCGAAAAACGCTCCGCGTCATCCGCAAGATTCCGCGTGATCCGCGTACAGGTCTGGCGTCATAAAACGGCCAGACAACTCGCTGGTAACCCATCCGTGTGTGTCCGGCCAGGCTTGAACTGGCGACCTCCCGCTCTTCAGACGGGCGCTCCACCTACTGAGCTACAGACACATGGTTTCACGATACAGAGGAGCGGGTGTGGGAGTTGAACCCACCTGGCCTTACGGCCGCGGCTTATGGGGCCGGTCTCTGATGCGCCGGTCGAGTTACCCGCAGGTTGCGCAGGCCGGGTTCGAACCGGCGACCTTCGCCTTATGAGGGCGGCGCTCCTCCAACTGAGCCACTGCGCAGCATTCACTATCAGGGCCGCCGCCGCCCGGCTGTACACAGCCGCCCG
>CAYZRP010000026.1:0-39304 GCA_964480865.1 uncultured Anaerolineales bacterium | reverse complement strand
ACTGCGCAGCATTCACTATCAGGGCCGCCGCCGCCCGGCTGTACACAGCCGCCCGGCTGTAAGAAGCCGCCCGCTCGTACTCGAGCGCCCGGCTGTACACAGCCGCCCGCTCGTACTCGAGCGCCCGCTCCAAGACAGCGAGGACAACCGTGTCAGGCGGTTCCTCACGGCGCCAACCCATGTGGATCTGAGGGGAGTCGAACCCCTGACCTCTGCTGTGCAAAAGCAGCGCTCTCCCAAGTGAGCTACAGACCCATCACATCCCTGAGCCGAAGATGGGCGTCGAACCCATGCCATCCGCTTACAGGGCGGATGCTCTTCCGGTTGAGCTACTTCGGCGACGGCAATCGATATAGAGCGGCCAGCGGGATTCGAACCCGCGTCTGTCTGCTTGGAAGGCAGATGCCTTTCCCGACTTGGCGATGGCCGCGTCAGAGCTGCGGGCGCGGCAGTCGCGAAGGCAACTATTGCGCGCGCAAAAGCTGCGGGCGAGGGTCGAACTCGCAACCGCCCACTTACGAAGCGGGTGCTCTTCCGATTGAGCTACCGCAGCGAACAGAGAGCGGCAAGCGGGGATCGAACCCGCGACCTCCTGAGTGGCACTCAGGTGCTCTGCCAGTTGAGCGATTGCCGCGAAGAAACCCGGAGTGCAGGGCATCGGCTTGACGTCCTTCCGATGTCTTTGCAGAGACGGCTGGGCCGACGACCTGCACTCCGAGAAAGCCAGGGAGCGGATTTGAACCGCCGATCTTCCGCTTACCAAGCGGACGCATTGCCTGCTGTGCTACCCCGGCATCGTGTCGAGATGGGCGCGGACGGGCTCGAACCGCCGATCTTCCCCTTATCAGAGGGATGCTCTACCCCTGAGCCACGCGCCCATGTTGCGCCCCGTATGGGACTCGAACCCATCACTTCTGCATTGACAATGCAGCGTTCTCTCCAACTGAACTAACGGAGCCAACGGCGACTCGACGCGGGGCAGGTGAGGCGTGGGCGGCGGGCTGGCATCCGCTACAACGCGCATAGCGCTCGCCCGATCGTCCTCGGCCCGCGTCGGGCCACCGAATTTGTCTCGAACATTCCAGACCTCCAGCACATGGGCTTGTGCGGAGTTGTGTGCTCTCAGCCCGCTGGCGATGTCGCCAACGGCGGCGGTGATCCTGCTCGTTGCCGCGCCGATCTCGACGATCCGCGCGGTCTGCCGGTGTGAGTTGTTAAGCGTGCTCCAGGCGCTCGGCCCGGAAAACACATCAGGCGCAGAGAGGTTCTCTGCGCCTGATGGGAAGGGGGCTATGGGTCCTCAACAAAAAAGCGCGGGCACCATCTGGTGCTCCGCGCCCTCAGGACCGGGAGGCTGTCTGATCTGATCAGTTCACAGCCGCCCTCCCATCAGGCGCCGAAAACGGCAATGCCGCCGTATTACCGGGGCAAAATCGCCCGGTAACCGACTGCATGGCTACTTCACTCAGCAGATGCCACCGTTGAGACATGATCCGCTCACCCTTGCCAGACGACGTGTCTGTGTCGTTAATTCGTAACGGCTACGAGTTTATGAGACTTGCGTGCCGCTGTCAATAGGCAAAACGCAATCGGCGATCTTTTTGTGGGATTTTCACAGAGCTGTCGGACCAACCCTTGCGGCTGCCGTTTGACCTTTCTGGGTTTCACGCGTCGCGTCTCCCCCGTGCTGCGGCAAGTCATGTTCCGGAGATGGAGGAGAAACACGGGCTCATGGTCGGGTCGGATGTGGGCGTCGGTCACGTTAGCATGAGTTGTTCAACGTGATCCACGGCCGTGTACGTGGGGCGCTCGCCGGCCGTGCGCAAGGCCCGACCGAGCCAGAATTTGCGTCAGGGTTCGACGATCGGCTCGTGGGCCCGGCCCACGATCGTCGGCATCCGCGTCTTGAAGTTCCACAGCATCAGCAACGACACCGCGCACAGGATCAGTTCCGAGGCGGCTTCGGAAATCCAGATGCCGGTCAGCGAGAACAGGCTCGCGGACAGAAGCAACACCGGGAGCTTGACGAGGATGATGCCCCCAAGCGTGATCAAGAACGCTTCCTTTGCCCGACCCGCCGCTTGAAAGTACGCGGCCACCATCACCGAGATGCCGCTGAGCGGGAACGCCAGCGATAGCAACCGCAGGGCGGCCTGACCTTCGGCGATGATCGTCGGCTCTTTGGAGAGCAGCGCGATCAAGGCGCCCGGGATCAGCAAGCACACCAAGCAGACCACGATGCCATAACTGGCGGATGCGCTCAGCGCGAGCGTGATCGTCCGCCAGACCCTGTCGAACTTGCGCTGGCCGAAGTTGAAGCCGACGATCGGCTGCATGCCCTGCACGACGCCGGTCTGCGGCGTGATCAGCCCGGCGTACAGGCGGCTGACGATCGCGAACACGCCGAGCGCGCTGTCGCCGCCGATGGCCTTGAGCAAGTTGTTGGTGACGATCACCACAAGGCTGGCGCTGAAGCTCTTGAGGAACGATGGGAACCCGACCGTAAGGACCTCGGCCATGATCGCTCGATCCGGCCTGAAGTGCAGGGCGACGATCTTGTAAGAACCATGCTTCCTGAAGAAGAAAAAGTAGAAGCTCATGCAGGCCGAGATGGCCTGGCCCGTCACGGTTGCCAGTGCCGCCCCGGCCACGCCCATGTGCAGGACGAGGATAAACAGCCAGCACAACACGATGTTGACGCTGACCGGGATGATCCACATCGCCGTCGAGTACCTGATGTTTCCATCAGCGCGTACGATCGTCGAGAAGCCTGTGCTCGTGAGGGCGCCGAGGAAGATGATGCGCCCGTATTCGATGGCGTAGGGCGCCACACTCGGGGTCGCGCCGAGCACGAACACGATCGGCTCGATGAACAGGGCCCCGAGGATCGTGATCGTGATCGCCACGACCCAGAAGATCAGGAGTGTGTTGGCGATGGCCCGCGAGGCCCGCTCGGGGTTGCACTCACCCAGCGCCCGCGAGACCACCGATGCGCCGCCAGCCCCGACCGTCGTGGCCACCCCGCCGAGCGCGATCAGCACCGGCGAGATGATCGACGCGCCGGCCGCGGCCAGCGAGTTGATCCCCACCGACAGGAAGTACGTGTCGGTGATGCTGTAGATGGCGTAGACGAGCAGCGAGAGCGTCGTCTGCGACGACATCTCCCACAGCAACTTCCCGATGCCCTCGTTGCCGAGCCGCTCGACGCTTGCGGCGCCTGCCATCGGCCGTCAGTTCTCGCGCAGCCAGGTGAGCGCCGGCACGAGCAGCATCATGGCGAGCCTGGCGACTTCATCGGTGTCATAGTTGCGGTAATAGCACTCGGTCTTCATCACGAGCGCGAGGTGCAGGGTGTAGAGGTGGCAGCGCACGTCCTCGGCGTGCGTGAAGGTCGTCTTGCCGTAACCGCGCAAGCTTTCGCTCACTCCCTCAAAAGCCAACACGCGGAACTGCGCTTCCATCAGCGGGTCGGCCCACAGCGCCCGTTCGAAGTCGAGGATGCCGCTGACCTGGCCGTTCTTGACGAAGAAGTTCAGGTCCCACGCATCCCAATGCACGAGCTGCGGCGTGGTGACTTCCTCAAGCGCCGCGGCCTGCTTCTGCACCACGGCGCGGATATCCTCGCTGGCGAAGCCGTAATCGGCGTCCTTCTTGCGGCCATCCTCGAGCACCGAGTCGACGATCCTGAGGAAGGCTTCCTTCCAGGTGTCTGCGCGCAGCGCGGGGTTGCCGTCATAGCCGAAGTATGTCCCGGTGTAGTCGTTGACCGCGTGGATGATCTCGCCGATCTGTCGGTAGATGCGCGCGCTTTCCTCAGCGGGCAGGGCGGCTTTGACGTGCTCGAGCAGGTCGCCGCTGATCTTCTCCATGAAGAAGTAGTCTGAGTCGCACAGATCGCGGGCGGTGTCATGGGCGTAGATCGTCGGCACCGGGATCGCGGGGTTCTGGGCGACGAGGCGCATCGAGACGACTTCGGTCGTCATGAGGTCGCGCTCGTAAGTCATGACCTCGGCCGTCGGCGGCGGCGCGATCTTGAGGATGACCTCACGGCCGTCGGCCAGACGAACACAATAGGCGGCGTTGAACCAGCCCTCTTTGAGTTCGCTGATGGCATCCGCGTCCTCAGCCAGCGCGGCACCGGCGAAGGCGCGCGCGACCATCGCGGCGATCTGTTCTCGGGTCTTGCGGTTCTTGGTTCTGCTTTCCATCGTATCCCTCGCGTGTCGATAGGGGGTCAATCTGACTCGGGTTGTCGGTCGAGTCTTGCGCCGAGCCCACACCGACGCGGATTATAGGCAGCCGCACGAGGAGTTGAAGTGACAAATGACCTCACCTCGTCGGCCTTACAGAGAATCGGGCCGGCGGTGAGGCGCAACCTGTAGTTGTCTCGGCACGGGGATCGCACTCGCTGGGCCCTTTTCCTCCTCAAACGCCTGATTGCGCCCGTGTTTCAAGAAAATCCATCACCAGTTCGTTGACAGCCACGGGCTGATCCAGGGAGATGTTGTGTGACGCCTCAGCGAGCACAACGACCTGCGATCGCGCGAGAAGTTTCGTGGCGCGTGTTCGGCATCGGTTGGCGTTGTGGACGACGCTCTTTTGGCCCAGGATAAGGAGGACAGATGGCTGGACGCGCTTCAATTCAGCGTCGGAGAACATAGAGGCAATCACCTCTTTGCCAGACGGGAACGTGGAAATGCCAAGGATCATCAAACGAATCCAGTCTGGGTGCGGCGTTAGGCCCTGAGCTTCCCAGAGGAAAAAGCGCTCAAGCAACGCCTGACTGGGCAGAGCGAGCAGGAGAAGCCCCCACAGGGCGAACGAGAGGGCGAAAGGCTGGATGGTTTGGGCGGGCTCTAACAGGACGACCCTGCGGACTCGGGAAGGCTGAGCGAGTGCGAAGCTCAGACTCAGCCAGGCACCGTAGGAGTGTCCGACCAGGTCAACCTGGCTGAGGGCAAGCCCATCCAAAACGCTTGAAAGCCAACGCATGTAATTGTCCCGACGGTTCAGGGGTTGTCCGTAGAGGCGACTCTTGCCCGGTTCGCCGATCGTATCCACCGCGTACAGTCGAAACTGACGCTGCCAGCACTCGACGTTCGGGAACCACATTCCAGAGGTGGCGTTTCGCCCGTGTAGCAAAACCAGGGGCGGGGCGTTCGCGGGTCCCGCGACGGCAACGTGCGTACTCCCGAAGGGTGTCTCCAGAGTTCTCGATTCAAATGGAACGGGCCACAGCGCCATAACCTTGTCGTAAGCGTCGGCATAGGCGCGTTCATCTTGAGCAGTCTTGAAGCGTTGCGCGCGCATCCGCCTATTGTAGGCTCAGAACGAGCGCCACTGCGAATATCGCCGAGCGCCCGCAGGGCAATCGCATTAGGATATGGCTTTTTCGCCTCAGTTGAAGAAGTGTCGAGAAAACGAGGGGGTGGCAGGGGCGGGGGCTTTCCCCCGCCCCAGCCCACCCCCTCGTTTTCTCGAAAGAATCAGATCGGGTATTACTAATGCGATCGCCCTGCGAGCGCCCGAATGGCACAGTGTCCGACGGGATGCCACATTGCGAACGCCGCGGTGACGCGGGTATCGAAGGATGATTCAGGTCGGCTTAGGTCTGCCGGCGCGCGCGGGCGACAGAGCGTCGGTTCACCCCTCACCCGGCTGATGCAGATCGTTGGGGCGGGGTGATCGTCTAGGCGAGCAGAAGCGATCCAGACAATCGATTGGTGACGGAGAGGAACACCATCGTCTGGTTCAGGAGCTGGTGCGCCACCTCGCCGAACGTGATCGGTCCGACAAACTGCTCGGTGTGTCGGCCCTCAAGCCCGGAGTAGAGGTAGTTCAGGATGCAATTGCACGACACCACGACGGGACCGGTCTCGAGCCCGGCCGTCTCCACTTCTCGCTCGAAAGCCGAGACGTAGTCTTCGATCGGCTGCGCCAGGCGATACGTCTTGCCCGGAAACACTGGCGCCAGAAAACTGACTTCGCCCGTTTGATCGTCGACGCTTTCGAAGCTGACATTGATGTCCGCCTCGGCATTCTCAGTCACCAGCGGCAGTTGCAGGTTGACGTGATGCTCCTCGAGGTAGGTGCTGAACGATTGAGGCTGACCGTTGACCAGAACCTCTTGGACGCGAAAGCCCTGCTGCGGGAACTGGAGCGCATCGGCGGTGTCGGGGTGGAACGGGTTAACGATCCCGATCTCGGCTTTGCGTGTTGCTGGGAGGCCGACGTGCAAGACCACGCAGGTGTTTTCGTAAGCCGTCTGTGTGCGTCCGTCAAAGACCCTGGGTTGACTCGTGCCGACGTCAGCGAGATTGATCCCCGAGACCCAACCGATCAGAGGCCGGTCTCCAAAGCCCGGGTACGTCGCGGCCTCGATCGCGAAGCGCGCGAGGATCGCGCTCGATCCCGGGAGGATGATGGCGCCGAACCCGTTGTCGGGGATGTCCTGATAGATCTGCGCCAGGCTCGCTGCTTCGTACTCGCGGATGGATGCGCTGGTGATGTCATCGGGGAACTCGGTCACGAAGATCAGGTCCTGCGAGAAGGTGCCGCCGCGTTCCGACATGAAGTACGGGATCGTGCCGCCGATCCACTCGCCGGCAGGGAGCTTGCGCAAGACACGCTCATCCCCGGCGAGCAAGAGTGGCCTGCCGCTGGCGATACGCGCCTGGGTCTCCTCGAGTGTGATCAACGCCTGAGCCATGCTGACTCCGCAAACGGTAGGGCGGGCCGTACATCCGGATAGCCGCACGCCATCCTTACACCCACATTGATATCGGTATGGAGTGCTTGTGTCAGGATAAAGGCCCGGTGAAATGCTTCGAATCGCCACAAAATCCGCCGCGCCCAGGGTAGGGAGCCCATTCGCGCATTCGTCCCCTTGACGAAACGTCCCGGAGACGCCATAATAGAACCAATCATATTGAGTCAAATATGATTGTTCACAACAAGATTGGAAATAAGGAGCCAATATTGCATGAGAAATAGCGAACATTCAGGTTACGACCCTATCCCCGAACATGAACAGCGCGGCCGCCGAGGCGGCGGGCGGCGCTTTCGCGGCGACGGCCCACATGGCCCCTGGAACCACGGGCACGGCCATGGGCAGGGTGGCGGCGAACCCCGGTCAGAGGAACGCCTGCAGCGCAAGGCCGAGAAGCTGAGGCAGCATCTGCATCACGGCGAACGCAACTTCTGGTCGGAGTGGCACGACGAGCGCCATCCCCATGGACGCCCGGATGAGGCCGCCTTCGGCCAGGCGCTGTCGCCCAAAGAGATGGCGGCATGGCGCGAGTTCTTCACCCAGACGTTCGGCACAGCCCCCGAGAACCACTGGCTCTTTGGCGGCCGGCGCTTCAGCCCCTGGCACCAGGGAGTCGATAGCTTCAACCCGTTCGTGGCGACGCTGCTCAGCAAGGGCGGAGGACTGCTGCCGCTCTACGCGCTGCATCTGATCTCACAGAAGCCGCGCTATGGCAACGAGATCATGGAGTTGCTCGCCGAGCGCACGCACGGGCAGTGGGCCGCGAATCCCGGCGCCATCTATCCACTGCTGACCCTGCTCGAGAAGGAAGGCTTCGTTGAGGGCCGCTGGGAGGACCCTGCCAAACGCACGGTGCGGATCTACACCATCACGGACAAAGGCCAGGCTGAGGTCGCGCAGATCAAGATGATCGTGCTGCCGAAGCTCACCGAGACGGTGGATGTGTTGCAGGTGTTCATCAACGACCTGCAGACGAGCCAGACGGCCAGCGCGACGACTGCCACCGACGAAGCCGACGCGGCCGCCGACGCGCCCGCCACCGCGCCGGATCGCGCCTAACAGGAGCACCCCGATTACATGATGATGCGTGGAGGTGGACCTCACGGTGGATGGGGCAGCACGTTGCGTGCGCCCGACGAACAACCCCAGGTGACCTGGGCCCTCTTGCGGCGTGTGCTGCAGTATGCGAAACCCTATCGCAGGCAGATCGTGGCGATGCTGACGATCATCCTGTTTTCGACCGGGTTGTCGCTGCTCACACCGCTGATCATGCGCGACCTGATCGATCACACGATCCCATCTGGCGATGTGCCACGGCTGATCGGCCTGGCCGGCGCGCTGCTGGTGCTGCCCATGGCCGGCAGCGGCCTCGCCATCCTCAACCGCTGGTTCAACAGCCGGGTGGGTGAGGGCGTCACGTTCGACCTGCGCGTCGCGCTGTACTCGCGGCTGCAGCGGATGTCGCTGCGCTTCTTTACCCATACCCGGGTGGGCGAGTTGATGAGCCGGCTCAACAACGACGTCATCGGCGCGCAGAACGCGATCAGCAACACGATCGTGTCGATGATCACCAACGCGATCCAGGCTGTCGCGATGCTTGTCGTCATGCTCGGCATGGAGTGGCGCCTGACGCTGGCGAGCGTGATCATCCTGCCGCTCTTCATCGTGGCGGCCCGGGCCCTGGCCGGGCGGCTGCGCGACATCGCCCGCGCCCAGATGGACTCGAATGCGGCGATGAACGCCATGATGAATGAAACGCTCGGCATCGGCGGGGCGTTGCTCGTCAAATTGTTCGGGCGTCGCGATCAGGAGGTCGGGCGCTTCAGTGAGCGCGCGGCCCAGGTGCGCGGCCGCGGCATCGACCGCGCGATGTGGGGAAGCCTTCTCCATGCCATCATCGGCCTGGTCAGCGCGGTCGGGGCGGCTTTCGTCTATGGTTTTGGCGGCTACCTGGCCATCCAGGGGACCTTCACGGTCGGCACGATCGTGGCGTTCGGCGCGTACCTGGGCAGCCTGTACGGCGCGCTGCAGAGCCTGACCAACGCGCCGGTGGATTTTGCCACGTCGATGGTCAGCTTCGAGCGCGTGTTCGAGGTGATCGACCTGCCGGCCGAGATCGACGACAAACCTGCGGCCTTCCGTCTGCCACCGGTCCGCGGCGAACTGACTTTCGAAGATGTGTCTTTCAAGTACGACGTTGGGCAGAAGAACCTGCTGGCCCAGGTCAGGCGCATTGGCCAGATCGATCAGGTGGCTACCGTGCTGAGCGGCACAGCATCTGAGGCGAAACCGCAACCCGCCGGTGCGCGGCCGAACGGGTCACGGCCCGCGAACGGGGCCGATGCCTCACTGGAGGTCGATGGCACTGCGCGTTCGCAGGCGCGCGAGGATGCGCTCGAGGCGATTACGTTCTCGGTGAAGCCGGGCCAGCTGGTGGCCCTGGTCGGGCCGAGCGGCGCCGGCAAGACGACACTGATCTACATGATCCCGCGGCTGTACGACCCGACCGGCGGCCGGATCCTCATCGACGGCCACGACCTGCGCGATGTGACGCTCGACTCGCTCAGCGACCAGATCGGCATGGTGACGCAGGAGACGCACCTGTTCCACGACACCATCCGCACAAACCTGCTCTACGCGCGCCAAGACGCGACGCAGGCCGAGATCGAGGCTGCAGCGCGGGCCGCCAACATCCACGACTTCATCATCGAGCTGCCGGACGGCTACGACACGGTGGTGGGGGAGCGAGGCTATCGGCTCAGCGGCGGCGAGAAACAGCGTCTGGCGCTGGCACGCGTCATCCTCAAGGATCCGCGCATCCTCGTCCTCGACGAGGCGACGAGCTCGCTCGACAGCGGCTCCGAAGCCCTGATCCAGGAGGCGCTCAAGCACGTGATGGCCGGCCGCACCAGCATCGTCATCGCGCACCGCCTCAGCACGATCCTGGCGGCGGATCTCATCCTGGTGCTCGATCGCGGCAAGATCATCGAGAGCGGCACGCACCACGAACTGCTCGCCCGCGGCGGTCTGTACACTCAGTTGTACGAAACGCAGTACAACCGGCTGCCGGGCTGAGTACCGGCGAAAACGATGGGGTCCGGAAGCAACGCCTCCGGACCCATCGTTTTCACGACCTCGAAATGCCTTAACCTACCCGACGGCCGCCAACGCATCCTCAAGTTGCTGCTGGCGCTTGACGCCCAGGATGAGCGAGACCACGCCGGGCTGCTCGAGCAGGCCCTGCAGCGCGTGTTGATAGAGCGTGCGCCCGCGCGCTTTCGCTTCAGCTTCGAGCGTCGCCAGTTGCGCGAAGAGCGACTCATCGAGTTTTATCGTCCACTCGGGCTTCTCGAGCGCGCGCGAGTCGGCCGGAGCTGGGGCGCCGGCCTGGTATTTTCCGGTCAGCACGCCACCCTGCAGTACCTGATAGGGCAAGACTGCGATGCCTTCCTTCACGCACAACGGCAACAGCGTGGCTTCGACGTCGCGCTTGAGCAGGCTGTAAGCCGGCTGGATCGCGACTGGTCGCCGCCAGTGGTTGGCGTCGCAGACCGCCAGCAGCTCCATTAACTCGACTGTCGAGAAATTCGAGACCGCCCAGTAGCGGATCTTGCCGGCGTCGACCAGGTCGTGCATGGTGCGGATCGACTCGGCCAGCGGCACGCTCGGGTAAGGCTTGTGCATGTAGTACAGGTCGACGGCCTCGCACTGCAGGCGCTTCAGCGACCGGTCGATCTCGCGCAGGATGTGCGCGCGGCTCAGGCCCTCGTCGGCCTCGGTCGGCCCGATCTTCATGCCGACCTTCGTGGCGACCACGGCCTGATCGCGCTTGCCGCGCAACGCCTTGCCCAGGATCTCCTCGGCGACTCCGCCGGCCGACCCGATGCGCCGGGCGTAGCCTTCATACATGTTCGCGGTGTCGATGAAGTTGATTCCATGATCGAGCGCCCAATGCGTCAGCGTGATCGCCTCGGCCTCGGGCACCGGCGTGCCGTAGGTCATCGTCCCCAGGCACAGGGTCGAAACCGACAGCGACGAGTGTGGGATCGTACGCTGTTGCATGATCAGCCGGCCTTCAACGCCGCGATGCCGGCCTTGACCGAGCTTGCCAGGTACTCGAGCGTCTCATCCGGCATGCCGATCCACCACGGCAGGCTGAACGAGTTGTCCCACCACTTCTCGAGGCGCGGGCAATCCTGCTCGCCGGCGCCGAGGCTCTTGAAGAGCGGGTAGCGATAGAGCGGGTGGTACTGCACGATCGCGCGGATGCCGGCCTCGCTCGTCAGGAAGTCGAGCAGGTCGTTGCGGTTCTTGCCGAAGGCCGAGCCGTCGAAGTGAAGGACGAACTGGTGGAAGATGTGGCGATAGCCGTCCGGGATGTGCACGAGCGACAGCTCCGGCACGTCGGCCAGCAGGGCGCGCAGCTTCGTGGCCTGGCCGATCAGGATGTCGTTCGACTGGTCGAGAGTCTTGAGCAGCTCGCTGCCAAGCGCGCTTTGCGCTTCGCCCAGGCAGAAGTTGTTCGGCCAGACGCCGTCGAGGTCGATGTCGACGTTCGACATGGCCGGCACCCAGTAGCGCTCGCGCTCGCCCGTGAAGCCGCGCACGCCGTTGTGGCGCACGCCGGGCACGAGCGCGGCGTCGGCGTCGTGCTTGACCGTCAGCATGCCGCCCTCGCCGAGAGTCGTGATGTTCTTGGCGCCGTGGAAGCTGAAGCAGCCGAAGTCGCCGAACGAACCGACCCTCTGGCCGTTGATCGCCGCGCCGGGTGCCTGTGCGCAGTCCTCGACGACGCGCAGGCCGTGCTTCTCGGCGATCGCCATCACGGCGGCCATGTCGACCGGCATGCCGAGCAGGTGCACGACCACGATCGCCTTCGTGCGGGTCGTGATCTTGCGCTCGATGTCCTCGGCGCTGATCTCCCACGTCCTGGGATCCATGTCGGCCCAGACGATCGTGGCGCCCGTCATGCCGAAGGGGATGGCCGTGGCGCAGAACGTGTAGGCCGGGACGATCACCTCGTCGCCGGGGCCGACCCGGCACAGGATCGCGGCCAGGCGCAGCGCGTTGGTGGCGTTGTCGACCGCGAAGGCGTGATTGGCGCCGCTGTAGGCCTTGAAGTCCGCCTCGAACTGGCGCATGTGGGCGCCCTGGGTCTGGACCTCAGAGTTGCGCATGACGTCGACGACGGCGTTGATCTCGCCTTCGCTGTAGCGCCGCATCCGGGCCGGGAAGTTCACTTTGTAGCCGGCGACGGAGCCGCGCCCAGAAGCGTCCCCGCCCTTCATGGTGATGGATTTGCTGGTCATGTCCTGTCCTTTCGAATGAGATCAGATCAATTGGCTGGCTGCGACGCATTCCGCGATCGCGCGGCCCGCAACGTCGGCGAGCCAGGCCGGTGGGTCGTCCTCGTGGCTCAGCAGGATGTTGTCGCAGACGCCGCGCTCGCGCAGCGCCTGGTTGAGCATGTAGAACAGCGTCGAGGATTCGGGTCGCCGATCGATCGCGCCCCGGATCAACACGAGCGCGGCGTCGATGCGCGCCTGGATCGCGCCGGCGAGTTCGAGATCGCCGGCGCGGGCCGCGCGATAAAGGTTGACGAAGGCGCGCGGCGACAGATGCAGCAGGCTGACGATGAAGCCCGACGCGCCCAGGAGGAGCGAGTCGAGCAGCAGGTTCTCCTTGCCCTGGAAGAGCAGGAAGTCGGGCTGATCCTTCAGCGCCTCTACGAACGCGTGGAAGCGTTCGCTGTCGGCGCTCGAGTCTTTGAAGGCCGCGACGTTGCCGTGTCGGCCCAGGCGCAGCACAAGGCCCTCGTCGAGCTTGGTGTGCGTGAACTCCGGGATGTCGTAGACCATCACGGGCAGGGGGCTGGCGTCGGCGAAGCCCAGGTAGATCGCTTCGATCTCGGCCGCGTTGTACTTGTAGTAGCCCGGCACCGTCGCGACGACCATCTGCGCGCCGGCGTCGGCCATCGCGCGGGCGTTGTCGAGCATGTCGGGGAGGCCCGAGCCCGACGCGCCCGCGATGAGCGGCGTCGTCCCCTGGCAGACCTCAGCGGCGGCGGCGCACACATTGGCGCGATCCGCCCGGCTGAACCAGGGGCCGCGCCCGGTGCTTCCGGCGACGAAGATGCCGCGGCACCCGGCCGCGATCATCTCGCGGCAGACGGCCTGCACGCCCGCAAGGTCCGGCTCACCGCCGGGCGAGCAGGGCGTGACGACAGGCACAAGGGGTCCAAAATCTTTCATGAGCAAAGGTCCTGAAGTGAGGGGTGACGCGTCGCGGCTAACCCTTGACGGCTCCGAACGTGATGCCGCGGACGAAGTACTGCTGGAACAGGATGAAGAACACGATCATGAAGGCTGCGCCGAACGAGCCGCCGGCCATGGTCAGGCCGATGTCGACGATCATCTTGCCGAAGGCCGGCGTGCGCGAGACGATCGACACCCCGAGCGGCACCGTGTACTGGAACTTGTCGGTGGCGATGACCATGTGCCACATGAAGTAGTTCCACGACTGGTTGAACGTGAAGATCGCCAGTGACGCGAGCGCGGGCTTGAGCAAGGGCAGCATGATCCACCAGAACGTGCCCCAGTCCGATGCGCCGTCGATGCGCGCCGCGTCGAGGAGTTCATCGGGGATGCTGCTGCAGAACTGCTTGACCAGGAAGATCCCGAACGGCGAGGCGACCAGGGGCAGCGCCATCGCGAACCAGGTGCCGGGCACGGTGGCGGTCAGGTGCAGGTTGCGCACGAGCAGGAAGAGCGGCACGAGGATGACCTGGCTCGGCAGGAACATGGTCGAGAGCAGGATGAGGAAGAGGACGTTCGATCCCGGGAAGCGCAGCTTGCCGAAGCCGTAGCCCGTCAGCGCGCTGACGATCAACACCAGCACGACGGTCAGCGACGAGACGATGACGCTGTTGAGCACCCAGTTCCAGATCGGCCACGGCCCCGAGAACAGCAGGTTCCAGTTCTCGAGCGTCGGCGTTGTCGGGATGAGTTCAGGTGGCACGGCCATCGTCACTTGCTGCAGCTTGAACGAGCCTGTGAACATCCAGTACAGGGGCAGCAGGAACGTCACGGCCATGACGACCAGCGAGACGTAGCTCAACAGCTTCGTCGCGGCGGCGGCGGCATTGGCTGCGGTTTCCTGGGAGGCGGTGCGGCTCGACATGGCTTGGCTTCTCGTCTCCGGCCTCAGGGATTGGCGTCATTCCACAGACGCAGCTCGAACACCGTGAAGACCAGGATAACCAGCATGAGGATCACGCCGATGGCCGAGGCCTTGCCGTAGTTCGAGTTCACGAACGCGGTCTGGAAGATCAGGAACACAAGCGACGTGCTGCTGTTGAACGGCCCGCCGCCCGTCAGCATGTAGATCACTTCCCACAGCTGGAAGACCTGGATCGTCTGGGTCGCCAGCACGAAGAGGAGCACAGGGCGGAGCAGGGGCAGGCGGATCAGCAACGACTTCTGCAGATCGTTGGCGCCGTCGACGGTCGCAGCGTCGAGCACGTCCTGCGGGATGCCCGCGAGGCCGGCCAGGAACAGGATGATCGGCTGGCCGATGGTAAAGGTCAGCACCACGGTCGACACCGCGAAGAAACTCCACGGCGCCGATGCCAGCCACAGAACAGGCTTGATCCCGACAAGACCCAGGAAGTAATTGAGCAGCCCGTAGGTCGGGTTGAAGATCCACAGGTACACGACCGACAACACGACGCCGCCGGCGACGCCCGGTAGATAGAAGGCGCCGCGGAAAAACCCCTGCGAGCGCGGACCGAGCGGATCGATGAGCAGCGCGATCACCAGCGCGATGACGGCGGTTGCCGGAACGATCACGAGTGCGTAGCCGAATGTGTTGGTCAGCGCCTGCCGAAACACCGGATCCTTGGCCAGGCGCACATACTGGTCGAACCCGACAAAACGCCGGGCGTTGATGTCGAAGGATGATTCGTAGAACGACAGGCTGATCGCGAAGATGATCGGCGCCAGCATAAAGGCCACGAACGTGAGATAGCCGGGCGCGATGAACAGATAGCCGGGCAGGCCTTTGCGGATCGCGCGCAGAGTCTGCTGCAGCCGCGATAGCGTTTTCCGGGGTTCCATCGGCTGGGAAGGAAGCGCTCGAGCCACGATGAGCCTTTGGTTGCAGACACAGGATCCGGGCGAGCCGATCAGAGGCCGATCGGCTCGCCCGAGACGATACGAAACCGGGATGGGCGATGCCCTACGGGCAAACCCCTACGATGCCGTTGGCGCGTTCGACGAAACCGTCGAGCACGGCCTGGATGTCGGCGTTGTCCTGCCAGAGGGCCTGACGGGCTTCAGCCCAGGCCTGGCGGACGTCGGTGTAGCCGCACGGGACGCCGTTGACGAAGTATGGGTCGAACGAGCCGAACTTGCGCGCGGCGGCAAGAGGTTCAGCCACCGACGGATCGTCGGCCGCGAACTGGGCGTCGGAGCGCACCGGGATCTTGCCCCAGCCGAGCGCGATCTGCGTCGCCGTTTCCGCCTTCTGCATGTACTGGATCAGATCATAGATCGCGGCCAGTTTGGCGGGATCGGTTTGCTTGAACACGCCCCAGACGTCGGGGTTCGACATGCCGACCGGTGTTCCGGGCAGACCTGCCTGGTTCGGGATCTGGACGAAGATGTAGTTGAACGACGGGATGGAGCCGGCTTCGACGGCCTTCCTGGTGATGCTGTCGTACCAGTTGCCTTGCACCAGCATGGCCACCTGCTGGTTGAGCCAGTACGGGTCGGTCGTGTCGTCGATCAGGCCGGCGGCGCCGGGGACGATCAGGCCCTTCTGATACAGGCTGTACAGGAAGGTGAAGGCCTTGACGCACTCGGGGCTGTTGGCCGTGTACGTCGTGGAAGCTGCGTCGAAGAACTGGCAGTCGGGGAAGGCGGCCAGCCAGGCATTGGTGGCCGAGTCCATCGACGGGCTGCCCGCGAAGAACGCTGTGCAATACACGTCGGGCGGGTTATTGATGGCCTCGCAGGCCGCCATGTACTCGTCCATCGTCCAGGTGTAATCGGGCGCCTTGGGGAGCAGATCCGACTTGCCAGCCTTCTCGAACAGATCGGTGTTGACGATCATGTTCCAGTAGCCGCCGGTGGCCGGGATGCTCCAAAGCATGTCGCCGTCGTAGGAGCCAGCCAGGACGGCCGGGTCATAGGAGGAGCGATCGGCGTCAGTCAACGCAGGCGAGAGATCTTCGAGCAGGCCGGCGTCGAGGTATTTCTTGACGCGGAACTTGGTGTCGAAGTACACGTCCGGCGGCGTGCCGGCCGCGACGGCGGTGTCAACGACCAGAGTGCTGCCGCTGGCGTCGTAGCCCTTGAGGGCAAAGTCGATGGTGACACCGGGGTGATCGGCCTGATACTGGTCGAAAACCTTCCTGTACCAGTCGGCCCACAGTTCGCCGCCGCTCATCGCGGCGCCCTCGCTGCCAAAGGCCCAGTAGGTGATGGTAACGGGGGCTGGAGCGGCGGTCGGAGCCGGGGCTTCGGTAGGCTTGGCCTCGGCGGCGGTGGGTTCCACCGAAGCGGTCGTGGGTTCGACGGCGGCCGGGGTGGGAGTGGCCGCTGGTTGGCAGGCCGCCAGCAGGAGGCTGATCAGCGCGATGCCAGAGCTCAGAGTTTGCAAGCGTTTCATTCTCTTCTCCTCGAGTCGATCAGGAAACCAGGAAAAGGCTGCGGCAGGTTAGGGCGGTATAGTGAATGAAGGCGACCGACGCTCCTCCCTCAAGCGCGAGCGCCGGCTAACCGGCGGCAGCGCATGGCTCTGTCTGCCGGTCAGATTGGATGGCGGCCGCACCAAAACTGTGCTACACTTGCCGATAAGATATCAGATATCTGATATCTTATCGGCATTATACGAAGTGGGATGATGGTTGTCAACAACGATTCCCGCCGACGTACAGGTCAGGCGCGTTTTTGAGAGAGTCGATAGATCAGCGCGGCAGGACTATGACCATGAAGCAATCACTGCGCGGGCAGGCCCTCTACAAAGCGGTGGTCGACTACATCAAGCAATACATCCTGGATCACGACCTGCATCCGGGGGATCCGTTGCCGCCCGAAGGCCAGCTCGCCGACGATCTCGGGGTGGGCCGCAGCTCGGTGCGCGAGGCCGTCAAGTCGCTGCAATCGCTGGGGATCATCGAAGTGCGTCCGGGGAACGGCCTCTTCGTCCGCGAGCTCAACTTTGACCCGATGATCGAGGCTTTCAAATTCGGGATGAGCTTCGACACCCGTACGGTCGAAGAGCTTCTGCAGATCCGCATCTGGCTCGAGTCGGCCGTGATCGGCGACGCCGTTCGGCGCATCGGGCCTGATCAGGTCAAGCAACTCGACGATGTCCTCAACGCCTGGGAAGTGCAAAGCCAGAACGGGCAAGAGTCGCTCGAGTTCGATGAGGAGTTCCATCGCATCCTCTACGCCGTCCTGGACAACGAGACCTTGATGCGTTTGTTCGATGTGTTTTGGGAGTCGTTCCGCAGTCTCGAGGTCGACACCATTCGTAGCTCGGACCCCGTCGAGGAACTTCGCGCGCATCGCGCCATTCGCGAGTCGGTCGGGAACGGCGATGTCGAGGAGACACGCGTGCGCTTGCTCGACCACTTCGAGCACGTCCGTTCGCGCCTGGCCCGGTTCAGCAACTCTGAAGTCACCCGCTCCGCCTCGTAGCGCGCCACATCACGATCGCTTATCGACCTGATGCGATCACGACCTCTCTTTGGCTTTGAGGTTAAGAAATCGTTTGGCGGGAGTTTACGGCCTGCCGTTGCGCGTCGCCCTATACTTTTGGCGTCCAGTGCGCTCGACACATCACGCGACTGATCGACGCGCTCACAGCTTCACGTGCCGGCCCGAATGGCCGCTCGCCGGCGCGCCCCTCCGCCTTTGCGCGCGGAGCCAAACCCGGTATGGCCAGAGGTATGTGAATGGCTCCCATTGTCGCCTCCTCTCCGGCGCCAACACTCACTCGACGTTCCCCGCTGCAGCGTTTTGATGGCCGAACCAGGACGGCCCTGATCCTGACTGGCCTCCTGACCGCCCTGAGTTTCATCGGCGTCGGGGTGGGCGTCTGGATGGGTAGTTCGCTCGCCGCCCAGGGTTCCACGACCGACGTCGGAACGACTCTGTTCTTCAGTCTGCTCTCGGCCGGCACCTTTGCCCTGATCTGGAACGGGCGGCGCGGGCTGGCTTTCCTGCTGCAATCCGTCACGAGCTTCGTGCAACTGGGTGTCCTGCAAAACGCGACGCAGACCGGCGGCGGCTACCTGTGGGGTGGGTTGATCACGATCATCTGCGTGGCGTTCGCGGCCCTGCTGCTCACGCGCGACCGCATCGCCTGGGGCGTGCTCGGGTCGGCCGCTTTGGGCCTGATCTGCATCGTACTGGATGTCGCCGGCGCGCCGGGGCGGCCCCTGATCACGCCTTCGGCCGAGCTGGTGGCGCAAATCTTCATGATCGTGATCGCCGTCGCTGCGGTTGCGCTTGTGGTTCGACAATGGTCGCGCTTCGACCTGCGCGCCAAACTGGTCCTGGCCTTCCTAGCCGCCGCCCAAGCCCTCGCCACCTTCACGCAACTGGCCATCCTGGCGACCGACGCGATGATGATGGCTCAGGCCGGCGCTCAGGTTGACGTCGCCTCGCTGGCCGCCCTCGAGCATGCTTTCAAGCAGGCCATTGCGCTCTTTGGGGGCATCGGCGTGTTCGGCGCTGCCCTCTTCGGCCTGTTTGTGGCGCGCAATGTCGCCGGGGCGTTGAACCGCATGGTGACTGAGGTCGTGCACGTCGCTCAGACTGGCGATGTTGATCGACGCGTGGAGGTGATCAGCGACGACGAGGTCGGCCAGCTGGCACATGCCCTGCGAGCGCTGATGAGCTACCTGCGCCAGATGGCGGCTGCCGCCGATGCGCTCGCCCAGGGCGACCTCACCCAATCCGTCGAGCCGCGCTCGCCGCAGGATGCGCTCGGCATGGCGTTTGCCATGATGACCGCCAGCCTCGGCCGCATGGTCAGCGCCGTCAAAACAGAGGCCGGCCGCCTGCAATCTGCGTCCAACCAGGTGGCGACCGCGGCCGGCAACGCCGGTCAGGCCACCGGTCAGATCGGGTTGACGTTGCAGCAGGTGGCGCAGGGCATCGCCGAGCAATCCCAGGCCGTTTCCCTGACCGCTGCTTCGGTCGACTCGATGAGCCGCGCGATGCAGGGCGTCGCTCAGGGCGCTCAGGAACAGACAGTGGCAGTCGGCCAGACGGCCTCGCTCACCGCTCAGATCCGTCAGGCCTCGCAACAACTGGCGGCCAGCGCAGCCGCCGTCACCGAGCACTCAGGCGTGGCTGAACAATCGGCGCGGGAGGGCGTTCAAACGGTCGAGTCGACAGTGGTCTGCATGGAGCAAATCCGCGAGAAGGTGCAGCTATCGGCGAGTAAGGTCCGCGACATGGGGCTGCGCTCCGAGAAGATCGGCGTCATTGTTGCCGCCATCGACGAGATCGCGGCACAGACGAACCTGCTGGCGCTCAACGCCGCGATCGAGGCGGCGCGCGCGGGCGAGGCCGGCCGTGGCTTCGCCGTGGTCGCCGACGAAGTGCGCAAGCTGGCTGAACGATCGGGGTCGGCGACGCGCGAGATCGCCGGGCTTGTGCACGATATCGAGGGCGCTGTCCACGAAGCTGTGACCGCCATGAACGCCAGCGCCGAGGAAGTCGACCACGGCGTCGAGCAGGCGACCCAGGCCGGGCGCTCGCTGAAAGCGATCTGGGAAGCCGTGGAGGAAGTCAATCAGCAGGCCGGCCCGACCGCCGATGCCGCACAACGGATGCAGGTCTCGGCCGACGAACTCTCACAGGCGATGGCTACCGTCTCGACGGTGGTCAAGACGAACCTCGATGCCACCCAGGAGATCTCGACAAGCACCCAGGAAGTGCAGGCCGCGATCGATCACATCGCGGAGGTCAGTGTGGAGAACAGCGCAGCCGTCCAACAGGTCTCTGCAGCCGCCGAGGAGATCATGGGCCAATCGCAGACCGTGACGGCCGGGTCGCGCTCCGCCGCCGATATCGCCGTCGCGCTTGATCGCACCGTCGGCGCCTTCAGGCTGAACTGAGCAGCGCTCTGCCCGGCGCCCGAAGACGCCATGAGCGATCGGTTGCGAACCTTTGTCGGGGATTGCGCCGATGTCGCGGACGCTTCTGCCTGACAGAGGTGTCAACAGCCAGGGAGACAGGGCCGAGAAGCGCGGTTGTCCGTTACGCCTGCGCACTTCGCGGCAGACACCCTGATGGTTCACTCAGGGCAACAAACACAAAAGGCGGGACCGCGGGTCCCGCCTTTTGCTATGAGCATCGATCGTATTTACGGATGGCGTGGCCCGCCGCCCATGCCACCGCCGTGACCACCGCTGCCGCCGTTGCCGCCGTTGCCGTGTCCGTTCGAGCCGGACAGGATCGTCGCAACGGTGTCGGCGCTGAGGACCTGGGCCGTGTAGGCCGTTCCCGTCGTCGACTGGTAGCCGGTGGCGAAGGCGCGCAGATGCATCTCAGAGGCGCTGCGCAGGTTCGCGTAGACCGCGGCGATGTCGGCCTGGTCGTTGGCCGCGATGCGCGTATCGAGATCCTGGATGTCGACCTCTTCGATCAGGCCGCCGACCCTGAGCGCCTCGGCCGCCGAGACGGAGCCCTGTGCGATCAGGTCATTGTAGAGCGCCTGCAGATCGGGGTTGGTGAACACGCCGACCTCGCTCGAGGCTGTATCGGCGATGCCGTAGCGATCCAGCAGGGTCTTGACCGAGTCGGTGTGCATTTGCTCGCTGTTGGCGATGCGGCTGAACTGGGTCAGGCCCCACTGATCGCCGAGGGTCACATAGACGTCGTGGGCCAGTTTCTCTTCCTCGCGCATGTAGACGAGCCCATCGATCTCGCCTTGCGTGAGCCCGGCCGGATCGGCCGCCGGGAGCAGGGCGGCGTGGTTGGCCTGCATGGTCGCGGGATCGGCACCGGCCTGGCCAGTGCTCATGCCGCCCCAGCGCCCGCCCTGGCCCATCATGCCGCCCATCGGGTCCGTGGTCCCGGTGCCCGGGGCGACGGGGGTGTGCAGCATCTGCTGGACGCCGTTGTTGTTCCAGGGCCCGCCCTGCGCGAAGACGGGGAGGGCGAGGGCGACGAAGGCGACGCCGACGGCTGCGGCGATCAGGCCGCTGAAGAAAATCTTGTTGAACATGGCGAATACCCTTTCGGTGAGAGTGTTTCAATCTGGCGCGTTTGCGCTCAACACCCTCATCCTAGGGTTCACGTGTGGTGATCTTGTGGAGATCCTGCGGGCCTTTTGTAAATCGGGAGAAATCGGGAGAAATCGGGAGTGTTACGATGTCCCCCGATGTCAGTCCGCCAGGGGGAGCTCGAACCAGAAGCGGCTGCCTTCGCCCGGCGCGCTATCGACGCCGATGCGCCCGCCCATCGCCTCCGCCCAGGCCCTGGCGATCGCCAGGCCGAGGCCCGAGCCGCCACTGGCGCGGGCCCGCGACCGATCGACCCGGTAGAAGCGGTCGAAGACGTGGCTCTGCTCCTCGCGGGCGATTCCTTCGCCGGTATCAGCGACCGTCACGCGCACGAAGCCGGCCTCGGCCGCGCTCGACAGGGTGATGGATCCTTCGGCCGGCGTATGGCGCAGGGCGTTGGCCACCAGGTTGCGCAGGATCTGGGCCACCCGATCCGGGTCGGCGACGACGGGCGCCGTGCTGCCCGGCTCGACTGCCAACACAACGCCCTGAGCGTCAGCGGCGGCCGCGAACTGAGCCGCGGTCTGATGCAGCGTCGCGGTCAAGTCAAGACGCTGTTGATGCAGCGAGGGCCGGCCGGCTTCCGCCAGCGCCAGCTCGCGCAGATCCTCCACGAGGCGGCTGAGCAGGCGGGTCTCATCGTAGAGATTGGCGATCTCGGCGACCTCGAGCGGGTAGACGCCGTCGAGGATAGCGCGCAGGTTGCCCTGCATCACCGAGAGCGGTGTGCGCAGTTCATGGGCGATGTCGGCCATCAGGTTGCGGCGCGTGACCTCGGCCGCCTGCAGATCGTCGGCCATGGCATTGAACGAGCGGGCCACCGCCGCGATTTCCTCGGTGCCGGCGACGGGCGCTCGTTGCGACCAATCGCGCGCCGCGAACCCGCGCGCGGCCGAGGCCGTCCGGGCCAGCGGCGCGGCCAGCGATCGGCTGACGAGCACACCCAGAACGATCCCGGCCAGCGCGGCGACGCCGCCCGCCAACACGAGCGCCCACTGCAGCTGAGCGAGGAATGACAGCTGGGTCGGCGTCATCGCTACACCGCCGCCCTGGCTGTTGAAGACCAGGTAGCCGACCACGGTGTCCTGGCCATCGGTGATGGCGGTAGCACGTTCGATTTCGTCAGCGGTCAGGTGCGTGCCGAGGCGCTGGTCGGCCTCGTCGAAGACAACCCGATGCTCCATGTCGGCGATCAACAGGGTCGGGCGATTGCGCCCCTGTCCGCGCCCGTTGCCTCCGGGCTGTGGCAGGATCGAGCCGACGCCATCCCAGCTACCCTGGTCGGCGAAGTACGCGCCCAAGGTCTCGAGTTCGCCGCTCGAGAGGAACATCTCCTGGCGCGCGACGTAGTTGCGGAAGGCCGTCGTGGCGCTCCAGCTGGCCAGCGCGGCAAAGAGGCCGACGCCCAGCGCCGTCACGAGCACGAAGGCCAACGAGAGCCGCACCCAGAGACGATTCATGCAGCGTCCTCGCTCAGGCGGTACCCGACACCGAAGACGGTTTCGATGTATTGCGGCTTGCTCGTGTCGGGCTCGATCTTGCGCCGCAGGTTCTTGACGTGGCTGTCGAGCGTGCGTTCGAATCCCTCGTAGGAGTAACCCAGCGCGCGTTCGATCAACTCGGCTCGTGTGAAGGCGTGGCCCGGGCTTTCGAGGAGCGTCTTCAACAGCGCGAACTCGGTCGGGGTCAGGTCGACGATCTCGCTATCCACCTGCAGGCTGTGGCCGTCGACGTCGAGACGCAGGCGACCGTGGACCAGGATGTGGGCGGCGGCCGGCGCCGTGCCGACGCGCCGCAGCAGAGCCCGCACGCGTGCGACGACCTCGCGTGGGTTGAAGGGCTTGGTCAGATAGTCGTCGGCGCCCAACTCGAGGCCCACGATCTTGTCTTCGTCATCGACCCGGGCCGTCAACAGCAGCACCGGCGTCGCGCTGAGGGTGGCGTCGGAGCGCAGCCAGCGCAGGATCTCGAGACCATCGCGGCCAGGCAGCATCAGGTCGAGCACGACCAGATCGGGCCGCTCGCGGCGCAGGGCGTGCATGGCGACCTCGCCGTCAGCGGCGGTCAACGTCGAGAACCCGGCCTGGCGCAGGTACGAATCGACGAGGCGCAGGATCTGGTTGTCGTCGTCGACGATCAAGATTCGATGTGGCATGGCTGCAACCTGTGTCTCCCAACTGTACCCGAAGCGGCTCCGCTCAGGGCGTCGTCTCGGCCTGAAGGCCGGCCACCGTGGTCTTGAAGGTCGCCAGATCGGTGAGGACTCCCTGGTTGATCAGATCCTTCAGCACGGCGTCTGCTGCTGTGTCGCCCGGCAGACCAGCGGCCTCGATCAGGCGATCGAGCGCCACGCCGCAGCCGGCGCTGACGTCCTGCAGCGTCATCTTCCCGCGGATGTCGCAGGTCGGCGCAACACCCGCGGGCGTCGCCGGCGATCCTGCGGGTGAGTCGGTCGGCAGGGGCGTGGCTGTTGGCGCCGCGATTGACGTCGACGTCGCCGGAGGTGCGGCGGTCGGCTCGAGGGTGGGCGCGCCGGTTGGCGCCTGAACAATCGGATCAGGCAGCGCGGCGTCACCGCTCTGCCAGGCCGTCAGGCGCTCGCGGAGCACCGACACCTCGAAATCGGGCACCACGCCTTCGAGGTCTTTGAGGGCCGTCTCGGCCGGGATGTCGCTCGGGATACCCATCAACGAATAAAGCTCATCAGGCGGGATCGGGATCCCGGCGCTGATCTGTTGCAGGGTCATCCAGCCTTTGACGTCGGCGGGCGTCAGAGCGTCGAGCGCCGAGGTGTCGCGTCCACTGGTGGACCAGACCCCGGCGGCCTGCGCGCCGAAGACGGTGCCGAAGAGCAGGGTGATCGAGAGAGCCGGCATGAAGAAAGGGTTGAGGCGCATGAGGGTGTCCTTCGGTCAGTCGCCGGTTGTCGTGGAGGGCGCGGGTTCGCGCCGGTCGGGAAGCCAGGCCGGTGCGAGCTGCACTTCGAGCGTGTTGTGTCGCGGGCAGGCCTGCACGCAGGCCAGGCAGCCGATGCAATCGCTGCTGATGATTTTGGCCGTGGCGACGTTGATCTTGACCGGGCAGGGCCGTTCGCACAGCGAGCAACTCTTGCAGGTGTCGTCGTTGCGGCGGATGCGCAGCAGGCTCAAGTTGCCGAGCAGGCTGATCGCGCCGCCCAGTGGGCAGAGGTAGCGGCACCACACGCGCTCCATCAACAGCGAGGCGATCAGGACGATCGCGGCGACGACGTAGGCCGGCCACTGCTCGGCCGGGTTGAACGCAAACCACCAGTCGAGGCTGAAGATCGTGCGGTAGGGGTCGACGTCGGCGAACATCAAGGTAACCGTCGACGCGGTTTTGTAGAGGATCAGGGCCAGGACCACGTAACGGCCGTAACGCAGAATGCTGTCGAGGCGGGCCGGCACGCGGATCTCGGGCACGCGCAGCTTCGCGCGCACCCAGGCAAGCGCGTCCTGCAGCGCTCCAAACGGGCAGATCCAGCCGCAGAAGGCGCCGCCGGCGACAAGCACTGAAAGGCCCAGGCCGGCGGCCAGGATCAGGTTCGAGAGGTGGGTCTTGGGCACGAACGACCCGCCGCTGACGATCCATTGCCACAGAGTTTCGAGCCCCCCAAACGGGCAGAGCGCGTCGATCGACGCAGTCGTCCCGTCCATGGTCGCGAGGTTGTGGATCACCGAGGCGCTGAGGATGAAGACGACGACGGCGGCCTGGCTGAGATGCCGCAGCAGCTGCGTGCGGCTCTGGCGGGCGCGGTATTGCCGGGCGGGTGAGGCGGGCGGACGGGCAACGACTGACATGAACTCCTCCGAAAAAGGCAGATGGATCTCAGTCTATGGAGGAGTTGTGGAGGTCTGGTGGAGGCGGCCTCCTGAGCGGCCGTCCAGCCTTGATGTCATCACGGGGGAGTGGCCACTGGAAAATCCTGGCCGCGGATGTCACGGACTTCTCGGACACCGCTGACTGTGTCAGGCCCACACGGCCAGATTGTCGGGGCAGGCGCGCGTGTGTCTTGGGCTACACTCGAGAGGCAAAGGGATGACGCGTCAGCCGGGTCGCGACGGCCGTCCCACCTCATCGGGCTCTGTGATGCGCCATCTGATCCGTCTGCGGGCACTGAGCGTCGTCGATTGCGAGCGATTGAGCCGCGACTTCTCGGCAGAGGGAGGCGCGTATTCCGCACGCCAGCTCGCCGGGTACGTCGCAGACGGGCTTCAGGGGCAGCGCACGACGCTGCTGGCCGAGGTTCAGACTCACATCCAGATCGCGGCTGGTCTGGCCTCGGCGAGTTACGCGAACGCCGGCGGCTGGGAGGCTTGGCCGCGCTTCGCACGATTGACCGATCTGTTCGTGGTGCCGCGGCTGCATGGCAATGGCGTAGGCGCGTTGCTGATCGAGGCGTTGCAGGCCGAGATTGTTCGGGTCGCTGACGGATGGGTGGTCGATCCCGAGCGCCTGCCGAATGATGACGTCCCGTCAGGCTGGTTCGAAAGCCATGGCTACTCGAAGACGCACGAGCCGGCTACACGTTGGGTGAAGGCCTTTCAGGGCGGGAACGCCTGAAACGAGAAGGGGAGCCGATCGCATCGGCTCCCCTTCTCGTTTTCGGCGACGATGATGCAATCCAATCAGCGCCAGTGGCAGGCCAGCATCTCGGGCTTCAAGACCGAGGGACTGGTGATCGTCACGTCGACGCACTCGCCGGCCGCCAGGTCGAAATAGTTGTCGCTGAAGTGAGCCTTCTCGTCGGGCAGCAGCATGTGGAAGAAGTACACGTACGCCGGCGCCTCCACCTGAACGTGCAGCTCATGTTCACTGATGGCCGTCACCTGCACCCGTGGCTCGACGGTCTCGCGCTTCAGATCCTTGATGGCGGTGAAGAACGTGCGATTGGCCGGGAAGGCGTTCGAAGCCGACCGAACCGCCAGGTAGCGATCCGCCAACGGCTCGGCGCGCTCGATCGATGAACGCCAGACCGGGCAACTTGTGTTGGCCGGGACGCTGACGGCGACGGCCTCTTCCCAAAGCGTCCCACCGCTGAAGCTGCCGTAGCGCACGGTCACCGTCTGCTCGAACGGCTGCAGCGTGTCGTTGGTGATCCAGAGCTCCATCGCGCCGTCGCCGATTTCCTTGAACGACGCCAGCACCGGCGCATAGACGCGACGGGTGTAGTAGTAGCCGGCCTTGCCAAAGCCGTAGTAATCCATGATGGCCCAACTCAGCACAGGCCAGCAGTCGTTCAACTGCCAGATCAGCGTGCCCGAGCAGTGCGGTTTGCGGCGGCGGAAGTGCTCGATGCCGAACTTGAGGCCCTCAGCCTGGGCCATCATGCTGAAGTCGATGTACTCGGGCAGATCCTTCGGCAGCCCCGTGGAGGTCATCATCAACAGGTCGCCCTTGTTCTTGGGGTTGTCCTTGTTGTGATGATCCATCGACGGGCTGTGATGGTAAAGCTGATCCTCCGGGATGACGCGGCGCAACGTCTCAAGCACGGGCGAAGCGTGCATGCCGAACTCGCTGATGAAGCGCCCCTTGTCTTCGGCGTAGCGCGTGTAGGCCACCTGCTCAGGCGTCGGGCCCTTGGTGAAGATCTCGGCCAGGTTGGTGTCTTCGGCGATGCCGTGCCAGACCGTCCAGTCGTGGACGTCACCGACGGCCTGGTCGTTGGGGTGTCGCCCGCCATACGGGCTGCCGGGCCAATAGGGCACGTGGCCGTCCCAGCGCCTGACGACGTCTGGCAGCACGTCTTCGTAGTAGAGATCGCCCGGGAACACCTTCAGATCAGGCGTGAACATCTTGGCGAACACGCCGACCATCTGGCACTCGTTGTTGCCGACCCACACCGCCATGCACGGGTGGCTGCGCAGGCGCCGAACCTGATCGATGGCCTCCTGGCGAACTTCCTCGACGAACTCATGGTCGTCTTCAGGATACGCGGCGCAGGCGAACATGAAATCCTGCCAGACCAGCACGCCCAGGCTGTCGCACCAATCGTAGAAGGCGTCGTGCTCGTAGATGCCGCCGCCCCAGATGCGCAGCATGTTCATGTTGGCGTCGCGGGTCGCGCGGATCCAGCGTTCGTAGCGCTCGGCCGTGATGGCGCCGATGAACGAGTCAGCCGGGATCCAGTCGGCGCCCTTGGCGAAGATCGGCACGCCGTTGAGGATGAACCGGAAGAAGAGCGTGCCCGGCTCGTCAGGGTCCGGCGACTGGTCGAGCGCGATGGTGCGGATGCCGACGCGCTGCGAATGGCCTGTGATCGTGGCGCCGTTCTGTTCGATGCTCACATCGAGCGTGTACAGATAGGGCTCGCCGAGGTCGTGCGTCCACCACAGCTGCGGCTGCGCCACGCTCAACGGGATCTGAACGTCGCCCTCCGCGGGGGCCGTGACCGATTGCGTTGTCGCCGTCGCGCCCGTGGCGTCCTTGAGGGTGGCCGTCACCGTCAGCACGCCGTGATGCGCGAAGCGATCGAGTTCCACGCGCGCCATCACCTGCGCGACATCGGCCGCGATCGACTCGGTGACGAAGTGAACCGAGCGGATCGATGCGACGCGCTCGCGGCGCAATTCGACCGGCCGCCAGATGCCGATGGTCGGCAAGCGGGGGCCCCAATCCCAGCCATAGCCGAACTGCGCCTTGCGCATCAGCGTCTTCGTGGGCTCCGCCGTCAGGTTGACGTTGCCGCCGTTCGGCAGAGCCTTGCCCTCCACGGCCTTGAGCGGCTGGTGGAAACACACGACCAGCGTGTTGTCCTGAGCCGGCAGGACGCGCAACGAAACATCGAACGCGTATTCGCGGAACATGTTCGCGGTGCGGCCGAGTTCTTGCCCGTTCAGCCAGATCGTGGCGAAGGTGTCGAGGCCTTTAAAGATGAGCGTCAGGCGCTCATCGGTGGTCAATGCTTTCGGCCCGTTGAAGGTGGTCTGGTACCACCACTCACGCTGCTCCACCCAGGCGCAATCGAGTTCCTGAAGATTGTTGTAAGGGTCGGCGATTCGGCCGGCTGCCAGCAACGCTGTGTGCACATCGCCAGGCACGGCGACGTCGATCCAGCTGTCGTCCGAGGCCAGAAAACCTTCGAACGCCTTTTGCGCGATCCCGTCGCCGGGATCGAAGTCTTTGAGTTTCCAGGTGCCAAACATTTGTTGGTTTCCCCCTTGTTTTCGATCTCTTCTGGCTTGCCAGAGCAAGGCAAGGTTCACTGTAGCATGTCGACTTTTCAAGCGTCAATCCAGGATCCCGCGGTTTGACCTGGCGGGTCGGCATCGAGGGTCTGCGCTGCCAATCGTCAGGGCGAGGCAGCGCTCTTTGGGCGTGAATGGGCCGGTCGGCCGTTACAACAGATGGGAACGGTGACCGGCTCACTGACTGGATCGCAGAAAGTGGGTGTCATTCAGGCCGGTCAAGCGAACATCGCGATCCGTGATGACGACAGTGGAGACACTGGCGTTGTCGATCACCATGGATCGGCAGGTCGTCGCGTCGACCTTGAGCACGCAGGCGTAGATCAACACGCGGATGAACAGGCCGTGGCTGACGAGGATTGTCGTGTCTGCCTTGCCGGCGAGGATCTGTTCGAAGACGCGGCCTGCGCGCAGGCTGGCAGCGGTCAGCGACTCGGCGCCTTCCATGGAGAGGCCGTTCTCCCAGCGCTCGAAGTCTGGTCCGTCAGCCGCTGCCCGGATCTCGGCCCCGGTCCGGCCTTCGAAACGTCCGAAGTGGACCTCGGCGGCGTCCTTTGCGATCTGGGCCGCACCGCGCAAGGCTTCGGCGGTCTGGCGTGCTCGAAGCGCCGGTGACGCCATCAGGTAGAACGTGGGATAGAGCTGCCTGACGTGCTCGCCCATCTGCATGGCCTGTTGCCGGCCGACGGCGTCGAGCGGGATGTCTGTGAAGGAGTTCAATCGTCCCGAGATATTCCAGTCGGTGCGGCCATGCCGGATCAGCAGAAGTCGGCGCATTCCTTCATCATACCCGCCCCGAAAGGGCCTCGCTCAATGCCCCTGGCTCGCGCAGAGTAATCACAATAGACGTGGCTTCATCGCCTCAGTTGAAAGAGTGACGAGAAAACGAAGGGGTGGCCCGGCCCGGGCCACCCCCTCGTTTTCTCGTATCGCTGCCGTAGCGTTGCCCTTGGGGCAGGGGCAGGCTCAATCCAGCGTGCGCAGAACCTCGAAGAACAGAGCCACTGCCTGGGGGTCGAAGTGCTTGCCCGACTCTGCCCGCAGGTACTCGAGCACCTGATCGTTGGACCAGGCAGGGCGATACGGGCGATCGGAGCGCAGCGCATCCCAGACGTCGACGACGGCAAACAAGCGCGCTGCCTGCGGGATGTGTTCGCCGTGCAGTCCGCGTGGATACCCGGACCCATCCCATTTTTCGTGATGGCAGTACGGGATGTCGAGCGCGGGCCGCAGGTACGGGATCGCGGCGAGCATGTCGTAAGCGAACTGGGGGTGCTGGCGCATCAGATCCCACTCGTCGGAGCTGAGCGGACCGGGTTTGAAGAGCACGCGATCGGGGATGCCGAGTGTGCCGATGTCGTGAAGGAGGGCGCCGCGGCGCAGATGGCCCAGGGCTTCATTGCCGAGCCCCGCTGCGATGGCCAGCCTGACGGTCACCTCGGTGACGGTTTGGGTGTGACCCTCGGTTTCGTGATCGCGCAGGTCCATTGCCCGCGACCAGCCTTCGATCGTGGCGTCATAGGCGATCGCGAGGTCGTGATGTGATCGTTGCAGGCCGTCGAACAGTTGGGCGTTGTCGACGGCGATGCCGGCCTGGCCGGCCAGCGACGCCAGGAACTCGAGCCATTCGGTGTCGGGTTCGAACGGGCGGCGATGGTAGACCTCGAGGACGCCTTTGACGCCGCCCTTGACGATCAACGGGATCCCGAAGTATGTGACGAATCGCTCCTGTTCGAGCAGGAGATTGCGCGCGAGATCGCCGCCGCTCTCGAACAGGTTGGGCACATGGACAAGCCGACGGTCGAGCGCGGCTCGGCCTGCGAAACCCTGGCCGAGCGGGATCTGAACATTGCGGAAGGTCGTCGAGTGGAAACCGCGGCTGGCCGCGTATTCAAGGCGCTGCAGCGGCTGATTGAGCAGGAGCACGACGGCGCCGTCGGCGTTCAACTGCGACATCACCTGCTCGAGCAGCACGTCGAGCGTGACCCGCAGGTCGAAGCTTGAGGCGATGGCCTGGTCGATCGTGCGCAACGCGCGCAATCGCTTGAGTTGGGCCTCGACACGTTGCTCGGCCAGGACCCGTTCGGTGATGTTGCGGTTCACCGCGACGAGGCCGCCGGGTCGGCCCGGGCCGGGCTGCAATGTCGCAACCGCCGAATAGATGTGCAGCGGTGTGCCATCGCGATGATGTTGGATGACGTCGCCGCGCCAGCTTCCATCCGTGGCGATGTGGCGCAAGACCTCATCGCGACGGTCGCCGATGTATTCGGTGGGCACCAGTTCGGCCATCGTCTTCCCGATTGCCTCTTCGGCCGTCCAGCCGTAGATCGTTTCGGCGGCTGCGTTCCAACTCCGAACCACATACGAGTCGTCGGTCGAGAGAATCGCGTCGGAGACGCTGTTCAGAAGGTTAGCCTGGTAGTGAACCTCGCCCTCGGCCCGCATATGATCGGTGATATCGTCGACAAAAAGCACGATGCCGCCGATCGATCCATCACTTTTTCGCCAGGGATGCACCTCCCAGCGCGTCCATTGAACCTGTCCAGACTCTCGAACATAGGGGTCGCGGTCTTGACTGACGATCTCACCTGCCAGACCCCGGCGATGAGCCTCCCGGAACTTCTCTGGGATGTCGGGAAAGACGTCGTAGTGATTGCGTCCAATGATGTCAAGGTCGCCGAGCCCATAATCAAGCATCCAACGCCGACTGACGGCCAGATAGCGCATGTCATTGTCGAACATGGCGAGAGCCGCCGGCGCATGATCGATGAAGAGCTGCAGGGTTGACTCGCTCTCGCGAAGCGCTTCGGCGATCCGGTTGCGCTCGACCAACTCATCCTGAACCTGCTGAAAGAGTTGAGCATTCGAGAGGGCAAGGCTGGCCCGGCTGGCGAGATCCTCGACGAGCCTGAAGTCGTCCTGAGTATAGGGTCCGAGTTTGGCTGCGTGTCGTCCGACAAGCAGCACACCCAGTATTTGCCCACTGGCTCGAAGCGGGACGATGATGAGGCTTCGGAAGCGGAGTTCCTTCAGACGAGACCAAAGGGCCGCGCTCATGGAAGCCCGGCTTTGTTCGACCGAGACCTCCGGCAGGAACACCGTCTCTCCGGTTCGAGCGACGTGCGGAACCAGGCCCGGCCCATCGACTCGCTCCGGCGCCTGTGGTTGCACCGTTCGTACGATCTCGAGCGCCTCGACATTCTGGCTGTGAACCGCAGCCAGAGTCAGGGTGGTGCCGTCGGAAGAGATCAAGCGGATGCCGCAACTCTCACCGAGTTGCTCGGCCACACGCCGCGCGATCTCATTCAACAAGGCCGTGAGATCGTTCTCGGCTTTCGCGAACGCCTGGGAGGCTTCGGCCAGGATCTGCAGGCGCAAAGCCTGCGCACGCGCCTCGTCCTGTGCCTGTCGGCGCTCCGCCTCTGTCTCCATCATGTCAAGCGCATACGAGATGTCCAGGCCCATCTCGTCGAGCAAGCGTACCTCTTCGGCGGATTGCAGCGCCTGGGTGTCCGGGCTGACCAGGCCGACCACGCCGATGGTCTTGCCTCTGAGCCGGAACGGGATGATGGCGAGGGCCTGATGCGACGGATCGCCGAGGGCAGCCGGCCAAAACAGTCGGCGGGCCTCAGCGTCAATGGCCGAGCGTGTGATGACCTTCGACGAGCGCAGGGCCTCGACGATCGGATCGTCGACGCCGACTGTGACCGGCAGCGACAGAGCCTCCGCAGCCTGCTCGAGCGGGAGTTCGCCGGATGACGCCCGGATCACCACCGGGTGTATCGTGTCGGTGCTTTCGTTCCAAAGGCCCAGCCAGGCTGCCGTGAATTCTCCGAAACGAATGGCGACATCGCAGATCGATTGGTACAGGTCCGCCCGATTCTGGACGCGGACGATGGTCTGATTGACCTGGCTGAGGGTCGCATACAGCCGCTTGAGCTGGTGGACTTCATGTTCGGCTTCAACCCGCGACGTGACGTCCTGGAGAGTGATCAGATGAAAGAGGCGGTCGTCGTGCGACATCGGCGTGGCCGACAGCCACACATGGCGTGTCGAGCCGTCGGGCAGGCGCAGGCTGGCTTCGTGATTCGTGAAGGCGGGAGGTTCGGCGCGCCGCGGGGGAAGGGTCCAGAGAAAGCCGAGGCGGTTGGCAACATCGCCGATCTGTTGCTCGGTCAATTCCTCGAGTGTCAGGCCCAGCCAGCTGGTCAGAGCGCCATTGACGCGCAAGACGGTTCTGGTGCCAAGATCCACCATAGCGGCAGGCATGGACAGGTTATCGAAAATCGCAGCGTCGAGTTGTGCCGCCCCTGACCGACTGGACTTGATACCCATTTCGGTTTGCTCTTGAATCTATAACGACTCTGAATGACGGAGGCGATGCGCCACGCCGCACCTAGTTGTAGGTTCTATCAGCGAAATCCGCCAGTGTCATCCAGGAATGACTGACCTGACAATACGTCGGAGTCTCCTTCGACGTCAACCGTTCTTGGACTGCTGGATTGTGCATCGCACGCTGTGTCCCGCTTCTGTCGAGCCAGGGTATCGGCCAGCGCCTGGCGGGTGACGGGCTTGGTCAGGTAATCGTCCATGCCTGCGGCCAGGCAGGCTTCTCGATCCCCGGTCATCGCGTTGGCCGTCATGGCAACGATGGCGACGTGTCGGGTTGGCGTATGCTCGGCCTCCCAGGCCCGGATCTGGCGCGTGGCGCCGTATCCATCGAGAACCGGCATCTGACAGTCCATCAGGATCAGGTCGTAGCGACGCGGGTCGGCGATGTACGCCGCGAACGCGGCTTCACCATCCCCAACGGCTTCCACCACGTGCCCGAGCCTGTCCAGTTGGAGCGAAGCAACCTTTTGGTTGACCGGGTTGTCTTCGGCCAGGAGCACGCGCAGGTGTTCGACTGAGACCGACGCGGGTGGCAGTTCAAGTCGCGGCGTTTCCGCCGGCACGATGGCCCCTGACGAAAACAGCCGGCTCAGTCGTCCCAGCAGCGCGCCTCGCCGGGTGGGCCGTTCAAGGGCATCGGCCCGCTCCCCGGCCGGCGCCGATAGCATGTCGTAGATGCGGATGCATGGCACTGGCTTGAGCACCGGGTCAGCCTCCACGGCGCTGAGTGGGCTCACGTCTTCGCCCCAGGTTCCGACGACGACAGCATCGAACGGGTCAGGGCGCGTGCCAGTGTGTGGATCGATTGGCCACTTCGTGACGGCCACGCACCGAAGCGAGGCGCCAACGAGGTAGCGATCGAGGATGTCGCGGGCCAGATCGTCGGACTCGATGACGAGGACACGTTTGTGTTGCGCAAATTGCAGCAAGTCGCCCGGCTCTGCGCTGATCCCGAACGGGATCTCCACCGTGAAGGTCGAGCCGCCGCCAGGCTGGCTCTCAAGCCTGACGGTTCCGCCCATCAGATCGGTCAGGCGCCGAACGATGGCCAGGCCCAGACCCGTGCCACCGAAACGCCGCGTCGTCCCGTTCTCGCCCTGCTCGAAGGGCAGGAACAGACGGGTCTGCACCTCTTCCGACATGCCGATGCCGGTGTCGCTGACCCGCAGACGGACGCGCACCTGATCGGCCGAGCGATCGACGGGGTCGACCCAGACCACCACCCGGCCTTCAGACGTGAACTTCACGGCGTTGCTGATCAGGTTCGTGAGCACCTGGCGAACGCGGACCGCGTCGCCCACAAGCCGGGGCAGGCTGGGGTCGACGAAGCTGTGCATGCGCAGCCCCTTCTGTCGCGCCCGCAGTGTCAATTGATCCAGCGCCTGGTCGACGATGGTGGTCAGATCGAACGCATGCGGATCGAGTTCGAGCCGGCCGGCTTCGATCTTCGAGAAGTCGAGGATGTCGTTGATCAGGTCGAGCAAGGACTGGCCCGACTCGATCATCACGCGCAGTCGACCGCGATACTCATCTGAGAGCGCTGCGTCCTGAAGCAGTTCGGCCATGCCGATGATGGCGTTCATCGGCGTGCGGATCTCGTGGCTCATATTCGCCAGGAACTCGCTCTTTGCCTGGTTGGCGGCCTGCGCCTGGCGCGCCAGATCGCGCGCCTTCGCCAGCGCCTTATCGAGCTCGACGTTCGTCGTCGAGAGCGCACGTTCCATGTTCTTGCGATCGGTCAGATCGGCGAACACGGCGACGATGCCGGTCTCGGCGCCTTTGTGCAGGCGAGGCGTTGCCGTCACCCACAGATCCACCGGTCGTCCGTCGGTTCGTCGGTGGGTCAGTTCAAAGGCGCGCCTGGCCGGGTCGGTGCTGATCTCGAGCAACACCTGGCGCAATCGATCGGCCATTCTGTCGGGCAGGAGTTCGGCAAGCCCCACCGGGCTCAGGTCCTGTGCGTCGATGCCGAGCATGGTGGCGCCGGCCGGGTTGACGTATTCGCAGACGCCGTCGACGTCGAAGACGGCCACGCCCTGGCCGAGCGTGTTGAGCACGACCTGGGCGAAGTCGCGCTCGACCTGGATCGCGTCCTGGAGCGCCTTGCGTTCGCCGATGTCCTGCAGCTGGCCGATGATCTCGATCGGTCGACCATGCTCGTCGGTCAGGACCTGTGCCGTATCTTCAAGCCAGAGTTCAGTGCCGTCGCGTCGTTTGAAGGGCAACTCGACGACCGGCAGGCGGTTGCTGACGGGCTGATCCGGCGCATTCCAGTGCGTATGAAGGCGCGAGGGTCGGACGATCGACCGCCACAGGGCCTCATTCTCCAGGAACTCAATGGCCGAATACCCGGTGAGTTCTTCAACGTTGTCCGTCACGAAGGTGCAGCGGAAGTCGTTGCCCTCCTGGTTGACCTGCAAGCGGTAGGTCACCATCGGGCTGTGAGTGACGATATGGCGCAGCCGGGCTTCGGCCTGTGACAGTGCCGCGCGCGCTTCGCGCTCGGCCGTCACATCGACGAGGTGGCCCACAAGGCCCTTGACCGTGCCATCCGAGGCCCGCACGACCCTGCCAAATTCGTGAAGCCAGACGTACGCGCCGGTCTCTCGCCGGAACCTGTACTCGTAGCTATAGACGGACGACTCGGCCAGGGTCAGCCGGGTCACGCGCACCTTCGACCGGTCATCGGGGTGGACGTGTTCGAGCCATCGGGAACCGATCGCCACAACAGCGTCGGGCTCGAGGCCGAGGATGGCGCGCGAGCCTTCACTGATGTACGTGAACTCCCAGGGCTCGGTGGGATGTCGAACCGGCACACACGAGTAAGACAGGATCGGACTGTTGGCCAGCACCTGACGCACGCGCTCGTTGGCCTCTGAAAGCGCCTGCTCCAGTTGCTTCTCAGGTGAGATGTCGACGTTCTGGCCGATGAACGTCACGGTCTGACCGTCAGCGCCGACGAGCGCCGTGAGGGATGCTCGAATCCATATCTCGCGTTCGTCAGCGCAGCGGAAGCGATAGTCATACGTGATCGGGGGGAGCACGGGCGGCCGGGTCCTGGAATAGGCTCGAAGCGTCGCCAGGGTGCGCGCCCGGTCGCGGGGGTGGATGCGATCAACCCAATCCACTCGGCCGCTGGCCAGCTCTGCGGCCGAGAACCCCGTGATCCGCTTGACGTTGTCCGAGAAGAAGATCCGCTTGATCCCGCTGGCGTGGGTCGGGTCCGGAATCGCGTGGAAGAGGATGACCGGACTGTGGTCGACGATGAGCTCGAGTTCGCGGCGGCTCGCCTCCAGCGCCAGCTCGGTCGTCTTGCGGGGCGTGACATCCAGGCATTGGCCGTGCAGACCTGCGGGCCGGCCGTCCGGGTCAAAGACCAGACGCATGCTGTTCTGCAGCCATAGCTCGTGGCCGGCCTTGTGCCGAAACCGGTAGTCGAACACGATCGCATGCGCGTTGTCGGCACTGATGTTCTGGAGGCTTTGAACCTGTTCGAAAACGCGACTGAGATCGTCAGGGTGGATCCGACTCGGCCAGAGATGCGGATCACGGCCGATCTCTTCGGTAGAGTAGCCGACGATGTCCGCAACGTTCTCGGAGTGCAGGATGTACTTCCACCTGTCAGGGAAGTCGGGCTCGGGCACCGCCCAAAAGAGGACGGCCGGATTGTTGCGCAGCATCTCCGAGAGCTGCTGTTCGCTCTGCTCGAGCACATCGGCCAGGCGATGTTGCTCGGTCACGTCTTCCAGGTACCCCATGATCTCGACCAGCTCGCCGGAAGCCGAGCGAACGGCGCGGCTGACATCGCGGACCCAGCGCGGCTCACCGCCGGCGCACGAAATCGGGTACTCGAGGACGGCTTCACCTTCGCGGTCGAGGCGTTGTCGCCAGGCTGCGACGGCGCCCTCGTCGATGGGTCCATCGAGGCCCGCGCACTTCAGCGTAGACGCGAGATGCCCGGCATCGAGGCCCAGGCGCGTGCAGGCGTTTCCGCTGACGAAGATGACCCGGTTCGACAGAGAGCCCGTCCTGATCGGCGCGAGGCCATAAATCACGGCCGGGTTTTCGGCCAGGATGTCCAGGAGACGCGACTGGGCCCGTCGCTCCCGTTCGGCCAGATCGACCTGCCTGCGGAGGAGCTGGTGTGCGAGCTCAGCCACACCGACAAGGACCAGCGTGATGACTGACAGGATCAGGATCGGCGCCCAGACCGTGGAATAGGTCTGCACCAGTCGCGGAAGGAGGAGGACGTCGTAAAGGACGATGGCCGTCCCGAAGACCCGTCTGTCGTACCACAAGGCCGCCACCAACACCCAGGCGATATTCAGGAAGGCGCCCAGGCCTGTCAGGTCCTGTACTTCGATGATGACATCGATGATGACGCCGAAGGCCGCGAACAAGCCCAGGTAGATCAGCGGGTGAGGACGGTGGAGCCCGGCGAGGAACTGGAGTGGCTTCGGCAGTTGCATAAGCGGTCAAATAATGTCGGATAGTCGGCCGTGGCCTTCTTCCGTGTCCCGGTAAGCAGGCCCGATTCCGGCACCCGGAACGAAAACCTGCACAGGCCTGTTGCCGCAGACGAGGGGCTGCCCCGAATCCATTCGCACCACAAGTCGCACGTTCTGGAGCTTTGCCGCGTCCCTGCACAAGCCCTCATATATTAGAACGGCGCCTGCCCACCCCGCGTAAGGGCACCGTGAAGTCGCTATGAAAATAACCGTAACCAAACGTGAGTTGCTCGGCAATGGTGAGCTGTCACGAATTCACCTACCCGAATGTCCGCCATTGGCCTATGGCAGGCGACGGCCAGTGTGCGAGCAGGATGTTTCAGGGATGTCTGCCTCTGGTTTGGAGGATTGCATAGATTGCATGATCTGCCATGGGTGATATCGGGAACGGAGCCATTCCCAGAGCCTGGCCCGTCCGTCGCCAGAATCATGAATGACACCTCGCTCGAGTCTGGTCGCTCTGTATAATCCGCATTCGAGCCGGAGGTCGCCTCCCGCTCACCACCCCGGCCGCTCGTCAGCGTGGGCCATCCATTCATGACTCCCCGACGGCTGCCAACCAGGAAAACGAGACCCTCATGACCAAGATCGCATTCATCGGCGCGGGCAGCACCGTGTTCGCCAAGAACCTGCTCGGCGACATCCTCAGCTTCCCCGAACTTCAAAATGCCACCATCAGCCTGATGGACATCAACCCGGAGCGGCTGCGCACGTCCGAGATCGTGGCCCACAAGGTGGCCGAGTTCTTCGGCGCGAAGCCCACGATCGAGGCCACCCTCGACCGTCGTCGCGCGCTCGACGGCGCCGACTACGCCATCAGCATGTTCCAGGTCGGCGGCTACAAGCCCGGCACTGTCATCGACTTCGAGATCCCGCGCAAGTACGGGCTGCGCCAGACCATCGCCGACACGCTCGGCATCGGCGGGATCATGCGTGCGCTGCGCACGATCCCGGTCTTCCTGGACACGGCCGCCGACATGCAGGCGGTCTGTCCGGACGTGACCTTCCTGCAGTACGTCAACCCGATGGCCATGAACTGCTGGGCGCTCAATCGCGCGACGAAGATCAAGACGGTCGGGCTGTGCCACAGCGTGCAGGGCACGGCCGAGGCGCTGGCCGGGGATCTGGGCGTGCCGTACGAGGAGATCAACTACGTCTGCGCCGGGATCAACCACATGGCTTTCTACCTGCGCTTCGAGCGCGATGGCCAGGATCTCTATCCGCAGCTGCGCGAGGTGGCCGAGGCGGGCACGTTCGGGCGGCGCTATCGCAACCTGGCCGACAAGGTGCGTTACGAGGTGTTCAAGCGCACGGGCTACTTCGTGACGGAGTCGAGCGAGCACTTCAGCGAGTACGTGCCGTGGTTCATCAAGCACGACCGGCCGGACCTGATCGAACGCTATGAGGTCCCGATCGAGGAGTACATCACGCGCTGCGAGCTGCAGATCGCCGAGTGGGAGGCGCTGCGGGCGCGGTTTGAGAAGGGCGATCTGGAGATGACGCACGAGCGCAGCCACGAGTACGGCTCGGGGATCATCCACAGCCTGGAGACCGGGCAGCCGCGGGTGGTCTACGGCAACGTGGCCAACCACGGCCTGATCGACAACCTGCCGGCGGGCTGCACCGTTGAGGTGCCGTGCCTGGTGGACTCGAACGGCGTGCAGCCGACGCGGATCGGGACGTTGCCGCCGCAGCTGGCGGCGATGATGCAGACCAACGTGAACGTGCAGGCGCTGGCGGTCGAGGCGGCGCTGACGGGCAAGCGCGAGCACATCTACCACGCCGCGATGCTCGACCCGCACACGGCAGCCGAGCTCAGCCTGGATCAGATCTGGTCCATGGTCGACGACCTCATCGCCGCGCATGGCGACATGCTGCCGGCGTTTGCGGGATGAAGCGCGTGGACCAAGTTGCGCAGAACGTGAGGCGTGGAGCGTGGAGCGTGAGGCGTGGAGCGTGGAGCGTGGAGCGTGGAGCGTAGAGCGTGGAGCGTGAGGCGTGGAGCGTGGAGCGTAGAGCGTAGAGCGTGGAGCGTGTGGAGCGTGAGGCGCGGGCACGATATGGCCTCTCCGTCCATGTCATCCAGAGGGCCAACCGTGCTGGCGATCTGACTCGCTGAATGAGC
>CAYZRP010000025.1:0-63101 GCA_964480865.1 uncultured Anaerolineales bacterium | reverse complement strand
TGGGCTGCACCAACTTGTTCTGTCTCGCGCGGGGGCCCACCTCCCTGGGGGCCGGCGACCGACTCTCGGGCGGAGCCGCGTTCATTTCGGCGCGCGTCGGCAGATGGCCCATGGCCATCCTGGTCCAAAGCGCGCGCATCTCACGCCAACGCTCGACGGGCCCCTTGAGCAGCAAGACCAGCAGCCCGCCCACGACGAAGCAGCCCAGCTGCGCATACAGATAGGCCCAGCTGGGCAGAAACAGCGCCAGCGCCACAAAGAGCTTGGCATCGCCGCCGCCATACGCGCCGGAGAACAGCAGGACCAACCCCACGGCGACGGCCACCCCGATGACGATCCACTGCGCGGCCGTGAAGTCGCCCAGGGCGGTGCGCGCCAACGCCAGACCCAAACCCACCAGCGCCAGCGGATACACCAGCCGGTTGGAGACCCGTCGGGTGCGCGCGTCGTAACGCGCGGCCGCGATCACGACGATGGTCAGGATGGCATACACCGCCCAGCGCGCGATCGGGGTCATACGCGCTCGCCCGCCTCGTCGACGCCGGTCGAGTCGGGAACATCGATGGCCGCGCCCTTGCCCGGGAAGACCCGCAGGATGGCGCGCCCGCTCGCCAGGGCCACCTTGCGGCGCAGCTTGTGCAGGATCTTGGAGAACTGTTCGCCGATCTCCGTCGGCGTCGTGGCGGCATCCTGGCCAAAGGCCGCCTTCACCAGGTGCTCGCGCGAGACGGTGTGGCCGGCGCTCGCCAGGAGCGCCGCCAGAAAACGCGTCTGCTGTGGCGACAAGAAGGACATGCGCGCGGAAGCATTCGAGCCGATGACCCGGCGCTCGGCCAGATCGATCGTGATCTCCTCGTACCGAGCCCAGGCCAGCTTGAAGTCTGCGGCCGGATCGCGGCGCAAACGCAGCTGCGCGCGGACCCGGGACGTGAGCTGGGCGCTGGTCACGGGCTTGATCAGGTAGTTGTCGGCGCCGGCGTCGATGGCCGTAGACACCCGCGGGTCGCCGCTCTGGGCGCTCACGATCACGATCCCGACCTCGTCGTTCTCCGAGCGAATGCGCCGCAGGACATCCAGACCGTCCAGGCCGGCCCCCAGACCGATGTCGAGCAGGACCAGGTTCGGCCGAAAGGCATTGAAACGCATTAGAGCCTCGGCGCCGCTGCCGGCCACATCGACCTGGTGGCCGGCGCGGGTCAGCGCATCGGCGTAGTTGCTCCGCAGCGCAACCTCGTCTTCAACGATCAGAACCCGCGAGGACATCGCCCGCCCCCTTTCCCAGCTGCACCAGGTGAACCGCCTCGGCTTTGCGCACGGGTTTGCGCAGCACGACCAGGGCGCCGCGTGCTCGCGCCTGATGCTCATCGGCCGTGGTCAGCGCGCCGCCGCACACCGCCACGCGCAGTAACCGGCCCTGCGCGCGTTCGAGCAACGCATCCCAGAGCTCCCAGCCCGTGTAGCTCCCGGGCAGCGACAGATCGATGACCACCAGATCCGGCCAGACCTCATCGACCACGGTCAAGGCTTCGTCGCCCGATCCCGCCAGGCGCACGGGCACGCCCGCCTCTTCAAAGAAATAGGTCAGGTAGTCCTGCATCACGGGCTCGTCATCAACCACCAGGGCGGTCATGGCGTCGCCTCCACCAGCGGCAGGGCCAGGACGAACGCATTGCCGTCTGGCGCCCGCTCCAACCACAGATCGCCCCCCATTCGCCGCGCGACCTCGCGCCCGGGGACCAGGCCGCGTCCCAGCCCGAAGCGCGGCCAGCTGAAGGTCCCGGGCATCCGCGCCAGAGGCTCAAAGAGCCGCAGCGCCGCGTCTTCCGGGATGGGCGCGCCATGATCGAGCACCCGGATCTCGAGCCGGCCGCCCTTCCCCACCGTCTCCAACAGCGCCGGGTCGGCCGAATCGGGCGTGGCGCGCAGCGCGTTCACCACCAGAAACCAGAGCAGACGCCGGGTCAGAGTGGGATCCCCGCGCACGCCCTGGGTGTCTTGATAGGCCAACTCAAATCGGTCCGGATAGAAGGGCTCAATCGATTGCCCGATGTCGGTCAGGACTTCGCCAATCGCGAACGGCCGCAGCTCGAGGAAGAGGTTGTCCTCCAGGAGATCGTCGCGCAGACTCGCGTCGTCCACGGCAGCTAACAGGCGCAGCGTGTCGCGCCGCAGCTGCGTGAGCAGGCTCTCCAGCCGGTCGCGGCGCGTATCGGGCTGCAGCAACTCGGCGAGCCCCACGAGCGTCTGGGTCGGCGTCCGCACTTCATGGATCATGGCGCGCAGGAGCTCGCCTTCGGTCGGGGTGGATTCAGACACGTTCATGAAGCTCCTTGACCAGGGCCGCGGCCTCGCCGGGCCACGCGAGTTCGTCGCCGTACAGACAGGTCGCGACCTGCTCCAACGCGTCGCCGACGACGCGTTGGTAGTCGGGCCGGGCGTCCAGCGCTGTGCGCAGGGCGCGGCGGGCTTTCTGCAGACGCTCCGTGCGTTCCGCCAGGGCCGGATCCAGCAGATGCTGTTCCGGCCATCCGCTCGGCTGACAGGTCGCCAGCAGATCGCAGCGCGTGCAACCCTCCGGATCCGCCACCGCCCGCGGCAGCCAGGCCTGGCTGGCCAGGCCTCGCATGAGCCCACCCAGCAGGGTGTGCAGATAGCCCGGGCTGGTCTCGGTGAAGGTGTAGCTCACGCCCGTCAGCCACTGACGCACGACGACGCTGCGCTCGCGGCCCTCCAGGGCCGGCAGGCCATCGATGGCGCATTGCGCGGCGAAGATGGTGCGCGGATCGTGCTTGGCGTCCCGGCGCCGCCGGGGCGTTCGGCTGACCAGGTCGTGCACCTCGGCCACGCCATCGGCCGTGACCAGGTCCAGTGCGCCGCTCACCCGCGCCGAACCGATGACGACGACGCCCCGTCCCTCCAGGACGGCTCCGGCCAATTGGATCGGCGTCTCAAAAGCCTGCGCCTGCGCGGCCGCCAGCAGACTGTCCGCGAAGGCATCCCCAAATCGACTGCCCGGACCCGCGCGACCTGGCGCCAGATACACGCCCTGCTCCTCAGCGAAGCGGTCCAGCCGGCGCGACAGTCCGCTCAAGCCGGCGGCGTGCAGGCGCTGGCCAAGCCCCGGGCCGCGACCGCGATCGCGCGTCATCTGCGCCAGCACCTGATTGCGCAGTCCCGCGTAGGTGCGCAAATCCTGCAGGACCGTGCCGCCCTTGCCCCAGGCCTCGGCCCAATCCGCCCAAACCCAGGACAGGGCTTCCGTCAGGTCAGCGGTGTGCCCCTCGCGACAGAAGCGGAGCGCATCGGCTAACGCCTGGCGCAGCATCCGGTCCGGCGTCAAGGGTCGTGCCTGTCCGGCCCGGTACTGCCACCACCATTCCAGGGGACAGCGGGCATACGCCAGGAGCTCGTCCAATTCCAGGGTCGTCACAGGCTCAGTCTAGGCGCAGCCCGCGCCCGGCCCCAGCCCTCCACCTTCCCACTTAGGACTCACGGTCCGGCGTCGCGCGCGGGATCGTGAACCAGAACGCCGCTCCCTCCTCAGGGCGCGACACCACGCCGATCTCGCCGCCGAGCGACTCGACCAGTCGGCGTGTGGACCAGAGCCCCAGGCCGTGTCGGCGGTCCTGGCCAGCCTGCCCCACCCGGCCCGCCGACCACCCAGGCTCAAAGAGATGCTCCTGATCCTCCACCGCGATGCCACGGCCGTCGTCGGCCACGAAGAACTGGACCCACTCGCCAAAGGGCCGGGCCGACAACGTGAGCGTCAGCGGCCGGCTCACCGGGTTGTGGCGCAAGGCGTTATTGATCAGGTTGCCGAAGATCCGCAGCAAAGCCACTTCGTTGCCCTGAGCCATCAGCGATCCTGGCGGCGGCTCCTCGAGGATGACCTCGACCTTGCGTCCGCGTCGCCCGGTGAGGAGACCTTGGGCAGCGTTCAGCATCAATCGGGCGTCGAGCGGTTCGATCTGGATCTGCCGATTGGGCTCGAAGACGTCGCGCAACATATCGCGCACGACGTCCAACTCACGATCGACTTTGGCCAGCGTTTGACCCTCGGGCGAGGTGGTCTCAGCCGCGCGCCCGAGGCGTTGCACATCGGCGCCGATGACCGTGAGGTGATTACCGATATCGTGAGCGCTGGAACGCGCGATGACGTCGTTGTCCTGCAATTCGTCCAGGAGTCGCTGAATACGCCGGTGCTGCTCGGCCTCCGAACGAAAATCGGCCAGCAGCCGCTGGCTATAGCGGGCGATGACCCGCAACGCCGGCGCAACCGCCTGGGCCTGGTGAGTGCTGCGATAAGCCAAGAGGATCAGACCTTCGGCCGACCGCGGCGCGCCCAGTCGCGCGGCCGCCACAGCGAGGGTGCCGTGGGCGCGCGCCAACGTCTCCCAGAACGCGGAGGGACCAGGCGGGCCGATCCAGACGTCGTCCGGGTTTTCCAGAGCGGCTACGATCACGGGATCCGTGTACGGGGCAACCGTAAGCGCCCGAAAGTCCTCGACCCCTGCGGCTTCAATCAGCGCCAGGCCGGTGCCGGGGGTTTCCAGGTAGGCCAGGCTGACCAGCGGATGCAGGGCAGCGTGAGTTTGCGTGAGGAGGTTGGCAAAGGTCGTGGCCCGGTCACGTCGGCCCGTGACCGCGCCGACCAGGACGCTTAACGCGTCTGTGGTCTGGCGCGACCGTGCCTCCTGATGGCGCAGATACAGAAATGCGCTGATCACCAGGAGCACAACAAGCGCCCAGGGCAGCCACACAATCACAGGATCCAGCATTTAATGAACCACACCCAAAACCATCGCTAATCAGGTGTGATTTTAGCTCATCGTCCCCGGGCTTCGTGACGGGCTTCGGGCTCCACCGCTGTCTACGCACGCGCTGTGCGGGCGCTCGCGAGTCGCTTGAAGCGCGCTTCCGCCTGCCGAGAACCGGCAAAGGCGTTGACGTCCTTCGCCTCAGACGGCAGCTCACACAGGCTTACCTTCGGGTCGCGCGCCGCGCGCAGGCCGGCGTCCAGGATCTGTTCTCGCCAGCGCGCGCCGGCCGTCTGCCCCTGCCCGCCTGGATCGTTGTTCGGCACAATCACGATCGGACGCGGGATCCGCGCCAGCTCCACCGCCTGGTCGGGCTTCAGATGCGCGCCGCAGACCGCGAGCGCGTCATAGCCCCACTGCGTCAGAGTCAGTTGATCCGGCGGCCCCTCCACCAGGTACACCGGCTTCGTGGACGCGCGTTTGTCCAGTCGCGCCAGGCCATGCACGGGTTTACCCACCCCTCCGATCCCCAGGTACTTGGGGGCCTCTTCGGCCAACCAGGACGCAAAGCGCCGTCCGATCAGGTGCAGCACGCGGCCGCTCCGGTCCCGATCCAGGAACACGACGCGCCCCGCCAGGTGCTCGGTCTGGCGCCCGCCTGCGCGCGCATGCAGCAGCCCGACGTCGATCGCTGTGGCGGGGTCCAGGCCGGCTGCCGCAAGCGCCAGATCAAGCTGACCGCCGGCGGCATAGCCGATCCCCTCTTGGCGCACCGTCTCCAGGCTGAAGCCGCGCTCCTTCAGATAGCGAAGCGGCGTGCCTTCGCCCTCGCCGCCGGCCAACAACCGGGTGTGATAGAGACGCGCACTGGCATGCAGCACCAGTTGAGCCTCGCGGCCGAGTTCGGCCGGACGCCAACGGGTCGGGTCCTGCCAGGACGCTGGAACCGCCAGGGTCAGCGGCGGCAGCTGCCCACCACCCAGCTCCGCCAGAACCGCGCCAAACATCTCGCCGCTCGTGCGCGACCACCCCCGGCCATAGCGGACATATCCCAGGAAATCCAGCTGGTCGCCCCAGAGCGCGCACCCGGCGCTGAAGCACATCCAGGTGCTGGTCGTCAGAGACACGCCGAGGCTGGGGTGCTGGTCATCGTGAAAGGGGCAACGCCCCATGAGCCAACGGCCGCGCTGCCGCAGATCCGGCACAAAGCGCGCGACCAACTCACCGAGCGGATGGGCTTGCTTCGCCCTCTCAATCGCTTCTCGATCTCGCATCGCCGATCTCCTCACAGCAGCGTCACAAAGTCGGAGCGATCCGCCGCGCGCCACACCGGACGCAGGGGATCCAGGCTGTCCCGCCCCGATTGCAGCTGATCGACCCGCGCCAGGCGCACATCCAGCCGCGTGCGATAGCGCGCATCCAGCGCACACAGCCGCCGCTGCAGACTGCGCAGCCGGCCCTCATCGCTGGTCACGATCCAGATGCGGGTGCCGTGTCCGAGGCGGCCTTCCCCCGGCCCATCCACCAGATAGTAGCGAGCCAACTTGCGATCCAGCGCCCTGCCCTGCACCGTCCCGCGATCGATCTCCAACCACACCGTGCGCTCGCTGCCCTTCAGCCGGAGGCGACCCGCGCCATCCGGGACCAGTTGGCGCAGCCTGGGGCCCTCACCGGACTGAACCGGCACCTGCAGGAATTCCCAGGCCAGGACCTCAAGACCCGCACGCGGGCCGTGTTGGCGTAGCCCAACCAAGAATTGCAGCGCCAGTTCGGTGTGCGCGCGCCGCGTGGTGAAGGTCGCGAGCGACAATCGCCAGCCCACCGGACCCGCGGCGAGCGCCCAACGACGCGCCTCGGCATAGCGCACCGCGGACAGCCCCACCTGCGCGGCCAGATACTGCACGCCGCGCCAGCTGAGGTGCCAGCCCCGCCCATCCGGCTCCTGCTCGATCAGGGCCTGCTGGACGAGCGCGACGAGATCCACACTGATCTGCGAGGCCGGAACACCCATCACCACGGCCAGGCGGGCACAGCTGAGCAACGGAAAGCTCGCGAGGATCTCCAGAAGCCAGCGTGCCCGGGCGCTGAGGTGCAGGTGCACGCCGATCAATCCGCGCAGCGCGCGGTCGGCCGCCGTCGGACGCAGCATCTCAGCCAGCAGCCCGCGCACGCCGATCTGCTGCGCGGCCTCCCGCGCCTCAAGCCCCCCCCACCACGGCGTCGCGGCGGCGGAGGGCGGCAGCGTCTTGACCTGGAGGCCCCCGGCCGCTGGCCAGAGTCCACTCGTCTGTCCGCGTTCGTCGAGCCAATCGCCCCCCTCATCCGGCGTCTCGGCCAGGGCCCCGATCAGGCCAAGCCGCAGCGGCGCCATATGCCCTTGCGCGGCCTGATGCCAGGCGCGCAGCAGCGCGATCCGGCGCGCCGCATTGGCGGCCAGGACAATCAGAATCGGGAAACCCCGCGGGCAACGCCGCCACTCCGGCCGCGCGCGCCAGGCATACAGCGAGCGCCACAGGCGCGCGAGGTAGGCGATATCCAGCTCGCCCGGATCCACCAGGATCGCGATGTGGCGTCGGATTGAGCCGCGCGCCACCGCGGCCAACACATCCAGCGGCACTTTGAGGAGACGCTGCCCAGGCTCGACACGCGCCGGGCGCATCCGGCCCGAGCTCGGCCGCCGGACCGCGGCCGCCGGCACGGTGTAGGGCGACCGACACCACTCGATCTCATCCGCCAGGTCAACCAGCACGCGGCGCGCAATGTCCAGATGACGAGACCGCAGCAACGCATCCTGCAGCGCCGCGCGCTCCCAGCTCGCCTCGACCCGAGCCGCCCCACCGGGCGTCAGGCCCAGGCGCACGGGCGGCTTGCCGCTGGCGCCAGGCACCCGGGCGATTTCAACCAGGCCGAGCCGCAGCGCGAGCGGAGTCAGGTGCTGACGCGCCTGCCATTCGGGCAGGCCAGCCAGACGCACCTGCCCGGCGAGCGGCGCCCAGGGCAGCGCGGCCGTCGCCTGGAGCAGTCGCCGCAGCGGCTCGGCCCAGCGCCCGGCGCCTTCCTCCAGGACATCGCGAGCCACCCCGAAGTCCATCGTCAGCGCTTCACCTGCAGGCTGCCAAACACTTCGGCCTTGCGCGCCTCCGCGCTCGCCGCGTCGTGACGCGCCGCCTCTTGCTGCGCCGCGTTGTCATGCGCTGCGTTGTCATGCGCCGCGTTGTGATGCGCTGCGTTGTCATGCGCCGTGTCGTGACGCGTGGGTTCCCGACTTGCCGCCGCCCGCCTCGTCCCATCGTGACGCGCTGCCCCCTCACCGGCCTGCCACTGCGCCTTGCGGCGTCCTTCGCTCGACCGGATCGCACCGGCCGCATCCTTCACGCGTCCGGCCACCCCCTGGGGCGTCGCCAGCGGCGGCGCGGCGGCGGTCACGGGCGCGGCGAGCGGTCCGGTTCCACGCGGGCGCTCGTACTCCTCTTCGAAGCGCATGAGCGAGTCGTTGGCCATCCGATCCGCCTGATCTGCCGGGGTGGTGTACCGCGCCATGCCGGCCCGCACCTGAGCCGCGATCTCGGGATCCGGCGTGAGCGGCGGCGCGATCTCGACCGAGAAGAGCGGCGGCACTTCACCGTCGTCCAGGATGGTCTTCACATAGCAATGGTGCCGGGGCAGGTGCGTGAGCGACTGGGTCTGGATCTGATCGGGGTCGATGTCGCGCTCACACAGGTAACGGGCATCGTCGCCGTTGCATTGAAAGACCATCAGCGTCGACGCGCCGGCGATGGTGCCGCCCAACCGGCCGCCTTCCTCTTCGTTGCCGATGCGCAGGTTATCGAGGGCCTGCGTGCCAAAGGCCAGGTTCCCGCCATATTTCTGCGGCTCGCCCAGAAGCGCCGGGAAGTTCACGCCCTTGACCTTCTGCGCCTCGTCAATCAAGAGCGAGACCTTGACCCGCTCCGCTCGCGGAAGTTCGGCCTGCGCCATCACCACCCGCCGGACCGCGTTCACCAGCAGCGCGCTCATGAAGCCGGCCAGGTCGTCGCCGAGCACGCCGACATTGGCGTTGACGATCAGGATCTTGGCGCTGCGCAGCGCGGCGTGCAGGTCCAGGGTGGAGTGCGGCTGACCCACCAGGCGCTTGATCGCCGCCGAACGCTCAAAGGCTAGCGCCTTGGAGATCACGGGCGAGATCACCTGGTCCTTCATGGAGGGCGAGGTGTTCTCGAAGTAGGTGGTGAAGTAACGGAAGAGATCCGGGCGCTGCGCGCCGGGCACCTCCGTGTGAAGAAAGTCCAGCCGTGTGTCGTCCGCGCACATCAGCAGCGGCATGAGCGAGAAGATCGTGTATTGCCGTTCGGCCGCTCGTGACAGATTGGCGAAGGCCAGGGCGCGCGAGCCGTTTGAGAGCGGCGGGAACATGCGCGGCCCCCAGTAGTTCTCCCACAGGCTCTGGCCCAGGTCGACGAAGCTCTCGGTGATCTCGTCCGGGCTGCGTCCGCTGGAGACGTCAAAGAGGTTGAGCCCCACCGAGCGCGTCGTGTCCGTCAGGTCGATGTAGATCACGTCGGCGACCCGCTCGGGCGGCACGAGGCCGATCAGGCGCACGGCCAGATCGCCGTGCGGGTCCACCAAAACCACCGAGCGCTTGGGGTCGGACATCCAGTGCGCGGCGAGGTGCTCCATGGCGTTCGATTTGCCATACTGGGTCTTGCCGAGCAGCAAGAGATTGCGGCGCAGCGCTTCGGCCGAGAGCCAGACCGGGACGCTGTACGGCCCCTTGCGAGACACGCCCAGATACATCCCGCCGCGGTCCGCGACCTGGTCGGCCACGGGCAGCAGGCGATCGAACATCGCCCGCGGCATGGCATCCGGCGCCTGGCCGACCGGCATGTGCCAGAGGCCGGACAGTTCCTTCACGCTCAGGATCGCTAACCTCTGCGGCGCTCGCGGCGCCAGCAGACGGGGCGGCAGACCCGGCTTGCCCGGCACGGTGAGCAGATGATTGCCCGACGTGGTGTTGAAGAGTTGATAGGCGGCCGCGACCCGGCTCGCGATCGCGCGCGCCCGGGTCTCGGTCCGGGCGCCGGCGGTGACGCGCAGCTCGACCTGAAAGGCTTGCTCGCGTAGCTTCTGCTCCGCCTCGGCGTCGAGGGTCATGGCCCACTCATTGCGGGTCAACGAGGACAGCCAGCCACCGACGAGCACCAGCGCCCCACCCGCCCCGTACATCCAGGGCTGCGCCATCCAGTAGGCGGCGATCAACAAACCGAACCCACCCAGGAACGCCGCCCCGGCCAGGATCCCGAGCGCGAGGTTTTTGAACGACGGCGCTGCCGTCTGGCCGGCCAGGCGCCGTTTATAGACGTTGAGTTGTTGCAGATGCGGTTCGGCCCAACGCTCCGGTGCGGGGCCCACCACCACGACCTGCGAGACGACGACCTCGTCGTCCGCCAGGCCCGCCATCGACGCCAGCAGCGGGTTGAGCGGATCGCCGCCTTCGAACTCCTTCCAGGTCCGCAGCGAGACGAAAGCGGGCGCGGCCGGGCTCAGGAGGACTTCATGCCGGGCCGGCAAGGTCTCAAGCACGCGCACCGGGTCACTCAGATCCGTCAGGGGTTGGGTCTCGATCTGGCGATAGACGTGAAAGAGTTGGTCCACCACCGCTTCCACCGCGGACGGTTCCCCGCGCACCACCAGCTGCCGGCGATCCCGCGTGCCCACCAGTTCAAACGCCAGCGTCCCCGCCAGTTGATTGAGCGTGCCCGCCAGTTGCTCCATCGCCGCAACGTCGATCTCATTGACCCGCGGCGGCCGGATCGCCACAGCCAGCGAGGGTGGAATGCCGGGACCCGGCCGTCCTGCCGGTCGGGAGGCGCCCGCCACGGGCGGGTCAGGGGCCGCTGGCGCCGCCGGCAGTGCCTGTTCATCCGCAAACGGCGCCGGTTCGCGAGCTCCCCGCCGGCGCCACGCAACCCAGGCCTCCGCGGCCGCGGAGGCGCCGACGGGGTCGACGTCCGCTGGCTCGCGCTCAACCCCGGGCGCGGGATCTTGCGCGAGATCGGGCTCGTGCGCGAGATCGGGCTCGTGCGCGAGATCGGGCTCGCGCGCGAGATCGGCAGGCGGTGTGCGGGAGGTCGCTGTCTCCGCGCCGGGCTCGGCCGCCCGGGGAGCTGCCTCCGGCGCCGGTTCCCCGCTGCACGCTTCGGCTGGGAGCGTCGCGCTCGCATCCTTCAGATTCGTTTCGGCCGCTGGATCGAATGGCGGCGGCGGTTCGAGGCTCAGCGCAGCCATTGCGCTCGGTTCAACCGCGGCCCGTACCCGACGGGCGCTCAGGGACACCGAACCGCAGCGCGCGCAACGATAGCGCGCCTGGGCAGCCACATCGGGCGGACTCTCGGCTCGGCACCGCGGGCAGACGTAGACGATCATATCTAAGGCACTCCGCCGGGATCTCCATAACAATTCGTGGTCGCGGCCCCGGGGAGAACGTCGCAGGGATTGACCCGACCGCCGTTCAGTCCGACTTCGAAATGCAGGTGCGGGCCGGTGGAGTTGCCGGTGCTGCCGCCGCTGCCGATCAATTCACCCTGAGCGACAACCTGGCCGCAGGCGACCAGGCTGTCGCTCAGGTGGCCATAGAGCGTGACCTGGCCGTTGCCGTGATCGAGCATCAGATAGTTGCCGTACCCGATGGCGCTATAGGCGCTGCCGATCACGGTGCCGCGCTGAGCCGCGACGATGGGATCGCCGAGCCCGGTGCGCAGGTCGACGCCTGGATGCAGATGCGGCGTGCCACCCTGGTTGGGATCGATCCGATTGGCCGTGAACCAGTAGCCGGAGCGATCGGCATAGATCGTGGGCCAGATGAAGGTGCCGTCTCCCTGAGCGTTGACCGCCACGTCGCTGCAGTCGTTGGCGTCAGACCAGAAGCCCGGCGCGATCTCACCGCGCGGGCCACTGCCCGGCCCGGGCGTGCCGTCCGGGAGGATGACGTCGCCCACGGGCTGAGGCGTGGAGAGCATCCAGCCAATGATGCCTGCGCGAAAGGTGTCGTTCGGGGCCTCGGCGGCCGCGGCGGCCACGACCAGACTGGGCAGCGCCACGACCCAACACAAGAGCGCCGCCAGGCTCACGGCGAAGGCCACGGCCACGAACCCCATCAGCTTGACCATGAGCGCCTCAGAGGACCGGCTCGAGCCGGCGGTTCAGCGCGACCGCCACCGCCTGTTGCTGCTGGGCATTCGACTGATACACCGCCAGCTGCGCCGGATTGACCGCGTTGTAGATCGGGATGCGCTCGCGATCTCCCAGGACCAGCAGACCCTCGCCCTTGCGGACCCGAAGCAGGTCATCCTGCTCCTCGTCCGAGAGGTCGAACATCTCGCCCAGCTGGCGCACGACGCTGGCGTTCTCCTGCTTGAGGAAGAACTTGATCTGTGTGATGTTGGCGATGACGTCCGACTCCTCGGACGCCAACAGGCTCTTCATGTCCTGGGTGGCCAGATACAACGCGGCCGAATACTTCGGGAAGCTGCGGCACATCGTCTCCAGGCGCCGGGCCGCGCCCTTGAAGGACAGCACCCACTTGAGCTCGTCGATGAAGACATGGGTCTTCTGCCGGCTGCCGGCGTTGGCTACGATCTCGTTCCAGACCACCCGCAGCAGCAGCCACATCACGACGCCCGCGAGGCTCCCGCGCCCGTCGCCGCGCGTGGATTTGCCGTCCTCCTCGCGCAGCGAGCGCAGGCCGAAGAACACCACCGGTTCGCGCGACAGATCGACGGTGGTGCGGTGGTTGAAGAGGTCCGAGTAGATGCCCACCGCGTACTCGCGGATCGCGCGCGCCAGTTTGCGCGCCTCGGGGCTGGGCGCCTCGAGCAGCGTTCGGGCCAGATCGCCCAGGAGCGGCATGCGCTCGCGGCGCCAGGTCTCGCGGTCGTCCGGGGTGACGCCCCAGCGCTCCATCGTGCCCTGATAGGCCTCGACCAAAGCCGTGAACTCCTCGGACTCCAGGGCCCGGCCCAGGATCGCCTCGACGAACGCAGCCAGCGACTCGACCGCGCTGCGCCAGGGGTTCTCGGACTCGAACTGCGGGTCCATGATGTTGACATGGTGGCGTCCGCCGCCCGTGTCGACGTACGCCAGGACCCGCTTCAGCTCGAAGACCTCGGCGTCGCCGCCGGGTTCAAGGTGATCCAGGACCTGACCGATCCCGGGCGGCGTCCGCGTCCAGGTCTCGGGATCGTCTTCATAGATCCCGTTGTCGCCCAGCGCTGCCTGCACGGCGTCCGCCAGCGCGCAGGTCTGGCCGGCCGTCAGGGGCTCATCGGTCAGGGCCATGTACTGCCGGGCCATCAGCTCGATCCCGGCCAGGAGGCCCTCACTCCCGGCGTCCGGGTCGATGGGCAGGCGAATCGGAGCCGTGCTGGCGGCCAGCTCGATGTAGGGCGCGTGCAGCCGACACGCCAGCCGCAAGTACTCGCGCTCCGGGTCGAAGATGAAGCCGCGATCGCCCAGCACGCCGGCCTTGACGATCGTGGACTTCATGTAGACCGACTTGCCCGCGCGCGGGCTGGCGATGATCAACTGCGAGGCGTTGGCGGACCCGCCCTGGAAGGTTTCGCGGCACACCAGCAGCCCATTGCCGCGATGGACGCCGAAGTCCCAGCCGTGCGGGTCCATGTACTCCTTGCGCACGAACGGCAGAAACGAGCCGAGACTGCCGGCCGACATCATCCGCGGGCGCACCCGGTGGGCCATCCGAAAGACCGGTCGCGTGGACTGCACCGCGCCCAGGTGGCGGCGAGTGGCGCGTTGAAAGCGGATGTCGCGCAGTTTGAGGGCGGTCTCAAAGAGCCGGCTCTGGCGCTCGAGATCCGGCACCGTGTTCGCCCAAACCACGGCGTACCAATACAGGTTGAACGGCGCCTGCAGCGCCACCTCCATGTCGCGGCGCATCGTTTGCAGCGCTCCGATGGCGGCCGCGTTGGCGTAGTCCTCGACAATGCCCCGCTTGCGGTGCAGATCGGAGGAGGCCGTCAGCTCGGTTTCTTTTTCGCGGTAGCGCTGACGCACACCCAGCGGATCGGCAGCCTGAAGATACAGGCTATGGGTGACGTCGCCATCGAAGGCCAGGATCGCGGCCAGGTCCACCGGCTGGCGCGAGTCAAAGTCGACCAGGAAGTAGCCGCGCCCAACCACATCCCCGATGCGCACGAACTCGGCCTGCTCCTCCACCAGCTTGGGCGCCAGTAAGTCGGCCAGCTCGAGCGGGTCGTGGGCTGCAGCCAGAAACTCGTCGCGGGTAGGCGGTTCTTCTTTGGCGTGGCTGCTCAACCCAGCTCCGAGCGCCTCCACCGACCCTACCCCGCTCCCAGAGAGCGATGGCTGGCGATGATAGTGCTCCCAGAGCGCCTGGCAGAGTTCGGCGCCGCCCAGATCCTGGTAGGGCAGCCCGACTTCGGCCAGGATGCCTTTGGCCAGACGCAACTCTTCCTCCAGAACTTCCTCGGCCCGGGCCACGGTCTTGGGTTCCAGCGCGCGTCCGCGCGGCTTGCGCGACACCATCTCGGCAAAGGGGTTGAAGGACACGAGCAGCAGATAGCGTTGCTGCAGCGGTTGCAGCCGCGTCGATAACTGCTCGAGATACGTGCGATGCTCGAGCGCAAGCTCGGACAGGCAGAAACGCCGGGCGGCCGTTTCCATGTCCCGGGTCTCGTAGCCTTTCTCGCGCCATAGGCTCTCGGTTTGCTCCAACCGTTCCAGGTAGGGCGTGATGTCCTGCGGCCGGCTGGTGATCACGATCTGCCAGGCCGATGGCGCCCGCAGCCGGCGCAAGGCCTGCCCGAAAGCAAAGTGATAGGCCTGCTTGCGGCCCCGGTTGCCGGCTTCGAGATCCACGGGCCAGACTTCCAGCGCCCGGACAAAGGTGCCGTTGTCCATGACCAGCGCGGACCCGGCCAGGGTCAGAACTTCAACCAGCTTGAGCGAGTCTTCGGTCTTCTTTGGAAAGGGCTTCTCCTGCTTGACGGTGGGCCGTGTGACCTGCGGGGTGGCGAGTTTTCCTAAAAGGCCATTGAAGAAAGACATCGTCGCATCTCCCATGACTCAGTCTAGAGAGAGGCGCCCGACAGCCCTGCCCCGCAACCTTCCCACTTAGGGGTCCATTTCGAAACTCTGTAATGATTCTCAATAGCGAATGTCAGGACTCACATTGCTGAGGAAAACAGAGGGGTTTCGGGGCCACGTATTGGAGCGGCGTAGCAGAGCACACGGCTGGTGAGGCCTGACAGATTCGCCTTGTTTCCCAATGCGTTTGCAGTCCTGCCGTCGCGATTAATCACTTTTTACAGAGTTCCGAAATGGACCCCAGCAGCGCCGGACCGGCGTGGTCAGCCAGCGCGTCGAGGTGTTGCCGGTTCTTCCACTCGAGTCGCCCTCCACGAACCACAGCCAGGTCACTTTAGACATGTTGTATGCGCTTAGCTGGGACTTGGCCTCGGAGATGGATCTGAACGAGTTGCTTCAGCGGAGTCTCAAGATGATAAGCAAGAGCGTCGGCGCGACCAGCGGCAGCGTTATCGCCATCGACCAACACGGCGAGCCGATCGAGGGTGTGATGATCTACGAAGGCCGCACCTTCAATCAGAGCGCCGATCAACTCAAGGACGTCGTCAACAACGGGCTGGCGGGCTGGATCAGCGAGAACTGCTGCCCGGGCTTGCTCGAAAACGCGTCCGAAGATCCGCGCTGGCTGAAACGCAGTCGGGACGAGAGGGAACCGAAGCCGCGCTCAGCCATCAGCGTGCCGCTCATCGCGGACGAACACGTCGTAGGGGTCTTGACGCTGGTCCATCCAGAGGCCAACCACTTCTCGCGTGACGATCTCTCGCTCCTGACCGTCATCGCCGTCGGGTTGACGTTCAATAGCGGAGCCTATGCCAACAGATAACAATGACCAGACGGACCAGACAGCCGTATCCGCGGACAACCTCTTTTCGCCACTGGCCGCTGCCAGGGACCACGCTGGGCGCCCCGTTTAGGACATGCGTGACCAGCACGCCGTTCAGGATGATCGCCCTCACTCGCACGGCTGCGGCGCTGCGCCGATCGCCGCACGTTTCCGCACATGTGCGCATACTCGCTCGGGCGCGGGCCTGAACGCCGTCGTCGCGTCGCCTCACGCGACTCACGGCCCTCAGTGAGGGTCGACGGCAAGGCGCAGAACGACCATTCAGTTCCCCACCGTCAGTGTGGGTTTTCCTGAAGTTTGGCACTGTGAGGGGTGTTTTGGGCGGTTTTTCTCCTAGAGTTTGGCACTGGAACTCCTGGAGATTGGCACTGCCCTAATTTTCGGACCCTGATGTTGGCACTGTGCTATTGAGGCCATTTAGGAGGTCCGACAAGTTGGCATTAGGCTACTGCAGCGGTGGGTTAGGTCAGCGCTAAATCGCGGGGTTTTGCGTCAGGTTTAGGCCAGTGCCAATCCTTACGCCGCTGCTGAGCCGTTAGATTCCCCGCCAGTGCCAAACTTCGGGATCACAGTGCCAAACTTCAGGAAAACCTACACAGATCCATTCACCTCACCACCCCTATGAGATGCTGCCTCCTCATAACGGCACACATCCTCATCGTAATTATGATAATATCCATTACTATAATGGAGAACTCACCCCTCCCCCACCCTTTTGTCGGTCGGCAACGCGAACTGGGTCTGCTGGACGAAGAGCATGATGCGCCTGGGGCGCGCCTCGTCATCCTGTACGGCCGCCGGCGGGTCGGCAAGACCCACCTGATTCAGCAGTGGATGGCCACGCACAAGATCCGCTCCCTCTACTGGGTGGCCGATCCCACCTCGGCGGCCGACCAACTTAGTTCCTTCTCGCAAGCCGTGTTTCAGTTCGAGACCGGCGACGAGCCGCCCGCGGACTTCACCTACGGCAATTGGCGCGTCGCCCTGCAGCGACTGGCGCGCCTGGCCCAGAACGAGCGCATGGTGGTGGCGGTTGATGAATTCACGTATCTGATGGAGGTCACGCCAGGCATCGCCGGGATTTTCCAGAACGCCTGGGACCAGGGGCTGCGCCAGAGCCGATTGATCCTCATCCTCTCCGGCTCGCACCTGGGCCTGATGACCCGCGGCGCCCTGTCCTACAATGCGCCCCTCTACGGCCGGGCCACTGCCCTGCTCCACCTGGCGCCGCTGCCGCTCAGCGCGCTCAGCACGTTTTTTCCCACCTATCAAACCGACGAACGCGTCGCCGTGTACGCCATGCTGGGCGGGATTCCGGCCTACTGGGAGCGACTCGACCGCTCGGCCAGCCTATCCGACAATATCCGCACCGCGATTCTGGGCGGCCGAGCGCTCCTCATGGACGAGCCGCGGCTGCTGCTCAAGGACTTCCTCAGCGAGATCCACAACTATGTCGGCATCCTGCGCGCCATTGCCGCGGGCGAGAACGCGCACACGGCGATCGCGCGCAGGGTCGGCCTCAAAGAAAATCATCTCTCGCAGTTCATGAAGAACCTCGAGGCCACCGGATATGTCGAGCGCCGGATCTCCGTCACGGCCTCGCCCAAGTCCAAGACCGGCCGCTATCAGATCGTTGATCCGTTTCTGCGCTTCTACTTCCGCTTTCTCTCGCGCCGTCAGCCGCAGCTTGCGCAGGGCATCCGCGAGAGCGCCGTGGCCGAGCTCCGCCAGCACCTGGTCGACTTCATCGGCACCCATACCTGGGAAGAGCTCTGTCGGGCGTGGACGCTGCAGGCCACGGTCCGAGATCGCCTGCCCGGGCCGGTGGATCAGGTGGGCAGCGCCTGGACGCGCCAGGTTCAGATCGATGTGGCCGCCATCAATCGCGACGAACACGTCCTCATCTTGGGCGAATGCAAGTGGCTCAATCAAGCGGCCGGGGCCGAGGTACTGACGGGCCTGCAAACTAAGGTGCAGGCCATCCTGCCCGCAGACGGCAACTGGAAGGCCTACCTGTTGGGCTTTTCCCGCCATGGCTGGACCGAGGAGGCTCGCCGGCTGGCTCGCACGTGGGCCCGCACGCCGATCGAGGGCGAACGCTGGCGCTCGATCGGGATCCGACTCCTCGACCTGAGCGACGTGGACCGCGATCTGGCTGCCTGGGATCGCCCGGGCCGCGGCCAGGGGTAACCGCGGTGAGGCGCCGGCCGCACAACCAGAACGTGGCCACGAGATCGGTGACCTTTGCCGGCACAGTGCTGCCCGTTGTGGTGATCGGCACCGGCCTGGTGGGCATCTACGGACCTATTCCTGCGCCCTCGAGCCTGCCTATCCCTGCGGCGGCGGCCTGGGTAAGCATCATGTATGCGGTCAACAGCCTGATCGCACTGGTCGTCTATCGGTACGACAAATGGGCATCCAGGAAAGGCTTGTACCGCGTTCCCGAAGGAACCCTGCACGTCGTCGAGTTCCTTTGCGGTTGGCCCGGCGCTCTGATCGCGATCCCGCTATTTCGTCACAAAAACCGCAAGGGCGAGTTCTTGATGGTCACGGGCCTGATCGTGCTGGCCCACGCGGCGTTTTGGATCTGGTTGAGCCAACGGGCGTGAACTCCGCCTGCGAAGGGTGTGGGCAGGCTTCCATGTGACTGGCTGCGCGTCATAGGGGTCCATTTCGGACCTCTGTAAAAATGTCTAATAGCGAATGTCAGGACTCACATTGCAGAGGAAAACGCAGGGGTTTCAGGGCCCCGTATTAGAGCGGCATAGCAGAGCACAGGGCTGGTGAGGTCTGACAGATTCGCCTTGTTTCCCACTGCGTTTGCGATTCTGCCGTCTCCATTAATCGTTTTCACAGAGTTCCGAAATTGACCCCAGCTTGGCTCTGGCCCCTGTTCTCGGGTTTGCCTTGATCGAGCGCTGAACGTCTCGCGAACCTACAACTGGGCCCAATGAAGAAGGAGCTGATACCAACCGCTCTGATACAGATAGGTAGCCAGGCCCACCAAGATCCCAAGGCCGATCAGGTTGATGCTCAACAGCCAGGGGTCGAGAACACCCGCGCCCTCGCCGGCCGGCTGGCGCCGCAGCAACGGCCATTTCTGCGGAATGGGACGAGGTCGTGGATCGGATGAGGCGGGCCTGGCCGGCTCCGGCTTGGCCGGCTTCGGCCCGGGCGCTTCCGCCGCCCTCGCGGCGGGCGCCATTCGGACCTTGGGGCCATGATCGATGGGCTTGAAGGCGCGGTGCACAAAATAGCGCCGGCGCCCGGTGTAGGCAAAGAACTCCAGGACCCAGGCCTCGAAGTATTTCCCGTCAAAGGGCAAGTACGTGATCGCAAAGCCCACACCCACCAACGTGATGGCCAACAGAAAACGCAGAGTCCAATCGCTCAGCAGCGGCCCGAAAAGAATCAGAAGGGCCAGGAGGCCCGTGGGGCCAAGGATGCAGAGCTGACGGACGCTAAAGATGTAGAGCTTCTTCTCGCCGACATCGACGTTGATGGGAGGTGTGGCGGTCATCAGACACGATCCTACTCGGCGCCCGGGGTCGCGGCCGGCCCGCATCCTGCCCGGAACCCAGTCCCGGCGGGGTGTCGTCGCTTTGCAAGCCGGGAGTTCTTCCCAACCACGACCCCTCAAGCCTGGGCCAGTTCCTCGGCCAGCGCCACACCTAACTGGCGTCGCCCCTGGGACTCGAGATCCCGGTTGCACAACGCCTCGATCATCGAAAGGACATCGTCCGGATTCAGGATCCGCTTTTCGTACTCGTCCGTGAGGCGACGGATCAACTCAGGCGTGAGCTCCTCAACCGCCACGGGAAAGGTGTGGCGCTTGTAGAGGTGCGTATAGGAATGAGTGAAGACGATGACGCCCCGCACAATGTCGCACACGTCTTCGAAGGGCCAGCCGGTACCGTCTGCGATGGCGCCAGCGACCTGCAGACACTCGCGCTGGATCTGGACGTCCGGCGGCGCCGTCACCCGTTCATCGCGCCAGCCCTCAAAACCCAGGCGTCCAACGCGTCGAAACCGGCGCCATTCACCGCCCTCGAACGACACCATATCAGACCAGTATTTCGAGTCCAGCACCCAGACCCCGGTCGGGCCCACCACGACGAGATCAATGTCGGAGCGCGGTGCAAGAGACAGCCCTGTGATGCCGTAGTAGTCGCCGTTGAGATGGCCCTGGAGGTAGTCGTACAGCCTCCGCTCGCCGGCTTCGCCGGTCGTTCCAGCGCGTCCTTGCCAGCCGGGATCCAAAACGCGCAGGGTCCAAGCCGGCACGATCCGGCGCGCCGGTTGTGGCGCGAGGGCCTGCGTGTGCGAGGTGGATCTGGAACGCGACCGCTGCCGCTTGCGATCTGTAAACAGCACCAGTCCGAGACCCACCAGTCCAACCACGGGCATGCACACCCAGGCGACACCGGTCACGGCGAAACCGCCCAGCGGCCAGCGACCCGCCGTCACCACGGCCAGCACGCTGCCCCAGAACCAGCCGAGGGCGGCGCCGATCAGTGCCAGCCAACCGACGATTTGCATCCACCGGGTCGTTCGAGGCGGCGGTTGCGGAGGTCGCTTCGCTTCCGCGGCTACCTGCTGAGCCCAAGCGGCCTGGTTCTGTTCGACTTCGGTCTGAAAGCGGATCGCTTCCGCATCCTCCAGCTCGATCGCACGCCGGGAGCCTTTATAGAAATCTCGAATAGAACGATCCACAAACCGCATAGGCTATCTTTCTTGGACAAGGTCGAGCGTGCAGGAGATGACCGGCTACTTCTAACGCAATGGTTCAACAACGTCGTCGCCGACAAGGCTATGCTGCTCAGCTTGAATCACCTTGGGTCGCAAGTCAAGCCGCGCCGCTCGACTACGCAGCACGTCCCGGACCGGCCACTCGAGCTTTGCCCAAGCCAGCCCCGATGCGAACGCGAGAACCAGCAGGCGCCCAATCGGATTCATGAGACCGGGCAGCATGGGAGCGGCCGAATCGACCCATAGACACACAACCTCCATCCAAAGCGCCCAGGCCGTCACGCCCCGCAGGGTGTGGGGCCGTTCGACCCGGAGGATCCATCCGTGAGGGGAGTTCATCGCGCTCATGCGCTTGGCACCTGTCTGGCTTCGCTCGCGGCGGCGGCTCTTCTCACCTCACACCGAACCCGAGTCGGGCTCATCGTCCGCTGCGCGCCGACGGCTTTCCCTGCTTGCTTTCTGACCTTTGCGGCGCCCTTGCCCGCGCTGCGACGCTCGGGCGGAGCCGTCGGGCGGAGGATCCGACTCTGGAGCGCGATCAATCGCACCCGATGGGCCATTGGCTGGGTGCCAACCCGCCCCACGGTTGGGTGACGCGCCCACGGATTCGGCCTGATCGGCGGGGGTGTTATCGGGAGCGCCGGCCGCGGATGCGCCTGTCTCCGGGGACAGTCGCGCCAGGACCTCGGCGCGCTGCGCGGCCGGTTCCGAGCCGCGCAGGTAGGTTTCGGACCAGACTGCAAAGCGATCGGCGAAACGTTCAGGCGAAGTGCGCTCATCGTTAACGATGTCCTGCATACCGGTGCGAGCCCGAGCCCGATCGGCCGGCGTCAGGTCGGCATTGGCATCCACTTCCTCGAGTTGTGTCCGCAGAAAGGTCGCCAGGCCGTGGGACTCAGGAAAATGGCGTTTGAGGGTGGTGGCCAGCCGACCGGCCTCCGCGGCGCGCGTTTGGTGCGTGGCTGCCTCACGCTGTTGGTCCTGCTTGGCCTCCAGCGCATCCCGCCGCTTCTGGTCTTCGGCCCTTTGCTGCGTTTGGCGTTGATCGCGCTCGTCATGCTCGTGCTTGCTTCTCGCCTGCTCGGCGGCGCGCCGAATTTCTGTCTGGGCCCGTTCGGCGCGTGCATCCGCTTGATCGGCGCCGTGTTCCGACCGGTGAGCATCTTGCTCCTGCCGCCGCGCCGACCAATCCGCCAGCAGGCCAGCCTCCCGTCCGCCGGGCAGCCCGCTGGCTGCCATCAGACGGCCGCCCAGACTCCGGAGGCCGGCGCTCCTCCGTCGGGCGGCGGCCGCGTCCCGCACCTGATCGGATGTCACGGCCCCGGCCTTGCCGGAGACGTCTTTGTCGTCAGCCTCATGCTCGGTCGGTCCGCCTGCGGCCTTGCCGTCGTCCTTGCCGCCGACCGGCCCACCCACGGCGGCTGTGGCGCCCTTCCCCTCTCCGCCACCCAGCGACGAGGCGACCATTGAACCGCCCGCGCTGCGCATGACCTGCCCGGCTCCAGGCAGGACGCTATCGACCAACGGGCTGGCCGCGACCAGCGCGGCGCCGACCAGACCTGTTACGGCGCCGGTCACCGTGGAGACCGCCTGTTGCAGGCCAGTGAAGATTTGTTGGATCAGCCAGCCATTCACCATCACCAGGGCGCTGATCAAACCAGCCGCCATCCAGACCCGGAAGTAGAAATTGGCCAGGCTGGTCGGCGCGCCGCCCACCAGCCGGAGAATCCCCATGAGCAACGCCGCATCCACGATCGGCATGAGGAGGACCATGCCGGCGCCGCGGACGAACATGGCCCGCAAGTAGCCGAGGTCCGGCACCGAACTGACCGTGAACGCCAACGGCGCCAGCACCGCAATCATGAACATGGCGGCAATGAACGCCGCCAAGGACAGCTCCATGAAGAGCACGAAGATGAAACCCACCACCAGGGTGATGAACAGGACGATGATGGCGAACGACGTGAACACCGGGGCGGTGGCGAGGGCAGCGATCCCGAGCCACCCCAGCATGCTTTCCCCCCGGAAGAAGACCGCGACGATGGACTGCCCGGCGGCAGGTCCATCCATGAGCCAGGCGGCGCCAGCCGTGCTGAGCCAATAAGCCAGTTGGAGGATGTAGAGCGAGGCCCAGGCCAGTACGGCGGATTGGATCCAGGAGAACAACGCCTCTTTGAACTCCTGAGCGGTGAAGATCGAGGTCATACCGTGGCGCATCGCCGTCACCAGGGTCAGGGCCAGCGTGGCCGTGAGCAGGATCTGCGACATCGACCAGCTGACCGACCAAAAGGGCTCGATGATCTCAAAGAGCGGGGCCGCCAGAAAGGCCTGGCCCTCACGGCTCCGCATCCAGCCGATGCTGTAGTCTCCAAACAACAGATCGTTGACGGTTCCGGCCAGCATCGATCCCAGGCCGTCATAGGCTTCATAGAGATAGCGGCCCGTGATCTGGTTGATCGCCGTGAACATCTGGTCCACCGGGAAACGCAAGACGTACTCGGTGATGTTGGTGATGATCTGCCGGATGATCTGCCCGGGGCCGCTGCCTTCGGTGGGGGTTGGGGTCGGCGTCTCGGTCGTTGGGCACGTGCCGTCGGGGCATTGCTGGCCGTAAGCCGGGGTGGCCAGCAGCGAAAGCAGGAGCAAGCTCACCACGACCCCCAGGCCGCAGACCGCGCGCAGGCGCCGTCTGGTTGCCGTAGGCGCCTCAGCCTCGGGGTGCAGGCGGGGAGCAGGAGGCTGGCTTGTGACCGGCCTCCTGCTCGTGGCGAGGGTCACGTCAGTTCCCGCCGGCTGCATTGTCTGGCGCGGCGTTGGTCCACCGCGGCAAGACGACGGTGGTGCTCACATAGGGTCGGATGGCGTCCGCGGCCAGACCGATCAGGATCGGCGAAGCGGCGGCCAGTGCGCCGGTCACGATCGTCATCATGATCGTGGTCCAGGCCTGTGAGACCCCCATCGAAGAGCCCACGGTGACGGCCCATTGGGCCGAGATCGTGCCGCGCGCGATGCCGATGGCCACCAGGGCCAGGGAGCCGGCGACCGCAACCGTCACGACGACTTGCGCGATCGCGAACAGGATGTTGACGATCGCGTCGCCGAAGTTGCCCGGCGTGGGCGGCTGGGCCTGGGCGGGCCACACCTGCATCAGCGTGGTCGCGGTCATGATGAACACCATGGCGCCGCGACGCAGGGTCGCCGGATCCGTGGTGCGCACCCAGGTCTTCGCCCGGGTCAAGGCTGTCGAAAGCTTGGTCATAGGTTCCTCCGAGTGACGATTGAGTGCAAACGAGTGGTGGTGAGGCAGGCTCTACAACATCGACCCTCCTTGCATCGCGCGCTAGAGCGCCTGGCGCGCGAATGCGAACAGCAGCTGGATCAACGGCCCGACCAATGCCGCCATCGTCCCAATCACCAACACCCCGGCAAGGCGCTCGATGGCGATGGCCAGGCCGTTGAACCGTCCGCTCACAACCGCAAACTGCGCTTGCATGGCCCCGGTGGCCAGTCCGATGGCGATCCAGGCCAAAGCGCCGCGAATCGTCAGGATCACGACCTGTTCGGCGATGACGTACCAGGCATTCGCCGGGCCGACGGCGCTGGTCGCGGATTGGCTCGCCAGGATCGTCAGCAACCCTTGTTGAAGGTCGTGAGCGCCGAGGAGCACCAACAAACAGAGCAATCCGGGGAAGACCTGACTGACGGCATTGGCGAGTGAGGCCGGCCGACCGATCGCCACGCTCGCCTGTGCGCCGATCAGGGCCATACACACCTGAATGATGAAATAGGCGGCGCCGATCCCGGCGCAGATTTCCACGATGGTGTTGACCGCCCGGACGAATTGGGCTTCCATACGGCCTCCGGGGATACCGTATGCCAGCTCAAGGGGTCGCGACCTGCCCGGAACATGCCCGCGTGGTTGGGCCGTGGCTGATGCGCCCGGTCGAACCAGTTATTGTGTGAGCGTCAGGGATGCGCAGGTAGGCCGACGATGGCGCGCGCAAAACAATATGCTGGAGCTGTGTGGTCGCTTGCGACCTGGGAAATCTAGCGATACACAAGGCGGCGCGATCACCGCGCTGGACGTGAGGGTGATCGCGTCGTTCTCAAACGAGCCGCGGACCAGCCTGATCAGGCCGAGTCAGACTGGCCTCATGGGTCTCACGGCCACCTGGACGTGTAGGGTTGATCCAAGACGTTGTACTCGTGCCGCCAGTCGGGGTCAAAGACGAAGGTCATGTAGTTATCGGCGAAGCCCACCCGGCAGCGGCTCACGCGGCCGCTTTCGAACTCGAACGAGACGCCGTACAACGACGCGATGGTGCTAGGCATCACCGCCGCCTCACCCTCCGGGCCGAACGCATTCGGCGTCTGCGACGCCAACATGGCGCAGTCGTAGGCGGCGGTCACGGCCGCGAGCCGGGAATGGATCGCTAGGGTCACGGCCACCAGCGCGGTGATGAAGAGCGCCCAGCCGGGCAGCGTCAACGCGAACTCCACGAGCGCCGACCCGCGCTCCATTCGCCGTCGCGTTCGTTTCATTGGCAGCCTCCCGTGGGCGGCGCGGCATAGAAGCCCCAGACCCGTGTCACCGATCCCGCCCGCAGCCGCACGGTCAACCATCCCAAAAGATCGCCCGTGAATTGCGTGGCAGTGCCCGAGGCTGTGACCCGCCGCGCCCGATCGCAGGCGGGCTCAGCCGAGACCGCGCGCGCCGCGGCCCCGGTCAGCGGCAGCGCGCCCATCCGGCCGGATACCCCCTGCCCCGTCCCGATCGTGCGCGCGTCGGCGGCCAGGATCGTATCCACCCAGAGCACGGCCACGGCGCCGCGCACCAGATAGAACACGAACATCAGCATGATCAGCATCAGCGGCAGCGTATACGCGAACTCCACGAGGGAATCGCCGCGTTGCCAGATCCGGGATGGTTTGGGCTGTCGCATGGGCGCTCCTGGCTCCACCGTATTCGCGCCGGGAGCAGAGCCCGGTCCACCCAAGCCGGACCGGCCCTGCTCCCGGTCCGTCATCACGGCAGGGCGTTTCCGGCGCGCGTGAAGGCCGCGCTGATCAGGGGCAGCAGCACGGTGTTGGCGATCAACACCACACCGGCCACCAGCACCGTGAGGGTCACGGCATAGGTCACCATGTGGTCGCCGCGCTCGTCCGTATGGATAGTCTTGAGCGCCTGAAGAGCCGCGGTCTTGAGGGTCTGCAATCGATTCGACATGACGTTGCTCCTTGATGGAAAGAAGGTGTTTGTGGCGGCATCGTGGCCTGCCGCCCGGGCCAAACAGAAGAAGCCGTTTGATGTGCGTCAGGCTGCCTCCCTTCCGTCACCAGGTCCCGCCCAGCAGGATTTGAGAAAGCCCAATCAAGGCCGGGCCGATCACGATGCCCAACATGCTCACGAGCATCACGCCGCTGCCCACAGCCGAGACTTGCAGCTCGGTCTTCTGCGCGATCACGTCGATTTTGAGGTTGCGTTTTTCACGCAGCTGGCGGGCCAGCAGACGGAGCGACCCGGTGGCGGATGTCCCTTGGCGCAGATGCGCCAGCACAATCTGCAGGTACTCGTCCAACTCCGGCAGGTCGCGCGGGGCCGTCGCGCGCACTTCGGCCAGGAAGTCGTCGTAGTCGGTTCGCCCACTGGCCAGCCCCACGGAGATGTCGCGCATCAAGGCCGTGAAGACTCCGGCCGTGCCCGCCGAAAGCCAGGAGTATTGGTCGCCCACTAGGCGTGTCAAGGCCGGCTGCAGGTTGTAGCCAGCGCTCATGATCGCGGCCAGGCGATCCAGGACCCATGCCATCTCGATCTGGATCGCTTCGCGCCGCTCGTCCAGCGCCGTTCGAACGCGGTGGTTGGGATAGAAGAGCGCCAGCCCCCCACCCACCAGCCCCACCCCCAGAATCTCGCCGCCGGCGCCCACCGCCACGCCGCTCAACACCAGACAGGTGAAGGCCACCACGGCCAGCACCAGCTTGCTGGCGTAGTAGTCCTCGGGCGACTCATACAACCAGCCGCTTCGACGCAGCGCATCCACGACCTGGTCGTGGTCGTAGCGTCCGTCGAAGAGGCGGACCAGATCAAAGAGCACGGGCGAGAGCACCCGCTGAGCCAGCGGCACATCCGACAGCGCCGTCACCCGCTCCCCGCCACTGCGGCCCGCGCGGCGCGGGGCCTGGCGAAACTTGAAGCCCGTGGACCGCTCGCGGAGCGCGCCGACCAGGCCTTGCGCCAGCACCCACAGTCCCAGACACAGGAGCACAAAGGCCAGCAGCACGCCGAGGTTGGCGGTCAGCAGGGTTTCCATGGTTAGCCTCCGCTGGCGCGGGCATCCTCCGCGCGCACCAGGGATACCGAACCCCGGATGCCGTCTTCGGGGCCGGAGGCCGCGCGCTCCCGGGCGGCCGGCTCGAGCGGCGCGCGCTTCTCCACGGTGAGGTTGAAACGGACGCGCGACTCCTTGTCTAGCGTGGCCGTGATCGTGCGCCAGGTATACAGACAGGCGCCCACCGTGATCGACCAGCAAGCCACTGAGATCAGTTCGCCCCACAGGGTGGAGAAGGCCGAGGCGAAGATCGAAGCCGAGCTCCGCAAAACGGCGCTGAGCAGGAACGGCACAACCGCCACGAGCAGGATCTTGTTCATCGGCTCGCTGAGGCGGGTGCGCGCCTTGCGCAGCATCGAGACGCGTTCCTCCAGCGACTTCTCCATCGGCGGCAGGATCTCGGTCAAGGGCAGGTTCTTCTCCTCGCGCAGGAGCAGGATCTCAAACAGGTTGTTGACGACGTAGCTGTCGCGGCGGGCGGCCACGACGCGCAGAACCTGATCGGCCGGCGCGCCGGCCTTCATCTGGTCGGCGATATAGGTCCAATCCTCGCGGTGGCTGAGGGGCCCAAAGGCCGCGACGTGCTCGGCCAGCGAGGCCAGCCCGCCGCCGCCGCGCATCTGGGCGGCCTGCAGCAGCCGGCTCACCGTCTGTGGCAGGTCCTCTTCATAGCGGGCGCGGGCCTGGCTCGCGCGCTGACTGAGCAGCAATCCGTACACGGCGCTTCCCGCAGCCAGGCCGAACACCCCGGCCACCAGCGACCCCATCACCCAGGCAAAGGCCAGCCCACCCACGACCCCGCCGATCGCGGAGAGGGTCACGAACTCGCGCACCCGCACCGGGAAGCCGGCCTGATCGAGCAGCCGCTGCAGTCGCGCCGCCGGCGAGAGCCGCGGCGCGCCGGCTCCGCGCACGAGCTCGACCTGTGAGAGCCGTTCAGGCCGCTGGGCGATGAGGCCGATCACCACCGCGCCGATCCCGGCGGCGAAGAGCGCCGCCAGCAGGAAGGCCGGTTCCGTGGTCGAGAGAAAGAATCCCAGTCCCATTGCGCCTCCAGCTTAGGACGGCCGCGGTTGCGCGGTCGTCTCAGTGCCTGCCCACCTGGGCGCCGGGCGCGCTCAGCTCGTCCATGCGCCGCGCGGCCTCCAGGGTCTGGTTGTACGAGAACCCATAGTCCGCCAGATACTGCTCGTGGAGCGGCGTCACCCGGTGCCCGGTACAGAGCAGACGACCCGTGCGGGCATCGTGGACAAAAAGGGGATTGAGCACGGGATGCGAGCCCTCCACCCCCCCGGTGAACTCCACAATCTCCTGCACCAGACGCTGGCCGCGCACCTTGGTCAGCGTGATCCCCAGGTCGAAGGCATTGGCGATCAGGTCGGCGGCGCCGCCCTCGGACCAGGTTCGCCCGGCGTCGCTCTGGTTGAGCATCAACTTGATGCGGCGCGGCAGTTCCGCCACCGAGTTCGCGTGGATCGAGGTCAGCCCGTTGCGATGGCCGGTGTTGTGCACGTTGAGCAGTTCATGGACCTCGGCCCCGCGCGCCTCGCCCATCACGATCGCGTCCGGACGCTGGCGCAGCGCGGCTTCCAAGAGTTCCTTCTGCGTATAGAGGCGCTGGCCGTCCTCGCGTTTCTTGCCGGCGCGCAGATACACGACGTTGTTGGGCCGCTGGCTGCCGTCGCTGCGAAAGGCCAGTTCGGGCGTGTCCTCGATCACGACGATGCGGCGCTCCAGCGGGATCAGGTTCCCCAGCATAGAAAGCAGCGCGGTCTTGCCCACCCCGGTCCGACCGATAACGATGATGTTCCAGCCCGCAATCACAACCCGGTGCAGGAGATCCACGACCGTGGGGGTGAGCAAGCCCTGCGCGGCCGGCTGAACGCGTGCCGGCGCGACGAAGCCTTGAAACAGATCAGTGGCGGACGGCGGACCCGACCGGTCGGCGGCGGCCGCAAAGTAGTCCGGGATCGTCGCCTCAGGCGCCGGGCTGGCCCAGGTCTCGCCGCCCGCGCGCAGCATGTCCCAGGCCGTGAACGGCCGGGGCTCACGAACCCGGATGACGGCCGCGGGACTGGGGGTGGCCACCGGGGCCGTGAGGATCGAGATCCGCTGACCCTTCTTCAGGACCGCGTCCACGATCGGGGTCGCGTGCCCGGCTCGGGCATCCTCATGGTCGATGGCGCGGTTGAGCATCCCCAGGACCATCTCCGGCGAATCGAAAGCGATGTCGGTCGCGTGCCAGCGATCGCGGGCGAAGTATTGGACTTCAGCGTGGCCGTTGAGCGCGATGTCCTCGATCCCCGGGATCGAGAACAGTTGCTCGATCCGGCCCAACCCAAAGAAGACGTCCAGCAGCGCGTCGGCCACGACGCTGTCGGCCTCGTCAAAGGCGCGCCGTGCCCGTCGACGCAGACTCTCATCGTTGAGCGTGGACAGGATGTCGAGCAGCGCCTCACGACACCAGCCCCGCACGTCGTCGCCCTGCTCCGCCAACTCGGTCGAGGTAAACGGGCCGGCCGGTTGCAGAGCCCGTTCGCGCAACCGGCCCAGCGCCAGATCGGTGAGGCCGCCGGCGAAGTCTGGCTCCCGCGACGGGGCCGTCGTCGACGCATGCGGCTCCGCGAGCACGCCGGTCCGGTCGGGAGGCGCGACGAAATCGTCCGCGCCGAGCAGGAACCCCGAGTCGAAGGTCAGCGGCGTCGGATCACCGGGCATCAGGGCACCAGACCCGTCAGAAGGCCCTGCTGATAGGCCACACCAACGCCAGCCGCGACCGCCGCCGCGAGCGCGACCAGCCAGCCCCAGCGGCGCGCAAAGCCCAACACCCCGCCGCCGTAGAGGCGCTTGTGACGTTCGTTTGCCGCTTGTTGCAGCCCGGGTTGGACCAGGCTCGCCACATTGACCAGGCCCGAAAGCACCGCTTCAACCGCCTTGGGGTTCGCCTCGAGGTGGCTCACCACAAAGGGCTTCCCGCGATTGATCGCAGCCAGCATGCCGCGCGATGCGTCCTCGGGGACCACCGCGCCGAGCGACATCCCGTCCATCACCGATCGGATGTCCGCGATCGAGAGTTGATCGCGCGGGCTAAAGCGGTTGAGGACCAGCTCGAACTTCGCCCGGTCGATCTTGTGCACAGCCAGGAACTTGCGTAACTGATCCCGGTTGGTCTGCAGCGAAGACCGGTCGGGGGTCGACACGAACAGGATCCGGTCCGCCTCCTGCAGTGCGCCCAGGTGCGGGCCAAACCCGGGATTGCTGCCGCTGTCCACGATCACGGCGTCGAAGTGGCGCCGCGCCGTGCGCAGCAGCAATTGCATGAACGTCTTGCCCTCCAGGCCGGCCAGCTGTTTTTCGCCGGCCATCTCGACGTCCGTAATGCCGAACAGCACATGGAGCCGACCCGGTTGGCCTTTCCTGGCCAGGCCCAGGCCCGCGTCCACGCACTTGATCCGGTTGTGCAGCGTGGCATAGTCCAACTCCCAGGCGGGGTCGGCGCGCCGTTTGGAATACACGTCGCTGGCCAGATTCATGATCGTGCAGTCATCGATCGCGGTATCGAACTGGTAGACCGCGCGGCCGGTGTTCATGTCGGCGTCGACCAGGAGCACGCGCAAATGGCCCAGGTAAGCCAGCAACGCCGCGGCGCTGATCGCCAGGGACGTCTTGCCATCCCCACCCTTGAGGCTGAAGGCCGTGGCGACCACACCGTGATGAACCAGGGCCTCGGGCGCAGGCCGCTCGGGCTCGACGGCGACGAGCGGCTCGCCCGCCGGCAGGACCTCGGCCGGCTTCTGCCAGGTCAGGCGCGCATCCTCGATGAAACCCGGCAGCGCTTCAATCAATTGATCGATCGCGTCGCGGGTGTGCGGTGCGGCCAGGCACATCTGAGTGCCGTTGGCCAACAGCTCCTGCTCCCAACGACGTTGTTCGTCCACCAGAACGACGGTCGCGACCGGCGCGAGCTTGATCGCCTGCTGGACCACCGCCGGTGTAAAGCCGGCGATCTGGGTCGAGATCACGACCGCCTCAGGCGTCAGGCTTTTGATGTCCGCCAGGAACTCCGCCGCGGTGCGTGGGTAGCCCAGCACCACCACGCCCTGAGCTGGGCCGACCCCGGCGAAGATCTGCAGATCGCGAGACGGCACCGCCAGAACGAGGCGATAAGCCGTGCGGGCCGGTTCGGGGCGCTCGCCGGCCTCGGCGTCGACCCGATTGACCGGCTGCGGGTTGCGTACCCGGTTCTTGTAACGTTCGAAGACAGTGGTCATGGAACGATCCTCTTGGGTCGGCCGCTAGGGAAGGCTGTTGGCGCTCGTCTCATCGGCGTTTTCGGCTTCACTGAAGAGTTGGGCGCCGGGCCCCAACACCTGATCGGGAAGACCCTCGCGCACGATGCGCGCGCGATCCAGCTCAAACAGCGCCACGTAATCGCTGTAGGCCATGCCGAGAGTCGGGACGCGGACTGCGCCGCCGGCGACGCTTGGCGGCAGAACCGAGATTCGAACCACGCCGTTGTCCAGAGCAAACGCGATCATCTCCTGTGCGGCGCGCGGGATGTTGATCACCAGGCCCGTGACCTTGCCGGCCACAAGGGTATAGCTGGCGCTCCCATCCGGTCCGCTGTACGGCTGCTGGATCTGTTCACGCTCCACGGCGATGACAAGCGCGTTGGTCGCCACGGTCTTGGCCAGTGGCATCAGGAGGGTCGTCCCGGCGCCGACGCTGGTGTCCGGGATCGCCGTGGGCGTGGCCGCGCCTGCGGCGTCGAACGGCACGACGGCCCCGGCCGAGAAGGTATTCAGCGGCGCCGCAGCCTCGGGGAGCGCAGACTCGCCGCGCACGCCGCGCGTCAGACCGACCGTGATATCGACATAGTCCCCTTCCACGATGGAAGCGGGCGCGTTGTCCCCGGTCACCGGGATCAGGAAGGCGCTGACATCCTCGCCGACCAGGGCTAGCGAGACCCGCTGGCTAGCGGCGGCGTTGCCGTCGCCGCCCAGGGCAGCTTTGGGCAGCAGTTCACCGCCCGAGAGCGGCTTGAGCACGATTCGGCCGAGATACTGATCCGCCTCGGCCACGGTGACGTAGCTGCTCACCAGCAGCGGGTCCAGATAGACGTTGCGGACCTCGAGGTGGCTCTTGTCGAGCGGCTGCCCTGCCGGCAGGTTCGCGGCGACGTAGACCATGGGCACCTTGCCCTGCGTGTTGGTGACGTACAGGTAGAACAGACCCACACCGGCCAGCAGGGAGACCAGGAGGCCGATCAGGATCGGCGTGGCATTGCGTCGGTTCACGGGTGACTCTCTTTCAACGTCGCGGCCAACACGGTGGCATCGCGCGCCACAGCGCGCAGGGCATCGACGAGGACTTCGGCATGGACGGCCAGGCTGCGCTCCGGATCGTTGCGCAGCTCACGCAGACCCCGCACCCCCTCCAACAAAGCGCGCAACGCTTCGCCGATGCGCGGGTGTTCGGTGACCGCCAGCGCGCGCGCCAACGCAAGCGGCGCCGAGAGCTCGCCTTCGCGCGCCGCGATCAGTTGCCCGGCACAGCGAACCACGTCGCTCGCGATCGGGCTCTGTGGGCTCATGGCCAGGTTGCGCCGCTCCACGTGCGTCAACAACTGTTGGGCGCGGTCTGGCGCCAGTCCGAGATCCGCCAGGGCCAGGGCATAGTCGATCTTCGTCATGGAGCGCTCACCAGAACCGACTGCCCCTGCAGGACCGGGATCGGGATGTATCCGTCATCCGCCTGGCAATACCCATCGGCTACGGCGCCGCTCACAGATTGCCGCGCATCCCAGATGCGCGCAGACATCAGGCTACCGAGGCGATAAGTGCTGTCACCGACACCACCTCGCGCAAGCGATGACTGTTCAACATAGGCATTCCCGTTGATGGTGTATGGCACATACTCCAGGCTCCACCAGAGAACCCACGGGGTATAGACGCGCAACGGAAAGGCAGGCAGTGTATTGGTGGTTCGGGTGCGGTCCAGGCCGCCCCCCACGATCTCCAGGCCGTTCCGGGGATCTGGAAAGCTCGAAAACACGAATGGGTTGTCCAACCGCACCTCCTGACCGGTGGGTAGGTCCACCGTGCGGAGCCCGGCCAGATCCCAGGTCGTAATGAAACGGTTGTCCGTCTGGAAATACAGCTTGATTCGAACCGCATTGATACTGGGATAGCGGTGACTCGTCCCGTTGTGGATCAACGTTCGCGTGTCGAATCCGGTGAGGCCATTGCCGGAGGTAAAGGTGGGTGCCCCGGCTTGCTCATGAAGAAACTGACCCGAAACAATCACCTGTCCGGTCGGGCTGGAGTCCACCTGATACCAGCCCGCCTGATTGGCTGGAAGCGCGGCGCCCGTCCAGGGGTCGAGGACGTGGTCCAGGACCCCGGTGATGCGAAGGACGACCTGATGCTCGTCGCCGGATTTGTCGCTGACACTCCGCGCCATCAGTCGCGGAAACGGTGTCCGCTCCACATTCAGACACCCCACAGCCACCTGGATCCGGTAATCGCCCAACCCCGCAGCGCAGATAGCGTTGCCGGTGCCATTCGGGGCGAAGACGCAACCGCCTTCGTTGAGGGCGGGTACGGGGACCACATCGAGGGCGCGACAGTCGTCGCCGCCGTCATCGCGGTCGTTGCCCTGAATGTCGATGGTGCCTTCTGGACAGTCGGGCGGTTTCGGCACGCATGCGCTGCCGTTCCAGTCCTGGTCGTCGGGACAGCGGTTCTGACACCCTCCGTGCCCATCCGGTTCCTGCCACGGCTCGCACGGTGGCAGAGGCGCCGCCTGTGCACCCGATGCGGGGGCCGGTTCCTCGCGGGCGACCGCGGGACGGATCAGCAACGGAACGAACAGTGCAAGGCAGGCGATCAGCCGCCCAAGAGCCCGTTTCATGCGCTTCTCCTACTGGTCCGGGGCCGTGATCCCGGCCTGGAATTCCGCGATCGCCGTGAAGGTGAACGAGCGACCGCCGAGCCCGAGGGCATCCATGAATGTCAAGGGCGCCGCTATGAAGCCGGAGACGGTGACACGATTGCCCACCACCTGGCAGCCCGTCATCGTGACCAGGGGTTCGCCGTCGCGCGTGTTGTTAGTCATATGGTTACGCGCCCGATCACAGGCAATCGCGCCCTGTGACCACCCACCCTGGTTGAGCTGAACGGTGTTGTCCTCGTAGAAGGCGGCCTCATCGAAAGCGGTGGCGGCTGCGTAGGCGGCACCCGCCACGACCGTCTGCCCGATCGAATAGCGATACAGCATTGACCCCAGGTCGACCACCATCCCAACGGCAAGGATCGCGATTGGCAACAGCAACGCATACAGAACTGCGGACTGACCTCTTTGGGATGTGCTCGAATGCGATCCGATCATGGACGTCAGGTTACTTGTTCCGGGCATTCGTGACAGCCCCTTTTCCTTCCCAGATGTCTTTCTGCCCAAAGCAACTAGGAGGTCGATGTTTCGGGCTCTGGAGGGATCCGAGTTTCCGAGCCGAAATCGCGTAACTGTTGGCCCAGAGCCTGGACATCTCGAAGGTCGAACAGAGCTTGTCCACCGGGCGTGCGTGCGGCTACGCGGAGCAAGCCGCGCTGGACAAGTTTCTTGACGGTCGGATGAGAGACTGAGAGAATACGGCTAACGACGCCGGCTCGGACCCGGTGGTAGGGCTCGTATTGTTCATTCATCTGTGTGTACCGTTGGTTGGTTTCAAGGTTTTGAAGTCAGCTGTACATTAGGCGGTACTGGCCCAGTTTTGCTTGATCGGTTGAGGCTATTTCCCTGGCCCTGAACGCAAACACAAATAGCCCAAAATAACCAAGCCGGTTGGATTGACCCGTAACAGAGACTTCGCCTAATATTTCAAGATCTTGAAGAGCCAGCGTCTTCGGCAAGACCTCACAATGACGATCACTGTAGCGATCGTAGATGACCATCCTTTGCTTGTGGAAGGCGTCAAGCGCAGGCTCGAATTGGCGTCAGACGTGGACGTTGTGGCGACCGGCAGCTCTGGCGAGTGTTTCGAGGAAATCGTCGCATCGGTCCGTCCTGATGTTGTCCTGCTAGATCTATCCTTGCCAGAGCAACGCGGAACGCTGCTTAGTGCTGGAGGCAAACGCTATCGCTCCATTAGAGCCTTGAAAGCGATCACAGCGAGCGAAACGGCCCCTCAAATCATCGTGTTGTCTTCCGAGGCCGATCCTGCAGTCGTGGCGCGCACTATTGATATGGGCGCAGCAGGCTACATTGTCAAAGACGACATTGCCAGCCTGGATTTGGGTGATTTTGTCCGCCGAGTCGCTGCAGGAGAAATGACGCTCTCGCGCGAAGCTCACAAACTCGCCAGACTGCATCGCCTGCAAAGTGAGAGGGGCAGCCCCGAGACCAAGCTGTCCCCCGCCGAACAACGGGTTGCGCACGATCTGGTGTCTTTCCCTGGAGATAACCTGAAAGCGCGCGCTCTTCGCCTCAACAATTCTCCAAACACGATCAAGCATCAGTTGGGCGACATCTTTCGCAAACTCCAGGTCTCGAATGTTGCCGCCGCCGTGGCTAAACTCTCAGAAGGGGGGAATCCAAACCTATACGAGTAACCCTGAAAACGCCTGACAGTTCACGGCCAAGCCTTTGAAATCAGCAATGAGAGGAAATGTGACGCATGTTCCGATCCACTGTCGATAACGAAGCACAGATTGCGACCGAGGTGAGTCAAGCCATCACCGATGATCCTCAGGACACTACCCGGGAGCGAAGTCATCTAGCCTCAGCCGCGCTTCGCAACTTCCGCCTCCTGGCTCCAACAATGGCCGCCATCGCCGGCCTCATCATCTACGCCAATGATCCGGTCATGGATATTTTGAAAGTCCGCGGACAGTAAGGCCAGGCAGCAGCTCAACCCAATCACGGGCACGCATGCCGTCGATGCATGCGTGCCCAAAACCAATGCAGCATCTACTCGCCAAGGTTCATTCCCACCTGAATGGACTCTCCGTTGGTCCCGTCTCCGATGACGCGCGCATAGTTCTCAATACGTACGAATACGACGGCCCAAGTCGCGCTTTTCCCTTATTGCCCAGTCTCACAACCCGAGCGCTAGGGACGTCGACGAAAGCCGATATTCCTGTGAGCGCCGCGTATTTGGCTTGCAACCTGGCTTCTGAAATACTTGATGATGCGTTTGACTCGACCTGCACGAACCGACCCTGGACTCGCTGGAGTCAGGGACGTGTCGCCATGGCCGTACTGGACCTAATCTGGATATCGCAAGCAAGCCTCGCCAGACTCGATGTTAGCCAGGCTGCCCACCAGGACATTCTGCACGCGTTTGCGGAGACCGGCCTGCTTGCTCTCGAGGGACAACGTCAATCGCTGACCCCTATTCGGACCCTGGATGAGTATTGGGCGCAAGCTACGAAGAAATCCGGAGCCGTTTTTGGGTTGGGTGTCTGGGCAGGAGCAAGGCTCCTCACTGACGATCCCTTGTTACTCTCGAGTTGCCTAAAGTTCGGGATCCGACTCGGAATCCTGTCGCAGATTACCGACGATATAGCTGATTTTGTTGCGGGAAGTGAAGAAGTTGCAGTGCGCGGTCCAGAACTCGATACTTCTCTTCCGGTTGTGGCTGCCCTAACCACTAAGGGGTCACCTACTAAGGATTTGGCCTATCTTCTCGGACTGCCATCCGAAGGGCGCGACGCAACCTGGGCGAGTGCGCTTCGGGAACTGGTCGATACTCTAGGTGGCATGGCACAATCGCTCGTGCTTGCCAGGACTTACCAAGATGAGTGCCATCAATTGCTCACCAAGCTGGCCACGAAACCGACGCCCGAGCTGCACGCCTTTATCGACTCCCACTCGACACACTTTGGCATTCAATCGTTCGGGCCATGACCCGATACGAAAGCCAAGGGTGTCCCATTGAGACTTGCTCTCAAGGTCGAAGATCTCGACAGGGTCTACGGGCTCAGTTGAATTACCCGCGATCGACCAGAGGCCTCTTGGTCGGCAAACTTTCGCGCGGTCTCCAGTTGGCCATTGTCTGTCTATATGGTTTAGGGATCAACGGGGCACCCACGAACAGGTAGCTGCGGCAACAAGGAGCGAACCGTGACGAAGTTCTTATTCATTTCCGCTAGTCTCCTTGCCGGCGGGCTCATTAGTTGGTTTAGCTATTGGAGTCTTTTCGTGGCGCCCTATCGGGCGTATGTCTACACGATAGACGTCAATGGAACCCGGACCATTGCCGAAACCAATCGCCTAGACCTGGGTATTGATGAGCCCAATGACGTTCAAATCGATGGCCCCGCTCATATCAGTAATGTGCTCCCGGGTGATATTCTGGTTGCAATCGATGGTTTGGTCCCAACCATTAGTGACTTTGACATCAATGCTGATCTGGCCACACAGTCCAACGTGACGCGCTACGAGTTGATCCGTGATGGCACAAGCTTTGCAGCAGAGTTTGCGATCCGCCCAGGGACAATAGGCTCCTCCGTTTTGCGCTGGTTCCCCCCAATCTCAGCGTTGCTAATGCTCTCTCTTGGGCTTATCGCTCTCGCTTCTGAGAGGCAGCCAAGTTCGGTCATTTGGGTGTTCTTTACTTTTGCCGTAGGGTTCGGTGTGTGGCTGGCTGCCGACCGATCTCAGAAATACGGAGCGCCGCTCTCCACATTTGCATCCGCTGCGATCGGTCCTCTCCTGGCTCCGCTCTACCTGGATTCCGCCCTGAGACTATCTGGTTGGCGAGATAATCAGACAGGCAAGGTATTGCTTGTCTTGGCATATGTCATTCATGGCCTGATTGCCCTTTGGGGTATGGCGACCACGATATGGTTGGCCCTTGACACTTCAGCCATTCTGAGCCTCGTCATGTTTTACGATATAGGCCTCCCGCTAGGTGGTCTCGCCATATTCTATTGCCCGCTGATCATGATCGCTGCGGGAATCCGCAACCCAATTCGCCGGCGAACTTTGCTCACCGTTGGTTTGGCGGCGCTTCTTGCTGGTTTGCCTTCGCTCCTGCTTGATATTGGGCCACAGCTTCTCGGTACAAGTCCGGGATATCGGGATGTTCCCATGACGCTCTATGTTTTGATCCCGCTGTTGGTGGGGTTCGCCACATTTAGGTCGCGGCATCTGGGTCTGGAGGTGCTATATTCGCGGTTCGGAATGGGGCTGGTGGTGGCCTTCGTCTTGATTTCGCTTTTTGCGCTCTTTGACATACTCGCAGGCTCGTCATTGAGACAGGCATCCCTCATTGCACTCGCAGCCGCACTTATTGCCATCGCGATTCTCACGATTGCTATTGCCAGATTGCAACCCATACTCGATTACATCATCTTCGGCCAAGCCGAGCGGCTGAACGATTTCCTTGCGGAGCTCTCTGGAGAAATCCAGCACCTGAACGACTATTCGGACATTGCCAGAATCATTGTGGCGCCTGTTGGGTCACGCCTGAGAATCGGGACTTCTGCGCTCATTGCTGCCCAGGGCGACGGGCAGGGTGATCTCATTTCGGTTACGCCCAAAACCCAAGTTGTTTCGCTTGAGGTGGCCAACGCGATTCCCGCATCGCCCGCGATGCGACAGAGTGATCCCGATCACCCGATCTGGAAGTTGGCGCCATGGGCTGGCATTGCGTTGCCCGCATGGGATGGATCTCGCTGGACCGGGCTACTTCTGCTGTCTATTCCAGCCAACATCGATACCCTGAACTATAAAGCCGTGCAGTTTGTGCTTGGCCTTGGAAACCTCGTTCAGTTGTCCTTCGACAAAGTCCGCCTGCAGCACATCCAAGAGGATGCGTTTCTCCGCGAGATTGGCGAAATAACCCGCAAGAATCTAGATATCGGCAACGACATCCACGATGGACCGATTGCGTCGATGCAGGAAATACTCTTGAGCCTTGATGACCTTGGACGCAACTCGCCAAGGGTTTCCGTCGAACATGTTGTGGAGCAAGTTCAAGTAACCCTCCGCCAATTGCGGTCCGTTGTAGCCGATCTTCGGCCCGTAGCTGAAAGCCAAAGTGTCTCCATGATCATCACGTCAATCGAGCGTGAATTTGGCATACTGAACCCCGGTATAGAATTCCACTCCCGGGTCGATCTGCCGGACGATGTGTCGCTCTCCGCCCACGGACTCAATTCTCTCTACAGGGTCCTGCGGGGCGCATTGAGGAACATCACCCAACATGCGCAAGCGACCCGAGTGGCCATACTTGCCAAGCGAATTGGCGGCTCTATTAGTGTAGAGGTAATCGACAATGGGATCGGCTTAACGGATCGCGAGATTTCCAACCGGACGGAATGGCTCGTCCGACAGCATTTTGGCCTGCAGTTTCTCCATGACTACGCGCGCATCGCGGGCGGTCAACTCAAGGTTTTTCCAGCGGATGGCCGAGGCACAATCGTCCAGATACTGCTCCCACTGGACAACTCCGAGGCAAGATCTCTGCCCGGGTCTACCTTGAGACTTAGCAGCCCCCCTGTTATTGAATAGGCCAAACCAGCAGGTCATCGTGCTGCCTTTGCATGAATCAGCAGGCACCATTCTGCAGATCACATCCGGCCTGTTTTGGGTCGTTGTGTACTGCCTGGCAATCTGGCGAGCCTATCAAGACAAGACGTACGCAATCCCCGTTATCGCGGTCGCCTGCAATTTCGCCTGGGAACTCACCTTTACGCTCCGCTATCCACAACATGACATTCAGTGGATCATTAACCTCATTTGGCTATCTCTCGATTTCATAATCGTCTGCCAATCCGTGCTGTATTTGCCGTCCATCCGCATCTGGAGATCTGTTCGATTGTCCTGGGCCTGGGTAATGCCCGCACTGATTGTTTGTGTTTTCGCACTTGGCATACGGGTCACAGAAATGTTCCAGGACTGGGACGGAGCCTTGAGTGCGTTTCTCGTCAACCTTCTCATGTCTGCCGCATTTGTCTACCGCTCGATGATTCATCGCTCGATCCGCGGACAGTCTCTGTACATAGGCATTTTCAAGTTATTGGGATCGCTAGCGGCCTCAATCGAATACATGCAGTTCGTCACCCCGGCCTCTATCTTCCCCTGGGTCTTCGCTTTGATTTTGATATTGGATGTGTGGTATGTATTGTTGATGAGGACGCAACACTTGCGTGAAGGCACCAACCCGTGGAAACGCGTGTGAGCCAAGGCTTTCTCGCGAGCACCCGGACAGATCTCTTGTTGAGTATCTGATTATGGACGACCATTCTTCGAGCGCCCGCGTCCAGTTTTCAAACGATCAAGGTGAGGGTTCGTCTAGCGGACTGGCCCACAAATACCTGTCGGATCTGTTGTCAGCGTCTCCTGAGCGGATAGCAGGCACCGAGGGGATCCTTGCTGCCCGCAATTGGCTGGAGCGGGTCTTGTCAGATTCTGGGCTTCGCCCAACGCTGGAGGAGTTTAGCTTCCCGAAGAGAAATCGCTTTCAGCTCTTCACGATGGCCCTGAATGCCAGCGCAACGGCTCTGGTAGCTGCGTTCTCTCCCACGGTTGGACCTTATTGGGGTTTTGGTCTCATCGTTCTGTTGAACATCGTTGACTTTGGCCTGGCGCCACGATTGGCGTCACTATCAAGGAGGGCGTCCGGCACAAATGTCCTTACCGGAATCTCGCGGGACTGGGCTGAATTGGGCGCCGACTCCCGACCGGTCGTGTTGGTCACTGCTCACTACGACTCTGCGGACAGTCAGTCGGAATGGTACCGAGCACTTTCTGAACGCATGGATCTTTGGTTGGGTCTTGGCCTCATCGGCTTGTTACTGACTAGCACTTACTGGATTTTGGAACTACTTCAACTGATTCCCTGGATCGCAATTAGCGCGCCACTTTGGTGGCCGTCAATATCTCTTGGGTGGGATGTCGCGGGTCGTTGGATCGCGACGCTGCTCTTGCTTCCCTCGGCACTAACGACACTTTCCGGTCTGGTGTCTTCCTACAGCAGATCTGCAGACGCCAATCCGGGAGCTGACGACAATGGTTCCGGTGTAGCTGTCACATTGGCCGCCTGCGATGCTATTCGAAGGAATCTCCCCAAACACATCGACGTAGGCGCCGTCTTCTTATCTGCGGAAGAAGCTGGACTGTATGGTTCCCGTTTTTTTTCGAGGAAGCATAAGGAACGTTTTGATCCAACGCGCACGACAATACTGTGCTTGGACGGAGTCGGGCGCGGCGACACAGCCGGAACTGTAGAGGGTCAAGGATTGCTCAAACGCTGGGTAGTGGAACGATCCACACTCGACTTGTGGGAGACTGCAGTAAGGTCGGTCACGCCCAACTTCATTCGCATGTGGTACTCAGTGTTTACGGGCAGCACCGATCAATTAGCATGGCTGGAGTTGGGTTTTTCCAGGACCTTGTCAATATCCCATGGTCGAGTCGTCCGTCATCCGTTCAAGGCGATTCTCCATCGGTTATTTGGGGTTTCGCAAGACCACGCCGAATTTGACTTCAGTCATCTGCACTCAGCCAGGGATGATCTTTCGAGTATCAACCCCAATGCCCTGATCACAACCACTGAGGCGGTAACCCGGTTCGTCGAAATGCTGGACAACGACTTGTGACAAGACACGCTTTGGCGGTACTCGTGCCCATGCGCTGATGTGTGGTTTTCGGCGAGCCAGTGAGCAGGACCACCAAGGATACCGGCCTCCGCTCCTTTTACACAAAACTCAGCATACTACCCGCTCCTCTGGATTCTGGTCGCATCCAAACAAATATCATTGCCGATTGTGCCGCCAATCCACATCGGCCCGCCATGGTCCGGGAGAACCGTCTAGGCCTTCTGCAGTGTTGGCGTTGCACGCATCTGCGTGTGTCCACAGGCAAGGCCCGTAGGCGCGTCACTCGAGCAAGAAATACTGACTGAGATCGCAATACGTAACAGCAGCCACCCACCAGGCTCCATCGATCAATCGCATATCGAAGGTAAAAGCGACAGAAGTCGTCGTTCCTCGTTGTGTCACTTCTCCGGTCGTCGTGCTCACACGATCAAGCCTGCCATCCCAGCGAGCTGTTTCGTTGGTAAACGCCAGTTCCCATTTTTCAACGTCCTCATTGAACCGTGGCACGAGCGCACGAGCGGTGAAATCGACCTGGTCCCATTGGGAAGGCCCATTTTGCGTCATGCGAACGTAGGTGCCGTTCGCCCGATCCTGACGTAAGGCCACCATCAACTCAGGCAGACCACAGAGCCCCTCACCGGCCTTGGGCAGCATATGCGTGCTGAGCTGTGCTTCCAATGCATCAAGGTCAGCCGGCGGACCATCGCGCAAGCTCAATAGGTCCAATACGGCCTGCGCCCGCGCGACAACGTTCTCTGCATCCGAGTCGTTGGCTGGTACATAACCATCGGCCGGCGGCTCCTTGGTGTTGACGGGAATCGCCGGCGTCGAGGTCGCCGCCACACTGTCGCCCTTGACCCGCAAATACAATCCTCCCAGCGGATCGATCGCGCCACACGGCTCTGAGGCCCAGGCCACCCGCCACTCACCGTCTCGAAATCGAAGTCCGGCGCTGAACTCTACTGTGCCGGTCGTTTCCGATTGTTGGATGGGATTGCGAAACCAGGAGCGAGCCGTAGCGGGAAAGCGCACATACGATGAATACCACGCCCCATCAGAAGCCTTGATCATCTCCCAGGCCAAGTCGTTGTCGCCTTCCAGGGAAAACGGGCCCATGATCTCCACGCCCTGCTCTTCGTTCGGGAGAAAGACACTGCTATTAAGCTTACGCTGCTCCACCAGTTGCGCCGCGAAGGTTTCGCGATCGCCACACATAGAGTCTCGGTCGTAGAGAATCGCCTCGGACTGCTCTGCTATTTCATCAAGTATCGGTGAGGGAACCGAATCCATCAACGGCTCGAGCCGCGCGGCCAATTCTGTGGCCGTGATGGTCGAGTCCGGCCGTTGTGCATCATTCACTGTATCCATCCAACGGCCGACGAGATCAAGCGCGCTCTGGATCTGATCCGGGTCGGTCACATAGAAGAGTTCGCGGCCACCGACACCATAGATGCCGCCCTGAACCACAAGTTCCTCATGGGCCGACGTCGAAGGCGCGGCAACCACTGTCGGTCGCGGCGAAGCGGCCACCGAAACAGTCTCGGCCGGCACGTCCGTCGCGGACAATGGCGTCAGGTCGCTGCCGCAGGCGATTGCGTTCAATGCCAGCGACAACGCCATGATGATCAACCACAGCCTTCGACACGTCATCTCCACATTCCTCGTTCCTCGCATCTAGAGTCCACCATCTTTGTTGCTATGTCAACCGCGCAGCCACAAGCGTTGGGGTGATTTCGGGGAGACGGGATCATTGACCCCCGCCCGAAGCTGCTTCGATTCGCTCAAGAGCCATTTTCAACGACCGAAGCGCAAGATCCGGGATAGGGTCGGCGCCATCTTTCGTCGTTTCGTTCAAGGCCGCCAGGGCCTCGAGCGCCTTCACCCCGCACGGTGCCCAGCGCTGACGTTGAATTTCGCGGGCGCGATCCACGACCGTCGCACCCGTTGCTTCATCTGCCAGGAGCGCCACGCACTTCACCCACCCTGCCGAGGCGAAACGCCCTTCCAGGGCCCTCGCCAATTCGTCAACCTGGAGAGGCGCAAGATCCGGCCTGAGCCGTGTCAACAAGATCGCGATCGCGGCCCGACTCAACCCCGTTACCGCGGCCCGATGCCGCAACCCAGTTGGGGTATCGCTCAATTCGGCGGCGCGGCGATCCGGTTCCGCCCGCACGGCTTCCGTCTCGACGGGTCCGGCGGCGGCGATGACCCCGATCCGGGTCAATGCCGCTTCGGGCTCAAGCCCTTCCTCAGTCATCACCGCGGCCACCTGCTGGAGGGATCCCAACGGCAATCGCAGATCGATGACTCGCTCGGCCAGCGCCAGTTGATGCTCGCTCGGCACACGCGCCACCTCGATGGCCGCCCGTGCGGGGAGCCGCTCCTCCTCCACCAGCTCCAGGACACCACTCTCGGCTCCCATGAGCTTCATCAGCATCAATGCGTAGCGCGGAGACAGACCGACGCGGCGCGCCACCTCCTCGTATGTCAGGGCATAGTCGTCGTGCAGAATCTGAATCGCGCGCGCCTTCTCCAGTGGTGTGAGTTCCTTGCGGATGTTCTCTAGCAGCGTCCCAATATCCGCATCCTGTTGCCCTTCCCGGCGGATGATGGCCTTGATATAGGGCAACCCAAGCGAGAGAACCGCTCCCAGTCGGCGGCGCCCGAGCTGCAGAATATACCTACCCAAACGGTTGGGCGATTCCCGCAGGATGACTGGGATGCGCTGTCCTTCCGAGCGAATGCTCTCCACGAGCGCACGGTCCTCGTCGTTCAACTCGGGATCGAAGCCGGCACGAGTCTGCGCCCGCGAATGCCCCACGATCAGAGCCGGCGGAACCTCCACATACTGTTCGCCCAGCACTGGGCGAGGCGTCTCGGGCTGTAGGTCCTTGGGCTTGCCATCCGGTGCTGGCGTCTTCGCTACGCGCAACTGGGGCGTCAGGTCAACCCCAGCGAGGACCCCCCGCCCCCTAGTCGACGTGCTCATGGTGGCCTTCTTGTGCCTGATTGGCGTGACCCTCTACTTCTCGGGCTTGAGCCAGCCCACACCAGATCTCGCGAGCAACTTGCCGAAAGCCGTGCGACGCCGCATTGTCTGGGTCCGAGGTCACCAGAATCCGCTTGCGAGCGTCCTCGTTGCCTGCGATGGAGCGTAGCTTCTTCGATTCACGGATCGGGGTCAGGCAGGGCAGGTTGAAACGGTCGAACTCATCCTGAAAACGTCGGGGAACGCCACGAGCACTCGTGCCGATCGGGAGAAAGCCCAACAACTCAGGCTTGCCGCCACGAACCTGCTGAACCTCCAGGATGTTCTGACACGTGAAGACCGCACCGGTCAAGTCGAAGACGGACATCCCTGTGGGAACAATGACTTCGTCCGACGCCATCAGGGCCAGCCGGCCCATGACCAGGTTTCCGCCGGGACAATCGATCAGCACGAGATCCCATCCTCGTCCCTCGAGCGACGCGATCGCATGTTGAAGCACATCCGGTGCCAGGCCCGCTGCCAGCGTCCCGCTCGCGGGGAAGACCCACTGCTCCTCAAGAGACTTGAGCCCCGGTGAGCCGGGCACGAGGTCAAGACCCGGCAGATGGGTCGGGCGAATGAGCGTCGCGATCTCTTGTTCTCCAGAAAGGCAGGTGGCGATCGACGTCAACCACTCGGTGGGGCCATCCAGGGTCATCGTCGAACAGGCCACGCCATCCAGGTCAATGACCAGAACCCGGCACCCAAGCTCAGTCAAGGCCACCGCGATGTTCACGGTCGCCGTGGATTTGCCCACCCCACCCTTCTCCGACAACAGACTGATGACACGCATGCGCCAACTCCCTTCAACGTCGCCCGGCGATGCCACCCTGCGGCGTCCTGCTTCACTATAGGGACCCCGAGCGTCCTCCGGCATCTCGCGGCCTTCCCACTTGTGATCGCGTTCTTTGGTCAGGATAGATATGTAGTCAGGGCCGTCAGGTGCGACCCCAGGGCGCGGAGCTGCGCTATTTTCAGCCCGCAGCCTCGGCCCGAATCTCTTAAGGACTTATATGGTTGCGAGGACGCGTCTCACGCCGCTTAGGCGTGATTGGGCCACAGGGGGGCGCTACATGGAACACCCGCCGCAAGCCGCGCCGCATGAGCGGTGGCGGATTGACGGTCTTCTTGCTCGGCTTCGACCATCGCGCGAGTTGATTGGAGGAGGCGCGCAGGCCGCCCGCCCAGTCAATCGACCCGAACCCAACCCCGTCACCGGACTCGCAGCAACCTGAACTGAGTTCACCTATCCAACGCCTGGGTCACTCCCAGGCAGCGTCATCGCCGGAAAACTCGTGCTTGACAAGGGGTCGTGGAAATCTTACTTTGCGGGGGTATCTTGCTTCTCTATTGATGTGCCGACTTTCGGTTCGGCCGAACCGCCTGCAGTGACGGTCAGTTCACTGTCCAGTTCCGGTTGCACGAACGCCTCAACTCACGAGAGACGATCACAGGCATTCCGTCTGGGTGTTGTCACAAGATGTGCCTGGATCACTCTTCCTGACTCTGGATCCTCACCGAAATGGCCGGACACCCCGTCCCCGCCATTGCGTCTCTCGATTGCCGTCTGCGCCACGGAGCCACCCACCGTTCCAGTCCCTCCTTCGCCTCACCCATCATTCGGAGTCGAATAACGTCGGCTTCCACATGGAGGTCCACACCAGCACCTATGCTCTGAGCCAAGTGATCCCAGTCTGTCAACACCGTGTCGATTCGCTGAACCGTTGCGCCCGTCCCGCAACGGTTTTCGCTTCAGTGGGGGCGCTATTGGAGCCGCGCTGGCCAACCAACGCGGAACACTCATGACCCTTTCAGCAATCACCAAAATCTCGTTCGCCGTGCTCTTCACGCTTCCTTTCGCCCTGTATCAAATCTTCACCGGGATACCGTGGCAGAACCTGCTCATCAGCACCGTGGCTTTCTTCCTCACGGCGTTGCCGCACGAACTGCTGCATTGGGTCGGGCATCGCTTGGCTGGAGTCGACGCCAAACTGGGCTGGGCTCGCGGCGCATTCGGATCACCCACGCTTGCCGTACTGGCACAGCGTCCCCAAACCCTGTGGAGCTATCGCATCGCCGTCGCTCTGCCCGGCTTGGCGCTTGGCGTCATGCCGCTCGTTCTTGGCACTTTGAGTGGCACGCCGTTGTGGGTGCTCGTCGGCCTGGTTGGCATCTCGATGGCCAGTAGCGACATCGCTCTGCTAGTCTTCACGCTCCGCTGGCCTGGCCACTGCATGGTGCAAGATCATCCGCAAGCCGTCGGCGTCCTGCGGCTTGACTAGGATCGTTCCCGCTTCACCCAATGGCCCCTCGTGTGCCTGATCGTGGAGACTCGACCGGATCGTGCCGAGCAGTACACGCCATGATCCACCTTCCTCGGCCGTGATACGCAGACCCCCAGGTCTCCCGCTCTTTTGACTGCCCTCGCGCGCTTCTTTCATAATCCCAGCCCAACGTGCGCGCCCGACCCGCGCGCCGTTGACCACGGCTGTTCGTGTGACCCTCGTCGGGTTCCCGCCGATTTCCCGGGGTCGTTGGAACCCATCTGGCGCAACGACTGAGCTAAACGCTCGGGCGTTTTCGTTTCCGGACAAGGAGTATTCCCATGAACCTCAAAGATTTCGATCGCCATAGAAGTCGGGCGGCGGGGATTATCGCCTGAAGGCAACAGTGGAATCCGCCCACGCTGGGCATCCGGCGTATTCGGTCGTTGACAGAACAAGAACGTATGTACTACATTGATTCTTATGGCCGACGATTGCTATCGCCGAAGCTCAGGTTGTGTGTTCGCGCCCAAGTACCACCTGGTCTGGTGCCCGAAGTTTCGACGCCCCGTCTTGACGGGCGTCGTCGCCACCGACCCTAAACGCCTGCTGCACGCCAAGGCGAGGGCGCTGGGCGTCTCGATTGAGGCGCTCGAAATCATGCCCGATCATGTGCGATTGTTTGTCGCGGCCGATCCGACGGATCCCCGCAACGCCTCGCCAATCAGTTCAAAGGCTACACGTCTCGCCGGCTGCGCGCGAAGCACCCGCACCTGATCTCCCGCCTGCCCAATCTGTGGAGCCGGAGCTACTATGTCGGCTCGGTCGGGCAGGTGTCGGAAGCGACGGTCAAGCACTACATCGAGGCTCAGAAGGGTAAGTGGACCGTGGTTCGCACCTACAAGTACCTGCTCCGACCGAAGGATGAGCAAACCCAGGCGCTCGATTTCATGCTCTGGCAGGCACGCAACGTCTACAACGCGGCCTTGGCCCAACGCATCCACACCTACCAGGACACCGGCAAAGGCATCAAGTACGCGGCACAGTGGACGCACTTCCGCGACCAGCGCCGCGCCCAACCGGAGACGCTCGGCAAGCTGAACGCATCCAGCCTGCAACAGATGCTGCGGCGATTGGACAAGGCCTTCAGCGCGTTCTTTCGCCGGTTGAAAGCGGGTGAGACGCCGGGATTCCCAAGATTCAAAGGACGGGATCGCTTCAAGAGCCTGGAATACACCTACGGCGATGGCTGCAAGCTGCGGCTGACGCAGGAGGGGCGCGCCCGTTTCTACGTGCAGAACGTCGGCGAGATGCGGCTGGCCTACCACCGCCCAGTGCCGGCGGACGCCAAGATCAAACATGTCGTGCTCAAGCGCACGAACGATCGCTGGTACGTCTGTCTGATGCTTGAAATGGTTGACCCGGTGCCATCGCCCGAGCAGTCTGCCGAGCGGCCGATCGGCGTGGACATGGGACTGACGTCGCTGCTGGCCCTGAGCGACGGCACGACGCTGGACAATCCGCACTGGTTACGCGAGTCGCTGGCCCGGTTGCGCTGTGTGCAACGTCACGCCTCGCGTCAGGCGCAGGGGAGTCAGCGCCAGCGCAAGACCTATGCGCAGATCGCTGGTTTGCACGAGCGAATTGGCAACCAGCGGCGTGATTTCTGGCACAAGGCCACACGCCAGTTGGTTCAGGCGCACGATCTGATCGCCGTTGAAGATTTGGCTTTGGGCTTCATGACGCACAACCCGCATCTGGCGCGGGCGGCGCATGACGCGGGACTTAACCTGTTCCGACAACACCTTTGCTACAAAGCGGAAGAAGCTGGGGTGAAGGTGGTGGCGGTCGATCCGCGTCGCACGTCGCAAGCCTGTAGCGGCTGCTGGACCGTGGTGCCCAAAGACCTGAGTGTGCGCGTGCATGTCTGTCCCGAGTGTGGTCTGACGCTCGATCGCGACGTCAACGCCGCGCGCAACATCCTTGCCTTGGCACGAGATCCCGTCCGGACGGGGCGGTCAGGACTCAACGTAGGCGGAACTAAGTCGCCATGCGTGTCCTGAGAAGCTGCCGCCTTTAGGCGGCAGAGATCGTCACCTGTTCCGCGTGCTGACGGTTCTGGCCCTGCTCTTCGTGCCCGCCGCCGTCGCGTTGGCCGGGTACGCCGCGTGCTGCGAGCAGGATCTGGCACAACTTGGGACGCAGTTGGGGATCGCCGCTTCGGCCAATCTGATCGTGGCCAGCCTGCTGAACCGCCAGAAATTCCGGGGCAGCCGGATCGCGGGACTGTTGACCACGGTGGCGATGACGGCCCTGGGCTCACTGATGTGGACGATCATTTGGGCCGTGGCGCGACTGCTAGGCGTGCCTGCAACATTCTCGCAGGTGCTGGCCTATGGGCTGAGCGCGTTGGGGTTGGCCATGACGGCCAGCGGCAAGACGGATGAGATCTTCCGCGACGAGGTACCGGCGCCGACCCAGACCCGACGGAGTCGCCGGAAGGGGTCGCGCAAGGCGTAGAGGCGAACCGGGCCCGGAATCAAAAAGGGAGGCCCCAATGGAGCCTCCCCATGTGTGTCCCGTTGGCGGAACCGCCGCCGCGCCGGTTGGCGCCTTAACGGAAGAACAGCTGCCAAAGCATGACGCCGAAGGCCGCAATCAACAACGGAGGCAGCAGCAGGCCGGTCACGGTCATCACAATGTCATTGGTTTTGCGAAGCATATCGACCTCCGGAACCAGCATAGGAGTGTCTTGCACCACTGTCAACCCGTCGGGATTGGCATGGCCCGTTCTAGCTTCACCCGGCGTCGAACGCAGCTCATCCATCTGTTTGAGTGAGCTGACGGCAAGGGCCACCCGACTGGATGGCCCGGATAACCTCCATTGCCGTTCCTTGTGCTGTTCCCTGCCTGACCGTGACCGTCGTCCATCTTTTCCGCATCCCCAAGAAGCCCCGCCCCACAACCGATTGGCCGCCGCCACCGGTGTGCCTCCCCACCCCTTTCCTTCACCCAGGAAACAAAAAGACCACCCGGCCGGGTGGTCTTTTTGTTTCTTCATCGCTCGTGCCTGCGGTGCGCCGCTCTACCCCATCGCATATCTCAGGTAGGAAAGTGCGGCCATCAACACGGTCCAGATCCCGAACGCCAGAGCCGCTTCCGGGGTGAGAGGTTTGCGACCCAGCGCCCACGCCGCGGCGTCCGCCAGGTGATTGAAGTAGTCCGAAAGGAAATCAGCCATGTCTCCACCGTAAATCCACTCGACCCACAAGTCAACACCGCCCCACCTCGTTCGCCACCGCCCGCCTTCGCGCGGGCGGTTTTCGTTTCCGGAGGTCCCATGAACAAAAACGATGACTTCAACCGCCGTGTCGAACGCCTGAACCACGATCAATGGGAAGCCGTGATGAAAATCGCCGGCTGGCTCCGCCGCCATCCGCGCGTCTTCGTGTACATCGTCCTCGGCCCAGCAGGCCAGTGGGTCCTCTGGCCCATGATCCAGGGCGCCCATCTCCCTCTCAGCCGAGAAATGATGAGCGTCTTTGAATTCGCCTCGAACCTGGGCATCCCTTTCGTACTTGAGCTCCTGCGCGGATTGCTGCGCCCCTATGCGGATCGCCGCGGCAATCTGCGCGGCGGCCTCAACCTTGGCCACACCGGCGTCACCCCCGAAGAAGCCGACGAAGACAACCGGCGCTGGGGCCGGTGACAGGAGTTCCCATGCACATCCACGATCTTGCGCTCCGTCTGGCCCGGCATCGAGGGATCGTGCTCTCGGCAGCGCGCACTGGCTCCGGCTGGAGACTCATCGTGCTGCGACCGAGCCTGCCGCGCGCCGAGCGCGTCGCACTGAGTGAGCTCGGCGCGCACCTGGGGCTGGCTGCCGCCGCCGCGGCGCTCGTGGCCGCGGCCCGCCCGTGGGCCACCAAGACCGGTGACCTGCGCGGAGGAATCGCCGAAGACGCCTCAGTGGACTGGGCTGCCCTCGATGCCCAGAACCGCGCCGGCGAGACCGTCGAATTCCAGAAAGCGAGTCCGCTATGAGCGCCCTGCCCCTGGACAGCGCGCAGGCCGCGGCTGTGCGACACAACGATGGACCCGCGTTTCTCATGGCCGGCCCCGGCACCGGCAAGACGCGCACGCTCGTCGAGCGCGCCCGGTATCTGGCCGAGACCGGCACGATCTGGATCCACGATTGTCTGTTTCTCACCTTCTCGCGCAAGGCCGCGGCCGAGATCCGCCAGCGCCTCGGTGAAACCCTCGACGAGGGCGCCGATCGGGCCGATCGGGCCGATCGATTGCCGATCCGCACGTTCCATGGCCTGTGCTGGCACATCCTGCGCCGACATGCGGCCGGCCACACCGATCGGCCGCCACGCCTGTATCTCCCGGGCATGGCCCGGTCGATCCTGACGCGCGCGATGGCCGAGGTCGCGGCCGGAGACCGGGCCGGTCACCCAGCCGCAGAGCAAAACGAGGGCCAGGCCGAAAGCCCCTGGGGCGCGGCCGAGCTCTGGGACCTGATCGCGCCGGCGCGCGAGGCCGGCCTCTCACCCGAGGCCTTCGCGCAGAGTCAGAGCGCCGGCGAGCGCTTCGTGGCCGACGTCTATGCCCGCTACGTCGCGCTGCTCGAAGCCGATCACGCCTATGACTTTCCGGGCCTGCTGGCCAGCACGCTGGCGCTACTCGAAACCGAGCCCGGACTGCTGGCGCGTCTGCAGGCCCAGCACAGCGTCATCCTGGTGGACGAAGGCCAGGACACCTCGCTGCCACAGTGGCGGCTGGTGCGCCTGCTCGCGGGCCTGAAGCGCCAGGTGATGGTGGTGGCGGCACCGGCGCAGGAGATCTACAGCTGGCGCGGCACCAACTGGCGCGCGCTCGAAGCCGAGGTGCGCGCGGTCTGGCCCGAGACCGAGACCCTTGCGCTCGATCAGAACTATCGCTCGAGTGCCCAGATCTTGCGGTGCGCGACCGCGCTCCTGGACGGCGCCCGCTATCCCGATCTGCATGTACGCGCCGCGCGCGAACAGGGTGCGCCGGTCTCGGTGGTGCGCCTGGCCAGCGACACGGAAGAAGCGCCCTGGGTCGTGGCCCAGATCCAGGGTTGGCTGCGTGAGGGTCGGCCGGCGCGTGAGATCGCGGTCCTCGCGCGCACGGGCCGCCAGCTGGCGCCGATCGCTCAGGCGCTCGAGCTCGCCGGCGTGCCGCGCGATCTGGTCGGGCGACACGGCTTGCTTGAACAGGCCGAGGTGCGCCACCTCCTGGCCTATCTGGCCCTCGCGACTCTGGAGGAAGCCGCAGCCGAACGCCACATCGGGACGGTGCTCAACGTCCCGCCACGCGGCATCGGCCAGGTGGCACAACAGGCGCTGCGAGGCGAGGCGACCGAGCCCATCACCTGGCAGAAGCTGCGCCGCGCTGCCGCCGGCGAGATCGCGGCCCTCAAGCCCGCCGCGCGCGAGGGTGTGTGCACGTTCCTCGAGCAGGTCGCGGCTCTGCGCACGCACGCCGCGGAAGCGCCGGCCACCCTCATCGACCTCACGCTGCAACTCACGGGCTACTACCGCTGGCTCTCGGGTCAGGACGAGGACGCCGGCGTTCTGGCGAATCTGGATGTGCTCCGCGAGCAGGCGACCGGGCACGAGACCGTGCGCGGTTTTCTTGACGCGATCGATCGTCGCCTCCTCGCCCAGGAGCAGGTGCTGCCCGGTGAGGGCGTGCAACTGGCGACCTTTCACGCGGCGAAGGGCCTCGAGTTCGACGCCGTGCTCGTCATCGGCTGCGAAGAAGGCCTGGTCCCGCATGCGCGGGCGGTGAGCGAGGCCGAGTTGGAGGCCGAACGGCGCAGCTTCTATGTTGCGCTCACCCGGGCTCGCGATCACGAGGTCCTGCTCTCGTGCGCGGAGCGCGGCGGACGGCGCACGCCGCCCAGCCGCTTTCTGCGCGATCTGCCACCGGATGCGATCCACATCGAAAGGCAGGCCACCTATGGCTGACCTCGACCTTGTCGCGCTGGCGCCGCGCTACGGCATCGCCCTGCAGCGACACGGCGCCCACCACGTGGCGTGTTGCCCGTTTCACGCCGAGAAGACTCCAAGCTTCAAGATCCGGGTCGATCGCCCGACGCGCTGGCGCTGCTACGGCGCCTGCGCGATGGGCGGCGATGCGATCGATCTGGTCGGGCGGCTGCGCTTCGGCGCCGCCTGGAACGCGCGCGATCGCGATCAGTTCCGCGCGGCGCGCGACGAGCTGGCGTCGGACATCGGATCCCTGGACCCCGCTCGAGGTCCGCGCCCCACCCTGCCGCAGCCGACGCGCGCAGCGCCGGTGACAGCATCCGTAACGGTGAGCCAGACACCGTGTGTCTCAACTCAGGCGCTCTACATCCTGGACAAAGCACTGGGTCTGTACGAAACCGAGCTCTGGGGCCTCGGCGGCGGACGTGCGACGCCGCTGCGCTATCTCCGCACCCGTGGCTTCACGGATGACACGCTGCGCCGACAACGCGTCGGCTACTGCAGCGGCACGCAGCTGCTGACCACGCTCGAGTCGATCGGCTTCCCGGTGGAGGTCGCACGCGCTATCGGGCTCATCCATCCGCGCCATGCCGAGACGCGCGACGGCGGCGAGCGCGACCTGATCGAGCACCTGCGCGGCCGGATCGTGATCGCGGACCTCGACGCGCGCGGCCGTGCCCGCTACCTCACCGGGCGCAAGTGGGCGCCCTGGCTGGGACGAGCGAGCAAGTATCTATGCCAGAAAGCGGTCGCGCCGCCGCTCTATGGCCTGGCCCAACTCCCCGCGGACGGCTCGCTCGTGCTCGTCACCGAGTCGCTGGCGGACTGGTTGACGCTGCGCCAGTGGGGTTACGCCGCGCTGGGCACCAGCGGCACCGGTCTGTCGCGCGCAGGTGTGGGCGCGCTCCGCGAGCTCGGTCGTCCGCTTGTCTACGTCGTGCAGAACGACGACCCCGGACGCGCCGCCGGCGCCCGCTGGCAGCAGGCGGTCGGTCGCGGCCGCGTCCTGAACCCGCCCGGCGCGGTCAAGGACGTGAACGACTTGCTCATCGCCGGACGAGACGTCGTGTTTCGAGACGCGCTGGAGGCCCTGCTCAGAAAGGAGAAGATCGCGCACCCATCGATCGTCACATGAACACCACGACGTCCTCAGGAGCGCCGGCCCTTTTGGGGTGCGGGCTCCGCCTCTCAAACGCCTCGGGCTACGCCTTGGGGCGTTTCGTTTTCCGAAAGGAGATCCCGTGTCGCTCTTTATCCATGCCATCCGGCACCATCAACATCAAGAAGGCCCGGGCTCACGCAGCGTCATCTGGACCTCAGGCTGCTCGATCCACTGCGCCAACTGTGTCAATTCCCATCTTTGGAGACGAGATCCGGAGGCCGCCACGACCGTGGACGCGGTGCTGGCCGCGCTCGAACCGGGTCGCCTCGGCGGAGACGTCGGGGTCACCGTCGTCGGCGGCGAGCCCTTTGAGCAGGAGGACCTCGGCGCCTTGTGCGCGGCGATCGCGGCCCGCTGGCCACGGGCGCCCGGCTTCCCGCGCCTGATCGTCTACACCGGCTACACGCTCGCGCAGTTGCGCCTGAGCGCGAACGTCCTCACGGCCCTTGCTCATATCGACGTCCTCGTCGACGGACCCTTCATCGCCGCGCTGGCCTCGCCCGACCTCGGCTATCGCGGCTCGAGCAACCAACGCGTGCTGGACCTCTCCGCTGCGCGTCAGCGTCACGCCGCGCAGGCCTCCCCGCCCCCGTCGCTGGAGGACGACTGGGACCGCCCGCGCATCACGGTCGGCCGCGAAGGCGCACTGATGCCCCCCACCCTGGCCCGCACGCTGGGCCTCACTACCCACCGCACCCGCCAGTGCGGTCAGGACGAAAGGAGTGCTCGATGACCCACGCTTCCGCCCCCGTCGCCGAACTGAGTCAGATCCGATCGATCCTGGCGGATCGATTGGCGGACGAATGGGCCGCCGTGCCCCCGCATCTGCAGGACGTGCAGGTGCTGCTGGCGCTCGGCAACATCCGCAGCGTGTCGGTTGCAGGCCTGCATCTCTTCGAGTGTCGGCCCTCCTGGGAACAGATCGGGATCGCCACCCACGGCGATCTGCCCCAGGTCCTCGCCGCGCCGCCCACCTGGCGCCTCGTGCACCCGAAGGCGCTGAAAGCTTTCCGCACGCTCACCGGCAGCGCGCGCGCACTCCTGCCCGACTACGGTCCGTTCCTCAAGTGGCTCGGCGGGTACTACATCACGCATCGCGCCGAGCCCGCACTCGAACGCGCCTTCGCCGCGATCGCGCGTCAATGGCGCGACCACGTCGAGCAGCTCTGCGACGACCACGACCGACTGCTGGACAACGCCGCAGCGCAGGCGCGCATGGCGGCGCGCGAAGCCTTCTTCAAGCTGCGCGCCTCCCATCATGTCCAGGTGGACGAGGTCACGTTCACGGACACAGTCGAGGCCTGGGCGCGCGGCCAGTTCCCGACGCCTGAACGCATCAAAGCCGAGCTCACGGTCTCGCTCACGCACGCGCTGCCCGCCGGTGCGCATCCGAGCGAGCGCATCGTCGCGGCAGTGCTCGGCGTGAAGGAGGAGATCGCGGCGCGCACCGCGCTCAATCAGACCCAGGCCGAGCAAGCCCGGATCGAACTCGAGGAACTGCGCGTCATGCATGCGCGCCGCACGGAAGCGCTGGCCGCGACCGTCGAGCAAGAGCTGGCCCCGATCACGGAAGCCATCCAGTTCGCGCGCGACCAGATCGGCGACGCGATCCACCGCACGCTGGCGCACCTCACCAGCGGCAAGCGCCTCTCGCCACGCACGCTGCAGGCGCTGGAGAGCCAGCTCTCGGTCTGGCGCCTGATCCAACAAGGCGAAGGCGCGGATGTGCAGGGACACGTGGCCGAGGTCGAGGAACGGCTGCGGCAACTCAAGGACGGCGCCGAGCGCAGCCGCCGCCCCAACCGACAGCCGCTCACGCAGGCCCTCGAAGGTCTCGCCGACAGCCTCGGCCTGCAGGTCGCCCAGATCGCGGCCGAAGCGCGTGTCACCGATCAGATCCAGCTGGACTGGCTCGACGAGCCCTCATCCCTGGACGACGTCATCGCATTGGCCTCACCACTCCCCAGCCTGATCAACGTTCTGGAGGACACCCATGCCTGAGCTGACCCCGGTTCAACGCGACCTCGCCGCGCTCCTGCGCGCCTGGCCGCCGCTGGTCATGATGCCCTCGCTCGACTACCCGCGCGCCAAGGCGGATATCCATGTCGCCCTCGCGGCGTTGGCGGGGAACACGGGCGAGACCCGCGCCGCCGACGTCTATCTCTATCGCGCCACCCCCACGGCCGGGATCGTGATCGAAGCCCATCCGGACGCGAACCGCATCGGCGCGGTGGAAGTCCCGATCCCCGAGCCTAATCCAATCGCGATGCTGGAGGCGATCCGCCGGGTGCGGGACCAGCACGTCGACGACGCCCTGAAGAACGAACGGCGCTGCGTGATCGGCGTCGTGCTCGAGGACGCGCACGTGCCGCTCAGCCGCGAGCACTATGGCTCGGCCGCGTTCTGGGCCGTGAAGCTGCGCGAGCTCACGGCCCACATCAAGACCTTTCGCCAACCGCCGGCCGGCACCAGCCCGGCCGAGGCCGAACGGTTGCGGCGCTTCACCCCGCGGCTCTTCCTCTTCGCGCTGGGGGCCGAGATGCGCCTTCCTGACAGCCTGACCACGGTCGCGGCCACGTTCCGCTATCCGCTCCCGACCCCCAGCGAGATCGAGGTGCTGGTGCGCGCCGCCGCCGATCAGGCGATGCGCCTGGGACTGCCGGACACCTGGCAGGGACACTATGGTTCGCTGGTGGACGCCCTCCGCGGCCTGCCCTCCGGCGCCGTGGCGGGTCTGCTCAATCAGGCGGTGGTCCGCGCCAGCGCCTTCGGGCCCGAGTTGTTGACGGGCGTGCTTGAAGAGAAGCAGCGCCTCTTTGAGAAGCTGGTGGGCGGGATCGCGACCTTCACGCCGCCGGGGTCGCGCCGCACCATGGCCGGCTATGAGCAGTACAAGGCCTTTGTCGAGCGCACGCGGCGCACGCTCATGACCGAGGCGCCTTCGACTTCACGTGTCGGAGGACGCAAAGCGGCTTCGCTACCCGCGACCCCGCGGCCAGCCGCTCCGCTTCCTGCGGCGTGGCCCTTCCCCCTGGGCGCTCTGCTCATTGGTCCGCCTGGCACCGGCAAGACTCAGATGGCGTACTACACCGCCGCCGAGTGGCAGGTGCCGCTGATCAGCGTGTCGCTCGGCGCGCTGCAGGTCGGCGGTATCGGGAGCGGCCAGGCCAATCTGCGAGTCCTGATCCAGGCGCTCGATGCGATCGGACCGTGCATCCTCTTGCTCGACGAACTCCTCAAGCAGGTCGACTCCACCGAGAATGCCAAGCGCGGCGGCGGCACCTCCGAGCATCTCAAAGTGCTCTCGGACCTCATGACCTGGATGGAGATCCGCAACCGCGGTTGCTTCATCCTCGGCACCGGCAACACCGGCGACCTGGCCAGCGGATTGCCGGAAGGGTTGCTCGAACGCTTCCCCTACGTCTTCCGCGTCGATCTGCCCGACGGGGAGCAACGCGCCCAGATCTGGTCCCTGCTGCTCGAGCGCGTCGGCGTCTCGAAAAGCCAACGCGACGCGCTCGACCTGCAGGACCTGGCGGCCCGCACCGACGGCCTGGTCGGGCGCGATCTGCGCGCGGTCGTCGACGAAGCCCTCGGCCAGGCCTTCGACGCCGGCGAGCCGCTGGCCCAGACGCACTGCCTCGCGGCGGTGGCGCGCTTTGCCCAGCGCGAGTCGATCGGCAACCTGCGTGTCCTCGCAGCCGGTCGGGCGCGCACCTCACGCGTCGGCGTGGTGCAGGCGGATCATGCGATCGCGTGATCATGCGATCGCGTGACCGTGCCCTCGCTTGAGGGAGCGATCGCTCGATCCTCCGATCACGTGATCGCCTGATCCCTCACCTGACGCTACCTCGCTGTTTCTCAACCCATGCTCGCCGTCTCGCGCCCGGTGTCCTCACCGGGCCTTCTCATGTTCACAAGGAGTCACGATGTCTCACAAGATCTACACCCGCGCCCCTGAAGCCATGACCGACCTCGATCAGATCGAGGCGGCCCTCAAGCTCCTGGGCTATTCGGCCGCTGATCGACCCGTTCCCGGCCTGCGGCATTACACGCGGAGCGCGCACGAGTTGCTTGTCTCAGGCCGGTGCTTCCCAGAAAGCGTGCACGTCCTCTCTCCGACTTACGAGTACCTGGGTTATCGCCGCGCCGCAAGCGGCGTTGTGGAGCGCATCGTGGACGACATGTACGTCGACACGCGCACGGGCCAGATCACCCGCGCCCCCGCGGCGTTTGAGCCCTTGATCCATCAGGCGTATCTCGCCGTCGGGATCACGGCCGCCCTGACCGCCAGCGGCATCGCCTTCACCGTGCAGACCGCCGTGTCCGGCGACATCGAGATCCTGCCCGAGCTCCCCGCCCTGTCCATCGGCGCCGTATCCACCGGGATCTGACTCACCCTCTTCAGGAGATCACACCATGCAACCCAAGATCACGATCCAACGCGATGGCACCGTCACGATCGAGATGTTGAGCGGCCCGGCGTCAGCCGCGTGCAGCCTGGAAGTCCAGCGGCTGCTTCATCGGCTTCAAGAGTCGGGAGTGGCGCTGGTCGTCGAGCAGGAAGAGTCGCGTCCGCCGGATCCGCTCGCCGGCGCGACGCCGTTCGGCAATGTAGACGCCACCCCCTCGGCGACCGCGCTCTGACGGACACGGGGCCGGGCCTCAGGAATGAGACCCGGCCCGTGTTTCATCATGCGCGCGCCCTTCACTCCCGAGCCGCGTCGAACGTGGCGCTTCCGTCGTTCTGGGCTCCTACCGGAGCCAATCCCGAACGCCCATGACGGCGGCGACCACGTCTGCGTAGCGCTCACGCCCACCGACTTCTATCTCGTGCTCGTGGCCAGCGGCAAGGCCGCGGAGCTTGGCCTGACGCTTCCGGCGATCCGCGCCTGGTATGCCGAAGGCCTACCCGATGCGCCGCGCCGGACTCGTCGCGACTTGTGTGCCGGATGTCCCTTTGCTTCAACGCAGGCCTCCGCTGCGACCGTCGAGGCGGGGACACCGTCCAGTGCCACGACGGCAGCCGATGGGATCTCGGCAAAGGCCGAGGCCATCGCCGTGCCCAACTGGCCGACTCGCCACACGCCCATCGATCGTCCTCAAGGAGACCACTCATGAACATGAACGTCGCCCAGCGCGACCTGCAGGATCGTCTGGCCTTCCTGGCCAAAGGCATCTCCAAGAACCGACCGGCTGTGCTCGTCGAGGCGCATGCCGACGGCCGCGTCGACCTCACGGCCGATCACGGCGACCTGTTCGCGCGCGCCGCGATCGAGGCCGCGGTCGTGGAGCCGGGCCGCTGCCTGCTGCCGGCCGCCAGCGCGCCCGACATCGTCGCCACCTTTCCAAGAGAGACGCTAGCGCTGCGCTACACCGAGGCGAAAGCCAAGATCGAACTGCGCTGCGGGCGCATCCGCTCGGCCCTGACGCCCCCCGCTCTGGCCGAAGACTTCCCCGAGATCGGGTGGCCCAGCGACGCGCCGCACACCGTTCCGTCCGAGGCTTTGCAGAAGCTCATAGCGGCCGCCGGCTACGCCACCGCCCATGACGACCAGCGCGTGGAACTCACCGGCGCACAACTCAAGCTGGAAGGAAACGCGATCGGTCTGGTGACGACAGACAGCCTGCGTCTGGCTGTGGCGCAGATCACGTGCCCAGGCCTGAAGGCTGCCCGTTCCGCCTCCATCGTGCCGGGGTCGTTCGTCCGCGACCTGGAGAGCATCCTCGGGGAGGACAAGCAGGTGTCGCTCTGGATCACGAGCCAGCGCGTCATCGCGCGCTGCGGCGGCCTGACGCTCGTGGCCCTGCCGCTCTCCGGCACCTATCCCGAATACGGCGCGATCGTGCCGCGCCCGACCCAGCAGACGCCGGCGCTGGTCTGCAACCGCGTGACGCTCACGGACGCGCTCCGGGCAGTGGCCGTGATCGCGCGCGAGAACGCGCAGACCCTGGCGGTCCGTTGGGCGGATGGCGAGGTCCAGCTCGCCGCGAAGGCGGCCGAGACCGGCCACGCCAATGGCGGGCTCAAGGGCCAGACCGTGGGCGAGATCGACGCCCTGGTGAATGCCCGCTTCCTTGCGGATGCCGTGGCGGCCACCCACGGCGAGCGGGTGCGAATCTCGATCCTCGACCCGAAGCGCCCCATCCGTGTCGAGCCGGAACCGGCTCCCAAAGACTGGCAGCAAGTGGCGGTGATCATGCCCATCCTTCCGAAATAGGGAAGGTGGGCCGGACGAAACCCAGCCAGATGAAAGGACCACCCATTGGGAAGAAATGCGCCGCCGGCCGACTGCGCCATGTGAAAGGTGTTGTCGGTGCGAAGAAATAGCCCCTCAGCCTGAGGGTTGCTTCCCAAATATCTACACTTTCATGTGGCGCACCACTCAACGTGAACTCGACTCGGCACCGCCCTGGCTTTTCCGCCAGGGCGGTGCGTTTTGGAGGCCTTATGCCCAAGCCCCTCCCGCGAAGTCCGCGACGGCTACGCGCGACCCTGCGCAGCCTGGACTTCCTGATCACGCACTACACCTTGCGGCTGCGCCGGGCGGCGCCACGCGAACGCGCCCGTCTGCTCCTCTGGCGACGCGAGGCCCACTTCGAACGTCGGCGCCTGCGCCAGGCGCTGACCAAATGGGAGGCCGTATGATCCCGCGCCGCCGGCGAGCCCGGGCGCCAACTGGACCGACCCTGGCCAATCCCGCCCTCGCGTTGGCTGAGGAGCGCTGCAACCGTCCCTTGCCGCTCTTCGACGAGGCCACGTTCGAGACCATCGTGACCACAGCCCGACACACGTGCGCGACCTGCGACGCCAATCCGTTCGAGCGGTGTGACCCACAGCGCTTCAACCCCGCCCTCGCGTTACTGGCCAGCCGCGCCGAGCGCGTCTTGAACCCCGACACGCCACCCGACGTGGCCTTGCGCTGGATCGCGTTGCGCAAGGCGGCCCGCGAGACCTGCGCGAGCTGCCCGCTCGAGCGCGTTCGCGAGACATGCGGCGCCTGTCCCCTGGTCGCCTTCCTCAGCGCGCTGGCCACCGACGGCTAACGACGTCATCGCCTTAACTTCCAGAGAAGAACCAGGAGTCACCATGTTCGATTTCTTGTCTGCACCAGAACCTGAGGAAAGCGATCCCAACGCGAACGACGTCGCCGTCCAATCGGCTGAGGCCTCGACATCCACCATCCCTGCCGAAGAGACCACGCCCGTCGCGAGCGACGAGGTCGAAGAGACACTGGCCGACTCGGTGCCGCCCGCTGAACTCACGTCTGAGGAGGCCAAAGCCTCAACGGACACCGATGAAGCCGATCGCCCGCGGGCAACGCCCGAGCCGGAGAAGGCGGTGGCTGCGCCAAAGACCACGACAGGCGACGAGGAGGTGATCGACTTGCCGGACTTCTCGCACGAACCCACCGAACCCGGCCAGTACACGCTGCGCATCGTCTTCACGTTTCGCCCCGGCGATCAATCGGTGCTCCTGTCCACCCAAAGCCACGACGTTCTGGCGATCGTGGGTGAGCTCGAGCCGACGGGCGCTCGTGCCTTGCTCGCTCCGTTCATCGCCGCACACGAAGGGCGCCTGGGCGAGATCAAGCAGGCGCTGACCCAGCCCACGGCCAAAGCCCCGGCACGACGTCACCAGACTAAGAAGGCGCTACCCGCTGCACCCATCGCCACCAAGACCTCGGCCAGCAAGAAAGACAAAGCGACCAAGGTCGTCAAGCCTGTCTCGCCCGCACCACTGCCGCAGACCAATCTCTTCAATGACTGAAAGGATTCCCCATGACCACGACACCCGCCACCCCGATCGACCCCAAAGCCAAAGTGCTGGTGCGCATCGCCGGCCACAAGAGTTTGCCACTCGAGTACGCGATCGCGTCAGACAAAGCCAAGCTGGCGCTCGCCCTGACCACCTTCGTGGACGGCATGGACGGCGCCGAGATCTCGGACGTCGAGACTGGCCCGGACGGCCAGCTCTCCGTGACCGTCGTGCCGCAGGTCGGGCGCAAGGGCCTCGCCGGTATTCTCGCGTCGCTCGACGCAGCGCCGCCTCACGTCACTGCCGCGGCCGCGATGCTCCACCGGCTCGAGTCTGTGCGCGCCGAGGATGAAGCGCTCGTCATCCTGCTCGCGCCCGAGATCGACCGGGCGATCGAGGCTGCCGGCGCCGAGGTGCAGGCGGTGGAGTCACTCACACGCGCGATCGACGACGCCGTGGCCGAGCCATTGGCCGCTGTGCCGGTGGGGCTGTGAAGACGCTCGCAGGCGCCTGGCCCCCCACCCTGCGCGAGACCGTGGCGCAGCTGCAGGCCTGGCGCAGCTGCACGGCCAAAGGCGCGCTCGTTCGACTCAAGACGTTCCGTGAGTCCCTGACACTGCTCAATCTCTATCAACAGCGCTGGCCGGTTGAATTCGCGGCCTCCACCGCATCGCTCTTTGGACCCAGCGAGGAGCACGCGCTGTACTCGCCGCGGGAGATGGAGTTTTTGCACAAGGTCGAGACGCTCTTCCCGGTCTATCTGGATGCGCTACTCGAGAGCGAGGAACGCTGGAGCGTGATCCCGGTCATGCCCGTGGCCTATGACCTCGAAGGCGATTGGGGGCCGGGCGCATCGCTCCTCATCGGCCTCGCCTTCGGCGAGCCGCACCGTACGCCCGAGGAGCTGGGGATGACGGTCGCGCCGACGATGGACCCGGGACGGGAGCTGGACCTGGCAGCGTTTCAAGCGCGCTGCCTCGCGCTCGATCCGGTCCTGCACGACATCGGCCCCGTGATGGCCGTGGCCGGCAACCACGCCGACAACGTCTGGACCGACGTGACCGACTTGATGCTGGCCGAGAGCGACGGCTATCCCGAGTGGGACGCCGAGACGCTCGAGGCCCTGAACGTGGAGTGGCGCGCGGCCGAGACGCTCTTCGCCCGCTTCACGGAAGTGGCCGCCTGGCTCGATGCGGCTCGCGCCCATCGCAATGCTTTCATGAAGGCCTGGAATGCGAGTCTCCGTCGCCGGAGGAAAGACCATGACCCCACCTGATCTACCTGTGCTCCCCTCCTTGCCCGCACACGCCGATGCCGCCCTCCTCTTCGTGGAGGGCGGTTTGCTGTGGCTAAGACGGGACGGCCCCGGCGTGCGGGTGAAGGCGCTCGGACCGCAGCAACTGCGCGCAGCCGTGAGCGAGGTGCCGGTCGACAGCGGCTGGCTGCCCGAGGGCGTCAAGCGCT
>CAYZRP010000024.1:0-65036 GCA_964480865.1 uncultured Anaerolineales bacterium | reverse complement strand
GTCCAGGGCGAGCGCCCGATGGCGGCCGACAACAAACTGCTCGGCAACTTCATCCTCGACGGCATCCCGCCGGCGCCGCGCGGCGTGCCGCAGATCGAGGTCACGTTCGACATCGACGCCGACGGCATCCTCAAAGTCTCGGCCTCCGACAAGGCCACCGGCCGCTCGCAGCACATCACCATCACGGCCTCGTCCGGCCTGAACAAGGACGAGATCGACAAGATGGTCAAGGACGCCGAGCGCCACGCCGACGAGGACAAGACCCGCAAGGCGCAGGTTGAGGTCCGCAACGCTGCCGACTCGGCCATCTTCACCGCCGAGAAGGCGCTGCGCGACGGCGGCGACAAGGTGCCGGCCGACGTCAAGAGCGAGGTCGAGGGCAAGATCGCGTCGGTCCGCAGCGCGCTCGAGGGCGGCAACGTCGACACGATCCAGAGTGCGACCAACGACCTGTACCAGTCGATCCAGAAGATCGGGTCGGCCATGTATCAGTCCGGCCCTGAAGGCGGTGCTCCAGGCGGCGAGGCCGGCGCTGGCGATCCGGGCGGCTCAGGCCCCGCGGGCGGTGCCTCCGGCGACGACGTCGTGGACGGGCAGTTCAAGGAAGCGTGAAGCGTAGAGCGGAGAGCGTGGAGCGATCACGCTATCGCGGCATGACGCGGTAGCGTGATCGCTCTCCGCTCCACGCTTCACGGTCCACGACCAGATCAATGTCAAAGCGCGACTACTACGAGACCCTCGGGGTCGGCAAGAGCGCGAACGGCGACGAGTTGAAGTCGGCGTTCCGCAAGCTCGCCAAGCAATATCATCCCGACGTCAATAAAGAGGCCGGGGCCGACGAACGCTTCAAGGAGATCAATGAGGCCTACGCCGTGCTCTCTGACGAGCAGAAGCGCGCGGCCTACGATCGCTTCGGACACGCCGGCGTCAACGGCGGCGGCATGGGCGCCTCTGACTTCTCGGGCGGCTTCGGCGTCGAAGACATCTTCGAAACGTTCTTCGGCGGCGGGTTCGGTGGCGGCCGCGGCGCTTCCTCTCGACGCGCGCCCCGGCGCGGCGCCGACCTGCGCTACGACATGACCCTCTCGTTCGATCAGGCCATCCACGGCGTCGATCAGGAGATCGAGTTCGCGCGCAATGAGACCTGCGACACCTGTCAGGGCAGCGGCGCGGAACCCGGCACGCAGCCCAGGCGCTGCGACACCTGCAAGGGCAGCGGCGAGGTGCGTCAGGTGCGCCAGACCTTCCTGGGCTCGATGGTCAACGTCTCGTCGTGCCCGACCTGCGGCGGTTCTGGCGAAGTGATCCAGAGCCCCTGCCGCGCCTGCCGTGGCAAAGGCCAGCTGCGCCGCAGCGTCAAGCGCGTCATCCCGATCCCGCCGGGCGTCAACACCGGCACGCAGATCCGCGTGTCGGGCGAAGGCGAGCCCGGCGCGAACGGCGGCCCGATCGGCAACCTGTACGTCGTCATCTCGGTCAGCCCGCACAAGTACTTCCGCCGCCGCGAGGACCAGGTCTTTGTGGAGGTGAGCATCAACGTCGCCCAGGCAACACTGGGCGCTGAGGTGCTCGTGCCCACGCCCTACGGCCCCGAGAAGTTGAAGGTGCCCGCGGGCACGCAGTCGGGCACCGTCTTCCAACTGCGCGGCAAGGGCGCGCCGCGGCCGCAACGCTCCGGCAAGGGCGATCTGTTCGTCATCGTCAACGTCGCCACGCCGGCCGATCTCACCAAAGAGCAGAAGAAGCTCTACGAAGAGCTCCGCAAATCCAGCCCGCTCGAGGCCCAACCGCTGGAGCACGGGCTGTTGGAGCGGCTGCAGGATATTCTCGAATCGTAGAGCGTAGGGCGTGGAGCGTGAAGCGACCGCTGCCGCGCAAGGTCGTTCGCTCTACGCCCCACGCTCCACGCTCCACGACATGACCCTTCTCGAAATCTCCCTCACCGTTTCACCCGAAGCCGCTGAATCCGTTTCCGAAGTGCTCGCGCGCTACGCCGAAGGCGGCGTGGTCGTCGAGGCCTTGAAGTTCGAGGCGACGCCGACCGATCACGGCGTGCCCGTCGGGCCCGTGATCGTGCGCGCCTATGTGCCCCTGGACGATCAGGCCAACGCCAATCGCCGCAGCATCGAGGATGGTCTCTCGCACCTCAACATGATCCTCGACGGCACGCTGCCGGAACCGGCCTGGCGCGAGATCTCGGAGACCAATTGGGGCGAATCCTGGAAGGCCAACTACAAGCCGATCCGCATCGGCAAGCGCCTGCTCGTGGTGCCAGCCTGGCTCGAGCAGGAAGCGCAGCCCGGCGACGTCGTCGTGAAGCTCGACCCGGGCATGGCCTTCGGAACCGGCACCCACCCGACGACGCAGCTGTGCCTGATGGCGATCGAACGGCATTTGAAGTCGACTCAAGAGGTCATCGACCTGGGCACTGGCTCTGGCATCCTGGCCATCGCGGCCGCCAAGCTCGGCGCCAAACACGTCTGGGCCTACGACATCGACGACGAATCGGTCCGCGCCGCCATCGAGAACGCCGAGGTCAACCAGGTGGCCGGCAACCTCAGCATCGCGCGCGGCTCGCTGGCCGAGCTCGTTGAAGCCGGGGCGCAGGCGCCGCTCGTGCTGGCCAACATCCTGGCGCACATCCTTGTGGACTTGTTCGAGAAGGGGCTGGCGCGGCTCGTCGCACCCGGCGGCCTGATCGTGCTCTCGGGCGTGCTCGACACGCAGGCCTATCAGGTCATCGCCGCGCTGAAGACGGCCGGTCTCGAGTTTGCGGCCCAGGAGCACATCGACGACTGGGTGGCCATCATCGCCCGCAAGCCGGTAGACTGAAAAACGACGAAGGACGAAAGACGAAGGACGAAGGTTGTGCGAGACAACCTTCGTCCTTCGTCTATCTGGCGGGAGAGTCGCATGGACAGGGAAGCAGCCACCGTGTGCTGCGTCGAGCCGTCCCCCACGGGTGTTGCGTGTCATCCAGAGAGAGGATGGGCGGAGCCCAAACGGCCAGCGAGAAACCCGATAGCCCGCCCGACGGGTTCATCCAAAGGCGCGGCGATCAATTGCACAACCGTAGGGGCGGCCACGAGGGCCGCCCTGTCCGTCATGTCGCGCGTTTGCTGTACAGAGACCCCACCCCACGCGTCCATCGACGACCAGGCACATTCCGCTTCTCAATAGCGCCGTGTACCCGCGCATTGCGTGTCATCCCTCGCGCTCATGACAGTTGGTTACGGACGAACGTGACCAGACGCTCTGGATGACAGGCGCATGGAGCCGTTCACGCCTGGATGGAGGCGTAACGAGCGAGACGGTCGCTCTGGACCACATAGACAATGGCGAAATGGCACGGCCAAGGCTCGTCGTGGCCCTTGCGCACGAGTGTCGTTCGTCGCGAAACGAAAAGGACGAAGGTTGTCTCGCACAACCTTCGTCCTTCGGTCAGCGCCATAGGCGCTTCAATTAAGCCGGGTTCGGCTGCTGTGAATGCGACGCCGTGTAGCGATACGTAATGCGCCCGCGGGTCAGGTCGTAGGGCGACAGCTCGATCTTGACACGGTCCCCAAGCAGAATGCGGATGTAATTCTTGCGCAATCGACCGGAGAGATAGGCAAGCACGACGTGTCCGTTGTCGAGCTGCACACGGAACGTCGTGCTGGGCATGGCCTCAACGACGAGGCCCTCCACGGTGATCTTATCGTCGTTCTTGGGCATACACTTCTCCTTGCCCGCCTACGGGCAAACCTTCTGGCCGACACGAAAATCGGCGCTGGCCATCGCGTTTGGCAGCGCCGAGGGTAATCTTCCACTCGGGAAAAAGTTGGCCAGTCCGAAAAACCGGTCGACACTCCTTACCCGCCAAATGCGAACAATCAATTACCTTAAATTATACCGGGGACGCCCCAAAAGTCAATTAAATCGGCGAGATTTAGGGTATTCGTCCGGTTGATGAATCGTTCGAGAGTCTTCATCTACAACGATGGTCGACAGCGTCGAGCGGTGATACTTTTCACAATCGGGCGCGATACCTGTCGTCGCGTGATCATTTCAGGAAGACAACCATGGATTTTGATGTGATCGTCGTGGGGGGACGTCCTGCCGGGTCGACCCTCGCTGCCCGGCTCGGCCAGGGTGGCTTACGTGTGGCCTTGCTCGAGCGCGACTCCTTTCCGTCTCCTCATCCTGCTTCTTCGCCCGCCATCTATGCCGGCACGATGGCCATGCTCGACGAGATCGGCGCCGATGAAGCGCGTTACGCAGCCGGCACGCCGAGGATTAGAGCCTGGGTCATCGAAGCGCCCGGCGCCTTCATCAACCGCACGCCGATCCCGGCTGCCTTTGGGCGCGACTACGGTTACGCCATCGATCGCGAGCGCTTCGACGCGCATCTGTGGGAGGTGGCCGCCGCGTCACCCGGGGTCACGACCCTGCCCGGCTTCGCCGTGAGCGACCTGCTCCGCGACGGCGAACGCGTCGTCGGAGTGCGCGGCCGTGGCCCCGATGGCGCGGCTCGCGAACTGCGCGGCGCTCTCGTGGTCGGCGCCGATGGTCGCTTCAGCCTTGTCGCGCGTCGCGCCGGTGCCGCCGAACGGCTGAAACGCAACGAGCATCCAACGTCGCTGCTATACGCTTACTGGCAGGGCACCGAGTTCTTCGATGCCGAAGGCCCCGTCATCCACACCGTCGTGGGCCGTGAGCCAGGGGCCGGATTTCTTCTGATGGACAGCGCCGACGGATCGCTCGGTGTCGTCATCGAAGGGCGCAGCGACCGCATGGAGCCGGCTTCAGGCGAGAGCGCCGAGGCCTTCTACCTCCGTCGACTGCGCCACATCCCCGCGATCTGGCGACGCCTCGAGCAGGCTCGTATGGCCACGCCGGTGCGCGGCATGAAACGCGTCGCCAATCTGTATCGAACGGCTGGCGGCCCGGGCTGGGCGCTGGCCGGCGACGCGCTCCATCAGAAAGACCCGCTCGACGGACAAGGCATCTACGACGCCGTCTTCACGGCCCGCGTCCTGGCGACTGAGGTACTGGCCTGGAAACGTGGCGAACTCCCAACGTGGGATGAGGCGCTGCGCCGCTACGATCGCACCGTCCTGACTGAGACGATGCCCATGTACTTTCAAACGCTGAACTCGGTTCGGCAGATGATCTACGGCGGCCCTATCCCGGAGTGGTCGTTGCGTTCGCTCGTGCGCTGGATCCTGACAGACCCCGAACTGCGTCGCGCGAACGGCCGCATGATCGTGCGCGACCTGCCCGCCGATGAAGCTCGCCCACGTTTGCGCGACTTCGTCGGCGCCGTGTGGCGCGGCATCCACCGCGACCTTACCACGGCACGGTGAACCGTCTGGCCTCCTCGAAAGGATCTACGGGCAATCGCATCGCAACCGTCTCAGTGAGAGAACTTGCCACGAATATCATGAATGGGCACGAACGTTTCTCACTCGTGCCCATTCATGATATTCGTGGCCAAAACAGGATCTTCGAAAACAAAAAGCCATCGCCCTGGAATAATGCAGCCGCGGATTGCGTGGAAGATCGGTCTCGTCACCGGCGAACAAGGGATCGACTCCGTCCTGCTGCATCAGCGAAAAATCCGCGATATCTGCGGCTCATCACAGACCTGGAACGGATGAGAGACGCTTGTCCTGGCGTGGCCCAAGTGTGCACGGGCGAGTAGTCGACCGTTTCAGGCTAGTAAGCCTTGTACGCGGATGGCGCGGATCGGAACAGATCACGCGGAATCTATCGAGAATCGCCCCGCGTCATCCGTGCCGATCCATGTGATCCGTTTACAGGATCCGGCGCCGATCTGCAAGCGCCTGACAACTTGTGCTTACACACGTGGCCCAACCTCATTGTTGGCGTCCGGGCAATTCCGCTAGAATGCGAGACGTGTCATCGCCTGCCGACCTGGGTTTGCGGATCCTCATCTTCCTCCTCGGCGCCTTTTGCGTCGTGCTCGTGTTCCGGTCGGCGGTGCGCGTCTTCGTCATCCCGCGCGGACTACTCGATCCGCTGGCCGCCTTCACCTTTCGACTGACGCGTCGCTGGTTCGACCTCATCGTGTCGCGCCTGTCAACGTACGAAGAGAAGGACCAGGTGATGGCCGCGTACGGCCCGCTCTCGCTGCTCGCCTATGTGCCCGTCCTGGTGGGCATCGTGGACGCGGGCTTCACCCTGATGTTCTGGGCGGCGGGCGTTGGCACTCTGTACGACGCCTTCATCTTGAGTGGCTCGTCGCTCTTCACATTGGGCCTCAAAGCTCCCTCGACGCCGCTCACATTTGCGCTGACGTATCTCGAGGCCGGCTCCGGCCTCGTCATCATCGCGCTGCTGATCTCGTATCTACCCACGATCTACAGCGCCTTTTCGCAGCGCGAGACCCTGGTGCGCCTGCTCGAGACACGAGCCGGCACGCCGCCTTCGGCCGTCTATCTTTACGAACTGGCCTTCCCGCTCGGGCGCATGGATCACCTGCAAGAGTTGTTTGCCGACTGGGAGACCTGGTTCGCGCAGACCGACGAGACCCACACGTCGTTGGCGATGCTGTCGTTCTTCAGATCGTCGCAACCGCATCATCACTGGCTGACAGCCGCCGGCGCAATCCTCGACGCTGCGGCGTTGTATCTGTCGACGCTCGACTATCCGCGCACCGCCAACGCCGCGCTCTGCATCAGGGCCGGCTACATCACGCTGCGGCACATCTGCGACCTGTTTCGGATCCCGTACCCGACGGATCCGCACTTCCCAAAGGACCCGATCAGCATCACGCGGGCTGAGTTTGACGACGCCTGTGCGCGGCTCGAGGCGGCCGGGCTGCCGCTCAAGCCGAACCGAGAACAATCCTGGATTGACTTCGCGGGCTGGCGCGTCAACTACGATCGAACGTTATTGGCATTGTGCGCGTTGACCATGCCACCGCCGGCGCCCTGGTCGAGCGACCGCATGCCGATGTATCGTCCTTTGCCGCTTTGGGGCCACAACAAACTCGTCGAAGCCGTCCAGGAGAAGGTGCCCTTCTAAGGAGGTGCCACGATGCAGATGCCGACCGGCATGCCGCCCGCGGATCTAACGAGCGGCAGAACGAATGACATGGCCCTGGCCAGCCTGCTCGCGGGCGCAACCACCTGGCTCGTCGGGTGGGCGGGAGGCTGGGTCCTCGGCCTCTTTCTGCCGGGGCTCAACCTTTGCGCGGGCTTTATCGGTTTCATCGCCGCTATCGTCGGCGTGATCGCCGGTCATCGCGGCCTGGCACAGACAGCGCCCGGCAGCCTCGAGGCGAGTTCGCGCTGGATGGCCGTGATCGGCCTTGGCCTGAGTTACGCATCATTGGCCCTGCTCGCGGCGGCGACCTGCCTGCTCATCGGTGTGTTCCTGATCTTTGGCGCGACAATCTTCACATCCGCAGATTGGTCGCAGCTGCCGAGCCTGTTGTCATCGACACCCGGGCCATAAACGACCGGGGTCGTCCCTCGAGGGCGATGTTGCTTTCGAGTTCTTTCATCTTTCCTGCTCAGGAGGCCTCATGAATATCCCGTCAAGCCCCGCGCCCGGTTACTCGAGCGGCGGAGGCACCAACACCATGGCACTTGTCAGTCTGATTGCCGGCGGTGTGACGTGGTTCGTTGGCTGGCTCGGCGGCTGTGCGATCGGATTCATCCTGCCCGGCAGCAGCCTGTGCACGGGCCTCATCGGCTTCATCGCGACCATCGTCGGCATCGTCACCGGGCACATGGGCCTTGGCCAGACCGGCCCAGGCAGCCCGGAATCTGGCTCGCGCTGGATGGCCGTGACCGGCCTGGCGCTGAACTACATATCCCTGGTCCTGCTCGTCTTGATCCTCTGCGGCGCGCTCCTGCTCTTCCTGATCTTCGGCGCCGCGATCTTCTCGTCGACCGACTGGACCGAGATCCAGCGCCTGCTGACCGAGACGGCGGTACCGTAGCTGGCGGTCAGCAATCAGCGTTTAGCCTTCAGCTGGTGGCTCATTCGGCAGGCGCTGAGGGCTAACAGCTTATCGCTGAACGCTATCTGACAGCTTCTGATGGCCGGCGGGTGGTAGAATCCGCTTCGCTTTCGGTGGAGACGGCGGCAACACCGCCGTCTTCTTTTTGAGTGGCGCTCGAGGCGCCAGAAGTGCTTGACGTAAAGCCTATGCCAGAAGAAACCTCGCGACAACTGATGAAACCCAACCGCCCGGTGGGCATCGTCGGCTACGGGGCCTATGTGCCGCGTTACCGTCTACCGGCCAGCGAAGTCGCGCGGGTGTGGACGGGCGGCGACGGTGCGTTGCCAATCAAAGAGAAGGCCGTGCCCGGCGTCGATGAAGACGTCGCGACGATGTCGATCGAGGCCTCGCGCAACGCCCTGAACCGCGCCGAGATCGACCCGACACGGATCCGCGCGGTGTGGGTCGGCAGCGAAAGCCACCCCTACGCCGTCAAACCGACCTCGACGCTCGTGGCGGAAGCGCTCGGCATCGTGCCGCACACGCTGGCCGCCGACTGGCAGTTCGCGTGCAAAGCCGGCACCGAGGCCATGCAGGCCGCGATCGGCTTCGTCGGCTCGGGCATGGCCGACTACGCGCTTGCCATCGGCATGGACACGGCCCAGGGCCGGCCCGGCGATGCGCTCGAGTACACGGCCGGCGCCGGCGGCGCCGCCTATCTGCTCGGCCCGGCCGAAGAATCGCTGGCGCTGATCGAGGGCTCGTACTCGTTCGTCACCGACACGCCGGACTTCTGGCGTCGGCAGCACGCCAAGTACCCGGAGCACGGTCAGCGCTTCACCGGCGAGCCTGCGTACTTCAAGCACGTCACCGGCGCCGCTGAGACATACATGGAGTTGGCCGGTGCATCGCCCAAGGACTACGACTTCGTGGTGCTGCATCAACCCAACCTCAAGTTTCCGCAGCGTGCGGCCAAGATGTGCGGCTTCACGGATGCGCAGATTAAGACGGGCCTGCTCGTCGGCGAGATCGGCAACACCTATGCCGGCTGCGCCATGATCGGGCTGAGCGCCGTGCTCGACATCGCGGAGCCCGGCCAGCGGGTGCTGCTTGTGTCGTTCGGCTCGGGCGCCGGCTCGGATGCCTTCGGCCTGACGATCACCGACAACGTACGCGATCGCCAGTCGAAGGCGCCGAAGACGCGCGACTACATCGCCCGACGCACGCCGATCGACTACGCCATGTACGCGCGTTTGCGCGACAAACTGGTGCTGAAGTAACCGATCCTTTGACGGCTGCGGTGCCGTTGTTGATCTTGACCCGGGTCGCCGGGCCGGATGACCTGGAACCATGACTCGCTCTCGCACAATCGTCATTGCCCTCGTCGCGCTCGGCGTTTTGATCGCCGGTGCGCTCGCCTGGACCAACTCCAACCAGCCTTCGCGCGATCTCATCATCGGCGATGTGTGGAATTACCGACTGCTGCCGGAAGACGCCGGGGCCGACTGGACGCTCAGCGAGCAGACGGTCCTCGACGTCTCGCAACTCACATCCACTGAAGTTGCTACGGCAACCGTAGATGTTCCCGGTCTGAAGAGCCTGTACACAGGCAGCTACGTAGCCGGAGCCGACAACCCCGATCTCAACGACCTCGGCGTGCGCGTCCTGCTCTTCGACAGTGCCGCGAACGCGTCGGCCGCGCTCCAGGGCGAGACCCTCGGCGACGGCTGGTCGTTGATCGAAGGCACTGTCGCTGGCGCTGAAGAGAGCCGCGTCTGGAAGTACACCGACCCGGATCCCACGTACGCGCAGAGCGTGGTGCGTGTGGACTTCCGCGTGCTCAACGTCATCGGGTCAGTGTCGATGCTCGGCACAGCCAGAGGCGTACCTGACGCCACCCAGGCCCTGGCCTACTCGGCCACCATGGCGGATCGCATGCACACTCGCGCCATCCCCGCCGCGCTGCAGACCTCAGGATTTCTGGCCGCGGCGCCGCCTGATCCTCGACCGTATCTGTTGACACCGGCGCAACTCGCAGAAGTCGATACACGTCTCGGCGATCGCTGGCTGATCAATACCGCCCAACTGCCCTCGTTCACACTCAACAGCGACTTTCCGGAGGCCGCGCGAGCGGTGCTCGACAAGGCCGGTCGTGTCCTGGGCTATCAGTCATATTGGGTCAAGGGCGTCACGCGTGATGAAGAAGCGCGCACCATCGGTGTGCTGCTGTTCCAACAGGTCTCGGTCTACAAAGATGCCGAGGGCGCGGCCACGGGTCTGGCAGCGATGGTTGGGCTTTCGCCGGAAAACGAGATCCAGCCCGGCCCGGCGATCGGCGACACGGCGCGCAAGTGGCTGCGGATCACGGATCCGGGCCAAAACCCCGACGGCCAATCGTCGGTCATCGAAATCAATTTCCGTGTCGGCCGTTACGTAGCCAGCGTCCAGGTCACCGCACGCCCGGTTGGCACACGCGACGCCGCCATCGATCTCAGCATCCCGAACGACGCGCTGGCCGAAGCATTGGCGACGAGACTCGCCGAGAACCTGGCGAAAGCGCCGTAGGCCGACGACGACCGAGACAATATGGGATTGACGAATGACGAACGACGAATGACGAACACGAAGGTTGTCTCACGCAGCTTTCGTCATTCGTCGTTCGTCGTCTGATTGAGGACACCATGGGCAATGTTTACGTAGCCGGGATCGGCATGACGCCGGCGGGCGAGCATTGGGACAAGTCGCTGCGCGAGATGGCGTTTGGCGCCCTGGAAGCGGCAGCCAAAGATACCGAACGCGTGCTCGGCGGGCGCGCCCCGGCGGAAGCCCTGTTCGCGGCCAACGCCCTTGCCGGCCAGTTGAGCGGGCAGGCGCACCTTGCCGTATTGATCGCGGACTTCGCGGGACTGCGCGGGATCGAAGCGGCGACAATTGAGGCCGCCGGCGCATCGGGTGGCGCCGCCCTCCGACAGGCTTACATTGCCGTGGCATCGGGGCAGGTCGAGACAGCCCTGGTGGTCGGCGTCGAGAAGATCACGGACACGATCGGCAGTCGCGTCAACGGTGCGGCGGCGACGGCCGGCGACTCGGACTTCGAGAGCGCGCAAGGCGTGACCCCGGCAGCACTGGCAGGGTTATTGATGCAGCGCTATCTGCACACGTACGGCGTGGCGCATGACGTTTTCGCCAACTTCGCTGTCAACGCGCATGCCAACGCCCGCGCCAACACTAATGCCATGTTCCGCAATGCCGTGACGCGCGATGCCTATGTGCGCGCCGGCGCTGTGGCCGATCCCGTTTCGATGTTGGATGTTTCGCCGGAGTGCGATGGCGCCGCTGCTGTTGTGCTCACCTCGCGGCCGACTCCTGTGCGGGTGGCAGCTTCGGCGCAGGCGACGGACACGCTGGCGCTGCACGACCGCCCTGACCTGCTCGGCTTCGACGCGGCCCAACTCGCCTCGGGTCGAGCCTACAAGATGGCCGGCATCGGCCCCAACGATATCGACGTGTTCGAGCTCTTTGACGCCTATAGCGTATTTGCGGCGCTCAGCCTGGAGGCCGCCGGCTTTGCCGAACGCGGAAAGGGCTGGCAGCTGGCCGTCGACGAACAGATCGGGCTCGACCGGCGTATCCCCATCCAGACCTTCGGCGGCCTCAAAGCTCGCGGCAACCCGATCGGAGCCACCGGCGTGTATCAGATCGCCGAGGTGGCCCTCCAGCTCCGCGGTGAGGCCGGCGCCAACCAGGTGGCCGGCGCCAAAGTCGGGATGGCGCAATGCCTGGGTGGCGTCGCCGCCAATGCCGTCTCGCACATCCTCGTTGCAGACTAGTCAGTCAGTTACATAACACAGGCCACGAAGGGCAGGCCCCCCGGTTGCACATCGATTGGCCCGACCAGAAGCGAACGAGGGCTTCGCCTGGCACGCTCGCCTGTTTTCGGTAACCGACGGTGGCCCATTGAACCCATTCAAGCCAACTCTCAAGGCTCTGAGGGGCCGTTGATAGCTCGTGAGAGGTCTACAGTGCTAGTTTAGCCTGGCATTGTTGGACTGAAAGGCGACAATCAACTTTATGGAAATCTCTCGACACTGGCGGTTGCGCCAACAACGGTACGGTCTGGTTGGAGAAGTGTGCCCGCATTGTGATGCCAAGATCTTCCCGCCCCGGGATGTGTGCCCCTCCTGCGCTGGCGAAGCCAAGACACCTTATGTCTTTGCGGGCAAAGGCGAGGTGTATTCGTACACGGTCGTGCATGATCCGCCCGAGGGCTTCGAGGCGAACGCGCCCTATGCCGTGGCGCTGGTCAAGCTTGACGAAGGTCCCCTCCTGACGGCTCAGTTGACAGATGTCGAGCTGGCTGAGGTGTCGATCGGTCAGCGGGTCGAGATGGTCACGCGCAAGCTGCGCGAAGACGGCGACGAGCGCGGCATGCTTGTGTACGGCTACAAGTTCCGCCCGGCGCTGGCTCAGGCCTGAGACCCAGCGATCCCTTTCAAACGCCCTCCATAACCGGAGGGCGTTTTTTGTTGCCTATCGTTCGTCAGACTTAAGACCTGGCAATTGAAACTGGGTTTTTGTCACAAGGACGCCCTATAATTTCAAAACGGTTAGGCCGTGCTGCCCGACAGCGCGCTTCACCCGTCGACCCCGATCGCGAGCTGCCACTCGCGTGTCTCGGTTTTATGCGGCGGAGGTGAGCATGAGTGGAAGCGATCCGGATGCCCAGCTGGTACCTGGTCTCTTTCGGACCCTGTTCGACACGCTCCCCACAGGCGTCGTCGTCCTGGACCATACCGGGACGGTGGTCGCCGCCAATCCGGCTGCGTTAGCGAAACTCAATTGCCCGATCGGTGACGTACAGGGCCGCCTCGAGGGCCTGACGGATGAGCGCGGAGATGCCATTCCCCGCGATCAACTTCCCGCCCAGGTCGTGTTGCGCACAGGTGAACCTGCACCCGGCCGGATCGCGACCGTTCGCAGCGATGACCCGGCCAGCCCGAGCTGGCTGAAGATCTCGGCGATCCCTCACCATTCCGTGCCCGACGCGGCGCCGAGCGGCGCGATCCTGCTGATCGACGACGTGACCGCAGGCAACGTTGACGAACGCCAACAGCAACTGTGGGTCAATGCCTTCCAGCACTGTTCGCACGGCATCGCCATCGGCGTGCCGGGCGTCGACCGCCTGCACGCCTGCAATGCGGCCCTGGCGGAGACGCGCGGTCGAACCATCGAAGAGATGCTGCATACGCCACTCCTCGATACCTATCTGGCCGAGGATCGCGACCTCGCCATCCGGGGCATGGCCGAGTCAGATCGAACTGGTCACGCGCAGTTCGTGGCGCGCATCGTCCGGCCCGATGGCGAACTACGCGCGCTGCAGATTGATCTTGTGACGGTGCGGGACGAGCGCGGTTTGCCTGCATACCGGGTAGCGACACAACTCGACATCACCGACCGACAGCGGATCGAGACCCTGAACGCTCAACTTCAGCGGCTGTATGCCACGCTAAGCCAGGTCAACCAGATGATCGTGCGGGTCGAATCCGAGCACGAGCTCTTCGAGTCGACCTGCCGCCTGTCTGTCGAGTTCGGCCAGTTTCGACTCGCGTGGATCGGCCTCTATGACGCACCCTCCGGCGAGGTCAGGCCTGTCGCATCGAGCGAGCCTTTCGAGGCTGACGCCATCAACGTTCACGCAGCGCCCCACCGCGACGGTTTGATCGGTGCTGCGGTGCGCACCGGCCAGATCACGCATGGCGACCGGGCCGCAGCGCTTGAGACGCTCGTCGGGGCCACGGGGGCAGGCGCTGACTGCCGGGCGTGTGCGATCGTGCCGTTGCATCTGGGCCAGCGGGTCACTGGTGTGCTCGCGTTGTACGCATCCGACGTCAGCTTCTTCGTCTATCCTGAAGAACTGAAGCTGCTGACCGAGATGGGGCTCGACCTTTCATATGCGCTCGACATGCTCGAGCGAGAGTCTCGCCGACGGCAGACGACAGCCGCCCTTGCTGCGAGCGAGGCTGCGCTGAAGCACTCGCAGGCGGTTGCCCACGTCGGGCACTGGACCTGGGACACGCGCACCAACCGGCTGACATGGTCAGACGAGATGCACCGCATCTTCGGTGTCGAGCCATCCGACGTGTTGGATCTCGAGGCCGTCATCGCCCGGGCTATTCACCCGGACGACCGCGAAGTAGTGCGCCAGGCCAATGAGCGGGTAGTGACCGAACAGGCGCCCGGCCCCATGGAGTATCGCGTGCTCCATCCTGACGGGAGCGTTCACACGGTATGGGCCCAACCCAGCGAGGTGGTTCAAGACGAACGCGGTTCTATCACGCGCCTGACCGGGATCGTCCAGGACATCACGAAACAGAAGCAAGCCGAGGCCAGGATCCGCGAGCAAACCGAGCGGCTCAAAGTGCTGGCTGAAGCCTCGCGCGCCTTTGCCAATGCGGGGACGGACATCCACGCTGTGCTCGATCAGGTGGCCAAACGCGTCGCTGAAGCCCTGGATGGCCACGCGCACATCCGTCTGATCACCGACGACGGCGAATGGCTCGAATTGGCGGCTGTGCAGGATCGCGACGAGTCGATGCGGCAGATCGCGATCAAGCTCCTCGGGAGCGCGCCGGCTCGCGTCAGAGACACTGTCATCGGTGCGCAGGTCTTTGGCGCCGGGCAATCGGTGTTCCTGCCGAAGACAACCTCTGAAGCGCTGGCGCAACAAGTGGTGCCCGAACTCAAGCCAACGCTTGCGCATTTTCCGGTTCACAGCCTGCTGTCGGTGCCTTTGATCGCGCAAGACAAACGCATCGGTGTGTTGGTGCTGGCGCGTTACCGTCAGGAGCAGGCGTCGTTCCAAACCGAGGATTTGCGCCTGCTGGAGGACCTGGCGGATCGGGCATCCCTGGCGATCCTCAACGCGCGTCTGTTCACTCAGGTGACGCGTGAACTAAGCGAACGCCGAAGGTCGGAGGAGGCCCTGCGCGAGAGCGAGGATCGGCTGCAGACGGTCTTCAAGGCCACGCCGGATGCTATCTTCATCGCCGACCCTGACGGTCGGATCATCGACGTCAACTCCGGTGCCGTGGAGCGCTACGGCTACAGCCGAGGCGAACTCCTGCAGATGTCGGCTCGCGATTTTGCGCCGCCCGGGCTCGAGGAACGCTCCCTCGAGGAACTCGAGCAGGCGCTCATGTCGCGGCTGCCCACCGAGCGCACGAGCCGTCGAAAAGACGGCAGCGAGATCCAGGAGGAGGTCGTCCTGCGCCCCTTCATGCTGCAGGGGCGGGCGTGTGTGCTCGCGAGCGTGCGCGACATCAGTGAGCGGGTTCGCACACAGGAACGTCTTCAGCTTCAACTGCAACGGCTCAAGGCACTGCGCACCATCGACGTGATGATCACGTCGAACCTCGACATCCGCCTCACACTCGACGTGTTGTTGGATCAAGTCACTGCGCAACTGAACGTCGACGCCGCTGCGATCCTGCTCTTCAACGAGGGCCTGCAAACGTTGGAATATGCAGCGGGCCGCGGCTTCCGAAGCCACGAAATCGAACAGAGTCGGCTGCGGCTCGGGCAGGGCTATGCCGGGCAGGCCGGGCTCGAGCGGCGTCTTGTGGTGATGCCGAACCTGCGCGAAAGCGGCGCCGCCGGATTCGTGCGATCGAACCTGCTGATCGCCGACTCGTTCATGGCTTATGCCGGCGTGCCCCTGGTTGCCAAGGGCCGCCTGGTTGGAGTCCTCGAGGTTTTCCATCGCTCGCCACTCGCCGTCGACGTTGAATGGCGCGACTTCCTCGAAACGCTCGCCGGTCAGGCGGCCATCGCGCTCGACGACGCGCATCTCTTCAGCGACCTGCAGCGTTCGAACACCGAGTTGCGACTGGCGTACGATGCCACGATCGAAGGCTGGTCGCGCGCCATGGACCTGCGCGACAAAGAGACCGAAGGCCACACCCAACGCGTCACCGAGTTGACGCTGACGCTCGCCCAGGCTGCGGGCATGACCGGCGACCAGATCGCCCATGTGCGGCGCGGCGCGTTGCTTCACGACATCGGCAAGCTGGGCGTACCGGACCGGATCCTGCTCAAGACAGACGCCCTGACCGACGAAGAATGGGCCACGATGCGCATGCATCCGCAGTACGCTTACGACATGCTCTCGTCGATCGATTACCTGAGGCCGGCGCTCGACATCCCGTACTGCCATCACGAAAAGTGGGACGGCACCGGCTACCCGCGCGGACTAAAGGGCGAACAGATCCCACTGGCGGCGCGCATCTTCATGGTGGCGGATGTCTGGGACGCGCTGCGATCCGATCGACCCTATCGAAACAGCTGGTCGGAGGAGCGGGTCCGTGCACACATCCGCGAACAAGCCGGCAGCCACTTCGACCCGAAGGCCGTCGATCTGTTCTTCCAGGTCATCCCCATCTCGCAGCGCGGCATGCGGAGCGACGGTCCGACTACTGAGTGAGCACCTCAGTCTACGGCCGAACAGCCTGGCACATCCTTGAGCGCGTGGTACACGGGGATGCCGCGTTCGCGCGCGACGCGTACGTCGTTGTCGGCGCCCGTTGACGCTCCCTCCAGCCGCAAGACGGCGTCGCAATGCTGCAGCAGTCGCTCGGCGGTGGGGTGCAGGATCTCGTCGTACAACGAATCCCCGACGGCCTGGCCCCCGGCCGCCTGCCAGATGGGCAACGCCACCCACTCGCCGATCATGGGCACGTAACCGGCCTGAAAGAGCGCATAGGAAACCGATTCGAGCCGTCGCAGGTTTGCTGCCATCCTGACCGGATCATCTCCGGTGCCCGAGCGATACGGGCCGGCGATCAAGATCATCTTTGGTTTTGCACGATTTTGCATGATATTCCTCGTTTTAGATACGTTATCGCTATTTTCGTGCAGAGTCAAGACATTTCGTGCAGATTCGTGTACACTGTCGGCATGCTCACCTCAAGCCGAAAGCAGCGGATCCTGGAATGGCTCGAGCGCGACCGACAGGTGATCGCACGTGAATTGAGCGAGGCGTTGGGGACGTCGGAGGACACCATCCGACGCGACCTGCGTGAACTTGCCGCGCAGGGGCTGCTGCGCCGCGTTCATGGCGGGGCCGTTCCTGTGGCGCCGGCAGAAGGCGACTTCGTACAACGTCAGACACTCGCGTCTGACGACAAGATCGCGATCGGCAAGCTGGCCGCGTCGCTGATCAAGCCCGGGCAGGTCGTGCTTGTCGACGGGGGAACGACGGCGGTGCAACTGGCCCGGCATCTTCCTGCCGACCTCTCGGCCACGGTCGTCACCCACAGCCCGAGCATCGCTGTTGAACTGAGCACACATCCGAAAGTAGACGTGATCGTCATCGGCGGACGGCTTTTCAAGCATTCGATCGTCAGCGTCGGAACACAGGCGAATGACACGATCCGTCAGATCCATGCAGACCTCTATTTCATGGGTGTGACGGGCGTGCATGCCGAGATGGGCCTGACCACGGGGGATTTCGAGGAAGCAGCCGTCAAGCGCGCGCTCAGCCAGAGCGCCGTCGAGACTTATGTGCTGGCCTCGCCCGAAAAAATCGGGGCGGTCTCACCGTATCTGGTCATCGACATTCGGGAAGCCAGCGCGATCCTCACATCGGCGAAGGTGCCGCAACGCGATCTCGATCCATACGTGGAACTCGGGCTGACGATCCTGCGAGCCGACTGAACCCCAACACCGCGCAGCAGCGTCGAAACCAGCGCCAGTGACACAGGGCCGGCTCGATTGTCATCGAGCCGGCCCTGTTTTCGACTCTACCTATCGGTTGTGAACCTCGAGGATGTAGGAATAGACCGCCGCGATCTCGTCGTTATCCATGCGGCCGACGCTGCGCCAGGGCATGCGGGCGTTGTCGAGTTCGTGGCCATTCGGATCAACGCCGGTTCGGAGCGTTGTGGAGAATTCCTCGAGTGTCCAATCCTTGACCATCGCCAGGCTCGGCCCGACGGGGCCGAGGCCGTTCGGATCGCCGCCGCGCAGATCCTCGCCATGGCAGAGCATGCAGTCCTGATAGCGGAGGATGTAGGCGCCGTACTCGGTCGTTGGGCCCTTGGCGGGCGCAACGATTGTGGTCGTCGTCGGCGGATCGCCAGCCGGCAGCATACCTGCGCCGAACATCAGGATGCCCAGGAACGAGGGCTGATCGAGCGGCTGCTGGGTGTCATGATCGACGGCGGGCTGGCTGCGCAGAAAGGCGATCACGGCGTGGATATCGGCGTCGCTCAGGTTGCGGCCACGGGCGTTCGACATGACAAAGAGTGGCCGGCCTTCGTTGTCGATGCCATTGCGAATGGCGTTGAAGATCTGGGCATCCGTCCACGACTTCAGCGGGCCGCCGGGCGTCAGGTTGGCAGTGACGAAGCTACCGACCGGCAGCGGGATGTCTTTGCCGATATCGAGTCCGCCGGTGAGCGGCAGCTCATTGGTGAGCGAGTGACAGCTGGCGCAGAACACGCCGGCCAGGTGCTCGCCGCGCGCGACTTGCTCGGGCGTGCCGGCGACCGTCAACTCCTGCATCGCGACGTGGCGTGGCAGGTAGGCCCTGGATAGCCCGACGACTGCGACGGCGCCGACGAAGGCCAGAACCAGCGACAGTAATCCGCTCAGGAAGCTGCCAGCCCACTTCACGACAACGTGGCCCGCGAACCAGGCGCGGGTCGTCAGCCAGGCGAAGAACACGGCGGCAGCCATCAACAACGCTGCGTAGAGGGCATTGAGAAACACAGCCGACCTCCTCGAGTTGGGGAACCGAATGTCAGAGCAACAGATCGAGGTCAGCGTAGCGATTCAGGGGTGTGGCTTCATCCGACCGCGAGCGGAAGCGCGGTCCGACCTTGGGCGGAGGCGGCTCAACCAGCGTGGCGCTTGCGAGCCCACCCTGCCCTTCATGCAGGTTGCCGGTGGGTTATGGGAGTCGTGTCGTGTTGTCGGGAGGGGGCTAGAGACAGGAAGACGCCGGCTTCACCCGTCCGCGCAACGCGACAAGGCGCATTGGCTCAAGTGCCTTCTCAGTCGCGCTTTACGGAGGATGCCGGGGGTGGCAGCAGGCCGCGCTGGGCCGCGGCAGCGATGGCGCCGGCCCGTGAGTCAACGCCCAACTTTTCGTAGATGCTGGCCAGGTGCGCCTTGACCGTGCGTTCACTGATGCCCAGGTGCGCGGCGATCTCTTTACTGCGCTCACCGCGCGCCACAGCCGCAAGCACTTCGCTTTCGCGATCGGTCAACGACACGTCGTTGGACGAAGCCTTCGCTGGGGCGGGCGCCGCGGCGCGAGCCAGCACGCGGGCCATGACGTCGGGGCCAAGCAGAGTTTCGCCGCGCGCGGCAGCCCGGATCGTATCGAACAGCGCCGCGCGGCCGGTATCTTTCAGCAGATAGCCGCGCGCGCCCGCCTGGAGTCCACGCAGCATGAGCGCGTCTTCGTTGTAGGTGGTCAGGATCACGACGGCGATCTCGGGCTGCTGAACGCTCAGGCGCTCGATGGCGGTGAGCCCATCGACACCGGGCATCCGCAGATCCATCAGCACGACGTTGGGCTTGAGCTCGGCGCACAGCGTGAGAGCTTCTTCGCCGTTTGCGGCTTCGCCGACCAGCACCAGATCCGCCTCTGTCTCGAGGATCAAACGCAGGCCCTGACGGACGATGAGGTGATCGTCAGCGATGACGATGCGGATCGAAGGCATCTCAGTGGCTCTCCAGCGGCAGGCGAACGCTCACGGTCGTGCCGGCGCCCGGTTGGCTACGTATGTCGAAGCGACCACCGGCCAGGCGCGCGCGCTCGCGGATGCCGATCAGACCATAGTGACCCGTCTGCTCGAGGGTTGTGTCGAACCCGATGCCGTCATCTTCGATCGAAAGGGCCAGCCACGCGCCCTCGGCGCAGGCCGTGATCGTCACTCGATGAGCCTGAGCGTGCCGGGCCACATTGGCGAGCGATTCCGACACGATACGCAGAGCAGCGTCAGTAGACGTCTCAGATAGATCGAGCCCGGCTTCCACCTGGCAATTCGTCGCGATGCCAGTGGCCTGCTCGAACCGTGTGGCCTCGCGACATAGAGCTTTCTCGAGGTCATCGGGCGCCGGCTGGCGCAGGTCATCGATGGCGTTGCGAGCATCGGCCAGAGTCACTCGGGCCTGAGCCATGGCATCCGACACGATCACGCGCGCTTTTTCGACGCGCTCGTTGCTGAGATGGGCGTCGGCTGCTTCCAGTTGCAGGATGAGACCGGCGAGGCCTTGTGAGAGGGTATCGTGCAGCTCACGCGCGATCCGTTGTCTTTCGGCCACGATGGTCAGATCCTCGACCCGGGCGGCGTATTCGCTGAGTTGGCGGTTCGCCGTTTCGAGCTCCCTCGCCAGTTGTTGAGCCTGCTCGCGGGCGTCGGCCTGGCGGCTGTAGAGCGCGACATAGATGATGACGAACAGGGCGATCGGGCCCATCGACAGCGCCCAACCCAACCAGCCATCCGCGCCGAATATCAGCGCGATCCCCAGAGTCATCAGAGCGCCCAGATACAGAACTGCGGCGACGGTGTGCTTCCAGCGGCCGCCGAAGATCCCGACCGACTCGCCGATCAGGGCCATGAAGGCGCCAAAGAGCAGAGCGATGTTGAACGACAGCCACGAGATCGCGAGGGCCAGTGCCCCTTGCACAAGGAGAAAGGGCCATAACCCGCGCAGCGGCACCTTGCCGAGGTAAAGGCCCCAATGCAGCCCGAGATGCACGAGCAGCACGAGGGTGAGAGCCGCCAGTCGAAGTGGTTCACGCAGGACCGGCGTGACGGCCACCGAAAATGCGTAGGCGCCCACCAGGACGAGCGTCAGGAACAGGAAGAATGCCCGTTCACCTGGGGCCTTGTACGATGAGGAAGCCGTCGAGGAAGTCATAGCTCATTGTGGCGCGGAGCATCGGGCTGCGCCAGTGTGCAAACGGACACTGTCCGAATGGACATTGTCCCATCTTCCCGAAGGCACACTGGGAACCGACCGTCGCCGGCCGTATCGTGTTTGAGACGACGCGCGATGTAAGCGCGTTTTCGGGAGAATTGACTGTGACAGCCATCGACGTTCGGGATCTTCACAAAGCGTTCGGCTCCGTTCAGGCGGTCGCCGGGATCACGTTTGCTGTACGCGAGGGCGAGGTGTTCAGCCTGTTGGGCCCGAATGGGGCCGGCAAGAGCACGACCATCTCGATCCTTTCCGGCCTGATCGAGCCGACCTCGGGCGACGCCGCGATCATGGGCCATTCGCTCAAGACGGACTCGCAGGCGGCCAGGGCCCAGCTCGGTGTCGTGCCGCAGGAGATCGCGCTCTATCCCGACCTGACAGCGCGCGAGAACCTGGCCTTCTGGGGCAAGATGTACGGCCTGCGCGGAGCGGCGCTGAACCGCAGGATCGAGGCCGTGCTCGAGACGATCGGGCTTAACGGCCGTCAACGCGACCGTGTCAGCACATTCTCGGGGGGCATGAAGCGCCGGGTCAACATCGGCGCCGCGCTGTTACACGGCCCCTCGGTCGTGATCATGGACGAGCCGACGGTGGGCATCGACCCACAGTCGCGCCGGCACATCCTCGACCACGTCAAGGCCCTCAACGCAGCGGGCACGACGGTGCTTTACACCACACACTACATGGAAGAAGCCGCCGAGCTGTCGCACAGGATCGCGATCATGGATCAAGGGCGCATCATCGCCTGCGGCACACACGACGAACTGATCAACCAGGTCGGCGGCCAGACCCGCATCGACCTGACCGTGAACATCGAGCCGGAACGTGTGCTGCCAGCCTGGCGGGCCATCGACGGCGTCGCCCACATCGACTCGGCCAACGGCCGGATCACGGCCCTTGTCGACGACTCGAACGTCGCTCTGCCACGTCTGTTCGAAGCCGCCACCCCGGTCGGCGCGCGCATCACATCGGTCGACATCAACGAGCCTAACCTCGAAAGCGTGTTTCTCAAACTGACCGGGAAGGCGTTGCGAGACGCGTAGAGGCGATGCCTGTCGTCGCCCGGAGCGACAGTTCGCCTGGCAGGTTGTCAACCTTCGTCATTCGTCTTTCGCCATTCGTCGTTTTCAGAGTTCGACACTATGAGAGTCATCGACATTGCCCTGAAAGATCTGAAGCAGACACTGCGGAGCGGGTTCGCCATCGGCATGATGGTGGGCGCGCCGCTGCTGCTGATCCTCCTGATCTACTTCGCGTTCGGCGGGTTGACCGGCGGTGAGCCAGCCCCGCAGGCGATTCGGGTTGGCGTCGTCAACCTCGATACGTTGCCTGAAGATGCTGCACTCGAAGAGTCGCTTGGCGAAACCCTTCGAGCGCTGTTCACCGACCCGAGTGTGACGGGGTGGCTGGAGGCCAGCGACTTTGCGGATGAGGAGTCGGCGCGCGCGGCCGTGAACGGCCAGGCGCTTGGCGTCGCCGTGATCGTGCCGGCTGGCTTCACAGTCGACGTGCTCGCCGGCCGTGAGGCAGCTGTCACCGTCGTCAGTGATCCAACCCTGACCGTCGGGCCGCAGATCGCCGAGGCCATGGTGAACGCGCTCCTCCAGGGCGTCGAGGGCGGGCGGATCGCACTCGAAACCGTGAACGAGCAATGGGCCGCCGAAGGGCGTGATCCCAGCGGGCTGGATGCATCGGCGTTGCTGACCCAATACTCGGCGTGGTACGCCACGACGCAGCGGGCCATGCTGCATCAGACCAGCGAGGCAGCGTTGGTGCAGATGGCGCCCGCGACGACGGGATCCAACCAGGACACGTTGCAGGTGATCATGTCGCAGATCGCCGCCGGACAAATGGTGTTCTTCGCCTTCTTCACCGGAGCGTTTTCGATGATCTCCCTGCTGCGCGAAGACGAGGAGGGCACGTTGCCCCGCCTGTTCTCGTCGCCGACCCACAGGACCACGATCCTGGCCGGCAAGTTCGTGGCCGTGTTCGTCTCCGTGATCGTGCAGGGCCTTGTGCTCCTGATCGCCACGCGCTATGCCTTCGGCGTCGAGTGGGGCGACCCCGTGAGTGTGGTACTGGCGCTTGTCGGACAGGTGGCCGGCGCGACGGGCCTGGGCGTGCTGCTGATCGCGTTCGTCAAGACTGCCAAACAGGCCGGGCCCGTGATCGGCGGCGGCCTGACCGCGATGGGCATGCTCGGCGGGCTGTTCACCGGCACCGGCACGCTGCCCGAGATCTTCACGCGGCTGGCCGACTTCACGCCGCAGGGCTGGGTGATCAAAGCCTGGAAGCTCACCCTGGCGGGCCAGGGGCCGGCCGAGCTCGTCACGCCGACCCTTGTGCTGCTTCTCATCGGCGCCGCCTGCTTCATCATCGGAGCCTGGCGGATCCAACGGCGTTTTGCGTAAAGGCGTCTGTCAGGGTTATGGGGCATTGTTCATGGGTTATTGGTTATTGGAACTCAATAGCAAATAGCCAATGACCAATAACCATTGTGATGGAGTTCAACCATGCGTCTCTTCACTCTTGCGCTCAAGGACCTCGACCAGATCGTGCGCGATCGGAAGTCTTTGCTGTTTCTTGTGGCGATGCCGATCGTGTTCACGCTGTTCATGGGCCTTGCCTATCGCGGGGGCGAGCCCAGCGCTGAAACGGATCCACGACTCAAGGTGGCCTGGGTGGCCGAGATGCCTGAGTCGACCATGGCCGGGCTGCTCTTCGAAAGATTGAGCGAGTCGGGCACGATCAACGCGGTGCGTATGGAGTCGGACGAAGCGCGGCGTGCACTGGAGTCCAAGGAGGTGTTGGGGGTATTGACGGTACCTGCCACCTTCGGTGGTGCCACCTTCGGTGGTGCCACCTTCGGTGCTGCCACCTTCGGTGCTGCCACCGAAAGCGGAACCGGGGACGTTGCCGCGCCGCTGACCCTGGTGGCAGACCCGGCTTCGGCATCCACACAGGCGTTATATCGGGGCGTGCAGATCACGCTGACCGAGTTGCTCAGCGCTCGCGAGATTGCGCGGTTGAGCGTCGCCCTGATGCCTGAGTCGAACGCCGAAGCGGCCTTCGAGACGGCCTGGTCGGCCTGGGGCAGGCAGTCGGGTATGCAACGCGTCGTCGTCGAGCGCGCAACGGCGCCTGAGCCTGAGGCTGCCTTCGGTGGCAATCCCTACAACCAGGCCTCACCGGGCATCCTGGTGCAGTTCGCGATCATGGGGCTTGTGGCGTCAGCCCAGATCCTCGTGCAGGAACGCAAGACACGCACGCTGCAGCGTCTGTTGACCACGTCGATGCCGGCGTGGGAGGTCGTGGCCGGGCATATGCTCGCGATGTTCGTCATCACTCTGGCGCAGACGTTGTTGCTTGTGGCGCTCGGCCAGGGGCTGCTGGGCGTCGACTACCTGCGCGAGGCCGGCGCGACGTTGCTGATCGCAATGGCGCTCGGTCTGTGGGTCGCATGCATGGGCCTGTTCATCGGTGTTCTGGCGCGTAGCGACGATCAGGTCGTGCTGTTTTCGATGATGGCCATGTTCATCTTCTCGGCGATGGGCGGCACCTGGTTCCCGCTCGAGTTTGCGGGCCAGGCCTTCGCCACCATCGGCAGGTTGCTGCCAGCGACCTGGGCCATGATCGGGCTGCAGAATATCGTGATCCGTGGCCAGGGGCTCGAGTCGGTCTGGTTGCCGATCAGCGTGCTGATGGCGTATGCCGTGGTGTTCTTCGGGCTGGCGGTGTGGCGGTTCCCGAAGGCAATGGCGTGAGGTGACCGACGGCGAATGAGGTTTGGCCGGCGCAGGGCTCGTCGGGCGGGCGGCCCGTTGACTCAGCGGTGAGGGTTAACGTCGACGACGTATACTTGCCTCTACATCATCGACGGGGGCAATCATGCGGCTGAACTACGGCAAGACGTTCCTTCTGGGTTTCGGCTTCTTCGGCGTCAGCGTCATCTGGGCGGTCTACAACGCGTTCGTGCCGCTCTTCCTGGCCGACAAGTTCGGCCTCGAGCCGGGCATCATCGGCTTCTTCATGACACTCGACAACCTGGCGGCGCTCTTTATCCAGCCGCCCGTCGGCGCCTGGTCGGATAGGCTGCGCACACCCATCGGGCGACGCATGCCCTTCATCCTCATCGGCGCGCCGGTCGGCGCCCTGGCCTTCGGCCTGATCCCGCTGGCGTCAGCGCTGCCGCTCTTCGTCGCCTGCACGTCGACGCTGTTGCTCAGCATGGCCTTCTGGCGCACGCCGGTGGTGGCGCTGATGCCCGACATCACACCCTCGCCGCTGCGCTCGCAGGCCAACGGCATCATCAACCTGATGGGTGGCCTCGGCGCGATCGTGGCCACGCTCGGCGGCTCGCAGCTGTATCGCATCAACCCGGCCTACCCATTCTGGCTCGGCTCGGTGCTCGTGATCATTGCGTCGCTCCTGGTCTTCGCGTTCATCCGCGAGCCCAAGGAGATCGCGGCGACTGAGCGCGGCCCCGGCCTGCTGGCCAGCCTGCGGGAAGTGGCCGCCGATCCGGATCACAGCGGGATGCGCCTGTTGCTGGCGATCTTCTTCTGGTTCCTGGGCTACTCGGCGATCGAGGCGTTCTTCACGCTCTACGCGGTCAACCACCTGGGCCTGGCGCCGGCCGATGGCGTGCGTCTGGCCGGGCAGCAATCCTTGATCTTCGTGCTGTTCGCCCTGCCCGCCGGGTACATCGGCGCGACACTGGGTCGTCGTGTGACCATCGTCATCGGCATCGTGTTGATGAGCGCGGTGATGCTGGGCACGTTCTTCCTGCCCGTGGCGACCCTCACCACCGTCCTGTTCTCGATCCCGGTCCTTGGCGCGGTGCCGGTGGTTGGCCTGATGTTGATGTTCGGCGGTGCAGCGTGGGCCCTGATCAACATCAATTCACTGCCGATGGTTGTGGATCTGACGGTGCCGGCCCGCATCGGCACTTTCACGGGCCTGTACTACCTCTTCTCGACCCTTTCGAACATCGCCGGGCCGAACGTCAACGGCTGGATCATCCAGCTGTCGGGCAACAACTACAGCCTGATCATGGTCGTGGCGCCCGTCTTCATGGCCATCGCGCTGGTGTTGATGCTGGGTGTGCGGCGCGGTGAAGCCACGGCGACTGTGGACGGAAGACCGCGGACCGCGGAAGCCTGATCATCAGACGAATGACGAAGGATGAAGACGAAGGTTGTCGTCAGCACAACCTTCGTCTTTCGTCAGTGCTTCGTGCTCGATTGCAAGCAGGTCTCAACCATGACCATTCGCGTCCCGGCGATCCTGCATGATGTCTTCGGTGAGCGCCAATCTGGGGGCGAGATCGCCGCTGTGCTCGGTGTGGGGCTGGCGGTGGCCTGTGCGCTCTTCCTCGTCTTTCCGACATGGACCATGGAGCTGCCGTGGTGGCGGAGCCTCCTGGCGTTTCTGCTGTGCTTCGATGTGGCAGCGGGAAGCGTCGCCAACTTCACGCGCGGAACGAGCGACTACTACGCCCAACGTCCCCGCCATCGGTGGATCTTTATCGCCATCCACGTCCACCTGCCGGCCCTGGCGTGGCTGCTATCTGTGTATCTGTGGCCGGCCATTGCGGCCTGGGCCTACACCATCATGGGCGCCGCGATCGTCAACTGGCTGCACGGTCACTCGCAGCAGGTGTTCGTTGCCGCGGTTCTCTGGGTGCTCGGCCTCGCGCTCGTGATCGGTTTCGGCGGATTTCCGCCGCCCTTCCTGATCATCGCCGTGCTGTTCCTGACGAAAGTGCTCTACGCGTTTTCCGTCGACCACTACCGAAACGACCGCGGTATCTGAGTGACGAACGACGAAGGACGAAGGTTGTGCGAGACAACCTTCGTCCTTCGTCGTTCGTCAGCGCCGCAGGCGCGTCACCGTCCCGCGCGGGCTTCTTCCAACAGACGCAGCGCCGTCTCGGCCAGCATCGCCGAGCCGATCGGGAGAGCGTCTTCGTCAATCACGAAATCGGGCGTGTGGACGCGCTTGGCGTCGCTGCCGGGTTTGCGGATGCCGAGCATGAACATCGCGCCCGGGGCCAGTTCGGTCATGTAGCTGAAGTCCTCGGCGCCCATCGTCGGCGTCGACGTGACAAGGCTTTCCTCGCCGAGCAGGTCGCGGCTGGTCTGCTGGATCAGGGAGGCGACGTCGCCGTTGTTGTGCATGGACGGGTAGCCGCGCTCGATCTTGAGCGTGTAGTCGCCGCCCAGGGCCTTCGCCAGGCTGAAGCAGCGCTCGACCTCGGTCAGCAACTGCTCGCGCACAACGGGGTCCATGCTGCGCAGCGTGCCTTCGATGTAGACCGAACGCGGGATGACGTTGGAGGCTTCGCCACCGCGCACGACCCCGATCGAGAGCACGTTGGGCTCGAACGGATCAATGCGCCGCGACGGCACAGCAAACAATGCGCTGAGCACCTGCGTCGACAACCAGATCGGGTCGATCGCGACCTGCGGCCGGGCGCCATGACCGCCGGTGCCGATCACGGTGCCGTAGAACGTGTCGACGGCCGCCGAGACTTTGCCCGCGCCGACCTCGATCGTGCCGACGTAGTTCTCGCCGTCGACGTGCAGGGCGATCACGCGATCGACGCCCTTGAGCGCGCCGTCCTCGATCATGCGCGGCGCGCCGCTGATGCCTTCAGCGTCAGCGATCTCCTCTGAGGGCTGGAAGAACAGCCGGATCTGGCCACGGATCGGTTGGGCCGAGAGAAGCCTGGCGGCGCCGAGCAGCATGGCGGTGTGCGCGTCATGACCGCAGGCGTGCATCTTGCCGGGCACCTCGGACGAGAAGTCGAGGCCGGTGTCTTCGAGGATCGGCAACGCGTCCATGTCGGCGCGGATGCCGACGACGGGGCCGTCGCCATCGCCGATGTAGCCGACGACGCCCGTCTTGCCGACGCCGGTCTGAGCCTCGACGCCCAGATCCCTCAGCGTGCTGGCCACCAACGCGGCCGTCTTGTGCACGTCGAAGCCCAGCTCGGGCTGGCGGTGGATGCGACGGCGCAGGTCGACGATGAAGGGACGGATCGCTTGTGCTTCAGCAAGACGTGGATGGGTCATAGATGCTCCGCTAAGGTTCGTGGGTTGCACCCTGATTGTACCGGGCCCGCCAGCGCCAGGTTAGAAGACCGCCCACATTCCTGGAACACAGCTGTTGGAACAGCTGCGATTCTCGAGGATCTCTGATGGACCTGACAGGTCGACGGTTTGAATCGATCACGCCTCGTTGATCCGCAGCCGATGGCCAAACGCGGCAACCCAGGTGATCAGGAAGAGACCGATCAGAATGGCCGGCGCCAACAGCGGCCCCCAGACATCCGAGCCTATGCCTGCCCGGCTTTGCAGCGATTGAGTTGCCAGGATCAGCCAGGTCGACGCCCGCGGGCCACCCAGAAACGTCTGCCAGACGTAATCGTAGATCGCGGATTGCCACGCCAGCGCCCCAATCGCCAGCGCGAGCATGAACGGCAACGCACGCGCTCGCGCGCTCGCACGCTCAGACACACCGAAGAACGCCAGGGCCACCATCACCAATGCCGGCACGCTTAATCCGGGCGGGATCATCGCCACCCAGGTGCCGAGCAAACCTATCGCCTGATACTTCGGAAACCAATCGAGGACCTGCAACGACGGAGCGACGAACAACCATGGCGCGAAGGGCGCAAGCAGCCACAGACTCTGCCGGCCAAACGGCCGCACCCCGCCGATCGCATACCCGCCGAGCAACGCCAGCACCAGATTGATCGCCACGCCCGCGAACGGCGAAAGCAACGAGTCGGACCAGACGGCCAACGTGCGCGGCTCGCCAGAACTGGATTCTGAGGCACCGAGCAGCGGCCCCAGATAGATCCAGGCCAGCGTCGCGACGCTGACGAGCAGGATCAGGCCGCCCAGGATCAACGCGATCACGGCCAACCCCGAAGGAGAAGCCGCTCCCGCCGAGTCCTCAACCGATTCGATCCGCGGCCGGGTCAGCGCAAGCCCGACGCCCGCGATCAGGCCCAGCCCAAGCACGGGCAGGAGCACGAGCGTGGCGGCGGCGGCGGCCGGGCCGATCTCGAAGAACTGGGCAAAGTACCGATAGGCCAGCACCAATGGCGTGGTCGTGGCACCCGCCGGTCCACCGTTGGTGAGCGTCAACGGCAGATCCATCACCTGCAGGGCGAGGGCGACAGCCGTCACGACCGTAGCCAACCAGGCGATCAGCATCCACTTTCGCGGCCTGTCGCTGCGCGCTGCTGCGCCAAATACGACGACGCAGAAGCTGGTGCCGAAAGCCAACGCTGCGAAGGCATCGATGGCGGCCAGGAACAGAGGCGCGCTGGTTGGATCCACCAGCCAGGACGTCCACGCCGCTCCAGACATCCGCAGGCCCTGCAGAGCAGCGAGCCAGGCAAGGCCGAACGCGCCGGGCAGATAAAACAGAGCCGGCAGCGCCCCAAGCCCGCGCAACACCGCGCCGAGGCCGCCCCGAAATCGCGACATCGCCCAGCCGAGCGCGGGTGGCACCACAGCCACGGCGATCACACGGGCCACCGCCAGAAGCAGCGCGAAACCCAGTGCTTGAGCCACGCGGCCTTGCTCGAACAACACTCCATAGTTGTCGCCGCCGACCCAGGTCGATCGATCCGCACGAAGCAGATCGACTTTCTGGAAGCTCATGCTGATCGTCCCGAGGGTCGGCCAGAGCTGCGTGAGCGCGCACATGAGCGCAGCCGGGAACAACAGGATCAGGCCCAAACCGATGCGGCTCGCAGGAGTGGAGCGGTTTTGAGTAGACATCGTTCGACGGCTCTCCTGTACGGAACAATATGATGTTGTTCTACATCAGACCTCACAACAGTATACAAAGTTCGCACACAATTGCGGTGCACACTCAGCCTCAGACACAGCGTCCTTCAGGTCTTTCCCTGACGGACCGGGAGAAACCATGAGTCGAACGGTATGGGCAAGAATTGGGATGGTGGTCGGGATCCTGATCATCGTCGGTCTCGTCGGCGCCGGCGCGTTCTGGGCAGGCGCCCACTACAGCGGCGGCTGGGTCGCCGGTAACATGCCGCAGATGATGAATCCCGGTGTGCAGGGCATGCCTGGCACGTGGATGCGCGGCGGCCCCATGATGATGAGCGGCTGGGGCTTCGGGCCGTTCAGCCTGATCTTCGGGGTCTTGCGCTTCGCATTCTTCATCGGCGCGATCTTCCTGGTCATTGGCCTCTTCCGCCGGCTGTTCTTCGGCTGGGGTCCGCGCTCCTGGGGCGGCCACGGCCCGGCGGCTTTCGAAGGTCGCGCCCGCGAGCGCTTCGAGGCCTGGCACCGCGAGGCGCACGGCGAGCAGACGCCTCCGCCGGCACCGCCGACGCCGTAAGCCCGACGAAGGACGAATGACGAAGCTTGAATGGCCGTTCAACCTTCGTCATTCGTCCTTCGTCGTTCGTCAACCTGCCCCTACGACTCCACGGTGTATGATCCTTCCATGAAACGCATCCTGGTCGTCGATGACGAACTGAAGATCGCGCAGATCGCGCGCGACTACCTGGAGCACGCCGGGTTCTCCGTGCGTCTGGCCGGCGATGGCCCATCGGCGCTGGCGGCCTGGCAAATCGACAGGCCCGACCTCGTCGTGCTCGATCTCGGGCTGCCCGGCCTCGACGGCCTCGACGTGGCGCGCGAGGTGCGTCGCGCCGCCGACACGCCGATCATCATGCTGACGGCTCGAGGCGACGAGAGCGACAAGCTTGTCGGTCTCGAGATCGGCGCCGACGACTACATCGTCAAGCCTTTCAGCCCCAAGGAACTCGTCGCACGTGTGCGCGCGGTGCTGCGCCGCGTCGAACAGCCAACTGCCAAAGGCCTCATCCGCGTTGGCGATGTCGAGCTCGACCCCGATCGATTGCGCGTGACCCGCGGCGGCGAACTCGTCGAACTGACGGCGACCGAGTTTCAACTGCTGGCGGCTCTGGCCGCTCAACCGGGGCGCGTGTTCACACGCGCGCAACTGCTCGACGCCGTACAGGGCGTCGCCTTCGAGTCGTACGAGCGCGCCATCGATAGCCACATCAAGAACATCCGCCGCAAGCTCGAGCCGGATGCGCGCCGCCCGCGTTACATCCAGACGGTCTACGGCGTCGGCTACAAACTGGCGGACGAGGCCTGAGCGCCATGCCATTCTCCTCGTCCGATCCACTCAACCCGGCGCCGCCCGGCACGCCCAACCCGGAACGCTGGCGGCCCGGGCCGCGCGTGCGCCCGCCATGGTGGCCGGCCAACGAGCCCTGGCCGCCCGCGCACTTCAACCCGCGTCGCTGGATGTGGCGAGTTGCCACGCTTTTTCTGATCCTGTTCGCCCTTGTCTTCGCGCTCGGCGCGCTCGTGGCCTGGATCGGGCAGTCGTGGATGAACAGCGGCAACATGCCTTCGATGGATCCGCCGTGGATGATGTGGCGGACCATGCCCGCCAGCTGGATCGTGCCACGTCTGCTGGTTGGCGTCTCGATCCTCTCGGTGTTCGTTGTCGGATTCGTGACGGTCGTGCGCCATCTGGTGCGGACCGCGCGTCCGGTCGATGAGGTCATGCGGGCCGCACAACGCGTTGCTCAAGGCGATTACTCGGTGCGGGTGCGCGAGGCGGGTGCGCGCGATACGCGGGCGCTTGCTCATACGTTCAACGTCATGACCACGCAGTTGGAGAGCAACGATCAGCAACGGCGCCGCCTGCTGGCCGACGTCACGCACGAGCTTCGCACGCCGCTGACGGTCATTCAGGGCGAGCTCGAGGCTGTTCTGGATGGCGTGCATCCGGCTGACCCCGCCCACCTGAGCGCGATCCTGGAGGAGACCCATGTGATGGGTCGTCTGATCGACGATCTGCGCACGCTGGCCCTGGCCGAAGCCGGGGCGCTACGTCTCATGCGCGAGCCCGTCGACCTGGGCGTGCTGACCGGCGAAGCGGTCGCGACGTTTCAGACGCGCGCGAATGCGGCGGGCGTCGCCCTCGTCGTTGAGGCTCCGGCGGATCTACCTCTTGCCGATCTCGATCCGCTGCGCATCCGTGAAGTGCTGACCAACCTCATCGCCAACGCGCTGCGTTACACACCGGCGGGCGGCCAGATCACGGTGGTCATCGAGGCGACCTCGCCCGAACAAGTGACTGTTGTCGTGCGCGACACCGGCGAAGGCATCGCGCCCGATCGACTGGCCCACATCTTCGATCGCTTCTACAAGTCTGATGAATCCCGCGGCAGCGGCCTGGGCCTCGCCATCGTGAAGAGCCTTGTCGAGTCGCACGGTGGTACGATACACGCAGTCAGCACGCCGGGCTCCGGCACGACGTTTACTTTTGCGCTCCCGCTTTAGCGATTCATCATGACCTCAATCGAACAATTTCCCATCCAGGGCCACGTTGCGCCCGGCTTCGAGCCGGTGCGCGCGGCCTTCGAAGCCAACTTTCGCCGACACAACGAGTGCGGCGCGGCCCTTCACGTCCTCGTCGACGGCGCACCCGTTGTCGACCTGTGGGGCGGCAGCGCCGACCAGGCTCAGACTCGCGCCTGGGTCGGCGACAGCCTGGTCAACGTCTGGTCGACCACGAAGGGCTGGTTGGCGCTGGCCATGCACAGGCTGGCCGATCAGGGTTTGATCGATTTCGACGCGCCAGTGGCGCGCTACTGGCCGGAGTTCGCGCAGCAAGGCAAGGAGGCGGTGCTCGTCAGGCACGTGCTGACTCACACGGCCGGCCTGCCCGCGCCAACGGATAGGGTGCCCGACGACGCCCTCTACGATTGGGGAGCGATGACGGCAGCGCTTGAGCGTTCGCGCCTGTGGTGGGAGCCCGGCACGCAGTGCGGCTACCACGCCGCGACGTTTGGCTGGCTCAACGGCGAGGTCGTGCGACGCGTCAGCGGCCTGTCGATCGGCCAGTATTTGCGCGACGAGATCGCGTGCCCGCTTGGGGCCGACGTCGCGATCGGGATCGACACCTCGCAACAAGAGCGCGTCGCCGAGGCTCTGCAGCCCTCGCGGCTTGGCCGCTTGCTGTTCAACGTGATGTTCACGACAGGTGGCGGGCCACGACGCGCCGCGTTCACGAACCCACCGCGCCCTTTCACCGCCGTCAACACGAAGCGCTGGCGCGAAGCCGAGATCCCGTCGTCGAACGGGCACGCCAGCGCCAGGGGTCTCGCGCGGCTCTACGCACCGCTCGCCCTCGACGGCTCGTTCCACGGCGCCCGCGTGCTCTCCGAAACCGCGGCCAGGCTCGCCGGCCGCGAGCAAATCCGAATGAAAGACGTGGTCACATCCACCCTGATGCGGCGCACACTGGGGTTCATGCTCCCCGAGCCCGAGTTGGGTGATCCGCGACCGCCGACCGCATTTGGGCATGCGGGCATGGGCGGGTCGTTGGGGTTCGCCGACCCGGCGCATCGGCTGGCGTTCGGCTACGTCATGAACCGCATGGTCGTCGGGCCGGATCAACGCGCCATGGATCTATGCAAGGCCGTCTACGCGTGTCTCGAGCGTTGAGATAAGGAGAGACCGCACGGGTCTTCAGCGCCGAATCGCAGGCAAGAACAGATCCAACCGCGGCCAGACGGCATTGTTCGACAGCGCCGACCACAGGCCGTCGGCATTGCGGGCCTTGAGCGCGAAGAAGGCCGTGCCGCCGCTGTACGGCACGTTCAGTGTGAGGCTCGTCGTCCCTCCAGATGCCTCGACGTACGGCAGGCTTCCCGATTCCCAATTGGCCTCAGTCAGCGGCGCGCTCGCACTCTTGATCAGGATCGCTGTCGCGCCGGCCGGTGGAGTCCAGGTCAGCGTGGCCGTCAACGTCCCGCCCGACGCTGTCGCTGTCGTCACGCGCAGGTTGGTCACGGCCGCAGGAGCAGGCACGCCGTACTCGTCGGCGCCCACGTCGGGGGCCGCACCGATTGGCCGCGCCTCGCCGTCGAAATCGTTCGTCACGTCGGCCAACGTCGCCGCCTGGCCAATGGCGGGCGCGTTCGCCGCCAGGTGCAGGTCGCCGTGGGTCTTGTCGACGAACCATGAGGTCTGCGCCCCGGTGAGGTTCCCCAACAGCGTGCCCGTCGCGCCGTCGCGGCCCACGATCGGGCCATCGGTCAGGTTGTAACTGACGGAGCCGCTCGAGACCGAGAAGCGGTACTCGATCGTCCACGGGAACGTGCCATTGAGCACGATAGTGTTGTGAACGATCCTGTAATTCGCGGCGTAATTGACGGTGATGCCGACGTCGCCATCGCCCGCGCGGTAGATGATGTTGTTGCGGATGATGCCGCCCTGATGGTCGTAGGTCGTCTCGCCGTCGCGGGCGTTGGCGTTGGGCACGCTCAGCCCCAACGCAATCGCACGGTCGCATTCAATGAACAGGTTGCGCTCGACGATCGTGTTGCGCGAGTTGCGCCACATCAACACCGCCGGCCCGGCCAATTGCCCCTGCGGCGCGCGGATGTTCTTGAAGACGTTGTCGCGGATGATCCAACCGTCGCCCGCAAGCACGTCGACCCCGTTTGTGTAATCACTGCGCGCGCGGTTCGTGTATTCGAAGGTCGAGCACTCGACAACGCCACCGTCGCTGTACGGGCCGGGCGCACCGCCGGTCGAGCCCTTGAGGAATTGCTCGCCTGCGTCGATCAGGTGCAGGTTGTGGAAGACCGGCCGCTGCGGCCCTTCTTCGCCATGCACCTGCACCAGGTGGTAGTAGGCGTCGCGCAACGTCAGGTCGGCGATGGCCACGTCGTCGGCGTCGTAGATCGCGATCACGTGCGGGACATTTGCATAGCCGGTGTTGCTCATCCCGCGCCCGCGCAGGACGACGGCGTCACGATTCCCGCTGGCGCCGCGCAGCGTCACACGATCGGCGCCGCGGATGTTCAGAGTGTTGGTCAGGTCGTAGATGCCATCAGCGATCAGGATGGTGGTGTCCGACGTCACATTCGCCACGGCGTTCTGCAGTTGGGTCGTGGTCGAGACGTTGACGACGGTGCCCGCGCGTGTCGGCAGTGCCGCGCAGACCGCAGCTGCCCTGGCCGGCGCCGCAACGCCCGGCCCCAACGCAGAAAGACACAGGGCCGCCGTCAGACGCCACACATTCAGCCAGGTTCGTCGGATCATGGGCCCAGTATCGGGGGCGCTCGCGCGGCTGACAAGCCCCTGCGCTCCGCCATTCAGTCGACGGCGCCTACGTATTTGGTCGTCGTCACAGGTGGAGGGCCGGACGGCGTTGCGCCCCTCACACCTGCTGAAGCAGGGCCCGCAAAGCCCCGGTCGACGCGCCAAGCTCAGGCGGCAGGTCGTCGCGCCCCTCGATGATGGCCCGTCCCAGCTGGGAGTGCTTGAGGTCGATCAGGTCCTTCTCGTACGGGCTGCTGAAGGTGATGTCACTGTCGATCTTGCCGTCACGAATCGTCAGCACGCGCTCGGCGACGCCAGCCACCTGCGGGTTGTGCGTGACAAGGATCAGGGTCATGCCCTGCTCGCGGTTGAGCATGGCGAGTAGATCCATGATCTCGTCGGTCGTCCGGGTGTCGAGGTTTCCGGTCGGCTCGTCGGCCAGCAGGATAGCCGGCTGGTTGGCGAGCGAGCGCGCGATCGCCACACGCTGACGCTCGCCGCCCGACATCATGTTCGGCAGGTGGTTGCCGCGCGCCTCGAGGCCGACCATCTTGAGCAGATCGCGGGCGCGCTCGCGCTTGCGCCGGCCCGACACCCCCGTCTCGGCCATCGGCACCTCGACGTTCTCGAGCGCGGTCAGCGTCGGGATGAGGTTATGCATCTGGAACACGAAGCCGATCGTGCGGCTGCGGAACCTGTCAAGGTCACGCACCCGACTGAGCAACTGCCCATCGATGATCACCTCGCCACGGGTGGGCCGATCCAACGCGCCGAGCATGTGCAGCAACGTGCTCTTCCCGGCGCCACTCGGCCCGATCAGGGCCACGAACTGGCCGCGTGGGATGCCCAGGGTGACGCCGTCGAGCGCGCGAATGCCCTGGGCATTCGGGTCACCATAGCACTTGATCAGGTCACGGGTCTCGACCACAGGTTGAGTCGTCATCGCCTCACCTCACTCATAGCGCAGGGCCTCGATCGGTTGCAGGCCCGCGGCGCGCCAGGCCGGATAGAGCCCGCCGACGCTCCCCAACACGACCGCCAGCCCCAGCACCTGCGCGAACATCGTCGACGAGTACAACGGCTTCAGCAATAGGCTGTACTCCGGGAAGAACGCGATCGTGCCGTTGAGCCCGATGCCGATCAGGATCCCGGCCGCCGAGCTGACCACGGCCAGCGCGATCGACTCGGCCAGCACCATGCCGATCACACGGCGGCGACGCCAGCCGAGCGCACGCAGGACGCCGATCTCCTGGGTGCGCTCAAAGACACTCATCAACATCGCGTTCATCATCACCACGCCGCCCACCAGCATCGTCACGCCGATGATGGTGTTGAAGACCAGACGCGTCGTCTGGATGTCTTGCGTGCGCTCGAGGAAGCCTTCGGCTCGTTCGATGGCGATCTCGGGGAAGGTGGCCCTGAGCGCCGGGACCACCTCGTCGCCGTGCGCCGGGTCTTCCAGCTGGATCGCCAGCAGGGTGACCTTGCGCGGCTTGTTGCCGAGGCGTTGGGCATCCTTCAACAGCAACAGCCCGCCCGCGTCTTCGAAGGTCGAGCCGTTCTCGTAGATCCCGACGATGGCGTACGTTGTGCCGCTCAGACGCAGGGTATCGCCCAGGCCCTTCTCGAGGTTCTCGGCGCCGAAGCGGCCGAGCGCGATCTCGCCCGAGCGCAGCGGCCGTCGACCTTCCTGAAAGCGGAAACGCTGCACGTAGGGCTCCTGCGGATCCAGGCCGAAGATGAAGAAGAAGGGCATGTCGCCGACGGCCGGGAAGGTCAGCAGGACCCGCGACACGCTCTTGACCTCGGGTCGGCTCCGCAGTCGCACGGCGACGCGTTCGTCGATTTCCGAGAGCGAGAGGTCAGACGCCCCGGCCTGCTCGGCGATCAGGTCCGCCTGCCCGGCGCTCGTGAGGGCGCCGAAGCTCGACAGCATGCCGTCGACCAGGCTCATCATCGAGACGATGAAGCCCACGCCCAGGCCGATGCCCGCCACGGTCAGGGCCGTGCGCCCCGGCCGGCGCAGCAGGGCCCGCAAAGGGCCGCGCGTTATGGCTCTCCGGCTCCACCAACTGGCCCATGGGTTCATCGTCGACCCGACACCGCCCTCGTAGCGCATCGCCTCGATGGGCGTGAGTTGGGCCGCGCGCCAGGCCGGATACAGGCTGCCGATCATACCCAACAACAACGCCAGGACGAACGCCTGACCCAGGATTTCGGGCGTGGCCCGGCTGGCGAGCATTGGCTCGACGGCCGGGACTGCCTGCAGCAGTCGCATCAGGCCAAGCCCGAGCCCGATACCCAGAATGCCGCCCAGACCGGCCAGCAGGATCGATTCGCCCAGGATCATGCGGACGACCCGCCAGCGACTCCAACCGAGCGCGCGCAATACGCCGATCTCGCGCGTCCGCTCGAGCACGCTCATGAGGGTGGTGTTCATCATCCCGAGCCCGCCGACGACGGCCGTAAACAGGCCGATGAAGAGGCCCATCGAGCGATACAGGTCGAGGAACTCGTCGGAGCGCGTCGCCTCGCCGGAGCGAGCCACGGCCAGGTCGCTCCAGCGTTCCTCGATGGCGGCCCGCACGTCCGAGATGTCGGCGACGTCGTCGACCTGGAGCGAGAAGTAGGTGACCTTGTCGCGCTTGTCGAATGCGCTCTGTGCGTCGCGCAGGCTGATCACACCGCCACCGTCCTCGAGGCTGACGCCGGTTTCATAGATGCCGACGATCCTGTAGCGTGAGCCCGCCAGGTGGAAGGTGTCTCCGACGGCTTTGCCGAAGTTGCGCGCCGCGATGTGGCCGAGCCACATCTGATAGCGGCCCGCGATCGGCCCGCCCTCGAGGAGGCGATAGCGCGTCATACCGAAGCCGCGCGGATCCTCGCCCATCAAGACGAAGTACGGCGAGTCGGTCATCTGCACGAAGCCGACGACGGTGCCGGCCACGGCCTTCACGCCGCGGATCTGCTCGAGCTCAGCGCCGATATCGGCATCGACCGAGCTGTACAGCAGCATCAGCGCGTCCTTCTGACCGACCGTGAGGTCGGCCTCGCTGACGGTCATCACCCCCTGAAAACCGTCGGCCAGGCCCTGGCTGAACGCCGAAAGCGTCACGATGGCAGCTACGCCGATCGCGACGCCCAGGGCGGTCAACAGGGTCCGTGTCCGTCGACGCCACAGGTTCTTGATGAGCATGGACTTCCCCCGCAAGCACATCCATCTTCGATCCGGGTCTGGCGGATGGCAAGCCCTTGCGGCAAGACGTCTGTGTTTGTCCGAAGGTTGTCAGGCGAATGGAAGAGTCAGAACAGATACGCGATCAGCAGCAGGACAAAGAAGATCACGGTGACGACGGTCTGGCGGATGCCGATGGCGGCCGGCCGCGCGCCGACGGGCGGCTTCCACACGCCACCGTAGACGACTTCGCCGGCGAGGAACACATAGGCGATGACGGCGCCGAGCGGCGCGACGCCCAATGCACCCAGGAGCAGCACGATGACGACGTCGGCTCCGGCGTAGAGCAGCGCTCGCCCGGCCAGTTGCATCCGTTCGTCGCGCGGCGGCGCGGCCCTCATGCGCCGGTACTCGAGGCACAGGTAGATGTAGACGATCCCTGTCGCTGATTGCAACCAGCTCAACGCGAACAACACGAACCCACGCAGGTCAAACCCGATGCCTGAGGCCACGCCATAGCCGGCCAGGGCATTCAGCGCCAGCACGCCAGCGCCGACCAGTTCGACACCCATCTGGCCGCGCTCCTCACGCCGGCGAACGAGCCACATCTGCCAGACCAGAACCGGCGCCGCCAGGACGCCCAACGCCAGCGTCCAGACATGGCCCTGCTGGAACAATCCCAGCACGCCCGCCAGCGTGAGAGCGCCGTACAGGCTCAGCCAGAGCATGGCCGGGGCGCCTTCTTCGCGTGGGCGTCGACCGGCCCAGACCTTCACCAGAATCGTGAGGGGCTGCAGCGCCAGGAAGGCGCCGAGCGACGCGAGCACAAGCCAGGCCAGCGCGGGTGTGAAGGCCCTGGCCACGGCGATGCCGAACACCAACGGGCCAGCCCACATCACCCAGGCGCCATGCTGCTGCGGCAACGCGACGTGGATTTTGAGATAGCGAGAGAGTGGATTTTTCATACCAGGCACCAACGCTCAGGCGAGGATACCACGAAGGGTGAGAGCAGACAGTGTGATCTTGCCGCAGATTGCGCCTATTTCGCGGATCGATCTCACGCCTCACCCTCTTCTGCACTGTCAGAGGAATCGGCTGCTATGGAGCGGGCCCTACCGAAATACCTCAGCAACGGAACCTACGCGGTGGTCGGGCCGTCTGAGCGTTGTTACACACAGACGGCTTCAGAGAGCCGTCAAAAGGAGAAAGTATGTTTCGGACACTTCTGACACGCGCCGCACATTGGGCGCTGGCCGCCGCCGTTGCACTTCCACTCGCATTCAACGGCGCCCCGGCCGCCATGGCCGCCGATACCACGCCGACCCGGATCTCGTTCGCGCGGGGCGCCACCAACGCCGTGGTCTCGAGCACGATCGCGGCGAACGAGACCAGGCAGTACGTCCTCCGCGCGCTCAAGGGCCAGACGCTGATGATCAACGTCTCGTCGTCGACCAACGGCGTGGGCGTGCAGGTCGTCGGCTCGGGCAAGGGTGAGCCTGTCGTGTTCTCGCGCAGCGCAGACGGCGCAAATTGGATCGGCACCCTGCCCGCCAATCAGGACTACGTCATCAAGGTATCGGCCAACAACAACGCCGCGACGTTCTCGATGAACGTCACCATCCCGCGGCGCATCTCGTTCGCGCGCGGCGCCACGAGCGGCAGCGTCGACGGCTCGATCGCGACCCGGCGCACGAACACGTACATCCTGCGCGCGGCCAAGAACCAGACCATGTCGGTGACGATCACGTCGAAGGACGCGATGGCCCTGACGGTCTACGGCCTGAGCGACGGCCAGCCGCTGGTCCGCGCGGGCGGCGCGGGCGTGAGCAGCTGGTCAGGCACATTGCCCGCCGATCAGGACTACATCATCAACGTGGTCCCGGGCGTGGACACAGCCACCTTCACCCTGTCGGTGACGATCAAGTAACGGTATCTCTTCGGTAAACGAAAGAGGCCGGCGAGTGTTCGCCGGCCTCTTTCATTTAAGTCGAGCTACTCTAAGTCGAGCTACTCGATGAAGATCTCGATGCGATCGCCCGTCTCTGCATCGAAGAAATCGACGATCTTGCTGGGCTGACCCACACGCACGGCGGCCAGGACACCCTGGAGTTGCTCGTTCGGGATCCGCGCCGCGATCCCGCCGCCCCATTGCAGCGCGGTGTCCACAATCGGCAGCGGCACTGTCGCCAGGTATTTCTCGCGGCCTGTGGCGGCGTCGCGGAAGCGCACGCGCAACGAGCGTGTCTCGCGGTCGGACGCTGTTCGGGCGCCACGGTTGCCGGCGAGCGCGGCCAGCAACTGCCGGGCCTCGTCTGATGAGATCGTCCCGGCCTCGAGCATCTTGAGGACGGTCAGTCGTTCCTCCGCAGTCGTCATGGGCTCAATACTCCGATAGCGACCCGGCGCGCCGGGCGATATTCTCTTCGCGACGATACAACCAGTACCCGATCGCCGGCATCAGCAGGCCGAACACCGCCACGACAGCGATCTCGACTTCGATGGGCGCCAGTTCGGGATAACCCGGCGGCAGGCCCATCATCAACGAGCGAAACGCATCGACGCCGTGTGACAGCGGGATGAAGCGCGTGATCGCGACGAGCCAATCGGGCAGCACCTTGAACGTGAAGAACGGCGCGCAGACCACCATGAACGTGAACTGGATCACATTGATCAGCGTCTGGGCCGACTCTTTGATCCGCAGCGTCAACGCCGCGAACGCAAAACCAAAGCCAAACGTCCCCGAGAGCGTCAACACCAGCACCAGCAACCCGAGCGGCACGTTATAGACCGGCAACTCCCCGATCAACAGTCTCATCAACCCGGCCGACATGATGCACAACAACCCGGTCCACACCAGCGAGACGGCGATGCGTGAGAGCAGATTGGCGAACTTCGAGGCGGGGCTCAGATACAGCTGTTCGAGCGTGCCCTGCTTCTGGTCGCGGCGCACATTGTAGCCGATGGTCCAGAGCGTATCCGACAGGAACATGAAGATGAAGAAGCCGTAGACGACCACGCCTGCCGTCGACGAGTCGTTGTTCGTGCCGTTGCGCGGCGTGAACATCAGGCCGGCCAGCGTGACCGACGCCACGATCAGAAACACCTGACCGAATGAGGCCGCAAACTCGACCGGGTACCTCAGCATGATGGTCAGTTCTTTCCACGCCATCGCGCTCAAAACGCTGAAGAAGGCCGATGGGCCCGTGAGACGGTTTTGCATCGACATCACTCTGTTTCAGACGAATGACGAAGGACGAATGACGAAGGTTGAATAGACACTCGCCTTTCGCTCCTCGCTCTTCGCTCTACGCTCCACGAATTCAAAACTGCCCCACTCCCTCGTTACGCTGCACGCTGCGCTCGGTGCGATTGAAGACCCAGAAGCCAAAGAGTGGTGCAAAGAGCATGAAGGCCCACAACACGGCCAGGTCGAAGTACCAGGTGCCGAAGAAGTAGCCCATGCCGAGCAGGGCCGAGCGGACGCCGTTGGTCATCCAGGTCGGTGGGAAGAGCAAGGCGACGGCGCGCAGCAGCGGCGGCAATGTCGCCACCGGGAAGTACATGCCCATCAGAAAACTGACCACCCACTGCATCAGGTTCACGATCGCGCTCGACTCTTTCACCCGGAGCACGACGGCCCCAAAGACCAGGGACATGCCATAGAGCGGAATAGAACCAAACAAGACGAAGAGCAGAGCCAGCCCCAGGTTGCCCGAGATCGGGTTGACCTGAAAGATGAGACAGCCAAGCACATAGGCGATCAAAGCCGTCACAAGCCCGCGGATCAGGCTATAGAGCGCCACGCCGCTCACTAACGTGATCGTAGACGTCGGGGTGAGATACACGGCCTCGAGCGTCCCGGTCTCCTGCTCGAAGCGGATCCAGTAGGCGACATGCCAGAACGCGCCCGACACAATCGTGAAGACCGCGCTGCCGATCAGCATGTAGGCCACGTAGTTCGAGGTGCCGGTGTTGGCCTGGAAGTTCGCGGCAGCCTGATCGCCGCCGGCGGCCCGCCCCAGAAACATGGGCATGGCCGCGAAAACGATCGGGATCACGGCCTCCATCGCCAGCTGGCCCGGGTAGCGCGTGATGTTGATCAACCGCAGCTGAGTTTCGGCCAGCGCCGCCGACAGGGTCTGCCGGAACGTCGGTCGGCCGGCTCGCGCGACAGCCTGCACGGTCATGGAAGGGCCTCCACGGTTTCATGGGCCACAATCCGCTGGGCCACGACGAGATAGCCTAAGCCGCCGTAGACCTCGTGCACCTGGGCTTGCTCCACTTCAGCCGGCAACGCGGGTCGAGGCTTGGTGAAGCCGGGATTGATCCTGCTCATCATCTTTTTCCGAAGACCATTCGGATAACTCGGCGCGAAGCCCTCATCGCCCCAGCTGACCAGCCCGCCCGGCCGCGTGACCCGCGCGAACTCCGCCAGAGCTCGATCAGGATCGTTGAACAGATTTACGCCGCCAAAGTGGAATACGGCGTCGAAACTCGCATCCTCAAAGGGCAGGTGCTGGCCATTGGCATGGATCAGCTGCACGTCGAGGCGGTCATTGCGATGCTGGCACTGGCGCAACATCCCGAGTGACAGGTCCAGCGAGACGAATTCCCCTTCTGGTCCGATCGCGTCTCGGAGATGCGGCTGGAAGACCCCGGGGCCCGGCGACACTTCGAGCAACCGACAACCGCGCTGTAGGGGCAGGCGGGACACGATCTCGCGCCGGCCGGTCGCCATGTCAATGCCGGCGATCAACCGACCGAACACGCGCTCGTTGAGGTCGTAGAGCGGTGCCAGGCGATCGTAGAACTGGTTGAACTCCGCGTCCTGGCCGGAGAGCTCGGCCGGGTGCACGATGGACAGGATCCCGTCGATCACGCGGTAGGTCTTGCCGTCTGGGCGTCGATAGCCGTCGTCCGAGCGCGTCAGCGGTTCCAAGGTCTGCGGACACCGCAGGAGGGCCTCAAGCCAGGATGGATAACTCATGGGTTTCCCGTTCAGTCTTTTCGAACTGCGCGTGTGTCTTCGGCCAGCGTGCGGCCTGTGCGCGCGATGAACACGTCTTCGAGCGTGATCTCTTCAGGCGCGATCTTCTGGATCACGGCCCGATGCTCGGTCAGCGTCTCGATCAGGCGCGGCAGTAGCGACGTGGCGTTGGCCGACATCACCGTCAGTTCGGTATGGCCGTTGACGGCCTGCACGGCCGTGCGCGTGACGCCGCCAAGCGCGGCCACCGCCTGGCTGGCGCGCGACGAGATCACGCCCTCGATGCGCAACACGGCCTCGCGTTCGAGCGAGGCCTTGAGCTCAGGCACCGTGCCCATCGCCAGCACCTGTCCGTGGTCCACGATCGCGACCCTGTCGCAGAGCGTCTCAGCCTCAGACATGATGTGCGTGGTGTAGATCACGGTCTTGCCCTGGTCGTTGAGCTGGCGCACGACGGCGCGCAACTCGCGGGCCGAGGGCACGTCGAGCGTGTTGGTGGGTTCGTCGAGGATCAGCAGCGGCGCGTCATTGATCAGCGCCTTGGCGAAGGCCACCTTCATGCGCTGGCCTGACGAGTAGCTTTCGAGCGCGCGATCGGCGATCTCGCCCAGATCGAGTTGCTCGATCAGATCGTCAGCGCGTTTGCGGCGATCGGCCTGGCTGAGGTGATAGAGCGCGCCGAAGAAGACGAGGTTCTCGCGCGCGGTGAGCTTCCAATACAGACCGCGCTCGCCCATCAACATGCAGCCGGTGGTAGCGCGGATCGCGTTATCTTCTTTGGTCAACTCGTAGCCGTTGACAAGGGCCCGGCCGGTCGTCGGCAACAGCAGAGTCGTCAGACATTTGATCAGCGTCGTCTTTCCGGCGCCGTTCGGGCCGAGCAGGCCAAACAGTTCGCCGGGCTTGATCTCGAGCGAGACGCCTTTCAGCGCCGGGACCTCTTTCGTTTCGGACTTGAAGAGGCCCCGGCGCTGGCGCGTGATGTAGGTCTTAGTCAATTCCTCAACGAGGACGTTCCCCCTCATGCCGCGTAAGTCCTTTCGACCTGATCGAGCAGATCGGCTGCGGTGTTGGCATCGATCGATCCGGCCTGCAATCTGCGCAGGATGGCGAGCCGCTCTCGTTCGCGCGGCGTGGACGCCTTCTCCTGCTTCGGTTTGACCCCGCGAGCCGACGCCTCAGCCGGTGCCGTGTCATCCAGAAAGATGGAAAAGCCGCGCATCATGTTCGCTCACTTCCCTTCGAGGGCGGACAGCAGCTGGGCCGCCTCGGCGGCCGAGATCTTGCCGCTCTCGACAAGCCTCAGGATCGCCATCCGCTCGTCGTTGCTGACGGGCTCATGGGCCACGGGTGGCGTCGGTGGAGTCGGTGGCTCGGGGGTCCGGCCCGGCTGAGGCGGCACAACCACCCCCCAGCGACGTGAGCGCCGTCCGGCCGAGTCCATTTTGCGCTCAGCTTCTTCGACCTTGCGCTGGGCCTGCTCCATGGCGCGCTGGATATGGATGCCGCTGCGCTCGAGCGCGGCCGTGATCTGCTCGGCGCTGCCGCTCAGCTGCCGGGCGACGATGGCTTCGATCGAACTGCCCAGCGACTCGATATCCGGGCCGACGTCATCGAAGTCACGCAGGACGATGTCGCCGCCGCATTGCATGCGCACCGCCGCCTCACCGCCGCCAAGAGTCACGTTCGCCACCGACCGATTGGCCTGATAGGTAACTTTGGCGCCACGGGCCCGAGCGGTCAGATCACCACCGCACACAGCGGCCACGGTCGCCGACGAGCCTTCAGCCACATTGCAGACGATGTCGCCCCCGGCGTGGTAAGCATACTCATTGCCGGGCTGGAAGGTCAGGCTCAAGACGATATCGCCGCCGGCGTTGCCGATCAGGCAGGTGCCGGCGATCACCTTGGCATGCACGTCGCCGCCGACGTTCCCGACCTTGATCGAACTCAAGTGCTTGACCGAGAGGTCGCCGCCGACGTTGCCCACCTGCACGGCCGTGTTGAGGTCGCGCACGCGCGCGTCACCGCCAACCGTGTCCACAACGACCTGGGCATCCGCCGGAACGAACAACTGAAGGTCGCCTTCCGCCTCCACCTGCACATCATGATCGCCCTCGGGCACGACCGTGAAGATTTCGTCACTGAACCCGACGACCTCGGCCGCCTCGTGGCTCTGCAGGCGCAGGTCGCCCTGCACCTTGATGTGAACCAGGGCATTGGCCCCGACCGGAACGGACTGCTGATCTCTCATGATGAACCTCCTACCTGGTAAACGTCAACTGTTGGGAGCGCCGCCACGCAGCGCCTTGATAGCATCGTCGGCGGTCAGCCGCCCGGCGGCCAACTCGCCCAGGATCCGGCGTCGATCGTCCTCAGGTGGCGGCGCGGGCGTAGGCGCCGCAGGCTCTTCCTGCCCGACCTCGTACCCCATCGCCTCGATCAACTCCGTCAGCCGCGAGCGCAGCGTCGGGTACGACAGATCAAGTTCACGCTCCAGCCGGTTGAGTTTGCCCTCGTTCTTGATGAAGGCCGCGGCAAACGCCAGTTGCTCAGGCGTCAGCCGGTCGAAAGCACCGAGCGAGAAGCGGCCATCGACGCCGGTTCCGCAGTTCGGGCAATGCAGGCGGGTCACGGTCATGGCTTCCTGACAGACTGGACACCGACTTGGAACTGGATGCATAGGGGCACCTCCGCCTGAGAACTTAGATCACCTTACTACTTGCTTCGTTATACTACGACTCACTTCAAAAATGTCAATATCCAATTTTGATTTTATCAAAGGTTGGTTTGATGAATATTTATGTAAAATCAATCTCCGCGCCACGTCGGGCAAATGCACTCCCGGAAGCATCTCCGGGGGGTTGCGGCTGTGACCGGGATCGGAGTTGGCCGCCAATCTATGCTATCGTTCGTGAGCACCCCGTAGCCACTGATAACCGCCATGACGCTTCCCAACTCCCCCTTCGTGGTCGTCGCCGGCAACATCGGCGTGGGCAAGTCGACGCTGGTCGTCCGCCTCACTCAACTCTGGGATTGGCAGGCGGCGTTCGAGCCCAACGACGCCAACCCCTACCTGGCCGACTTCTACAGCGACATGCCGCGCTGGGCGTTCAATTCGCAGGTGTTCTTCCTGAGCAAACGCCTCGAGCAACACAACCGGATCTGCGCCACAGGTCATCCAACCATGCAGGATCGCAGCGTGTACGAGGACGCCGAGATCTTCGCGCGCAACCTGCACGAGCGTGGCCAGTTGACCGGCCGCGATTGGGACACCTACTACAGCCTCTATCGCACCATGTCCGAGATCATCCGGCCACCGGATCTTGTGGTCTATCTGCGCGCTTCGGTGGAGACCCTGCTCAGCCGCGTCGTTCGTCGTGGGCGCGACTACGAGCGCGATATTTCCGTTCGCTATCTCGAGCAACTCAATCGTCTCTACGATGATTGGGCGGCGCGCTTCTCGCTCGCCCCGCTGGTCGTCGTCGGCGCCAACGAACTGAACTGGGCTGACCCCGCCAGCGACATCGGCCTGAAAGTTGTCGGCGATATCATCCAGGCGCGACTCAAGCCGGCGGCCTGACTTCGCACTCGATCGTTTAAAATCCGCCGCATTCGCGTTTCGCGGCGCGAACGCCGTCAACTACAACCAGGAGCCCAAAACCGATGGATACCTATCGCCGCACGCTCCTGATGTTGCTTGCCGAGATCTTCGGCGTTTCGCCGCATGACCACGGCATGATCCTGGATAACGGATCGTCAGGCTATCTGGCCATCCTCGCCGACATCGACGCTCAAACAGCCTCGCGCGCGCCCAAGCCCGGCAACGCAACCCTTGCCGCGCATTGTGGACACATGGCCTGGTTCCTCGAGAGCGTCATCCGCATAATCGATGGCGAGCGTGATCAACCGAACTGGTCCGAGAGTTGGGTCATCGACCAGGTCGACGAAGCTGCCTGGACGACACTGCGCGAACGACTGCGCTCGAACTATCACACGCTCGTGCAGCGTCTTGAATCGCGCGAGACGTTGAGCGATGACGATGTCGCCGGCAGCCTGGTGATGATCACACATCTCGCCTATCACCTGGGCGAGATCAGGCAGATGCTCTCGGCCTTCTAGCCCGAGCTGAGGTCGCGCAGAATAGAGCGAGCGGCTGCTGCCCCGCTGAGCATGACCATCGGCACGCCGCCGCCGGGGTGCGCGGTGCCGCCCGCGAAATAAAGCCCCTTGATATCGCGCGCCCTATTCGCCGGGCGTCGAAACGCCGACCACATGCTGTTCGACGACATGCCGTAGAGGGCGCCGCGCCGCGCGCCGGTTCGGCGTTCGAGATCGACGGGCGTCAGGCAATGCTCGACCTCGATCCGTTCCCGCACGTCAACGCCGCGAGTGGCCAGTGTAGCGAGGATGTGATCACGATAGGGCCGAGCCTGCTCTTCCCAGTTCCAGGCCGGGCCGAGCGGCGGCGCGTTGACCAGCACGAACCAGTTTTCGCCGTCCGGCGGCGCATCAGCGGGATCGGTTCGGCTGGTGATCGTCGCGTAGATCGTGGGATCTTGCGGCGGCCGGCCGCGCCTGAACAGATCGTCGAACTCCGCCTTGTAATCCTCGTTAAAGAAGAGGTTGTGATGCACAAGGCCCGGCGTGCGCCCGCGCAGGCCCAGGAGCATCACGAAACCCGAGACCGATGGCTCGAAACTGGCCGAGCGCCGCTGCGCCGCGGGCAGCAGACGTTCATAGACGGTGGCGACATCGACGTTGGCCAGCACGACCCGCGCCGGGTGAGTGGCGCCGGCGGCACGAACGCCGACGGCGCGGCCGTTTGTGACTTCGATGCCGTCGACCGCCGTGTCCGTGCAGATCTCGACGCCAGACTCGCGCGCCAGGCGTTCGAGCGCCCGGGCGATCGCGTAGATGCCGCCGCGCGGATACCAGACGCCGCCGGTCATCTCGACGTGAGCGATCACGTTGAGCGTCGCCGGTGCCAGATAGGGACTGGCGCCGACGTAAGTAGCGAAGCGGCCGAGCAGCTGGCGCAGCTTCGGGGATCTCACGAACCCGCGAATGGCCTGATCCATCGTACGCCAGCCATCGACGGCCAGCCATTCGCGCGGAGGCACGCCCAGCAGCGTGGCCGGCGAGACCGGATCGCCATAGATGAAGGCCGGCCCTGTGACGCGATGCAACCGCGCGGCATACGCCAGGAATGCCAGGTAGCCTTCGACGTCGCGAGGGTCGAAGCGCTCGATCTGGGCAGTCATGCGGCTGAGGTCACGAGTGGCATCCAGGGTCGTCCCGTCGGGCCAGACGTAGCGCGTGAGTGGCTCGACAGGCACCAGATCGAGTTCATCTTCGAGGCGACGGCCGGCGGCGGCAAACAGGTCCTCGAAGACGGGTCGCATCGTGATCACCGAGGGGCCGAGGTCCCAGCGGTAGCCGGCGTCATGCAGTTCGCTCATCTTGCCACCGACGGCCGGGTTCTGCTCGAGCACCCGCACCTGCTGGCCGGCCCGCGCCAGCCGGATCGCGGCGCTCAGCCCGCCGATGCCGGCTCCGATCACGATGGTGTCATAGCGAGAGTTCATGCCTGGAAGATACCGTGTTTGGCGGGAGGGTGGAGAGGTGCATCAGGTTGGGTTGAATAAACAAGACACCGGGAGTGCGAACGGTGTCCTGCCGCTACGACTACAATCAACTAATGCCACGCCAAATCGCTTTCCTGCGCGCCATCAACGTCGGCGGCCATACGGTGACGATGGCCGATCTGCGCCGCCACTTTGAGGCTCTGGGCTACGCCAACGTCGAGACCTTTATCGCCAGCGGCAACGTGCTGTTCGACTCACCGAAAAAACCGGCGGTTCTGGAGCGAGAGATCGAAGCGGGCCTGGCAAAGGCGCTGGGCTACGAGGTCGCCACATTCGTCCGCACGCCGGCCCAGGTCGCGGCGATCGCGGCCTATCAACCCTTCGGCGGCGAACCCGTCGCCAAGGGACACTCGTTGTACGCGACTCTGCTCAAGGCCGAGCCCGACGCTGAAGCCCAGAAGCGAGTCCTGGCGCTGCAGAGCGCCGTGGACGCCTTCCACTTCCATGGGCGCGAGTTCTACTGGCATCGCCGCGGCGGCCACGACTCGACGAAGTTTTCCGGCGCCCAGTTCGAGCGGTTGATCAAGGCGCCAGGCACGGCGCGCAACATCAACACCTTCGTACGCCTGGCCGCGAAGCGATAAAGTTACGGGGCCGGCCGCAACCGGTCCGGGAGGCAACGTGATCGCCAGACTCTGGCATGGCCGCACTCGCCGCGAAGACGCTGTTGCCTATCTGGCCTATTTGCGGCGCACGGGCCTTCCCGATTACAGGGCCACGCCCGGCAACCAGGGCGCCTGGGTGCTGCAACGCATGGAAGGCGACGTCTGCCACTTCTACACGTTGACGTACTGGGACTCGCGCGACGCGATAGCGGCCTTCGCAGGCGCTGACATCGAAGTGGCCCGCTACTATCCCGAGGACGAGGCTTTCCTGCTCGAATTCGAGCCCACCGTGCAGCACTTCGAACTGCACACCTGAGCGGCCGGTGCGGGCCGCAGTGCTCAATCCGCCATGAGCCCAACCACCACCATTCCGGCACTGCCGTGCGTTTCGCTCGACGAAGCCCTGTCGTTCTGGCGCGACCTCGATTTCGAGATCACGTACACCCAGCGGGCTCCCAACGAATACGCCGTGATTCGCTACGACGATTTCGATTTGCACATCTTCGGGCTGAAAGGGCTCAAGCCGGCCGCCAACTTCAGCACCTGTCTTGTGGTCCGCGATGAGATCGAACTCTTGCACGCCGAATTCGCCGCCCGGCTACGCTCTGTGCTCGGGCGAGTGCCGATCAAAGGATTTCCGAGGATCACCAGGATGAGACCCGGGCAGACGCGCTTCACGCTGACCGACGTCTCGGGCAACTCGATCATCTTCATCAGGCGCGGCGGAGACGATGAGACAACGGCTCAGGCGTACAAGCAGCGCGAACTGACACCCATTCAAAGGGCCGTGGCGTTGGCGGCCCGGCTGCGCGATTATAAGAACGACGACGCCCTGGCCGCGCGCACATTGGATCAGGCCCTGGCTCGGGCGGGCAGCGCATCGGCGAGTGATCTTGCACAGGCGCTCGTTGCCCGGCTCGACCTGGCGATCGCTCACCAGGAAGTCGAGCGCGCCGACGAGTTGCGCCGCAGCCTCGCCGCGCTCAACCTCACTGACGCAGATCGCGCCGCGGTGTCGAACGAGTGGCCCGATCTCGAGTGGTGAGCGTCGCGTTGAAATCGAGGGCGAGGCGGACCCAACCGTCAAGATCGCGCTTGGTGGCGACAGCCTCCTCCAAGAGGAAGACGTAGCCCTTGATCGCCCTACCGCGCATCCTCGCCGGGCTCGCGCCCTTCTTCGCCAACGCGCGCTGCATCATGGTCGGGTCGATCCGCACCATCATCTGATGATCGACATGGTCGCCGACGGTCACGCACATTTTGCCGTTCACCATGAAGGCAATGCCGCCGAACATGCGCTTCTCTGTCACGTTCGGGTGGTGCGCCAGCGCGCGCCGCACGCGGTCGGTCAGGTTTTGGATCTCGGTCATCTCAGGGCTGGGCCATGAAGTCGGCCAGGGCTTTGGTATCGAAGAAGATCGCTGAAGATGTCAGCTTGTGGCCGTCGGTCGCAAGGAACTCGGCCACGTCGCACACGCCGACATGCCCCCGCGGTGAACGGGTGACGTAGCGCGCCAGGACGGCAGCGCGATCGCCCTCAATGAGCAGGCTGCGGACTTCGACCGCAGTGGTGTTTCTGAAAAAACGGCCGGCTCCATCAATGTACGCGGCTTTGCCATGACCGATGCGATCGAGGTTCGAGTTCACAAACACGAAATCCTCAGCCACCAGGTCTTCCCATCCGCCTTTGTGGATGGCTTCGAAATATGTGAGCAGGAATTCTTTGGTCGACACATCAGCCTCCAGGTGATCAAGGGTATGGAGCGAGCATAGCACATGTTGCTTGCAAATTGCAAGTGTGATATCCTGCGGCCAGGCAGGTCCACATGACAAGACAAAACAGCGGCAAAGCGCGTCGTTCAGATTGCCCGATCAGCTTCGGGCTCGATCTCTTCGGCGACAAATGGACACTCCTGATCCTGCGCGACATCATGTTCTATCAGCGCAGACGGTTCAGCGACTTCGCCCCGCAGGAGCACATTGCGACGAACATCCTGGCCGACCGATTGAGCCGGCTCGAGGCCGAGGGCCTGATCGACAAGCAGCGCGACGAAGAACTGCGCAACCAGTTCATCTACTCCGTCACCGACAAGGGGCGCGCTCTGCTCCCGACGCTTGTGGAGATGACGTTGTGGGGAACCGAATACGACAGGCAGACGCTCGCCAGTAAAGCCTTTATCGAGCGCCTCAAAACGGACCGACGCGCCGTGGCGCGTGAGATCACGCGCGCCGTTCAGAACGGCACTTTTTCCGCGTACCGAAAAACACATATGGGGATCTAGGACACGGGCGATGGACCCGGCTCCTCGGCTGTGCCTATGGCCAAACGTCTCGCTCATGCCACAAAACATCTACGACGACCCAACGTTCTTTAAGGCCTATAGCGGGTTCCGACGCTCGCGAGAAGGTCTGGAGGGCGCGCCGGAATGGCCCACCCTGCGCGGCATGCTGCCCGCCCTTCGTGGAAAACGCGTCCTGGATCTGGGCTGTGGTTTTGGAGCCTTCACGCGCTGGGCGGCTGGAGAGGGCGCCACGGTGTATGGTCTGGATCTCTCTGTCCTGATGCTGGCAGAAGCTCGAGCCCGCACGTCATGGCAGGCTGTCACCTACCTCAAAGCCAGCATCGACGCGCCGCCCTATCGTGACAAGGCCTTCGATGTGGTCTTCAGTTCGCTGGCCTTGCATTACCTGCCCGATTTCGCGGCCGTCTGTCGTTCGGTGCGACGCGTGTCGATCTCAGGCGGTTGGTTCATCTTCTCGGTGGAACACCCGATTTACACGGCGCCGAGCCAACCTGGCTGGCACACGTTGCCGGGCGGCGCGACCACGTGGGCGTTGAACGAGTATCTCAACGAAGGTCTGCGCAAGACGGACTGGCTGGTCGAGGGGGTCGAGAAGTACCATCGCACCGTCGGGACATACATCGAAGGGTTGATCGATCATGGCTTTCGCTTGGCGCGCCTAGTTGAATGGGGGCCGACGCCCGAGCAGATCGCCGACAACCCCGAGTGGGCCGTCGAGATCCATCGGCCGCCGTTCCTGTTGATCGCGGCGCAGGCAGCCCGTTAAGTACCAGGCTCAGGCCCCCACGGCCTGCGGCTGGAGAGCCCGCCACTCCAGCCAGCCACGAATCGCCAGGATCAGGAAGATCACGTACAGCCCGGCCACGAAGACGACGCCCTGAACGAAGTACAGGCCGATGCCGATCACGTCGACAACGATCCAGTAAATCCAGTGCTCGATGCGCTTCTGGGCCATCAGCCACGTGGCGGTGAAGCTCATCGCCGTTGTGATTGCGTCGAGATACGGGTAAGCCGCGGGCGCCTGGAAGACGTCGGGGAGCAGCAGATGCGCGCGCGACGTGAAGGCGCCAAGCAGCAAACCTCCGACGGCCGTCACCACAATCCACGCGATCAGGGTGCGTCGTCTGCTGTACGCAGCGCCCGTCTGGGTCTCCGTCTCAGGCGGCTCGCGCCGCCATCGCCACCAACCGACGGCGCTCGCGGCCAGGAAGTACATCTGCTCGAACACGTCGGCGTACAGTCGGATCTGATAGAAGAGCAGCAGGAAGAGCACGATGCCGACGATGCCCACCGGCCACGTCTCGATGCGGCGACGGGTCACCAGCCAGACCGACCACACATTGAACACCGTCCCGACCAACTCGAGATAGCTGAGCGGATAGCCGAGGATCACGAACGCGGTGGTGTTGATGCTGAAGAGGTCGGGCATGGGAAAGCGGTTAGCGGTCAGCGATCAGTTGTCAGCGATCAGCTTTTTGGCTCTCTGCGCGGCAGCGTGGGCTGATTGCTGACAGCTGACCGCTCACAAGTATCTGGTTGGCCTGCCGCACGCGTGTCTCGACATCGCCACGAAGCAGGTGATACGAGATGTGCCGCGCATCGAGATCGGCAAGGACCCAGCCCTGAAAGTCGTGGCGTTGGACGTCGCCCGAGCGGTCCCAGGTGTCGTCGTAGGGGATATCGGCGTCGCAGACCAGGACGACGTCGTAGCGGCGTTCGGCGAGCCGGGCGAGTTCCTCGAGGCGCGGATGAACCGCGCTGTGGTAGTAGAGGGAGAAGAGCCGGGTCGTCAGGGCGTTGGTGTCGGTGAAGAGAAAGCACGAGACGCGCTGGAGCAATTGGACTTCGCGTTCGAGATGACCTTCAGCGATCTCGACCAACTGCTCGAGCGTCAGGCGTCGATCGACCTGATGGATGTCCCAATACTCGCGACCGTATTCGGGCATCCACAGGGTATTGTGCTCGGCTGCGAGGCGCTCGGCGAGCGTGGTCTTGCCGGTCGATGGCGCGCCAAGGAGGACGACGTTGAGTGGGTTCGGCATGGTGGAAGGCGTCAGGCGATGAGTGTCGATTTGTATGGCGTCCCTGTCAAGGGGCTCGATCAATCACGAGGATGGCGCTTGCGCAAAACGACAACAAGGGCCTTCCGAGTTGGAAGACCCTTGTGCGCTGACTCATCTGACGCCCGACGCCCGACGCCTTACTTCACCAGATTCCGCAACACCGCCGGCAGGATGCCGCCGTTCTTGTAGTAGTCGACGTCGACGGGCGTGTCGAGACGCGCGATCGCCTGGAACTCGAGCACCGAGCCATCTTCGCGCGTCGCGCGGACCGTCAGTTTCTGGCGGGGCTTGAGGTCGCCGTCGATGCCGAGGATGTCGAAGGTCTCGCGGCCGGTCAGGCCAAGGCTCTCGGCGTTCTCGCCAGGCTGGAAGACCAGTGGCAGGACGCCCATGCCTACCAGGTTGCTGCGGTGGATGCGTTCGAAGCTCTCGGCGATCACGGCCTTGACGCCCAGGAGCAGCGTGCCCTTGGCCGCCCAGTCGCGCGACGAACCCGTGCCATATTCCTTGCCCGCGATCACGATCAGCGGCACGCCAGCGTCTTTGTACGCCATCGCCGCATCGTAAATCGACATCTTCTCAGCCGTCCGTGGTCCGCCGTCTGCGGCCTTCAAAAGCACAGTGTTGCCGCCCTCTTCACCGCCGAGGAGCAGGTTCTTGAGGCGGATGTTGGCGAAGGTGCCGCGCGTCATCACCCTGTCATTGCCGCGGCGCGTGCCGTACTGGTTGAAGTCCTTGGGCTGCACGCCGTGCTCGATCAGGTAGCGCCCGGCCGGCGAGTCCTTGGCGATGTTGCCGGCCGGCGAGATATGGTCGGTCGTGATGCTGTCGCCGAACAGGCCGAGCACGCGCGCGCCACGGATGTCGCTCAGGGGCTTGAGGCCGAGCGACAGATCCTGGAAGAACGGCGGGTTCTGGATGTAGGTCGACGAGTCGTTCCAGGCGTAGCTGTCACCGGCCGCAAACGGAATCGCGTTCCAGTCGGCGTTGCCGTCGAAGACGTTGCCATACGATGATTCGAACATCGCTGCATCGACCGAACCCGCGATCGCGTCGTTGACTTCCTTCTGGGTAGGCCAGATGTCGCGCAAGAAGACCGGCATGCCATCGGGATCGTTGCCGATCGGTTCGTGCTCGAGGTCGATGTCGACCCGGCCAGCGAGCGCGTAGGCGACCACAAGCGGCGGCGAGGCCAGGAAGTTGGCCTTGACCTGCGGGTGCACGCGGCCTTCGAAGTTGCGGTTGCCCGAGATCACGGCACTCGTCACCAGGCTGCCCTCGTTGATGGCTTTGGCCACCGGCTCGGGCAACGGACCGCTGTTGCCGATGCAGGTCGTGCAGCCGTAGGCGGCGACGTCGAAGCCGAGTTGCTCGAGGTACGGCAGCGTGCCCGACTTCTTCAGGTATTCGGTGACGACCTTCGAGCCCGGAGCCAGGCTGGTCTTCACATACGGCTTGACGCTCAGGCCCTTCTCGACGGCCTTGCGCGCCACCAATCCGGCGCCGAGCATGACGCTGGGATTGCTGGTGTTCGTGCACGACGTGATCGCGGCGATGACGACGGAGCCGTGGGAGAGGACCGCTGACCGCGGACCGCCGACCGCTGCCGTCTGCGGCCCGCCGTCCGTGGTCTGCACCTGAACGCTCTTGCCCAGATCGCCCTCAGCGAGGCCAAAGCCGCGATCCTTCACGGGCGCGGTGAGCGCCGTGGTGAAGACCTTCTTGAGATCTTGCATGGCGACGCGGTCCTGCGGACGCTTAGGCCCGGCCAGGCTCGGTTCGACGGTGCTCAGGTCGAGCTCGAGGGTGTCGGTGAAGATCGGGTCGGGCTGATCGTCGGTGCGGAACAGGCCCTGCTCTTTGGCGTATCGCTCGAGTAGATCGGCGCTGGCCGCACGGCCGGTGACGCGCAGGTAACGCAGGGTCTCGGCGTCGGTCGGGAAGAAGCCGCAGGTGGCGCCGTACTCGGGCGCCATGTTGCCGATGGTGGCGCGGTCGGCCAACGACATCGATGAGAGGCCGGGGCCATAGAACTCGACGAACTTATCGACCACGCCCTTCTTGCGCAGCATCTGCGTGACCGTCAGGACGAGATCTGTGGCGGTGACGCCTTCGCGCAGCGCGCCCTTGATCTTGAAGCCGATGACCTGCGGCGTCACCATGTACAGCGGCTGACCGAGCATGACGGCCTCGGCTTCGATGCCACCAACGCCCCAGCCGAGCACGCCCAGGCCGTTGATCATGGTCGTGTGCGAGTCGGTGCCGACGAGGGTGTCGGGATACAGGAGGCGATCCTCGCCCTGCTCGCGCGTCAGCACGCCCTGCGCCAGGAACTCGAGGTTGACCTGGTGGACGATGCCGGTGGCCGGCGGGACGACGCGCAGGTTGTTGAAGGCCTGAGCGCCCCAGCGCAGGAACTCGTAGCGCTCGCCGTTGCGCTCGAATTCGAGCTGGGCGTTGCGCAGCAGAGCCAGTTCGCTGCCGAAGTAGTCGACCTGCACCGAGTGATCGATCACCAGATCGACCGGCACGAGCGGGTTGATCTTGCGCGGATCGCCGCCGAGGCGCTGGACGGCGTCGCGCATGGCGGCCAGGTCGACCACGCAGGGCACGCCGGTGAAATCCTGCATGACGACCCGCCCCGGCAGAAAGGGCAACTCAACCGGCTCAGGCGCTGCAGCGTTCCAGGTCGCCAGGCGGCGCACATCGTCCTCGGTAACGAGATAGCCGTCGCAGTTGCGCAGCACTGACTCGAGCAGGATGCGGATCGAGAACGGCAGGCGGTCGAGCGCGGGCGCGACGCCGGTTTGAGCCAGGCGATCGAGCCGGTAAATGACATGCTCGCCCAGGGTGGAGCGTGCGCCAAACGGGTCGTTCTGAGGGGAAGCCATGCGAACTCCTTGACAGGCGAAACGAACAGGCCGTTTCAGCTTGATATCGTGATCGGGATTATAACGACCGGGATTGCCATCAACAATCCCGAAAGCGCGAAGCGAGTGTTCGGATTTTCAGAATCCTCCAAAGGCTCGAGTCATGGGCCGGCTTGAGCGAGCCGCTGGCAGCAGGCGCTTATACCTTTCGTGATGTTGTGGCATTTTTTCGGCCGTTAATCCCTGGACAGTCCCACCTGTTGCGCCAGAGGTGCAGCGCCACCCAAAACTGCATGAATCTACAGATTACCGAAGAGGATTCACTGCGAACTTATGGGAATCCGGTTCGATTTGTCCATACTGAGCGCAATTGCCTTTTCGCCGAACTGGAGGTCAACCATGACTTTACCCGCTTCCTCCGATCCGCGTTGGCGATCGTACCTGCTCGACGGCACGTCACGACCCGCCCTCAACTTCCTGGCACTGAAGATCTTCCTGGGCCGCACCGAGGTCAACCTCAAGGCCGCCAATACGGAAGCATCCATGCTCCAGGCTGTTCAGCAGTTTCGCGAACTACTCGAAAAGAATCAGACTCTGCCGTCCGTCCAAAAAGACGTTGCGGCGCTCTTCGGGAGCCGATCATGACCGACGCCACCCTCTCCACCCAGGCATTGCTTTCACTTGAGGAAGCCAGGGACCTGATCGCCAACGGCCGGCGGCTCCTGGTGGCCGGTGACGAACGCCTGCTGTCTCAACTGCCGACGGGCCAATGGATCGGTGGAACGATCCCGTACTTCATGGCCGCCAGCGGCGGCACCTTCTCGCATGACGGCGTGTTCGTGACCGAACTGCCCGCCGATATCGCCGGCGTCGAGATCCAGACCTACGCCCCCGCCAACCTCGCGAACCTCTACACAGACATCCCGGAGAACGGCTTTGGAGTCGTGATCCTGCCGGCATCAAGCCCAGCGCATCTTGAGTTCGCGGTCCATGCGCCCGAATACGACGGCTTCGCCATGCGGCCGCTGATCGGCTGGATCTCGGGTGTCGATCTGGCAGATCTCGGGAAGGTCACGCCGAAGGTGTTCGACGGACGAAACGGCGCGTGTCTGGAAAACGCGGCGGTCGTGATGCACGTCCAACTGCGCGATCATCAGGTGGCCGAGATCGGCATCATCAACCTGTTCGGCCAGGGCCCGGGCGACGTCCTCGAATTTCCGGAGACGGGCTTCAGTGCCGGGGATGTGTTCGTCAACGGCGAGCGTCGCAACTTCGCCGCTTACATCAAGGAGCGCGACCTGAACCTGCAACTGCCGTTGGTGGCCGACTACGCGGGCGCGATGATCAACATCAGCTTCCAGGGCGTCGATGAAGCTACCGGTCGGGTCAACTTCTACGCTCCCGTGTTTTCGGGTGTGTCGTACCGACAGGCGCGACCCGTCAGCGATTACGTCGCCGAGTTCAATGAAGCGCTCGCCACAGCCGACCACGGCGTTGTCGCGTTCTCGTGCAACTGCATCCTCAACTATTTGTTCTCCAAGCTCGAGGGCAAGCAAACCGGCCACTTCACAGGGCCGATCACGTTCGGCGAGGTGGCTTACCAGCTGCTGAATCAGACGATGGTCTATCTGTCGGTCACGTCTACAAACTGAGCCCTCGCTCTGCACGAACCTCGTCAGGGCCGCCAACGCGCGGCCCTGACGCGTTGATGCCGATCAGCGCGCCAGCGACGGCAATGTCAGACGATGATCCAGCGGCGTCGCAGTGCCCGCGATCGCGTAGACGTGGATGATCGGCTCATCGCCATAGCCGGCCGCGATGTACAGCCGGCCCGAGGTCGGGTCATAGGCCGCGCCTGAGATGTCTGCGCAGCCCGCCGAATCCATCTCCGTCAGGGTCCAGATCGCGTACGGCCGGATCGCCCATACCGCGGTCGCGCCAGAGCGGGCAGCCAGCAGATCATTCGCGTCGTAGGCCCAGATCTGGTGGCGGTACGGATAGGCATGCGTGCCCTTCGATCCGTCGCAGACATCGCCGCAGGGTGCGCCGTCGCCGTAGCAGTAAGGGCCGGTGCCCTGCCGGCCGACGAACAGGACGCTGCGCGTGCCCGGCGGGAACGCGACGCCTTCGATCTGGGTCGCCAGGTTGAAGTACTCGTTCTGTGTGGTCTCGGGCTCGAGCGGATGGGCCAGCGGGTAATGCAACACCGTGGTGCCGGTGAGCGGATCCGTCACGCCGACTGACGCCGGATCGAACACCGTGGCTGACGGCCCGGCCGAGCTGTTGCTGATGATCGACAGGCAGCAGTTGCCCGTGAGGGCCGTGCCGCCGAGCAGGGCCTGCCACTCGAGCGGAATGGGCGTCATGTAGCCGCCGATCGAACGCGGGTTGGCGGCCAGCGCGGGGCTGAAGCGATACCAGCCGTCGAAGTCGTTGGGGAGCGAGAGATCGAGGCCCGAGACGCCGTGGGTGAGGGCCTGCGTGCCGTCGGCATCGTAGTAGGTCGAGCCGGAGACGATCAGACGCCCACCATAAACAAGGCCCGCGAACGGGCCCTGGCCGTTGACCTCGCCGGGGTCGACCTCGGCGCCGTCGGCCACGTCGTGGATATCCTGCAGGACGGTGGCCGTGGAACTCAAGGTCAGCGACGCCGGGACGCTGACCTCGCCGACGCCGCCGGCCCAGGCATGGCCGCGCAGGTACAGGCTGGCGCCCGTCCGGCCGATGCCGAAGAGTCCGCCGTAAGTAAAGCAGTGCTCGCCGTTGCCGTAGTTACAGCCGACATTGTCACCCTCGGGCGCCCGAAAGGCGCCAAGGTAATCGAGATCCGCATAGGCCACCCGGCGCGCCGTCGTGGCATCCGCTGCACTCTCTGGTTGGGGTCTTTTGACAGATCGGGTGACATCGGCGGAGGCGATCGGTTGAAGCCAGAGCGCAAAGACAACGAGCGAGATCGTTAGGCTCGCCAGGCCGAACCAGCGGGACCGCGACATCATCCCTCCTCGACGCACCTCGCGCCCGGGGAACCGATCACCTGAGTCTACGACAGACTTCTGCGTCAAAGCCAGGCGCAGAGGGCGCGATATCTCGTTGGTGTGCGCTATCCTCGCCCCTGAGCCAATGACGCCTACAGGGCGTTCCAGACTGCATACGACAGCAGCGCGCACATCGTCACGACAATCAGCACGCCGACCAATCCTACAACGACGCCGGGGATACCCAATCGCTGCGCCAGGGTCTGCGGCTCCTCAGTTTGGGGCGGGCGCGGAGCCTGTGGAATGGCCTGACCCGCCGCGCGCACTTCGACGGCCTGTTTGGCCTCGGCCAGGCCGGTGCCGAACGCCTCGCGGTGGCGCTTGATGGCCCCGATCTTGTTGCCCGACCGCATCAACCGATCGATCTCGATCCAGGAATCCGTCTCGGCCAGCGGCTCGGCTGACGACGCAGGGGAAGGACGTTGGGGCAACGTGAACGGCTGGCCGGCCTCCATGGCTTCGGCAGCGTCCTTGGCCTCCTTCAAGCCAAGGCCTGTCATCTCGCGAATGAGCTTGATGGCTTCGATTTTTTTGCCTTCGGTCAAAAGTCGACGCACGTCAGATTCACGGTCGTTCGTGAGCGCGATCGTGGGCTGGAAAGTGACCTGGAATTCGGTCGACTTGCCACGCTCGAGCCCGTCGGCCATCTCCTTGGCCTCTTTGAGGCCGAGACCGAAACGCTTTTGCAGCAGTTTGACGGCCTCGATCTTCTTGCCGAGGGAGATGAGCGCCAACGCGTCTCGCAGAACGTCCTGGACTTGATCGGAGGGGGTGGACATGCCGGGATTCTACAGGAGATCAGAGGAAAGAAGTCGGGAGTGCCCCGATCTCTTGTTATTTCGCCGCCGGCGGCGTATGTTCGCGAAGCGTCAGGATCTGCCCCGGCAGGATCAGGTTCTCGTCGGTGATGAACGGGTTGTCGCGCTTGATCGCCGCGATCGACAGGCCCGAGCGCTGCGAGATGCAGTACAGGGTGTCGTTGACCTCGACCGTGTAGCGTGAGACCTCGGCCGGGATCGGCGTGGTATTGCGGCACTGCCCGCCAGCGCGGCGCTGCTGCACGGTGTATGCGACAGCGTCTGACGAGTCACCGGCGGCCGTCGAGCCTGCGTAACGCGCGACCACGCTGCGCGCCCCGGCCGTCAGCGGCGTCGACAGGAACCAGTTGCCGCGCGCGTCAGCCGTCGTCGTGCCGACGACAGTGCCATCAACCACGATCTCGACATCCTGCCCCGGCGAAGCCGTGCCACGCAACACGACGTTGCCGGACGTGACATTGCCCGCAATCGGCGACGTGATCGTCGGTTTGACAGCCGTCGCCGAGATCGCGTAAGCCTCAGACGTGGCCTCGAGCCCGTCGGGCTGAACCGATGTGGCCACTACGTCATGGTCTCCAGACGGCACATCGATCTGGGCCGACCAGGAGCCATCGTCTTCAGCCGTGACGGTGCGCACGTCCTTGCCATCGATGCTCAACGTGATTGTCGAGCCGGGGGCGGCCGTCCCGCGGAAGATCACGGGACCAACCGCGAGTCCGTTGGGAGATTCGGGTTCGGTGAACGTCGGCGCGACGCCCTGTGCTTCAGCTGTCACATCAAGCGGGGCGCTGGCCGCTTCATTGAACACGGTGCCGTCCATCGACGCCGGCGCGACCACAATGCTGTGAGCGCCTTCAGGCAGATCGATGTCAGTCGTCCATGCGCCTTGCGCGTCCGCCTGAATGCGCCCGACTTCTTTGCCATCCACCAGCACGACGAGATCCGCTGCGGGGCCAGCGGTGCCCGACAAAGTCAACGGCCCAGGCGCAACGGAAGCGCCCGCGGCGGGCTCGCTGACCGTGACCGGATCCGGCACAGCCCCCGAACCAATCTGGAAGTTTTCGGGCTTGCTCGCGGAGCCATCCGGCCCGACCACCACGACCTCATGGTCGCCAGCCTTGAGTTCGACGTCCAGCGTCCAACGGCCCTGAGCGTCGGCTTTCGCCTTGCCGACCGAGACGCCGTCGACCTGCACGTCGACCTCGGCGCCTGGCGCGGCCGTCCCACCGAACGCGACGGTCCCGCCCGGGATCACGCCATCCTGCGGATCGACCGACGGCGGCTCGTCCGGCACAGGCGTGTTCGTGGGCGCCGCAGTCGTTGCCGTGAGGGCAGCGACATCAGTCGGCGCGACGTCAGTCGGCGCGACCGCGGTAGGCGCGACGTCAGTCGGCTTGATCTCGGTGGCCACAGCCGCGGCTGTCGGAGTCGAAACGGTGCCGGCGACCTGGGGGTTGCAGCCGCGCAGGAGCAACAGGATGATGGCCAGGACGATCAGGCCGATCCAGACCCAGGCCTTGCTGATGTCGAACCGGCGCCACTCTTCCCTGGTGAGACGTCCACCGCCACTCAAGGGGGTGGTTCGCTTCGTGCGACGTTGGTCGGCCATATCGAACCGCCTTACTGCCCACGACGGGCGAACTCGGCGGCTTCGGAGACCCAGGCTTCAGGCTCGATCTTCTGCCACTCTTCGGGATTGAGGATGTCGCGGATGCGCTCCGGCGACAGGGCGGCCAGTTGCTCGAAGTTCACAATGCCGGCCGCGTTGAGCCTGGCGGCGAAGACCACGCCGATGCCGTTGATGTCTTCCAGGTTGTCGACCCGCATGGGCGCCGCCACCGGAGCCCGCAGGTTGCCGCCAGCCCGTGTCGCCGCTTCAGCGACCCATGCCTCGGGCTCGATCTTCTGCCACGCCTTCGGCTGGATGATCTCGCGGATCCGCTCGATGGGCATCCGCGCGAGATCGTCGAACGTCATCACGCCGGCGTCGTTGAGCTTGCGTGCGAAGACCTTGCCGATGCCATTGATGACTTCAAGATTGTCGGCTCTCGTCTGTGTGCCAAACAACTCGAGTTGGCTCTGCAACGCCGCGGTGCGGGTCGAGTGCTCGGCCTCGAGCGTCGCGATCCTCTCGCGCAGCGTCGAGATCTCGGTATCACGCTCACGCACGGTGCCGTCGAGTTGGGTGCGCAGCTGAGCTTCGGTCTGGTAGCGCTGCTCCCACGAAGAGACATTGCTCTCGAGGGTGGGGATCATGGTGACGCGGTTGTGAAGACCGCCGACCTCGAGCCGCAGCCTGTCGAGCTCCGAGCGCAGACTATCCGCCTGCTGATCGGCCGCGGTGCGGGCCGTCGCCTCGCTCGCCAACTGGCTCTTCGAAGCCTCGATCAGGGCGCGCAACTCATCACGCTCGTGCTCGAGCGCAAGCAGGCGCTGCTCGAGGGATGCGCGAGACGTAGCCTCGCTCGATACCTTCTCTTCCAATGACCCGACCTGCACGCGCAAAGCCTCACGTTCCTGTTCAAGTTCTGCGCGAACCTTCTGGCTCGTTTCGGCGCCGGCCTGGCCTTCGCTGAGTTGAATCTGCAGGCCTTCCACCTGTGTCGACAACTCGGCCGCCCGCTGTTCGGCGGCGGCCTGGGCGCTGAGCGCCTGGCGGTGTTGGGCGTCGAGGGCGTTCAGGCGATCACCGCGTTGAGCCAGCTCCGTCTCGTAGTACTGGATCTCCTGCTGGTAGCGCGTGCGGTTCGCGATTTCGGCCGTGTACTTCGACTCCCAGTCGGTGGCACTGGCCTGCAGCGTCGGGATCACGGCGACGCGCTCGTGCACGGTCGTCAGCTCGCCACGGGTCGTCTCGAGTTCGGCCTCGGCCTGACGTCGCGCCGCGGTTTCCTCCTCGAACTGCAGAAGCTGCGCCTCGAGTTGCGCGCGCAGCTTGTCGATCTCGGTGCTCAACCCACCGGCCTGTTGATCGGCGGCGGAGAAGGCGTCTTGCTGCTGTTTGAGCAGCGCGTCGGTCTGGCTGCGCAGTTGATCGAGTTCGAGGCTCAGGCTTCCGGCGCGAGCCTCGGCGGCCGCGCGGGCGTTGGCCTCGGCCTTGAAGCGGGCTTCCCAATCGCCGATCTGGGCGCGAGATCGATCGAGCAGCAGATGAACCTCGCCGGTCTTGGCCTCGGCCTGCTCGCGGCTCGACAGTTCCTGGCGGTAACGGGCCTCCCAATCGAGCGCGCTCGCCTGCAGGTTCGGCACAAGGGCCGCCTGCTGCGTGGCCTGCGCGAGCTCGGCGCGCAAAGCCTCCAGCTCAGCCGAAAGGGCAAGGCTTTTCTCGTCGGCCGCGGCGCGCGCCTCAGCCTCGCCGCGATGCTTCTGCTCCCACTCGCTCATCGATTGCTCGATCGTGGGGATGATGGCCGCCCGCGTCGTCGCGGTTTGTAGTTCGGAGCGGGTGCGCGCAAGCTCGGCTGTCAGGTCGACGGATTTCTTGTCGCTGGCGAGCAGCTTGGCTTCCGCCGTCGCGCGGACGTCGGCTTCGGCTTTGAGGACGGCCCGCACGTCGCCGACCTCGCGCTCGAGTTGAGCCGAACGATCACGCGAGTCACGCAGATCCACGCGCAGTTTTTCGGTTTCGTTTCGCGAAGCCGTGAGGTCCTGTTCAAACTGGCGAGTCATGGCAGCCCGGGTGGGACGATCCCAGAAGAACCATTCGATCGCCCAGGCAATCACCGCCCCTACCAACATCCAGATAACGATAGTGATGAGGTCCATGGCATCCTCCCAGACGGGGCGTGCACCCCCGACTGTGCGCGCCTATATGGGTGGGGCAGCAGTGCGCCCCGCCAGCATGATGAATATGCGATTGTCGAAAATCCAACAGGATGAACACACCGATTATAACGGCCAATACGGGCCGGGTAGGATATAACTCCTCAATCTATGGGAGATTGACGGAAAATGACGCGGCGCCAAGCGAGTACAATCCACTCTGCGGCGCTCGCTCCGGGGTTACACCGCGTAGCCCGACCTTGAGCGACCGCCTCTTGGAGGGCGTTATGCGGATCGTGGCTTCCGTACTGGCGGCGGGCGTCGGCCTGCTGGGCCTGGTCTTCCTGATCGGTTCACAGGGCGAGGTGTTTCGCCTGATCATCGGCGTGGTCCTCCTGGCGGCCGCCGGCGCCATCGTTTACCTCATGCTGCTCCGCCCCCAGGTGCAACAAGTTCAGCAAACCGTCGTACAAAAGATCGACCTGAGCGGCGACGTCAACCTCGAACGCATGACCTGCCAGGCCTGCGGCGCTCCGCTGACCAAGGATGCCATTTCGCTCAAGGAAGGCGCCATCATGGTGACCTGCCCGAGCTGTGGGACGACGTATCAGATCGAAGAAAAAGCGAAGTATTAGTGTCGTGGGGCGTGAGGCGTGGAGCGTTGAGCGATCACGCTACCGCGCGG
>CAYZRP010000023.1:62158-66191 GCA_964480865.1 uncultured Anaerolineales bacterium | reverse complement strand
GAGCACAACCCGATTGTAGCAAGCGGAGGAGGGAGAAGGGACCTGGCATCGGGCGTCGTGTGCACGGGCGAGTTGTCAGGCCGTTTCAGGCCGTTTCAGGCCAGTAAGCCTTGTACGCGGATCGCGCGGATCGGCACGGATGATGCGGAGCGATTGTCGATGGATTCCGCGTGATCCGTTTCCATCCGCGCCATCCGTGGACAGGATCCGGCACCATCTTCAGGCGCCTGACAACTCGTGCTTGCTCACTCGGGCGTCAGCCATGCTGCCGTGCGAGGGTATTGGCGCGTTGGCGTGAACTGACGCCTGACGCCCGACGCTTCTCTGCCTACCAATACATGTGGCCCTCGCCGACGACCACGGCCTGACCGCCGATCTTCACGTCGATGAAGGCGCCGCCGCTACGTCGGGCGCTGACGTGGATGCGGCTGGGCCGCCCCATCTCGACGCCCTGGTCGATGATGAAACCGCCGTCCGGTTTCAGGCCGTAGTGGACGGCGTAGGCGGCCATCGGGCCGGCTGCCGCGCCTGTCGCGGGATCTTCAGGGATGTCGGCGACATGCGGCGCGAACATCCGCGCGCGAAGGCCATCGCCGTGCGGCGTGAAGAGATACACCATGCGCGGCCCGCCGGTCGGCCAGAGGTCGCGCAGCGCGGCCGGGTTGACCCGCGCACGGCTGAGCGCCTCGAGCGAGGCGAAGGGCACGTACAGGAAAGGCACGCCGGTCGAGACCTCTTGCAGTGGCAGATCCTGTCGCAGATCAGCGGTTGACACGCCCAACGCGGCGGCCACCACATCGCGGTCGTGCCGCACTCGCCCGAACTCGGGCAGGCGATGCGTCATCCAGATGAAGCGCGGGCTGCCATCGGCTTCGCGCTCGATGTCGACGCGCACCGGGCCGATATTGAGCCCGAGGTGGGCGCTTGCGCCAGTCAGCACGCCCGACAGGGCCAGCCACCAGGCTGTTCCCACTGTCGGGTGGCCGGCCATCGGCATCTCGATCGCTGGCGTGAAGATGCGCACGCGTGCCGCGGTGTCGGGGGTCTCGGCTGGCAGAACAAACGTCGACTCCGAGAAGTTCATCTCGCGCGTCAGCGTCTGCATCTCCTCTGTCGACAACCCGCGCGCGTCGGTGAATACGGCGAGCTGGTTGCCGCCGAAGGCCTTATCCGTGAAAACGTCCAACTGAACGAACGCATATCGTCGTTTGACCATTGCTGATCTCCCAAGTGTTGACGTGGCGCCGAATTCTTCCTCAACGCCCGCAGTCACCTGCTCCCTCTCCGGTTGACGCGCGTTAATCACCCTGGCTATCGACCGCCCTGTCGCGCGTCAACGGGGGAGGGCTGGGGAGGGGCCGGAGCGCAGCCCAGATCGTCCTCGCATTCACGAACACGATCCCGGCGATCACCAGCACAGCTCCGATGGCCAGCCGCCAGGTCAGCGCCTCATTCAGGAAGATCGCGCCGAGGAGCAGGCCGACCACCGGGAAGACGTAGGTCACGAGCGACGAGCGCGTCGGCCCCCAGGCGTTGAGCAGCGCGTACGACATGATGAACGCCGTGCACGAGCCGAGCAGGCCGAGCCAGAGCACGGCCGTCCAGGTCAGAGGGAGTGTGGGGATCTGGTACGGCTGAAACAGTGGCGTGGCGGACCACACGATGGCGGCTCCGATGCCGAGGCTGAGCGTCGATTGCAGCACAGGGTTCTGGCCGCGCAGATAGCGCCGCTGGAACGTCACGGACAATGCGTAGAACAACACGGCGCCCAGCAACGCCAGTTCTGCGATCGTATCGCCCTGGAAGAAGTTCGTGAGATCGAGATTCGAACCCACCAGCACAACCACACCCACGAAACCGACGATCAGGCCAAGGACCCGGCCGGCCGTGATCTTGTCGTCGTGCAAGGCGAAGTGCGCGATGACGGTGGTGAAGAGCGGCATGGTGCCGTTCAATACAGCGGCCAGGCCCGAGTCGACGCGGGTCTCAGCCCACGTGATCATCAGCCAGGGCAGGGCGACGTTGAAGGCGCCCATCACGGCGAACTTGCCGAGCGTCAGTGGATCACGCGGCACAGGGATGCGCCGCAATCGAATGATGACAAGCAGACCAAGGAAGCCGAAGAGGGTTCGCCAACCGACGACCGAGAACGGCAGGATCTCCTCAAGCGCGAGTTTGATCCACAAAAACGACGATCCCCAGATCAGCCCGAGGGCGCCGAACATTAACCAGTTCTTCGAATGAGACATAGCCACCTCTTTTGGCGAGAGCCGCCAGGCGATCGACGCGATATGGCGTCTGGCCTTCGTTGCTGAAGTCTTCTCAGTGTCGCCGGTCGGCGTCGGCGCGACCATCGAAAACTTGTGCTTATGCCTGCGCGGGCTCGGACGTCGGCTCTGGAGCCCGATCGGGGATACCCAGGGATGCGATGGCAGCAAGGGCCGGCATCCACACCACGACGCTCATGGTCAGGTCGAGCCCAAAGTTGTCGGCAACCATCCCGAGCACATAGACGGCCAGGCTGATGCCGCTGTAGGCGGTGCCCAACGTCAGACCACTGGCCAGGCCCGGCTGACCGGGCATAGCGTCCTGCACCATTACCACGCTCAGGGTCCACGGCGCGGTGAGGGCTGCACCCGCCACAGCCAGGGCTGCCACCTGCAGCAGGCCCGTCGTGTTGAGAAAGGTATGCAGGGCCCCGAGCGTCACGACCATCGAGCCGACCATCACAGCCCGGCGCCCCAGCCGATCAGCGACGGCGCCACTGAACAACGTGCCGACGGTCGCGGAAAGTGAGAGCACGGAGATAAGGCCCGCTGTGGCGGTTGCCTCGGCGCCGAAATGCTCGGTGAAGTACAGCGGGATGAAGGTCGTCAGGCCGCTCTGAATGGTTTGTCTGACGATGATCAGGAACATGACGTACGCCACAAGCCCCAGGGCGGCATGTTTTCGCGACGTCGCGTGATGGGCTTCCGGTCGAGGCCTCCGATAGGCACCACGCTGGGTCAGCAAAAGCAGACCAGTGAAGACCGGGAACACGCCGATGATGCTCACCGCAGGCAGGCCGCCCCAGGTCAGCAGCGCGCCGGCCAGGATCGGCCCCAGGGCGAAGCCCAGATTGCCTCCGAAAAAGAACACAGAGGAGCCCGTCGATTTTTGCGAACCGCTTACCTGGCGAACGCCGGCCAGGCCTTCAGGGTGATAGGCCGCTGAGCCCAGGCCACTCAACACGACGGCCGCGATCACCAGCGCATAGCTGTGCAGGCCGAGGCCCGCGATGGGCACAAGCGCCAGCCCTGCGCCGCAAAGCACCACGCCCGCGAGGGCGAGCCAGCGTAGCGGCCTGCGGTCGCCGAGGACGCCGAAGAGCGGCTGCGCGATGGCGATCATGATGGCGTTGGCGCTGACAATGCCGGCCGCCAGCGCATAGTTGAGGTCAAGCGCCGCCAGCAGTTGTGGCAGGAGGATGGGCAGGGCGCTGGTCTGCATGTCGACCGACGCGTGGGCTAACGCCAGGGCGCTCAACGGCAACGCGCGCAGCCGGCGAGAAGGCGCTTCAGCGCCGGGGTCCGCAGTCGTCAGGGACATCGATCTATTCCTTGAGTGTGGCCATCGAGATCATGGTCACCGCGCGCAGCAACGTGACGTGCGCCTTGGCGCGCAGCAGAAAGTCGTGAAGATGGTCGGTGTCGCGCACCTTGACCTTGACGATCAGACAGTCCTCGCCCGCCACGGTGTGCGCGTCGATGACTTCTGGCTCGTCGGCGATCGCCTGCATGCCGCGGTCGTGCTTCTCATCGTAAGCCGCCGCAAGCCGCACGAAAGCCGTGAGCTTCTGGCCGAGCGCCGCATGATTGAGCCGCGCCGTATAGCCACGCACCACGCCGCGCCGCTCAAGTTTCTTCACGCGTTCGAACACCGATGACGCTGTCAGCCCGACCTGCTCGCCGATGGCGGCGTTGGTCAGGCGTGCGTCGCGCTGCAGAAGGGCCAGGATCTTGTGATCGGTGTCGTCGAGCGGCACCACGCCGTT
>CAYZRP010000023.1:30074-62058 GCA_964480865.1 uncultured Anaerolineales bacterium | reverse complement strand
GCTGCAGAAGGGCCAGGATCTTGTGATCGGTGTCGTCGAGCGGCACCACGCCGTTTGCCATGATCGGTTTCAACATAAAGACTCCTTGTTAGTCAGGTCGTCAGGTCGTCAGGTAGTCGAGTGGTCTTGTAGTCTTGTAGTCGACTACTTGACTGCCTGACTACTCGACTACTCGACTACCTGCCTGCCGCTCCGGCCAGAATGGCATCGAGTGCGGCGAAGATGTAGGGCAGGCCGCGTCGTTCGGGATCGCCGGCGGCATGATAGGTCGCAAGCGTGCAGGCTTTGAGGGGCACCGTCGAAGCTGCCGCGCGCAGACTCGCCAGCACCGCCGCGCCGTTGGCCGGTGACGCGCTCGGCGTGGTCGCGCCAGGCACATCGGCCGGGCCGACGACGTCGAAGTCGAGGTGCAGGTACCAGGCATCGGCCGCGGCAACGCGCGGAGCCAGGGCCTCACGCGTACGAGCACCTGTCGCATCCAGATCAACCGCATTGAGCCGCGCGATCGGATGTTGGCTCAGCGCCTCGATCTCGGCGGCGTCCAGGTCGTTCGCGCCGATCAGGGCCGCCGCTTCGGCACGCACCGGGCGCTCGAGGCCGCAGGCCAGACGCCAATCATCGAGATCCCAACCAAGCGCGACGGCGAAGGGCAGGCCGCCGATGAAGCCGGTCTCCGTCGTGGCGAACGTGTTGAGGTCGCCGTGAGCGTCGTACCAGACGATGCCGGGCGTGAACCCGGCGCGCGCCAGCCCGCCGACAACGCCGACCGCGTGTGGGCAGTTGCCGGCCAGCACCAGCGCGAAGTTGCCGCCGCGCACGGCCGTCGCCACAGCTGCGGAGAGCCGGGCGCCGATGCGGCCAAGATTGGTCACGCTATCGCGCGTGCGTTCCTCGCGAGGCAGCCCGATCTCGATCGGCTCGGCCACCTCGTGCCCTAAACCACGCACGTGCTCGAGCAACCCGGCGTCGATGATCGTCTGTGGCCCCGTCGCCGTGCCCCAGCGGGCGATGTCGTGGTCGTAGGGAACCAGGATCGGTGTTATTCGCATGGCCCTTTTCATTTCTGATTGCTGATTGAAGGCCAATCAGCAATCAGAAATCAGCGATCATCAATCGAGATTGCCGTCGCCTCTATCTCGACCAGAAGCTCGGGGTCGATCAGGGCGCTGACCTGAACCATCGTGGCGACGGGCTTGATGTCTTTGAAGAACTCGCCGTGCACGCGGCCGATGGCTTCCCATTGAGAGATATCGGTCACGAACATGCGAGTCCGCACGACGTCTGACAGTTCAGCGCTGGCTGAGTTGAGCGCGCCCTTGATCTTGTTCAGGATGTAGCGGGTCTGTTCGGCGGCATCGCCGGCGCCAACGACCTGGCCGTGCTCGTCGACGGCCGTCGTCCCGGCGACCTCGACCACGTTGCCGACGCGCACGGCGCGCGAGTAGCCGACGACGTCTTCCCAGGCCGTGCCCGAACTGATGCGGAGTCGATCGCTCATGGTGTGTTCTTTTCCTGCAGACGCTTCATCGCCTCGCTTGTGGCCCGCTCGTCAGCGTTCGAACTGGCGTTGAGGCCCGCCGCCACGGCCGTCTGATCGGCAGCGGGGCGGTTCTGGCTGAGCTTGAACTTGCCTTCGACGCGTGCCGCCGTCAGTTCGAAGCCGACGATGCCGTGGCGCATGCCGTCGCGGTAGCGATCGGAGAGCGACTCCCACTGTGCGTGGTAAGCGGGTTCGTGTTGCTGAACCAGATCGGTCAGCATCTGTTCGATCTCAGCTGGCGCATCATCCACGCGCCACGCGCGCAGCCTGCCGTAAACATGCACGGCCGTGTAGTTCCAGGTCGGCACCGATTCGCGCGCCTCGTACCACGTCGGCGATACGTAGGCGTGTGGCCCGCTGAACAGGATCAGGCCTTCGTTGTCGTACAGATCCTGCGCCTGCGGATTGGCCTTGGCGAAGTGTCCGGTGATGCGCAGAACCTGACCGTCATCATGGATGATCACCGGCACCGGCGTTGCCGCCAGCCCGGCCGAGCCGTTTGTCACCACCGATGCGAAGTTGTGTGCGCGCATGAACGCCACAAGCGTGTCGCGATCGTCGACGTGGAAGGCCTTGGGAATGTACATAGGCGCCTCGGGATCAATGATTGCTGATTGCTGATTGCTGATTGCTGATGTAGACCAATCAGCAATCAGCAATTGCTAACGACATCTCCAACCCGGATCGTTCCCCAATCCCACGAGGGCGCGCCTTCGGGAGGAGTCTGGATGACGTTCTGACCAAAGAGGACGCCGCGTTCGCTGTCGCGGTAGGCCGCCAGGGTCCTGAGCGGTTCCTTGCCGCGCTGCGCGGTTTCCTGATCCGTGGTCGTCACCGGGCAGCGCGCGCAGAGCTTGACTCCCTCGAACGATAGCCCGCCAATCGTGAAGGTGCGCCAGGCGTCTTCGGCATACGCGCTCGCCCCACGCACCACGATGTTTGGCCGGAAGCGGTTCATGGGCAGGGGGCTCTTGAGCCGGGTGTTGAGATCGGCCAACGACTCCTCGCTGATGATCAGGATCGGGTAGCCGTCGGCGAAGGCCGTCGTGTCCGACGGGCGCGGGGCGTAGTGCGAATCGAGCGCGCGATGGAAGTCGTCGGCGGCTCGAACAAGCCTCACGCGCCGATCCAGGTAGCTGCTGAACCACTCGGCGACCTCGTCGCCCTGATCGATCGCCAGGCAGTGGGATTTCCAGACCACCACGTCACGACGCGCTCCGCTGCGCTGGAGCCGCACGCTGAGGGTCTGAGTCCGTGGGGCCTCGAGATGGAGAGCATCGCCGCTGATCCGCGGTTTCACCTGGCCGAGGGTCGGGCACTCGCGCTGGGTGAGGAACCGCCCGTCGGGGTCGACGACCATCAGCCAGCGATCGTCCGCAAAGCCACGAGGCGTCAGCGTCGCCTCCGATAGGCTGATCCCGGCGCAGGCTTTGATAGGGTAAGTGAAGAGTCCAGTGACGTGCATGCTCTGCTCGAATCCGGCTTTGGAAAAAGAAACCCGCCGACTTTCGTGCGTTGAAAGTCGGCGTGCCCCGCAAGCTATGCGGTTAGTCCGAAGGAAGTAAAGAGAATATACGTGGATGCCGAAGGACAGTCAAGGGGCGATCAAAACCGCCGAAAAGCATTCGGAGCGCGAGGTGATCCAACAGGATGAGCCGCAAGATGTTCGTCAGGCGCGGTCAACAACGATTCGCGCCAATCCCCGGGGCCGAGGATGGATATCCGGCCATGCTCGGTCATTCCCGGGCGCGGCCTAGGCCGCGCCCTTCAGGTAGATGCCGGTCGGATCCAGTTCGTCGCGCAGGAGCCGCAACTCGTCGGCTGTCGGCGGCGGCGTCTCCGTCAATTTGTCGGCGACTCGCAGTGGCCAGCCCGTGTTGGTTCGGGCCTCGTCGGCGGTGCGCCCCGGGTGCAGGGCCGTCAGTACTAACTCGCCGTCGGTGTCCGGGGTCAGCAGGCCGATGTCAGTGACGACGGCCGCCGGGCCAGCGCCGCGCACGCCGCTGGCCTTACGCGCGCCCGGGCCGCCGAGCCCGCCAGCGCCCGTCACGAAGTCGCAGCGCGCCGGGAAGCGCCGGGCCTGATGCGGTGTGATCAGGTACGTGCGATTCGCCCAGGCCGCGATCTCGGCCGAGCCGCCCGACCCGGGCAGGCGAACCTTCGGCTTCTCGTAGGAGCCGATCACTGTCGCGTTGACGTTGCCATAGCGGTCGATCTGGGCGCCGCCCAGAAAGCCGACGTCGATCAGGCCACGCTGCAGATAGAAGGCGAAGATCTCGTACATCGAACACACCGACGCGGCCCCGCTCACCAGCGTCGGGTCGCCGATCGACAGCGGCAGCCGCGCCGGCTGAGCGCCGATCACGCCGGCTTCGTACACCAGCGTCAGATTGGGCGCGTGTGTGCGTCGCGCCAGATTGCAGGCGAGGTTCGGCAGCCCAACGCCCACGAACACCACGTCGCCATCGCGCAGCAATCGCGCGGCGTTGACGGTCATCAGTTCGGCAGGAGAATACGACATGAAATCCCCCAGTCTGTGTCACGGATTTCACGAATTGAGGCGAATGAGCACGAAGCGAAGGCGATGTTCCACCGTATTTGTGCCAATTCGTCTCAATTCGTGAAATCCGTGGCTGACCTTTCCACAAAAGTCTCGATCAATTTCGCCACAACCTCAGGCTTCTCGAGCGGCACAAGGTGCCCGGTCTCGGGCACGACAACGACCTCGGCCCTGGGCAGCGCGCGCCGCGCCCGGCTCACCGCCGCCGGCACAAAGGTGTCAGACTCGCTGCCCGCGACGATCAGGGCGGGCGGCTTCAACACTGGCAGGCGTCGCCACAGGTCTGGCGCACCGGTCATGTAGATGCGCGCCTCCCACTCAGGCGTGAAGCGCAAGGTCACGCCGCCGTCGGGCGCGGGCGCCGCGAGCGACTCGGCGTAGGCGTGCAGGCCACGGTCATCGATCCGCCTGAACACCGACGCCCGTCGATACCGGCCGACCATCTCGGCCACGCTGGCGAAGTGCCGCCTGCGTCGAAGCGTCGTTCTCACAAGCGGATGCAGCCGTCGCCCAAGCCCGGCCGCGCGCACGATCCGCCACGTCCACAACAGCCCGGGCGTAAACAACACGGGCTCGATCAGCACCAGGCCACTGAAGCGTTCGGGCGCTTTCAGGGCCGCCTGCAACAAGGTGATGGCCCCCATCGAGTGCCCGACGCCGATCACGGGCGGCAATGCTTCGCGCTCGGCCCACTTCAGCCAGTCCTCGACGAAGACATCCCAGGTGCCCAGATCCTCGGGCCGTGCCCCCGGCCAGAGCGGACGGGCCTCGGGTGCCAGGACGCGAAAGGCCTGGCTCAGCCTGGCAAGCAGCGGCTGATAGGCACCCGGCGGATAGCCGTTGGCGTGCGCGAAGACCAGGGTCGGCGCGCCACTCATGTCAACTCGCGCTTGAGGACGTCGGCGACGGTCTCGAGCACCTTGATCCGCGCGAACCACTTGTCCTCGGCTTCGACCACCGTCCACGGCGCCCGGGCGGTGCTGGTGCGCGCGAACATCTCCTCGGCCGCGGCCTCGTAGTCCTCCCACTTACCGCGGTTGCGCCAGTCCTCATCCGTGATCTTCCAGGACTTGTAGGCGGTGCGTTCGCGCTCCTTGAAGCGCCGCAGTTGCTCCTGCTGGCCGATGTGCATCCAGAACTTGACAAGGATGCCACCGAACTGCGCGAACTCGCGCTCGAAGGCGTTGATCTCGCTGTAGGCCCGGCGCCAGGCCGGCTCGCTCGCATAGCCTTCGACGCGCTCGACCAGCACGCGCCCGTACCACGATCGGTCGAAGATCGCGATCTGGCCCTGCTCGGGCAGCCGACGCCAGAAGCGGTACAGGTAGTGGCGCTCCTTGTCGTCGCCATGCGGGGCCGCGATCGGCCAGACGACGAAGCCACGTGGGTCGAGCTTCTCGGTCAGGCGCTTGATGGCACCACCCTTGCCCGACGCGTCCCAGCCCTCGAACACGATCATCACCGGGCGCTTCTGCTGATAGACCTCGAAGCCCAGCAGGTGCAGGCGGTTCTGCAGCTCGTCGCGCTTTTTCTCGTACTCTTTGCGCCCCAGCTTGAGGCCCAGGTTGAGAGTCTCAAGCATGAGCCGCCTCCTCGCCGGGCGCCGGAAGGGCGGTGGGCGCGGGAGCAGCGTCGCCGAGCCGGTGCTCGTAGGCCGCGATCAGTCGCTGAAAGAGCTGAGCGCGCGCGTGATACTTATCGGTGGCCGCGATGACGTGCCAGGCGGCGTGCGGCAGGTCCGTCCGACTGATGACGTCTTCGACAAGCTCAAGGTAGTCGTCGTAGCGCTCGTGTTGCACGGCGTCTTCTTCTCCAACCTGCCAGGCCGTGAGCTTATCCTTCAGCAGCTTCTTGAACTGCCGCGACTGTTCTTTGCGGCTGATGTGGAACCAGAACTTGACGATCAGGGCGCCGTCGGCGGCCAGCATCTGCTCGAACTCGACGATGTCCTGCAGCGAATCCTCGGCGGCGCGTTTCTTCACGACCTTTGTCAATCGCTCGATCAGCACGCGCCGATACCACGACTGATCGAAAATCACGGTCTGGCCATAGGCCGGCACCTTGTTCCAGAAGCGCCACAACCAGGGGTAGTGCTGCTCGGCTGTTCGCGGCGGCGTGATCGGGATGACACGCACGCCGCGCGGGTCGAGCTTCTCGGTGAGATCGCGGATTGCGCCGCCCTTGCCCGATGCGGCCCAACCCTCCATCACGACGATCACGGGCACTCTGGCCGTGAAAGCCGCGTGGGTCAGGTCGTAGAGCCGCGCCTCCCAGGCGTTGACCTTCTGGTGATAGGTCGCCTTGTCGAGCGCGGCGTTCAGGTCGAGGCCGGTCAGCATCAATAGGCTCCGTAGTTCACGGGCGCGCTCAGGCTCTCGGCCACGGCCAGCCGCGCGCGCGTCTCGGTGTCAAGCTTCGACCAGTACGCTTCTCGATCCGGCACGCCGTAGACCCACTCCTCGAGCCAGTGCGCTGTCTGCTCCGGCGACGATGACACCCTGTCCCACGCGAGGTAAAAGGCGTTGTCGCGGTCGTAGTAGCCCTGCGTGTACGAGGGATGCGCGGCGCCGGGCACGTGGCACACGGCGCTGACGACCAGCGACGGGATCAGCGTCCGGTTCGGGTCCGAGCGGATCACGGCCTCATCGACGATCTCCTCGGCCGTGACGATCACGCGCTTCGAGGCGAAGGCCGCTTCCTTCTGCTCGCCGATGATGCCCCAGATATGGCAGTTGCCGTGGACATCGGCGCGCTGGGCATGCACGATGGCGACGTCGGGGTTGAGCGCCGGCACCGTGTTGAGCACCTCGCCCGTGTACGGGCACTCGACCGTTTTGTACTGCGGATTGGCGCGCGCCAGATCCAGCGTGCCGACGGACTTCATCGGCAGGAAGGGCAGGCCGGCGGCGCCCGCCGTCAGACGCGTGATCATGGCGAAGTGCGAGTACTCTTCGTACGCCAGCCGCCCGGCCTCAATCTCGGTGCGCACGATGCGCAACGAGCCAACGCCCGGGTTGCCCGAGTACGAAAAGATCACCTTCTTGGCGCAACCAGCCGCGACCATCTGGTCATAGACGATGTCGGGCGTGGCGCGCGCGAGGATGAGGTCGCGTTTGCGCTGCCGGATGATCTCGTGCCCGGCCGCGAACGGGATCAGGTGGGTGAAGCCGGCGGCGTAGACGACGTCGCCGTCATGAACGTGTTCGGCGACGGCAGCTTGCAGGGTGGTGAGCTTCGACATGGAAGGCTTTCGCGTCAGTGCTTCTTGTCTTTGTCGTTCTTGCGGCTGAACCCGGCCAGGAGATTGGGCAGGGTGAATGCCGGCTTCGACGGAGTCGGCGTCGTGGGCTTCGTCGACGGCTTGCCACCGAACCGCAGCCAGGAACCGAACGAAATCACGGCCACGGCCGCCGCGAAGATCCCGACGATCGAGTAGCGATTATCTGAACTCAACGTGATCACAAACACGAACGCCAGAATCACGCCGATGAACAGCACAAAGTTCCCCAATCGTTGGCGCAGGTTCATCTCGGAAAATCCTGGCCGCGAATTACGCGAATTACGCAAATGCTTCTGATTATTCGCGAAATTCGCGTAATTCGCGGCCAAAACTCCTAATCTCTCTTAACGCGGGTCTGGATCTGCTCGTGCATGTAGAGCGGCACGTAGTAGAGGCCGCCGCCGTTCTTGCCGCTGGAGCCTGAGCCCTTCCAGCCGCCGAAGGGTTGGAAGCCCGGCCACGCGCCGGTCGTCGCGCCTTGCGGTCGGTTCGAGTATGTGACGCCAGCCTCGATGTGGTTGAAGAAGTACTCGGCTTCCTTAGGTGAGCCGTAGAAGCCGGCCGTCAGGCCGTAGTCGACGTCGTTGGCCATCTTCATGGCGCTCTCGAGCGAGTCGACCGCCGTGATCATCGTGATCGGCAGGAACATCTCGTGCTTCCACAGTCGATGCGTGTGTGGCACTTCGTCGACCACCGTCGGTTCGCAGAAGAAGCCCTTGGCGTACTCACCGTTCTGCAGCTGATGACCGCCGGTGAGCACCTTGCCCGCGCCCGAGAGCTCTTCGGCGAACTCACCAAACTCACGGTACGAGCTGGCGTTGACCACCGGGCCGAGGTAGTTCTCGCGCAGGGTCGGGTCGCCGAGCTTGAGCGCCTCGGTCTTGGCGACGATCAGCGCGGCCAGTTTGTCCTTGACCGGCGCCTCGACGATGATGCGCGAGCAGGCCGAGCACTTCTGGCCCTGCAGGCCGAAGGCCGAGCGCACGATGCCGGTCGCCGCGGTCTCGAGGTCCGCCTTGCGCGTGACCACGGCCGGGTTCTTGCCGCCCATCTCGGCGATCACGGGGCGCGGGTAGCGCCCGGCCGCGAACGAGCGGTAGATGCGCATGCCGACGTCGAACGAGCCCGTGAAGGTGATGCCCGCGACGCGCGGGTCGTCGATCAGGGTCTGCCCAACCGTCGAGCCCGGGCCGGTGACGAAGTTGAACACGCCGTCCGGAATACCGGCGTCGCGCATGCACTCGGCCAGCAACCGCCCGGTCCAGGGCGTGTCGGTGGCCGGCTTGAAGACGACGGTGTTCCCCGCGACGAGCGCGGCGCCGCTGGGGCCGCCCGCGAGCGCGAACGGGAAATTGAACGGGCTGATCACGACCCACACGCCGTACGGCTTCAACACCGAGACGTTGGTCGATGTGAAGCCGGTGAGCGGGTCGGTGCCCATCGGTTTGATGAAGCCGCCGTTGCGCTCCATCGAGTCGCACGAGTAGTAGATCAGGTCGGCGGTCTCCTGTGCGTCGCCGAGTCCTTCCATGCGGTTCTTGCCGACCTCGAGCGAGAGCACGACGCCTATCTCGTAGACGCGCTTCTCGATGTTGGCCGCGGCCTTGCGCAGCAGGCGGACGCGATCCTGCCATTTCATATTCGCCCACTTGGGCCAGGCGGCGTGCGCGGCGGCCAGGGCATCCTCGGCGTCCTGCTTGCCACCCTTCTGGAAGGTGCCAAGCACCCAGTCGGTGTTGATCGGTGAGCGGTCCTCGAATTTGTCGGCCACGAAACGCTCCTGGCCGTTGATGATCATGCCGACGTCCTTGCCCAACCCGGCCTTGACCTTCGCCAGCGCCCTGTCGTAGCGCGTGTGCATCTCCTCGGGGGGATTGAACATCGTCGAGTAGGTCAGTCGGAAGGGCTGCGCCGCCGCAGCCGGCCTGGCCGCGGCCTTACGCCGCACCGCAGGCTTCTTGACGGGTTTGGCCTTGGCTTTGGCGGATACGGTCTTTGGCATAGGAGGTCTCCTGAGGGTCAAACAATGGTCCTGTCATTGTGCCTTAACCCCCAGGGCCCGGCAAGGGTGGGGTCGTGGAGCGAGGGTCGTGGAGCGTGGAGCGTGGAGCGAACGCTGCCGCGATCCTGCGCGGCAGCGTCCGCTCCACGCTCTCCGCTCCACGCTCTCCGCTCCACGCTCTACGACCCTCGCTCCACGATTTTCTGTAGAATCTCCTCATGCCCTACCTCACTCACCATGGCCTGCGCCTCTGGTACGAATGCGACGGCGAAGGACCGGCAGTGCTCCTGCTGCATGGCATCGGCGCTTCGGCGCGGGATTGGGATTTTCAGTTGCCGGCACTTCTGCCCGGCCATACGCTTGTCCGGCTGGATTTACGCGGCCACGGTTGCTCTGACTCGCGCGGCCTTTACACGATCGAGGAGATGGCCGGCGATGCCGCGGCATTGATCGAGCATCTGGGGCTCGCGCCCGCCCACGTGATCGGGCACTCGCTGGGTGGGGCGGTGGCCCTGGCCCTCGCGCTGGGTGCACCGGGCGTGGTGCGCAGCCTGACCCTGGCCAACACCTTCGCGCACTTCAGGGCAACAGCCGGCCCACAGCGTTCACGTGCCGCGCGTCGCGTGGCGTTGCTGCTGCGCGGCGACCTGCCGGCCTTGAATGCCTTCGTCGCCGATGGGCTGTTCCCGGGCGATGATCTGGCCGACTTACGCGCGCATGCCCTCGAGCGACTGAACGGCAACCTGCGCCCCGACAGTCGCAGTGTGATCTGGCGGACCGTCCTGGCCATCGCGCGCTTCGACGTGCGGGGCCGCCTCGGACGCATCCCGGCGCCGACCCTCGTCGCCATCGCGGGCCGTGATACGACCGTCGCTCCCGCTTGCAGCGAAGAGCTGGCGTCGGGCATTCCACTCGCGCGTCGTCTCTATCTCCCCAATGCCAGCCACGCGCTGCCGATGGAGTGTTCGCAGATCTTCAATGAGGAGTGGTTGACCTTCACGGCAGCGTTGTCACGGCCTTGATTTGTTTGGCCGCGAGTATCACGAACGCGACCGACTGTTCAGCCCCTGTTGGGAAAAGATTGCCCGAAAACTTCCACACCGAACAGTTGCGATCAGAAACGAGTCGGCACGAACGTGGTTATTCGCGAAATCCATGGCGACACTGAGGTTGGGCGATCTGTATTGCGATTGCCAGGCGCTGGCATTCGCAGCCGAGGGCGTCACATGTTAGGTGTGGTACATTGACAGGACATCGCCGTTGAGGAGCCCCCATGTCTGATCCACGTCATACGCGCCTCGCGCACGTCCTTGTCGATTACAGCCTCGATGTTCAGGCCGGGCAGGTGGTTGCCATCTTGAGCACGCCCCTGGCTGACCCGCTCGTGCGGGCCGTGTATCAGCGCATCCTCGAACGCGGCGCGCAGCCGATCGTCCTCATGTCGTTGCCCGGTCTGCAGGAAGTCTTCTTCCGTTATGCCGCAGAGCCGATTCTTGATCGCACCAATCCCGTCGTGAAGTTCATCTACGAGAACGCGGACGGCCTGATCCAGATCCTTTCGTCTGCTCATACCCGCGAGCTCGCCGGCAGCGATCCCGACCGGGTGCGCCGATCCCGCGCCGCCGACGCCCCGGTCATCAAGACCTTCATGGACCGCAGCGCTCGCAACGAGTTGCGCTGGGCTGTCACCCAGTACCCGACCGACGCGCAGGCCCAGGACGCCGACATGAGCCCGCTGACCTATCAGGAGTTCGTCTATCGGGCCTGTCACGTCGATGGCAGCGACGACGACCCTGTGGCGTACTGGCGAGAGTTTCAGGCCAAGCAGCAGCGCATCTGCGACTGGCTCAAGGGCAAGCAGGAGGTCCATCTGCGTGGCCCGAACATCGACCTCAAGGTGTCGATCCGCGATCGCATTTTCATCAACGCCGACGGCCGCAGCAACATGCCCGACGGCGAGGTGTTCACCGGCCCGGTCGAAGACGGCGTCGACGGCTGGGTGCGCTTCACCTACCCGGCGGTGTACAGCGGCCGCGAGGTCGAGGGCGTCGAACTGACGTTTGAGAAGGGCAAGGTCGTCAAGGCCACTGCGCGCAAGAACGAAGACTTCATGCTCAGCGTCCTCGACACCGATGCCGGCGCGCGCACACTGGGCGAGTTTGCCATCGGCACCAACTACGGCGTCGACAGGTTCACGCGCAACATCCTCTTCGATGAGAAGATCGGCGGCACGATCCACCTGGCGCTGGGAGCCGCATACCCCGAGACGGGCGGGCGCAACGAGTCATCGGTTCACTGGGACATCGTCTGCGACATGCGCGAGGACTCGGAGATCGCGGCCGACGGCGAGGTGTTCTACCGTAACGGCCAGTTCACGATCTAGCCCCAAGGAAACACGAGAGAGCCGCAAGGGATCCGTACATTGCACGGATCCCTTGCGGCTCTCTCGTGTTTCCGCTGTCACTCGGGCAGGCGTTTTCGCACCGGCACGGGCGTGGCGGCGGGCTTTGGCGCCTTGAGTTGGGCCGTGATGGGCAGGGTGAAGAAGAAGACGCTGCCGCCATCGGCCGGGCCTTCGACGCCGATCTTGCCGCCGTGGGCCTCCACCGCCAGCCGGCAGAACGTCAGCCCGAGGCCGGCGCCGCTACGGCGCGGCAGGCCATCTTCCTTGCGAACCTGGTAGTGCTTCTCGAAGATCAGGGCGCGCTGTTCGGGCGGCACGCCTTCACCGTCATCGCGCACCCAGACCAGGATCGAGTCACCCCGCTGCTCGGCGGTCAGATCGATCCTGCCGCCCATCGGCGTGAACTTGAGCGCGTTGCTCAACAGGTTCTCGAGCACGCGACCGATCAGCATCGCGTCCAGGAGCGTCATCGGCAGGCCCGGGGCCACATCGACGTTCAGGGTCTTGCCGTCGCGGTCGGCCTGCGCGCGCAGAAGGTCGGCCTTCTCGTCCATCAACGCGCCGATATGCAGCGGCTCGAGATCGAGCTTGAACTCACCGGCTTCCATTTTGTTGATGTGCAGCAGGTCGTCGATCATGCCCATCATGCGATGGCTGGCGCCGAGCGCACGCCCGACGAGACGCGTCGTCATCGCGGCCTGCAACGCCATCGCGTTGTTGGTGTTTGTGGCGTCGGCGCCCGCCGACACTTCCTGGCCGATGCCGCGCACCATCAACTCCAGGTTGGCCGCGATGGCCGTGAGCGGATTGCGCAGGTCGTGCACGATCATGTGCGTGAGATCGTTGCGCTGCGTCTCCGAAGCCATCAGGTCGGCGTAGGCGCGCTCGAGTTCGCCGGTGCGCTCACTGATGAGCCGGTCCGCGCGCCGGACGATCCCGAGCAGGGCGACGAAGAGCGCGCCGAGGCTGAGCGCGGCGAGCACAAGACCCAACAGCCGCGACTGCATCTCGGAGCCGGCCAGGTCGGGGATGTCACGCAGCGTGATGAGCACGCCCACCGAGTCGCCGGCGCCGTTGAGCAGCGGGGTGTAGAGCAGGGCGTAGTAATGGTCGCTGGTAGCGTCGAAGGTCGCGCCGCTGCCCGGCTCGAGCAACTTATAGTCATTCTTGCCCTGACTCGCGCGCAGGAACGACGGATCGGCCACGCCGACGATGGCCGGCAGGCTCGGCGCCTGCGTCTCGGCGGGATACACACGCTGACCGTCCAGCGAATAGAGCGCGCCCGAGGCCAGCACGTCGAAGTTGGTCATCTGCGACGTCATCCAGCTCTCGAGCTCACTGTCGACGGTCAGGCCTGCGATCTGGTCGGGGCGTTCGAGGCCCAGATGCGAGACGACGTTGGCAGCCAACCCGCGGTTGATCGCACCCGAGCCGACGACCATCTCGTTGACGAGGTTGCCAAAGACGATGCGGCTGTAAACCTCGCCCGAGATCAACGCCAGCGCGCCCGTGACGATCAGGCTGGCCACCGCGTAATAGCGCGTGAGTTGAAAGGCGCGCACCTGCTCGTACTGCCGCCAGAGCATGCCCATCGTGGCGCCCCATGCGAGCAGCAGGATCACGTGATGCAGCCACCAGCTCAGATGCCCGGCCGGGAAGAGGAAGAGGCTGATCGTCGCCGTCAACCCCCACAGGCCATTCGTCAGATAGAGGCCGGCCAGCGGGTCCGACCGCCGGAACATCCGCCAGGCGAAGACCAGGGCGGCCAGGCCCCAGGCGCCACCCGTCGTCGCGAACACGATTGTTGCGAAGGGCTCACCCAGCAGAGCCGTGAGCAACTCGGGCGCGATCAGGGCGAGTCCACCGAAGCTCAGAGCTATGAGGACGCAGGCTGCGAGCGCGAGTTGAAAGACGCGCAGGTCATCACGGGCCGACGGATCGCCGCGCGAACCCGGGACCAGCGCAGCACCGACGAACAGCAGGCCGCCGCCCAACAACGTCAACCAGGAGCTCCAGGTCGCGGCCGGGTGTAGGTGGTGCACCATCGCGCCCGGCGTGAGCGCGCCATGCATCATGAAGAACGACGCCATCCAGCCGAACGCCAGCGCCACGAGCATCGGACGTAGCCGGCCGATCTGGCCGACGGCGCTGACGACGAAGAACGAGATCACGGCCGCGACGAAGGCCGTGAACGTGACGACATAGAAGTGGGCCAGGGGGGCAGCAAGTGCCTGATCGAATTCAGGTCGCAGGTAAAGGAAGGCAAGTGCGGCGGCGGGCAGGGCTAATCCCACCACGGCCAGGATCTTCAAGCGCATATAGATCTACAGTTTACGGAAGACGCGCGATATGTCTTGAGCGTACAAGATAAAAGACGTGTAAATTCGGTTAACCAGGACCAAAAAAGGTGGTGTGCTCAGTAAAACCGTGGTCGGCCGAACCCCAAAAAAAAGCCCGCATAACGCGGGCTTTAGCTCCTCGACCTGGATTTGAACCAGGAACCTACCGGTTAACAGCCGGTTGCTCTGCCGATTGAGCTATCGAGGAATAGCCTGAAGATTTTACCGGGCGTGATGGTGGCTGTCAAGGTTGAGAGCGGAAGAACGCGTGCCTGCGATGCCGCGCGGGCGACGCGCACTCGCCCTTGACAGGATCGAAGGCAGGATCGAGCCTTACACGCTCCACGCTCCACGCTCCACGCTCCACGCTCCACGCTCCACGCTCCACGCTCCCTCCCGTTATAATCGCCGGATGCTTGCGAACCTCAGCGCCTCTATCAGTCGCAGGATCACGCCGCAGGTCGCCTGGGCGCTGACGCTGGCCGTATGCGCGTTGACAGTCGGGAGTTGGCTGGCACTCACACCAGAAGGCGTGCTCGGCAAGGCCGACGCCATCGGGTACGCGATCTGCCATCGCATCGATCTCCGCTCGTTCCACATTGGCGTACGCCAGATGCCGCTCTGCGCACGCTGCTCGGGCATCTATCTGGGCGCGCTCTTCACGATGATCACGCTGGCCGCCCTGGGCCGCGGCCGGGTCGGGGGGCTGCCCTCGACGCCCATCCTGATCGTGCTGATCGGCTTCATCGGCGCGATGGGCCTCGATGGTCTCAACTCCTACGCCGGCTTCTTTCAGGGCCGTATTCCCCAGCTCTACGAGCCGAACAACGAGCTGCGGCTGGTCACGGGCACGCTCTGCGGCGTGGCGGTCGCCTGTCTGATCTACCCGGTCTTCAATCAGACGCTGTGGCGTGGGTGGGACCTCAAACCGATCGTCGGGCGCTGGCGCGAGCTGGGGCTGATCGTCGGGGTGGCGGCGGTCACGGTCGGGCTTGTGCTGAGCGGCCAGGTGATCATCCTCTACCCGCTGGCTCTGCTGAGCGCGCTCGGCGTGCTGGTGCTGCTGACGATGTTGTATACGCTGGGCGTGTTGCTCGTCACCCGGCGCGAAGCGGTGCTCGAGAGTTGGCGTCAGGCGGCATTGCCGCTATTATTGGGCTTTACGCTGGCGATCCTTCAGATCGCCGTGATCGATGCCGTGCGGTACGGGTTGTTCGGCACCTGGGCCGGGCTCCCCATCGCCGGTTGACCAATCATTGAGGAGATCCGGACCATGGCCTCATCGGGCAACAACAACCGCACCATCATCATCGTCGTCGCCGTCGTCGTCTTGCTGTGCTGCTGCTGCGCAGTGGTCGCCACCGCCGGCTGGTTCTGCGGCGATCTGCTCACTGGCGTTTCGAACAGCTGCAGCTTCTAAGTCGGGATCTCATCCCCGCACGGCCCAGACGCGGCGCCTCGGTCCACTCAGTGGGCCCGGGCGCCGCGTCGGTTTTTGAAACACATGGGCCATCACGCGTGAGCGAAAGGCCACGCTCTGGCCGCCACAAGGGCGCGTATTTCGGCGACGGCCGCCCGCGCCGCCGCGACTTCATGCTCAGGCAGGGTGAGCGCCGTGAACTCATCTTCGTCGAGCACCGTGATCGAGTGATCGGGTGCGACCCAGACGTCAAGCGCCAGGTCGGTCTGACGCACGTCGACGGCGTTGTCGTCGATGATCGCCGGCCGCGCCACGTTGCAGTACCAGCCGCGCAGCCCATCGCTGCCGACGGCGTGGCACTCGAAGACGTTGTACCAGCGGTCGCTGAAGAAATGCTCGACCATGCGGTCGCCGCGCTCGAATACGGTGTAGCCAAGCTCCAGGCGGTCACGGAGCGCGAAGAAGGCCTCGACCGTGATGTAGTTTGGCCCGCGTGTGACGCACCGGCCCGGGTAGCTCAACACCTCATCCCCCGCCGCGTCGATCTTGCGGATCGTGTACGACAGATCTGTCATCGAGCGCGCTTTCCTTTAGTAGACGGGATCAGCGGCCGCGGCATGTCGACACCGAGCGCCCACCACATCCCATAGCTCTCGATCTGTCGGATCATCATCGCCAGTTCCTCCATGGGCGTGTCAGGCGCCTTGAGCAGCCACCAGCGCAAGACGCCCAGGCTGGCGCCCGCGCAGAAGCTGGCCACGAGTTCGATCGGCACCACCGGCGCTCGCCCGTTGTCGCGCGCGATCTTCTCGAGGTCTTCTCTGGCGCGCTCGCACAGGTAATCCAGGATCTGCGACCAGAAAGGCCAGACGCCTTGCTCGCTGAGCATGGTGCGGTAGATCTCGGCGTGATCGGAGACGTGCTGCAGATCGCTTGAGAAGAACGCCTGCTCGGCTTTCGGGTTCCGGCGAAGTTCACTCAGGCTCAGGTCAGGCCCGGGGCCGCGCAGCCCCTCATAGATCTCCTGCAGGCTGATCGTGAGCAACTCTTCTTTGTCTTTGAAATGAAGATAGAAGGTCGCGCGACTGAGGTTGGCCCGGTCCGTGATGTCCTGCACGGTGAGGGCATCGAACCCCTTCTCGCGGATCAGGCCGAAGACGGCGTCTCTCAGGGCGGCCCGGGTGCGCGCGATGCGGCGGTCGGGCTGACGCGCCGGCGTTTGGGGCGGGGCAGGAACGATACTAGACATGTGTCTATTATAAGACACGAACTCTATATTGATAATTGACACCGTGTCTAGAAGTTGTTACACCGTATCGGAGGGGCGTGTTCCTGTCTCGAACGCTCCTCGGTAAAAGGTAACCATGTCTCTTTCAACTCTTTCAACGCTGCCCGGGCCGAGGTATGTCGGCCTCGGCGGCCAGCTCCGACTGACGCGCGACTTCACCAGCGACCTGCTGGCCTCCATCCGTCAATGGCGCGCGCTTCACGGCCCGACTTTTGCGCTGCATCTGGGCGACAACTCGCACGTCTTCATCACGGAACCGGCCGACATCCACACGGTTCTGGTCGAACGCTCGGAGGATTTCCAGAAGGGTGGTGAGTACACGGATCCGAAACAGGGTGTGCGCCGCTTCCTCGGGAACGGCCTGCTCATCAGCGACGGCTCGTTCTGGCGCCGTCAGCGCCGGCTTGCGGCGCCGGCCTTCCACGGCAGACGCATCGAGACCTATTCGGCTCAGATGACGGCGCAGGGCGACGCGATGCTATCGCGCTGGGCCGACGGCGGCCGGCTTGACGTCAGCAATGAGTTCTCGGACGTGACGTTCCGGATCGTGGCGCAGGCCCTCTTCGGCACCTCGGTCGACGAAGGATCTGCGGGCGCGATATCGATAGCGGATGCGAAGCGTGTGCATCGCGCTGTCGACGCGATGCAGCGCTACTTCGCCGGCAGTCAGCTGTTGCCCCCGTGGATCCCGACGCCGATCGAGCTCAACGCGCGACGCGCTCGCCGCGACCTGGATGCCGTCGTCTTCGGCCTGATCGCCGAACGTCGCAAGCGCGCCGAGGCCGACACTGGCGATCTGCTCTCGATGCTCCTGGCCGCTCGCGACGAAGACGGACAGCCGATGAGCGACGAGCAACTGCGTGATGAAGTCGTCACGCTGCTCCTGGCCGGGCATGAGACAACGGCCAACACGCTCAACTGGACGATGGCGCTCCTTGCGCAACATCCGGGCATCGAGGCGAAACTGCATGCCGAGGTCGATGCCGCCCTCGACCACGGCAGACGCGCGCCGACGCTGGCCGATCTCGCGAACCTCCCGTACACCGAGCGCGTCCTCAATGAGGCCCTGCGACTCTATCCGGCTGCCTTCATCATCAGCCGCGTCTCCGTGCGCGAGGTCGAGTTGAGTTTCGGCAGCGTGCCGGCTGGCTCGCAGGTGAACATCCCGATCTACCTCGTCCATCGCGATGCGCGTTGGTATGCCGACCCTGAGACGTTCGACCCGGATCGCTGGCTGCCAGAGCGTCAGGCTGGTCTGCCCAAGCAGGCATACCTGCCGTTCGGAGGCGGGCCGCGCGTCTGCATCGGCAACAGTTTCGCGCTGATGGAGGCCCGCCTGCTCCTGGCGCAGATCACCAGCCGTTTCCAGTTGCGCCTGCTGCCCGAGACGCGTCTTGTCGCGCGCACCGGGTTGACGCTCACGCCGCGCTTCGGCCTGCCGATGCGGGTTGAGCGACGCGCATGACTCTTTGGTCTGGCGGTTGGAAGCTGCGCTTTGGCGCGATCTGGTTGGGTCAGTCGCTGTCGTTGTTCGGCAGCGTGCTGACGCAGTTCGTGCTGGTCTGGTGGATCACTGACACGACGGGCTCGGGCGTCGCTTTGGCCACGGCCTCGTTGGCCGGGATGGCGCCGCAGGTGTTGCTCGGCCCCCTGGCGGGAACGCTCGTCGATCGCTGGGACCGGCGCGTCGTCATGCTGGTCGCCGACACGCTCTCGGCGTTGTGCATCGTGGTGCTGATCCTGTTGTTCAGGGCAGGCACTGGCACGCTCTGGCACGTCTATGCGCTCATGGCTGTGCGCTCGGTATTGCAGGCCTTTCATCATCCCGCGGCCGGAGCCAGCACGACGTTACTGGTCCCGGCGGAACAACTCGGCCGCGTTGCCGGTCTGAACCAGATGGTCAGCGGCCTGAGCAACATTGCGGCGGCGCCGCTCGGCGCATTGGCGCTGGGCGTCTGGCCCCTTGAGGGCGCGCTGCTGATCGACGTCGTCACGGCCCTGGTCGGGATCGTGCCGCTCCTTTGCTTTTCGATCCCCCAACCAACGGTTACAGCCGACGCCGCACGGACAGCTTTTTGGAGTGAGCTGCGCGAGGGCCTGCGGTTCGTCTGGCGTTGGCCCGGTCTGCGGCTGTTGCTCGGGCTGGGCATGTGGGTGAGCGCTGCCGCCAATGCGGCCTACGCGTTGCAGCCCCTGATCGTGCGCGGCGCGTACGGCGGCGATGTGTCCGCCGTCGCCCTGATGGAATCGTTTACGGGTTTCGGCATGGTGCTGGGAGGGCTGGCGATGTCGATCTGGGGCGGGTTTCGTCGGCGCGTGGTGTCGAGCCTTGCCGGCATCGCGGCCATCGGCATCGGTCAGACATTGACGGGCGCCGCGCCGCAGACCGCGTTCTGGCTGGCGGTGGGTGGCGGCCTGACGCTTGGCCTGGCGTTGCCGTTCGCGCATGCGCCGCTCACAACAGTGATCCAGGAGCGCGTGCCGCCGCAGATGCAGGGGCGCGTGTTGAGCCTGCTCGGCAGCGCGCTCGGGTTGGCCGGGCCGTTCGGCCTGATCTTCGCCGGGCCTCTGGCTGATGTATTCGGCGTGCGCACAATCTACATTGCCGGTGGTGTGGGCATCGTCGCGCTGGCGCTGGCGGGCTTTGCGTCGCGGACGCTCATGAGCCTCGAGCAATCCGCGCCGCCTTTCCAACTCGTGGCGGCTGACGCGTCGGTGCGGGCGGCGATGCAGGCCACAGTGGAGCAGAAACGCTAGCCGTTGTACGCTTGGCGCATGGATCTTGCGGACGACCTACACGCGGCGGTGCTCGTCGATCTGACGGCCAACGATCGGTCGGCGTTTGTCGATGTGATCGCGCTGGCTTTCGCGCTCGATCCGTGGTTTGTCACGCTGTTCGGCGCTGGTCGCGACGGAAGGCGGAAAATCCGCGACTTCCTGTTGTTTCTGTTCGATCTGAGCCTGTGGACCGGCGCTGACCTGCGTGGGCTAAGGCTGGCGGATCGACTGGTCGGCGCGTACATCCTCGAGAGGCCAGACGCCAGACAAAGCGGCTGGCCGCGTGTTGTGTGGCGGGCGCTGTCGGGACGGATCGGGCTCTCGTGGCGCAATGTCCCGCAGCTGTTGCCATACATGCGCCACACGCGGATGGCGCTCCCGCGCGGCAGGTGCAACTACCTGACCCTGATCGGAGTCGCTGAGGCGCAACGCGGCCATGGGTTGGGGCGCCGCATGCTCGATGACATTCTGGCGCGCGTTGACCAGGATGCGACTTCGGTGGGCGTCGGGCTCGACACCGAGAACCCGGCCAACGTTCGATTGTACGAGCGCTTCGGGTTCCGGGTGACGGCCCGGGCCGCCGTGAGCGGCGTCGATGTGACCTGTTTGTTTCGGCCGAGAGGGGCCGACGGACGATGAAATCGATCAAGCCCTTCTTCTACGTGACCGACCTGGGGTTCATCCTGTACTGGCTTGTCACCGGCCTCGGCCTGATTCCGGCGGTGTGGGCTTTCAACGGTTATCACGACCCGGTGGTGGTCGCCTGGAACTGGTCGTTCTTGCCGCTCGATCTGCTCGTCTCGGCCACGGGCCTGATGGCGCTCTGGGCCGAGCGCACCGGCCGCCTCGACTGGCGTGGGTTGGCCATCGTCTCCCTGGGGTTCACCAGCGCCAGCGGCCTCAATGCCATCGCCTTCTGGGCCTTGCGCGGTGAGTTCGACTGGCAGTGGTGGCTGCCGAACCTGTACCTGCTTCTATATCCGTGGTGGTTTCTGCCGAAGTTGATCGGCGCGTTTCCGTTGACAGGGGGTGTGAAGTCGTGATCGAGATCGCCGACTCTGTCTATCAGATTTCGCTCGGGCCCAGGAATGCGATCAATGCTTACCTGGTCGGCGACGTCCTGGTCGATGCCGGTATCCGCTGGACGGGCCCGGCGCTCTTGCGCCAATTGACCGGACGTCGTCTTGCCGCGCACGTGTTGACGCACGCGCACGCCGATCATCAGGGGGCCAGTGCCTTGGTCTGTCATGCGCGTGGCCTGCCGCTCTGGTGTGGGGCGGCCGATCGCACTGCAGCCGAAAGCGGAAACATCCTGTTGGATGCGCCCGATCCCAACCATCCCATCATAAGATTGCAGCAGCGCTATTGGGCTGGACCCGGTTATCCGGTGGCGCGCACTTTAAAGGAGGGCGATCCTGTTGGCGACTTCATCGTCCTGGAAACCCCGGGGCATTCTCCGGGCCATCTGGCTCTGTGGCGCGAGGCTGATCGTGTGTTGATCGCTGGCGATGTGATCACGACAATGGATTTGTTGACCACCTGGTCGGGCGTGCATGAGCCATTGCCGATCTTCACGAAAGACCCCAAGCTGAACCGCGCGAGCATTCGCCGAATCGCGGCGCTGCGCCCACGTGTCGTCGGCGTCGGGCATGGCCCGGCCCTGCGGGATCCCGATGCGCTGACCGCGCTATTGCGCTGATCCTGCGCAATCGCTTCTTCGGGCTACACTCGTAGCCATGACCTTGTTCACCGTCCTCCACGGCGACATCACGAAGCTCAAGGTTGACGCGATCGTCAACGCCGCGAACGAGTCGCTGCTGGGTGGCGGCGGGGTCGATGGTGCGATCCATCGCGCCGCGGGGCCTGAGTTGCTGGCCGCGTGTCGCAAGCTCAACGGCTGCCCGACCGGCCAGGCCAGGATCACACCCGGCTTCCGGTTGCCGGCGGCCTGGATCATTCACACTGTCGGGCCGGTCTGGCGGGGTGGGGCGCGCGGCGAACCCGAGTTGCTCGCGTCGTGCTACCGTGAGTCGCTGAAGATCGCCAGGGAGAGCGATCTGCGCTCGATCGCGTTTCCGTGTATCAGCACCGGCGTGTACGGCTACCCGCAGGAGGCTGCGGCGCAGATCGCTGTGGCCGAGGCGCGCCGGGCCGCGGCGGAGCCGTCCAACCTGGACGAGATCATCTTCTGCTGTTTTTTGGAAGCCGACGAGCGGCTCTACCAGCGGCTGTTGGGCGCTTGCTAGACATGGATCTTTCAGAGAGCCGCTCCGTTCAACTCTGCATCGCCAGCACGCGGGCCGAATACGCGGGGCGCATCGACGAGGCGCGCGCGCTGAGCCGCGAGGCGTGGGAGAGCGCGGCCGACGACGTCGACGCCTGCATGGCCGCACACTACGTCGCGCGCTACGAGCCGGATCCGGCCGAGCGGTTGCGCTGGAACCAGATCGCGCTCGCCAGGGCCGACGCGGCTCCGCCTGAGCGAGTGGCGGCTCTGCTGCCATCGTTGTTCGTCAACCTGGGGCGCGCCCATGAAGCGCTCGGTCATGAAGCTGATGCGCTGCGCTGCTTCGAGCGGGCGGCCGAACTCGGGTCGCCTCACGATGCAGACGGACCGGATCGCCTGCACTCCGTCTCGTGAATGCTTGTGCCGCCTGGAATAACTCCTCGGGCGCTTCTTTGTACGGATCACGGCCTCGCCTCTTCCAGAGTTGCGAAGATCAGTTCATCGCTGACGCTGATCAAAAGCACACGTCCTGTTGTCGTTGGAAAGACCTGACATTCAATGGAAGGGTATGGCCGCCGATGTCGTGGCTCGCGGCTGTTCCGTTGTCTTATCGGCGCCGTTCGCGGCTCATATCAGGCTGAAACGCGAGAGTGGCGATCACCCTGAGAAAGGACCGATCAGAAATCGGACCGACGCCCTTTTCGATACAATCTTGCCGAGCATTCCCGGGAGGACAGGTCGATGACGTTACCGATGCCGACGACTCTGAACGAACTCCTGACGGCCATCGATTGGAGTTGGACGGAGTGGAACACTGCGCTCAATGCGTTGACGGACGATCAGTGGCGCTCGCTCCGAGATGAAAACGGCTGGACCATTGTCGATCACATCGGCCACCTCGCGCGCTGGGAGCGCGGGGCCGCCTACTTTCTGCGCGGCCTGCCGCGGCACGAAGGCCTGGGCGTGGATGAGGCCCTCTATCTTCAAGGTGACGACGATGCCATCAACGCCGCGATCCAGTTGCAGACGCGCTCGATCGAGCGAGACGAGATCCGCACCTCGGCTCAGGCTGATCACGACGACCTGCGGTTATTGCTAAGCCAGCTCGACGATGCGACGTTGGCGAAGACATACCGGCATTTCCTGCCCGATGAGCCGGGCGAGGGCGACGGCCCGCTGGTCATGGACGTCATCTTCAGCAACACGGCCGAGCACTATGCCGAGCACCTCCAATGGGTGTGGGAGTTGACCGGGCGGGAACGTTAATCGAATCGGTCTATGAGGACACTGCCATGTCCACCCCTGTGACAATCCCGAACCTGAACGTCGTCTTCCCTGAGCGCTGCGTGTGCTGCAGCGCGCCGCGCGAGGAGGAGACCTTCCTGACCCTGACACGCGGTCAGGACGAACCGCTCAGGATCCCGGTGCCGCACTGCCGCCGCTGTGCGCGGGCGACCCGTTCTGTCTTCCTGGCCGGCTGTGTGCCGTTCGTCGGGGGCGGGCTGTTGATCGGTGGCGGGGTTTTCGGGATCGTGACGCTGGCGGCCAGTGCATACGGGCTGGACGAGATGGGCAACCCGAATAGCTTCAACTCGGCCATCCTCGGCAGCGGGGCAGGCCTGTTCGCAGGCTTCGTGGGTGGGTTCGTCTCTGAGCTCCTCGCGCGCGTGGCCCTACTGCCCTTCTTCGGCCGCGCACTGTGGCAGGCACCGCTGCTGGCCGCGCAGTTCCTGAACGACTCGGATCACGTCGCCGGGCTCACGATGCGCCCGCTGCCACAGGGCCGCGGTTATCAACTGACGTTCTCCAACGAGGCCATCGCCGCGGAGTTCAAGCGCCTCAACGGATTGGCGTGAGTTCGCTATCGAGCTGCGAGGCCGCACGGCGAGGCCCGCACCATGGCAAAGAATTGCGAATGCTCCCGACTCGCCGACGATGTTTGTGGGTGTTGAGGCTCGCGATCGGAGCGGTCGTCGGTGGGCTGCTCGCCGCTGGCTCGCCGATGGGCCTCGTTGTGCGTGATCCACTGCCGCCGCGTGCCGATGCCATCGTCGTCATCGGCGGCGATCACAAGCCGGAACGCATGGCGCTGGCCATCGACCTGTATCGCCAGGGCATCGCGCCGGTCGTCCTGATCAGCGCTGGCGTCGAGGTGTTCGAGGGCGATGCCCTCGTCCGTGAAGCCGAGGTCATGATCCGCCAGGCCACCGAGATGGGTCTGCCGCGCGACGCGATCCTGGTCGAGGACTGGTCGCAGTCCACGGTCGGCAACGCGACGGAGACGCTGGGCATTGCCCGCCGCCTCGGCTGGCACTCGATCGTCCTCGTCACGTCCAGCTATCAAAGTCGCAGGGCTGGCGGATTGTTCCACAACGACTTTGACGGCGAAGTCGCCGTATCGGTGCAGCCGGCGCAGCAGGCCGGTTGTCCGCCCTGTTGGGTAACGTCGCTCGACGATCTTGGCGTGGCCTTCTACGAATATCGCAACTTGCTCTGGCTACGTCTCAGCGGTGGCTGAACCACGCAGGGTGTGACATCACGCGCGCGTGGATGCGACGGTCGATCCAGTCGTCGACAGCCGTGGGCGCAGAACCCGCGCCCAGGTCCTGATCGCGTCCCAATCGCGGTGATCGCCAGACGACCACACGCCGGCCCATACGCTGATCTGGAACTGCAGCCGGTCGAACAGCGACGGCATCCGGCCGATGTCGAGCGATCCGGCGAACAGACCTTCACTCACGGGTCGCACCATCGCCCGTACCGGAGCCATGAAGTCCGACACGAAGCCCCGGTAGCTTTCACCCTGACGCATCGCCAGAGTCATGCACACCAGAAAGGTCGCGAACGGCCGATGCGATAGCGCTATTCGATTCGCGCGCACGAAGTCCAATGCCTCCGGCAGCCACTGCTTGGCCTGGATGGCGCTGCCAGCGACGACGGCCGTGTAAGGTGTCAGATCGCCGACCTCACGCATCGGGACGATGTCGACAGCGGCTCCACTTTCGGCCAGGACGGCGCCGATGGCTTCAGCAACCCCGCGCGTCGATCCGGTGCGCGTGGCATAGGTGACGAGGATGCGGTCCGTGTTCATGTCTTCCTTCTCTATGACTTGCCCAGCAAGTAGATCGCCCAACCGGTCGCCAGAAGCACGACGATGGGAGCGATTCGATGGATCCAGGTCAGGGCGATGGCCGTGTGGTTGAGGCTGATCAATGCGCCTGTGGCGAAGATACCGACCACGCCGATGCCGCCCAGGATGAGGAAAGTGATGGCCAGCGTCGGAGCAGGGGCGCTGCGGAGCATCCCGAAGATCGGGATCGTCACGGCCAGCACGGCGCCCAGAGCCACGAGCTTGTGAACCGTGAAGAGCACGCCGTTCAGCGGCCTGCCCAGCTGACTGAGCCAGATCCCGGTGCCGATGGTGACCACGAAGGCGACGATGGAAACTACGTGTTCGGAAAGCGCATTCATCATGAGCCAGGCCTCGACCGCTTGCCTCGAAAGGGTTCAAGGCAACGTCAGGTGATCTTGATCCATCATAAGGTTTTGGCCAGAACGCTCAAGGCTCTTTCACGCACGCCCCATGACGAACGATGCAGCGCCGGCATGGCAGCCCTGCAAACCAGATCAATGGCATCGCGTATGGCCGGCCGTTGACGTTTGGCTCTTTTGGCGGCGCCCGCCCTGTCATATCATGTCGGCATGTCCGTGTCGGCTGAACCGATCACCGTTTCCGTCACGCTGTTGGCGCAGATGTTCCGCTATCTCGAGGCGCTCAAGGTCGACAGCGGCGCCTTCCTGCGCTCGCTGGACCTTGACCCACTGGCGTTTCAGTCGCCGGACGCGCGCATTTCGGTTGAAACGTACTTGCGCATCCAGGATGAAGCGGCCGAGTACACCCACGATCCCTGCTTCGGCCTGCACATGGGCGAGTACGCCGAGGCCGGCAGCTGGTCGATCCTGGGTTTTGTGATGATGAACTGCAGGACCCTGGCCGAGGCCTCCGAGAAGGCCGGGCGCTACTCGCGGATCATTGGCAACATGATCGAAGCCAAAGCCGTGATGGGGTTGGGCAAAGTGAAGATGGTTTACTTCACGCCGCCGGGCGTGCCCGCGCAGACCCGCCATTGCTATGAGTCGACGCTCTCGAGCAGCGTGCGCATGATGCGCCTTCTGACGGGGCGTGAGTTGAGTCCGCTCGAGGTGACGTTCACCTACCCGGAGCCCGAGAAGCGCGACGAGTACGAACGCATCTTCAAGTGCCCGGTGCGTTTCGGCCGTAAAGAGACGTCGATGTCGATGTCGTGGGAGCTCGGCAACACACCCATCCCGCTGGCCAACGCCGGTCTGTTGGCGAGTTTCGAGCAACTCGCCGAAGACACGCTGACGGAGCTCGACAGGCGCTACGAGCACACGCGGGCCGTGACGCGCATCATCCTTTCGCGGCTCGATGACGATACGCTGTCGATCGACAAAGTCGCCAGGGCCATGGCCGTCAGCGTGCGCACGCTGCAAAATCGCCTTGCCGACGAGGGCGTTGTGTTCAGCGACCTGCACAAAGACATCCGTCATCGCCTGGCTCGCAAATACCTGCGTGACCAATACACGGTCGAGCAAATCACGTATCTGTTGGGATTTTCGGAGCCGAGTTCGTTCAGTAAGGCATTCAAGAAGTGGTCAGGGATGACGCCGCGCGAGTATCGAGAAGGCTCTCAGCCGGCTCGCGGGTTGGCCTGATCCTTCCCGGACTATTCTTCATCATTGTGGGACCGATGGCGAAATCAACATGAAAAGAACCCCCTGGCGACCCGTGATCCTCTCGGCGGCTGCGCTTCTTGGCACGATCGTTCTCTGTCTGATCGCAGGGGTGGTGGCGTGGACCATCATTGACGGGCAGGCGCGGCAGTTGCCGTTCATAGAAGCAGGCACGGCTGAGGCCCTGATCCGTGAGGCACAGGCCCGAGATCAAAGTGCCGAGATCACAACCGCCTCCGCGGCCTGTCGTCTCGGCCCCTGGCAATGCGACTGGGATCCCGCAGGCAGTGGGTCGAGCATCTCGCAAAGTCTTGCTGATCAGATCTTGAAGCAAATCGTGCGTGTCGATGGCCCGACGAACGTGGATTTCGTGTTGTCGTGCGAGGAACTCTTCGACGAAGGCCCGTTCGAGCCGGGCTACGCCTGCACGTGGGATCCGGGGACCGGGCCGCGATCGCTGCCCGTGCGCTGAGAGTCCTCCGGATCAAGCACAAATAGCAGTCGTGAGGGATCGAGCGCCAGCGTGATCGGCTCGCCTGTCTTCGGCGCCGACGCGATCGGCACGACGACAGTGAGCGTCGCGGCGCCCGTCGGCGAGTCGATTTGTACAATGAGGCGGGCGCCGGCCGGCTGAACGACGTGATCGGTCACCCGACCCATCACTCGCGGCCCCTGCAGCTCCGCCCGGTCGAGGGCCGCAGCATCCACTCGAATCAACACATGGCCGATTGAACCGGCTGGCGCTGAAGACTCCACAGACCAGACGCCCCAGGCCGTCTGTGCCTTACCCTGTTCGAGCAACCGGGCCGACACCAGCGTGCCAAGGCCGAGGAAGTCCGCCACGAACGCATTGGCCGGCTCGCGCACCAGATCCTCAGGCGCGCCCGCCTGTTCAATCAGGCCAGCGCGCATCACTGCCACGCGGTCGGCCAGTGCGAAGGCTTCGGCCTGATCGTGGGTGACGTATAGCACGGCCGGATGGGATTCGGAAGTGTGCAGGATCCGGCCGATCTCGACGACAAGGTCCTCGCGCAAGGCACGGTCAAGGGCGCCCAGCGGCTCGTCGAGCATCAACACTCGCGGCTTTGGAGCGAGCGCGCGTGCCAGGGCGACGCGTTGTTGCTCGCCGCCCGATAACGTGGTCACCGCTCGTCGTTCGTAGCCCGCGAGCCCGACCGTTTCGAGTGCCTGTGCAACACGCGTCGCAATCTCGGCGTGCGCGACGTTCTGCATGCGTAACCCGAAGGCCACGTTGCCGAACACGTCTCGATGCGGGAACAGGGCGTAGTCCTGAAACATCAACCCGAACCCGCGCAGGTGAGTGGGCATCGCGCCCACGCTGGCTTCGTTCCAGCGCACGTCGCCTGAGTCGGGCGTCTCGAGCCCGGCGATTAGATTGAGCATCGTCGATTTGCCACAGCCGCTGGGCCCGAGCACTGCGAGGATTTCGCCTGGCGCCACGCTCAACGACACACCACGCACGGCATGTTGTGCGCCGAAGCTCTTGACGACGTCCACTACTTCCAACATGTCTCAACCTCATTCAGGTCTGCCGGCCTCACGGTTTCGGCAAGTCCGCGGTCTGCGGTCCGCCGTCCGCGGTCTCATCGAGTCCCTCAATCACGGCGATGGCTGCGGCGCACACCAGCATCAGGATCGTGCTCATGGCCAGCGCCTGGCCGTAGTTGAGAGCCCCGGGCTGGCCGAGGTAAGTGTAGATGGCCACAGGCACGGTCGGGAAGCCTGGGCGAGTGAGCAGGGCGGTGGCCCCGAACTCGCCGAGCGAGATCGCGAACGAGAACGCGGCGGCCACGATCACGGCCCGGCTGATGAGCGGCAGGTCGATCTCGCGCACGACGGTCGCCGGGCTCGCGCCGAGGACGGCTGCCGCCTGCCGCAGCCGCGGTCGGATCGCTCGCCAGGCCGGCAACAGGCTGCGCACCGTGAACGGGAATGCGATCAAGGCGTGCGCGATCGGCAGCAGCCAGGCCTCTGTGCGCCAGGCTACGGGCGGCCTGTCGAAGGCGAGCAGGTAGCCCAGGCCGAGGCTGACCGCCGACGTCCCGAGCGGCAACAGCAAAGCGGCATCCAGCGCCTGTGCCGACCGTCCGGCCCGGCTGATGACGTATGCGGTTGGCAGCCCCATCGCCAACGCGATCACGGCCGTCGCAGAGGCGACCCCGAGCGAGTTGAGCAGCGCCTGCGCCGGCGCCACGTAGAAGGCCGACGCGCGGCGATTGACGAATAGTTCGGCGTACGACGCGAGGCTGAATCCGTCGGGCCCGACGAAGGATCGCCCAACCAGCGCCAGCAGCGGCGCACCCATCAAGCCCACCACAATGATCAGGGTCACGGTCAACACGATCCAGGCGACAGGCCCGCGGAGCGGCCGCAGCCGAGGCCGCGCGCCCGACGATCCGGTGTTGAGGCCGCCCCGGGCCGCCCAGGCCGCCAGCCGGTTGTAAATGATCGCCAGGCTCAAAGTTAGCATCAGTTGCACGAGCGTCAGCACGGCGGCGCCGGGCAGATTGAAGAGGTTGATCGCCTGACGATAGATCTCGGTCTCGAGCGTCGCGAACCGCGGGCCGCCCAACACCAGGATGACGCCGAAGCTGGCCACGTCGAAGGTGAAGACCAGCAACGCGGCTGTCATCAGGCTTGGCGCGAGAAGTGGCAACGTCACTTCACGGAACGCCCGAGCCGGCGATGCGCCGAGGGTGCGCGCCGCGGCCAGTGGTCGTTGATCGAGCCGCGCCCACGTATCTCCGACCATGCGAATGACGAGCGTCGTGTTGTAGAAGACGTGGCCGAGCACGATCGCGCCGAGGCTGCCGAGCACTTGAACCGGCGGCGTCGAGAGCCCGAACGCGTTCATGAACGCCTGATTGACGACACCGCGATCGCCCAACAATGCGCTGAAGCCGGCGCCGACGACCAGGGTCGGCAGCACGAAGGGCACGCCCGACAACGCTCTCAGCCAGCGCTTGCCTGGGAAGTCATAGCGGCCGATCAGGTATGCGCCCGGCAGCCCGACGATCACTGTCGCGATCGTCGACAGCACGGCCTGGCCCACGGTGAACCCAACGATGCGCCATGTGCTGGCTCTCTCGAGCATCGTCACTGCCGGCCCAACATCGAGCGCACCACCCGGCGCCAGGCTGCGCGCCAGGATGGCGATCAGCGGCCACGCGTAGAAGAGCGCAAGGAAGAGGAGAGGGAGAAGTAGGGGTGCGGAGCGGTGAGCGTGCAGCATGGAGCGATACGCTCGCTCTACGCTCCACGCTCTCCGCTCCACGGAGTGGGCGCTCATCTCAACACAACATCCGTCCATGCTTCAATCCAGGCCTCACGGTTGGCCGCGATCTGGTCGGGGGGTAAGGTGGCGGGCTCTTCCGGGATCTGGGCGAAGCGGGTGAAGTCGTCGGGCAACTTCGTGTCGGGCACGACAGGAAAAACGAACATCTGCAGCGCCAGATCCTGCTGGACCGGGGCGCTGAGCATGAAGTCGACCCAGGCCTCGGCCAAGTCACGACTGGGCGTGCCCGTCAGGACGCCGACGAACTCGATCTGGCGGAAGCAGGTGCCTGGCCCGACGATGCTGGCCGTCGGCGCGTCGGCCGGGCGCGGGTCGGCGAAGATCACCTCGGCGGGCGGGCTCGATGCGTACGAGACGACGAGCGGCCGGGGCCCTTTGCCACTCGAGCCCGAGAAGTCGGTGTAGTAGGCGGTCGACCAGTCGTCGACGACCTTGACGTCGTTGGCCCGCAGGCCTTGCCAGTAGTCCAGATAGCCGTCCTCGCCGAAGTGCGCGATCGTGGCCAGCAAGAAGGCCAGCCCCGGCGACGAGGTGGCCGGGTTCTCGATGACGAGCAGGCCCTTGAACTCCGGCTTCGCGAGATCCTCGAGGGTCTGCGGCAGGCTCAGGCCGCGTTCGACGAAGTAGGCCTTGTCGTAGTTGAGGCAGACGTCGCCGTAATCCACGGGCGTGGCGCGCCCGGTCTTGTCGAGCTGGAATTCGGCCGGCACGCCGGTGAGCGCGACAGGTGCATACGCCTCAAAGAGCTCATTGTCGAGCGCGCGTGAGAGAAAGGCGTTGTCAACGCCGTAAAGGACGTCGGCCAGCGGCGTCTCGCCCGCGAGGATGGCCTTGTTGACCAGGCTACCGGCGTCGCCGCTCTTGAGCACCTCGACGGTCACCTGATGGGCATCTTCGAACGATCTCAGGACCTCTTCGCTGAGCGCGAACGAGTCGTGCGTCATCACGCGCAGGGTGCGCGGACCGCTGGCAGTGGGCGTCGCGGCCGGCGCGGCCGTGCAGGCCGCGGTTGCGAGGGCCAGACCCAGGAGAAACCACTTCTTCATACTTCGATTACCTCCGAAGGTGTGCGATGGGTCATCGATCGGTGTGGATCACAAGGAGCGCGCCAGCGGCCAGAGTGATCCAGGCCTCGTGTCGTTCGAGGACATTGCTGATCCCACGCGACGTGCCCAGCGGCAGACGAGCCTTGTCCAGCGGATAGGCGAGTCCCTTGAGCGACACGTCCACGGCATCTCCGCCGATGGGCAGGATCGACAGCGTGTCGCCGGGCTGGCCGATCAGCGTGAGTTGGCCAGGACCACGCAGCACACGCAACGTCTCTTTGCCGTTGAGCACAGCCAGGTCGAGATCGACGACATCCTCTTGCGCCAGCAGGAGCAGATTGCCCAGAGCCTGATCGTGTCGGCCGCCGAGCGCGGCCAGGATGCGGATCTGCGTCGCGCCCAGTCGTCGCGCGAGTTGCAGCGCGAGTTCCAGGTCCGTGGCGTCCTTGGCGGGCGGGTGGCGTTCGACGCGCGCGCCTTCGCGTTGGAATGACTCGAGGATCGCGGGGTCGATCGAGTCAAAGTCGCCGATCAACCAGTGCGGGCGCAGACCGAGCGCGTGCAGGTGAGCGGCGCCACCATCTGCTGCGATGACGACATCGGCGGCGGCCACGGCCGCGCGCAGTTGGTCCGGGTCTGGCAGGTCACCGTTGACGACGATGACGGCCGAATGTAGAGAGACGGACATCGAGTTCATCCAAACGAAAAACGCGCCCTCGGGGAGGGCGCGTGACATCCGCTGATGGTTCCCTCCGCCGGCATTACCCGTCAGGTTCGAGCGGTCGGTGCGCTTACGCACCCTCTCAGCCAGGTGAACCCCAGCTCCCGCATGGCGCTTGGTTGTCTGATGAGTATATCGCAGTTACGGCCCGAATTGACCCGCGTGACCCATCAGCCGCCCAACGGCATGCCGTCGTCATCAACCCAGCCGTCGGGCGTGGTCAACCGCCATCCGCCCATGAGCCCAACCGTAGGGGCGGCCCTTGTGGCCGCCCTTTCGGCCCCGTCGATTCGTTGCCTTCGCCGACG
>CAYZRP010000023.1:0-29974 GCA_964480865.1 uncultured Anaerolineales bacterium | reverse complement strand
TGGCCGCCCTTTCGGCCCCGTCGATTCGTTGCCTTCGCCGACGCCCATGCCGGTGCATGCCGGCCGGGCCGACGGCACGTTGGCGTCGATGCGGGTCGCACGGATGGCCGCCCTTTCGGCCCCGTCGATTCGTTGCCTTCGCCGACGCCCATGCCGGTGCATGCCGGCCGGGCCGACGGCACGTTGGCGTCGATGCGGGTCGCACGGATGGCCGCCCTTTCGGCCCCGTCGATTCGTTGCCTTCGCCGACGCCCATGCCGGTGATCGGTCGACCATCGCGCGCCGCCGGGCGAGGAGGGCGGCCACAAGGGCCGCCCTACGGTTGGGCTCATGGGCGCGGTGTATGCTTGTGGCCGGGTGGCGCTCCGCGGCTCTCCGAATGACATGGCGTTACGGTGTGCGCCAATGGCCATCCTGCATGTGGATTATCATTTCCAGGATCGCTAACACCGTTGGTGCAGGGGGCAACCAGGTATGACAGACATCCGTCGAATCGACTCATTTTTCTCTGAGCTACGCCAGACCGTGTCCGGTGACGTGCTCACAGATGACGTCACGCGTATCCTCTACAGCACAGACGCCAGCATCTATCAGGTCCGTCCGCATGGCGTCTTCATCCCGCGCTCCGTCGACGACGTGCAGAAGGCCGTGGCGCTCGCCGCCCGACATCGCGTGCCGATCCTGCCGCGCGGCGGCGGCACGAGCCTCGCCGGCCAGGCCGTCAACGAGGCGCTCGTCATCGACATGACCCGGCACCTCGACAAGATCATCGAGGTCAATCGAGAAGAGAAGTGGGTCCGCGCGCAGACCGGGATCTCGCTTGGCACGTTGAACGCGCATCTCAAACCGCTGGGTCTCAAGTTCGGGCCGGATCCGGCCAGCGGCAGCCGCGCTGCGCTCGGTGGAATCGTTGGCAACAACTCCTCGGGCTCGCACTCGATCCTCTACGGCATGACCGCCGATCATCTGTTGGCCGCTGAGGTGATCCTCTCGGATGGCTCGCGCGTTGAGTTCGCGCCGCGCACCGAGGACGAGCTCGTCAGGCTGCAGAAGGGGGCAGGGCTCGAGGCCGAGATCTATCGGCGCATGCTCGCTCTCGTGCGCGACGCCGCGAATCTCGAGACCATCCGCTCGCGCACGCCGCGACACTGGCGGCGCTGCGGCGGCTACAACCTCGACCGCCTGACCGACGGCCAGGGCCTCTCCTTCCGCTGGCCGTACGATCCGCGCTTCAACCTGGCCAAGATCATCTGCGGCTCGGAAGGCACGCTCGGCGTCGTCACAGAGGTCACGCTCAACCTGGTGGACGTGCCGAAGCTCACAGGCCTCTCGGTCGTGCACTTCGCGGGGCTGCGTCCTGCGCTCGACGCCGTGCCCGTGATGCTCGAGTTGAACCCGACGGCCATCGAATTGGTCGATCGACACTGGCTCAAGCTCGTCGAGAACGCGCCGCAGTACGCGAAGCTGACCGAGTCGTTCGTGCAGGGCAACCCCGACTGCATCCTGATCACCGAGTTCTACGGCGAGACATCCGACGAGATCGAGGCTCAGCAGCGCCGCCTTGCCGTGCACCTCGCCGAACACGGCGTGCCTGTCCAGGCGATCACCGACGTGAATGAACCCGATGCCATCGACATCGTGTGGAAGGTGCGCAACACCGGTTTCGGCATCCTCATGGGCATGCGCGGCGACGTCAAGCCGCTGTCGATCATCGACGACGCCGCCGTGCCGCCCGAGCGACTCTCTGACTACATCCCGCAACTCGAAACCTACTGCCGCGAGACGCTCGGCCACGACATCGCCTACTTTGCGCACGCCAGCGCCGGCTGTCTGCACGTCCACTCGCTGCTCAACGCCAAGCTCGCGTCTGACGTCGCGCGGCTGCCGCAGATCGTGTCGTACGCCGGCGGCCTGCTCCGCCAGTACGGCGGCGTCCTCTCGAGCGAGCACGGCGACGGCCGTCTGCGCAGCTGGCTGAACCCCGAGTTCTTCGGCCCGGAGTTGTACGGCTTGTTCGAGCAGGTCAAGGCGATCTTCGACCCGCACAACCTCTTCAACCCCGGCGACATCGTCGGCGCGCCGGCCATGACCGAGCACCTGCGTTTCGGCCCGGCCTACCACGCCCTGCCGCTCACGCCGACGCTGGACTTTCGCGACGAGCAGGGCTTCGACCGCGCCGTCGAGTTGTGCAACGGCACCGCGGCGTGTCGCCAGCTCACCGGCACGATGTGCCCGACCTTCAGGGCCACGCGCGACGAGGGCCTGAGCACTCGCGGCCGCGCCAACGTCCTGCGCGCCGCGATCTCGGGTGGCATCGCCTTCGACGCGCCCGAGGTCCGCGGAACGCTCGACCTGTGCGTGAGCTGCAAGGCCTGTAAGACCGAATGCCCGTCCGCCGTGGACATGGCGCGGCTAAAGGCCGAGTACCAGGGCCAGTATTACAACACGCATGCGCTGCCGCTGCGCTCGCGGTTCTTCGCGCACTTCGACGACCTGAGCCGCCTCGCCGGCGGGCCGCTCGCGTCGATCGCCAACGCCGTGCTGCAGAATCGCCTCGCGCGCGGCCTCGTCGACAACGTCCTGCACCTCGCGCCGCAGCGGACCCTGCCTCGCTTCGCGGCTCAGACCTTCGACGCCTGGATCAGGCAACGGTCCAACATCTCACACAGCGGTGCGCGTCGCCCACTCATTCTCGTGGTCGACACCGTACACACCTACAACGAGCCCGAGGTCGCGCGCGCGGCACTACGCGTGTTGGAGGCCGTCGGCTTTGCCGTGACGGTCGCGCCGTTCCACGACGTCGGCCGGCCGGCGATGTCGAAGGGTGCGCTGCAGATCGCGAAGCGCAAGGTCTCGCAGGCGCTCGACTGGCTCGCCCTGCATGCGCAGTCGGCGACGCCGATCGTGGGCCTCGAGCCCAGCGACGTCTCGATGCTGGTCGATGATGCCCTGGCCTTCTGGCCCGACGACGCGCGAGCCAGATCCGTCGCGAAGATGGCCACCACGTTCGAAGAGTGTCTCTGGGGTGAGTTGAAGGCCGGTCGGTTGGAGGGAGTGTTCCGGCCGCAGGTCGGCGACGTTTTGCTACACGGGCACTGCCATCAGAAGGCGCTGTTCGGGACGCGCCATAGCGAAGAGCTGCTGTCGTCGCTGGGCTATTCCGTCCGCGAAGCAGGCTCGGCCTGTTGCGGCATGGCGGGGTCGTTCGGCTACGAGGCCGAGCACATCGACCTGTCGCTGCGCATGGGCGAACTGACTCTGTTCCCGGCGGTGCGCGCCCAAAGCGCCGAGGCCTTGATCGTCGCAGCCGGCGTCAGTTGCCACGAGCAGATCGCTCAGGGCACGGGGCGTCGCGCGCTGCATCCTGCTGAAGTGTTGGAGCGAGCGCTCGTCTGAAGGAAAACAAAAAGCCCGCCGGTCAGCCGGCGGGCTTTTTTGTTTCGTTCGGTCAGTCGGCGGAGCCGATGGCCGGAGCCGGGGTGCCGAGGCCGCCCGTCTGCGGGGTGGGGGCCTGGCCGTCCTGGGCCGCGCGGCGCTTGCGCGGGTGCGGCGACGGGAAGATCCGGTCGAACTCGACGGCGTCGATGGTCTCGATTTCGATCAGGCGATCCGAAACCGCATCGAGCCTGTCGCGGTACTGGGTCAGGATCTGGCGAGCGCGGTCGTAGGCCTCGGTGACCAGCGTGCGCACCTCGGCGTCGATCTGCTCGGCGACGGCGTCGGAGTAGTCGCGCTGCTCCGAGATCTCGCGGCCGAGGAAGATCAACTCCTCCTTGGCGCCGTAGACCATCGGGCCCATCTTGTCGCTCATGCCCCAGCGCGTGACCATCGAGCGCGCGATCTTGGTGACGCGCTCCATGTCGTTCGAGGCGCCGGTCGTGATGTCGCCGAAGACGATCTCTTCAGCGGCGCGGCCGCCAAGCAGACCGACCAGGTCGTCGCGGAACTTGCGCTTCGAGGCCAGTGTGCGGTCTTCGTCGGGCAGGGCGAGCGTGTAGCCGCCGGCCATGCCACGGGCGATGATCGACACCTTGTGCACAGGATCGGAGTGCTCGAGCGCGTGCATGACCACCGCATGGCCCGCCTCGTGATAGGCAATGACGCGCTTCTCTTCTTCAGTGATGATCCGGCTCTTGCGCTCGGGGCCGGCGATGACGCGCTCGATCGCCTCCTCGAACTCCTTATGCGTGATCGCCTTCTTGTTGCGGCGAGCGGCCAGGATGGCGGCCTCGTTCACCATGTTCTCGAGGTCGGCGCCCGCAAAGCCAGGGGTCGCCTTCGAGAGCACGGCCGGGTCGACGTCGGCGGCCAGCGGCTTGCCGCGCACGTGCACCTTGATGATCTGCTCGCGGCCCTTCATATCAGGCCGGTCGAGGATCACGCGCCGGTCGAAGCGGCCGGGGCGCATCAGGGCGGGGTCGAGGATGTCGGGCCGGTTGGTGGCCGCGATCACAATGATGTTGGTGTCAGTGTCGAAGCCGTCCATCTCGACCAGGATCTGGTTGAGCGTCTGCTCGCGCTCGTCGTGCGAGCCGCCCAGCCCGGCGCCGCGATGGCGGCCGACCGCGTCGATTTCGTCGACGAAGATGATGCAGGGCGAGTGGCGCTTGGCCTGGTCGAACAGGTCGCGCACGCGGCTCGCGCCGACGCCCACGAACATCTCGACGAACTCAGAACCCGAAATCGAGAAGAAGGGCACGCCCGCTTCGCCGGCCACGGCCTTCGAGAGCAAGGTCTTGCCGGTTCCAGGCGGGCCAACCAGGAGCACGCCCTTCGGGATGCGGGCGCCCAGGGCGATGAACTTGTCGGGCTCCTTGAGGAACTCGACCACTTCCTTGAGCTCTTCCTTGGCCTCTTCCACGCCGGCGACGTCGTCGAACGTGACGGTCGGGTGGTCGCTGTTGAACATGCGCGCCCGGCTCTTACCGAAGGCCATGGCCTGGTTGTTGCTGCCCTGGGCCTGGCGGAGCATGAAGTAGATCGCGCCCATCACGAGCAGCGCAGGCAAGAAGAGCCCGGCGATATTCAGCAGGCTGCTGTAATCGCTGGGTCGAGCGAACTCGATCTTGCTGATGTTGGCCAGCTGATCCTGGGTCACGCCCATGGCCAACAGTTGCTCAAAGAGCGGGCCATCACTGTCTTTGCGGGATTCAGCGTCCGGACGCTGCTGGTCGATGTATTTGACCGTGATCGTGTCGTTGTCGATCACCAGGGACGAAACCTGCCCGGCCTGGATCTGCTCGGCAAGTTTGTTGAAGGTCAGGGTGTCGCTGGCGCGCCCGGAATTGTTGTACGTCACGACCAAAACGACGATCGCGACGATGATCAAGATGTACATCAGCGCGCTGCGCACTCGGCTGGAATTCACATGTGCCTCCCCGGGCTATTCCGAAGGAAAAACGAGGCTTCCGTAAGGTTAAATGGCATTATACCATCCGGTCCCGTAAGAATTGCATTACCGTTCGATGGGACACACCTAAACGTTTGCTAAGCCGGCCTCGGTCAGCTTGTTTCACTGCAAGATTCGCGCTCGACTGCACGCATTGGAGCACTGGGCGTGCCTGTGTGGCTCAATCGATCGCTCAGGGTACCCACATCTGGTAGACCCAGGCCCACAGAGGGATCAGGCCGGCCACCATAATGAACGCCAGGAAACCCAATCCTAAGGCGATCCAATCGATCGACTCCTCAGGCGGGTGCGGGTCGACGAGTGCATCTGAGCTGACCGGCTGACCCGCCGGGGGTGTCCGGGCAGCCACCGTGGCGGCGGCCGGCGGACGTTGCGCGACAGGCGAACCGGCCGGGGGCGTCGACGCCGAGAGCGGTCCGGTGTGGCCCTCGCCCTCCTGGCGGTAGGAGATCAGGATCCGGCCAAGTTGGTCGGCGGTGCGATAGCGGGCCGCGGGTTCCTTGGCCAGGACCTTATGGACGATCAGCTCGAGCGTGTCGGGGACACTGGGATTGAAGAGCGAAAGCCGCGGCGGCTCCTCACGCAGGTGCATCATCGCCAACTGCTGTTGGGACGAGGCCACGAACGGCAGCCGCCCGGCCAGCATCTCGAACAAGACGATGCCGATCGAATACACATCGGAGGCCGGGGTGGGGTGCTCGCCGGCGGCTTGCTCGGGCGAGTAATACTGCGGGCTGCCCCAGACGACGTCGGTCGTCTCGCCGGGTTGGATCGAAGCCAGGGCACGCGCGATGCCGAAATCCGTGATCTTAATGCGCCCGTCGGAGGTCACGAGCATGTTCTGCGGTTTGATGTCGCAGTGGACAAGGCCGGCTCGATGAGCATAGCCGACGCCGGCGCAGATCTGGATGGCCAGGTCGATCGCCTGGTCGATGGTCAGAGGGCCGTTTTCCTTAATGTAGGACTTCAGGTCCTTGCCCTCGATGTGCTCCATGACGATGTAGTAGCGCCCGCCGTCTCTGCCGAAGTCGTGCACGGTGACGATGTTCGGGTGCGCCAGGTTGGCGGCCGAGCGAGCCTCGTGCTGGAAGCGCGCCAGGAACTCCGGGTCGCCCGTCAGGTTGTCGCGCAGGATCTTGACTGCCACGACGCGGCCGAGCGACAGGTCCTGGGCCTTATACACGACGGCCATTCCGCCCTGACCGATCGGCCTGAGCAGTTTGTAACGTTTGTTCAGAAGGGGCGCTTCCGCAGCGGCGGTCATAATCTGGTTATTTTATACTAAGACAACGGGCGTGCTGATCGGCGAGTTGATGCACGCGGATCCGATCTTGCTGTTCGTGCTGGCCTGTGCCGGCCTGATCCCGCTGGCTGGTTTGATCGGCGAGGCGACCGAGGCCCTGGCCCATGTGACGGGGCCGCGCATTGGCGGCCTGCTCAACGCCACCCTCGGCAACGCGGCGGAGTTGATCATCACGATCGTGGCGATCAATGCCGGCCTGCTCGATCTCGTCAAGGCCTCGATCACGGGTTCGATCATCGGCAATCTGCTGCTGGTGATGGGCGCGAGCCTGCTGCTGGGTGGCCTCAAGAACGGCACCCAGAAGTTTCACCGGGCGCATGTCGGCAACAATGCCACGATGCTGGTGCTGGCCGTGGTGGCCCTGGCGATCCCGTCGTTGCTCAACCACACGCTCGAGGGCGATCTGTTGCCGATCGCCACGCTCGAGAGCATCAGCCTGGGCGTCGCTGTGGTGATGATCGTGTTGTATGCCCTGGGGCTCTACTTCGCCTTCCGCGGCGTGTCCGGTGGAACGGCATTGGCCCACGCGGGCGGCGCCCCCTCAGAAGCCCCGACCTGGTCGGTGCGCACGTCCTTGATCATGCTGGCCATCGCAACGCTCGCGACGGTCTGGTTGTCGGAGGTCCTGGTCGGCGAGGTGGAGGCCGTGACCGCGCAGTTCGGGTTGAGCGAGTTCTTCATCGGCATCATCCTCGTACCCATCATCGGCAATGTAGCCGAGCACCTGGTGGCGGTACAGGTGGCGCTGAAAGACAAGATGGATCTGAGCCTCGAGATCGCTCTGGGGTCGAGCCTGCAGATCGCGCTCTTCGTGGCGCCTGTGCTGGTGTTCGTGGCGTTGCTCTTTGGCGAGCAATTAACCCTCGTGTTCAACCAGTTCGAACTTGTCGCGCTTATCGTATCGGTGCTGATCACGGCCCTCGTCTCGTCCGACGGTGAGACCAACTGGCTCGAAGGCGCCCAGCTCGTCGCGGTCTACATCATTCTGGGCGTGGTCTTCTTCTTTATCCCGAGTTGAGGCGTGAAGAAGGCCTCAGGCCACAGGCGTCAGCGACGCTCCCACGACGCGAGGGCGCTGGTCAACGCGTGACATAAACCGACGCCTGACGCCTGACGTCCGACGCCTCTCAGGGCTGGTATAATGCCCCGTTTGGAGAACGCAACGCATGCAGCTTCGTGACTATCTCGACATCGCTTTGATCATCGTTTCGATCGCGCTCGTCCTGGCGATCATCCTGCAGTCGAAGAGCGCCGGCCTTGGCGGTCTGTCTGGCGGCGACAGCGGCGGCGTGTTCCGCGCCCGCCGTGGCGTGGAGCTGTTGCTCCTGCGCCTGACGATCGTGGTCAGCGTCATTTTCTTCGCTCTGGCGATCACTTCGACGATTTGGGTCCGTTGAGAATCTGGTTCCAGACCGAGAGGGCGGGGGTTGTCGCCGTTAACGCGACACCTCCGCCTTTCGTTTCCCGAAGGTCATGATGCGTCCTTTGCGCTGGTGGCAGATCGGGCTGGCTCTGGTGGGCGTCGCCGTAGTCGTCGCCCTGCTGTTGCGGCCACGCCCGCAAGAGACCGTGACGACGGTGCCCGTCGAGGGCGGCGGCACGTACACCGAAGCCCTGATCGGCGCGCCTCGGCTGCTCAACCCGCTCTTTGCAGCGATCAACCCCGTCGATCGCGATCTCACCCGACTTATCTTCAGCGGCCTCACCAAACCCGACAGCCGCGGGCGGCCCGTTCCCGATCTGGCCAACTGGATCATCTCGGCCGACCAGAAGACCTATACCTTCATCTTGAAGCCAACTGCCTCCTGGCATGACGGCCAGCCGTTGACCGCCCAGGACGTGGCCTTCACTATCGAACTCATGCGGGATCCGGCCTCACCGTTGTCGGAGGATCTGCGCAACCTGTGGAGCGCGGTCGGCGTCGTCGTGACCGATACGCAGACGATCGCGTTGACCCTGCCTGAGCCGTTTGCGCCGTTCCTCGACTACACGAGTTTCGGTATCCTGCCCCAGCATGTGCTTGGCACGACGCCGGCCGCCGGGCTGGCCCAGGCGCCCTTCAACCTGCAGCCGGTGGGCAGTGGGCCGTTTCAGTTCCAGCGCTGGCGGGTCGGCAACGACAACGTCGTCAACGGCATCGAACTGACGGCCTTCCCGAACTACATCGCCGGGAAGCCCGCGATGGGTGGCGTCAACTTCCGTTTCTATCCCGACACCGAGACGGCCTTCCAGGCCTATCGCGATGGAGAAGTGCAGGGCCTCTCACGAATCCCCGACGACAGGCTGTCAGATGCCATGGGCCTTCAGGATCTGAATCTGTACACGGCGTATGAACCGCAGACCACGATGATCTTCCTGAACATGCGCGATGAGGCACTGCCGTTCTTCCGCGAGAAGCGTGTGCGTCAGGCTCTGTTGCTTGGCCTGAACCGTGACCGGGTCGTGGCCGACGTCCTCAACGGTCAGGCCAGCGTTGCCAGCTCCCCCATTCTGCCGGGCTCGTGGGCTTTTGCTGGCGATCTGGCGCCGACGCCCTATGACCCGGCCCGTGCTGCCAAGTTGCTCGACGATGCCGGCTGGGTGTTGCCCGCCGACGCTGTGCCCGGCACCAGCACATACGTACGCAGCAAGGACAGCGTTCAACTGAGTTTCACCCTGGTCGTCCCAGAATCGGCGCGGCATACCCAGATCGCGCAGATGGCCCAGAATGACTGGAGCGCGATCGGCGTGCAGGTGCAGGTGATCACGGTGCCGGCCTCCACCCTGCGCCCGCAGTACCTCGACACCCGCACGTATCAAGCGCTGTTGATCGACTTCAGCCTGGCCGGGACGCCGGACCCGGATCCCTATCCCTTCTGGCATCAGACGCAGGCCGAGAGCGGCCAGAACTACAGCGGCCTCGACGATCGGATCACGAGCCAGTATCTTGAAGAAGCGCGCATCACGACGGACCTTGGCGCGCGGGCGCGCATCTATCGCTCGTTCCAGACGCGCTTTGCCGATCTGGTCCCGGCGCTCCTGCTCTACTACCCGACGACCACCTACGGCGTGCGCAACAACATCGCCAACGTTTCGCTGGGCGCGCTCAGTGACGACAGCCAGCGCTTCAGCACCATCGCGAAGTGGCAGGTCACGACGACGCGCGTCGTGACGGGTGACGCCACGCCCGACTCGTCTGGCGCTGTGCCGACCCCCTGATCCCGACATGGCCGATTTTCGCGTTCGAGTCACAAAGGACTACACCGTCTTCTGCGCCGGTCACTTCATTACGTATGAAGGCGATCAGTGCGAGGCCCTGCACGGCCATAACTACCGCGCGGCCGCGTCGCTCGAGGGCTCGCTGAACGACAACCACTACGTTTTTGACTTCGTCACGCTGAAGAAGATCCTGCGCGCTGTTTGCGATCGTCTCGACCATCGCATGCTGCTCCCGCTTCACAATCCGTTGATCGACGTCCTCGACGACGGCCGTGAGGTGCAGGTCCACTTCAACGAGCGTCGTTACGTCTTCCCGCATGACGATTGCGTCCTGCTGCCGATCGCGAACACGACAGCTGAGCTCCTGGCTCAGTGGATCGCCGGCGAGGTCAAAGCCGCGCTGGGTGAGCGCGCCGCTGGCCTTACGGCCCTCGAGGTCGAAGTCGAGGAGACGGTCGGGCAGACGGCGTTTTGTCGAATCGAGCTGTAGGAAGACGAATGACGAAGGACGAAGGTTGAAGGGCCGACCAACCTTCGGTTCTTGTGGTCAACCTTGAAGCGGCGGCCGCCACGCCTGTGTGTGTCAATTCTCCGGCGCCTTGCCGATCGCTCCTCGCGCCCTTCACGTGCGCGCTCGCCATTCGGCGGGAATGATGGCACAATCAATCCATGCAGACGGCGACCGTGTACATGGCGCTGGGCGCCAACCTCGGGCATCGCGCGGAAACGTTGCGGCGGGCCGTCGCGGCCCTCAATGACGTGGTTGCTGTGACGGCTCTTTCGTCGGTCTATGAGACGGAGCCGGCGTATGTGATCGATCAGCCGCGCTTCTACAATCTTGCCCTGACGGCTGAAACCACTCTCGGGCCTTACGCGTTGTTACGTGTTCTCAAGTCGATTGAAAATGAACTTGGGCGCCGACCGGGTGTTCGTTTCGGCGCGCGCGCCATCGACCTCGATATCCTGGTCTTCGACGACGTGATCATGGATACGCCCGACCTGACCGTACCGCATCCGCGGCTGGCCGAGCGGCCGTTCGTGCTGGCTCCGCTGGCTGAGATTGCGCCGGGCCTGATCGTCCCGGGTCACCACCAGAGCATCGCCGACTTGTTGAGGGCGTTGGGCGACGTCTCCTCGCAGGCCTGGTCGCGTGGGCCGCTCGCGGGGCTGGACCTCGACGCGGAGGACGCCGCGTGACAGGGCCGGTCTTCGAGTGGGGCGCCCGCACCTACGTGATGGGCATCATCAACGTCACGCCCGATTCGTTCTCGGGTGATGGACTGTTGCAGGGCGAGGCCCGCATCGACGCTGCCGTGAAACAGGCTGAGGCCATGCTGGCTGCCGGCGCGCACATCCTCGACGTTGGCGGCGAGAGCACGCGTCCCGGGGGAAGCCCGGTCGATCTTGACGAAGAACTGGAGCGCGTGGTCCCGGTGGTCGCGGCGCTGAGTCGACGCGTTCATGCCCCGATCTCGATCGATACCTATAAAGCAGAGGTCGCTCGCCAATCACTGGCCGCAGGGGCAACGATGGTCAACGATGTCTGGGGGCTGCGCATGGACCCCGAGATGGGCCCGGTCGTTGCGTCGAGCGGCGCCTACGTGGTGCTGATGCACAACCGCAGCAAGCCGCGCGATGCCGTTCAAGAAGCACGGCTGGGCGGGCGCTACGTCGGCGTGAACTACGCCGATCTGATCGGCGATGTGATGATGGAACTGCGCGAGTCGATCGCGCTGGCCAAAGCGGCCGGCATCGACGACAACCGGATCATCCTCGACCCGGGCATCGGCTTCGGCAAAACCGTCGAACAGAACCTCGAACTCGTCGCGCGTTTCGACGCTTTTCGCTCGCTTGGCTATCCGGTGCTGGCCGGGCCGTCGCGCAAGTCGTTCATCGGCTACACGCTCGACCTGCCAGCGGATCAGCGGGCCGAGGGGACAGCCGCGGTCGTGGCCCTCTGCATCGATCGCGGAGCCGACATCGTGCGAGTTCACGACGTCGCTCTCATCAGCCGTGTGGCGCGTATGACGGACGCTGTCGTTCGGCACCGCCGACTGGTAGCGTGACGTCGGTATCGGCAATAGTCGGATGTTGCCGGATAGAGACTCTTGCCCGACTTCAACCTTTCATCCTTGTTGCGTGAAGACCTGGCCAAAGCCGAGGGTGTTGCCCTCGGGATCACGAAAGATCGCCTTGCGATAATTCCCGGGCTCCTCCTCGATCTCGGCTGGCTGCAGGCCGCGCCCGGCAAGATCGGCCGAGAACGCGTCGAGATCGTCGATGATCACCGTCAGCAAGGCTTTGCCGGCGCGGTCGGCGTCGGCAATCACATACAGCCAGGCGCTGTCCTCGATTTTCCAGGCGGCCTCGATGTCGTTAGGCCGCATATCCGGTCCGCGCCCGAGCAGGCGTTCATACCACAAGCAGGCCTCTTGAAACCGTCCGACCGGGATGCCAGCAAACAAAACGCTCATCTGTAACGACTCCTCTTCTCGTGCGCCTTGACGCTCCATCATCCGGAGGCTGCAGAACCACATCAGCCACCCCGTAACCGTATCTTGGATCTGGGCCGACGACGAGCGCTCTGCTACCGGCCCGTGTCGGAGTGGCGGCAAGCTCGGGAATGGTCGAATCGCGACACTGGCTCGACTTCAACGGATCAAGCCCGCCGGCAGAAGCGGTAACCGTAAAATCCTCCCAAATACCTGGCCCGGTGGCCGACGCTGCGGCTGCGTTTGCATAAAATCGACTCATGAGTCCAGACGCGACACAACGAGTCGTTATCACAGGCATGGGCATCGTCTCGCCGGTCGGCCTGACTGTCGAGAGCGCCTGGCGCAACGTCCTGGGCGGTTGTTCAGGCATCGGCCTTATCACGCTCTTCGACACGGCGCCCTTTAGCGTCAAGATCGCGGGCGAGGCCTGGGGCTTCGATCCGCTCATGGTGATGTCGGCCAAGGAAGCGCGGCGTGCCGATCGCAACGTTCAGTTCGCGCTTGCCGCCGCGCAACAGGCCGTCGATCAAGCGCGGCTGCGCATCGGCGACAACGCCGATGCCGATCAGGTCGGCGTGGTGATCGGTTCTGGGGCGGCCGGCATCTGGACGTACACGGCTCAGCAGAGGGTTATGGACCGGCAAGGCCCGAGCCGCATTAACCCGCTCCTGATTCCAATGATCACGGTTGACTCGGCATCGGTTCAGGTTGCGATCCGTTTTGGGGCGCGCGGCCCGAACTTTGGCCTGGCCTCGGCCTGTTCCACAGGCGTCGACGCCATCGGCGAGTCTGTCGAAATCCTCAAACGCGGTGACGCCGAGGTGATGGTGGCGGGTGGGGCGGAGGCGGCCGTGACGCCGCTCGGCATCGCCGGCTTCGACCAGCTCGGCGCGCTCTCGCGTCGCAACGAAGCGCCGCGCGAGGCCAGCCGGCCGTTCGACATGGCGCGCGATGGCTTCGTGTTGAGCGAGGGAGCCGGCGTGGTGGTGCTCGAGACTCTGGCGCATGCCGAGCGACGCGGCGCGTCACCGATCGCCGAGGTGCTGGCTTACGCCTCCACCGCGGACGCTCAGCACTTCACGCACGCCGATCTGGCCGGAGCCGGAGCCGTGCGCGCCATCCGGCGAGTGTTGACAAAGGCCGGCCTGAGCCCCGACCTGATCGGGCACGTGAACGCGCATGCCACCGGAACGCCCAGTGGTGATCCGGCCGAGGCGCGCGCGCTGGCTGAGGTCTTCGGGCGACGCGCGGCCGACCTCCCGGTGAGTGCGACCAAGTCGACGACCGGCCATCTGCTCGGCGCAGCCGGCGCCGTCGAAACCATCTGGACGGCGCTGGCCTTGCGCGATCAGATCGTGCCGCCGACGATCAATCGCACGACACCGGATCCGGCCTGTGCGCTCGACGTCGTGCCTGAGGGCGCGCGGCGGGTGGAGGTCGACTACGCGTTGACAACGGCCTTCGGCTTTGGCGGTCACAATACGGTGCTGGCCCTCGGACGGCTTTAGGCGTGTCGCTGTCTTAACGAGAAAACGGCGACGAACCGATCAGGCTCGTCGCCGTTTTGTTTGAGAGCCTCAATTGACGATGGTGAACGACCAGTTGTACGTGCGCTGGACGTTGTCGACGAGGAGGGTCGCGGTCACGGAATACGAACCGGGCGTCAACGGTGACGTCGGCATCATGACAAGGGCGTCGCGCTGGTTGAGGAGCAGGCGCCCCGCTTCAGTGGCATCCTGATCGTTTGGGATCGTGAACTCCGATGCCGTGAACGCGCAATGGTTGATGGGGCTGCCGTTGAGTCTGATGATCGTGGGCGTGCTGCCCGTCAGGCTGACAGTGGCCTCGCCCAGGCCAACCTGCAAGATGATCGGCAGGCCGCGGGCGTTTGCGCAGTTGGGGTACTTCAGCGGGTCAGGATTGTCAGCGCCCGAGTAATCCTTGAGCGAAATCGTTCCACCGTTGCCCGGCCAGTAGACCGGCAGCGTGACGGCCGGCGTCGGCTGGAAGCCGCGCACAACGTCGAGAACAGCCGCCATGTCGTACAAACCGCCATCGGCCCGGTAGCTGCCGAAACCAGACTCGCTCCACTGTGGGTCGAGCAGGCTCAAGGCCTGGAAGGGGCTGCGGATCCAGAAATCGATCGCTTGAAGATCGCTGTAGTTCTGCGTGGTCTGCCCAAGCTGCAGGCTGAAGGTAGCCGCCAGGTTGCCCTCGGGCGAGTAGTGCGGTGAGAGCGAGTCCTCATAGGGCAGAAGTGTGCTCGTGTTGACGATGTAGCGAGCATGCGCCGCAGCGCCGGCGGACCAATCGACGTTGGAGCCGATGAGCGGCAAGGCCGCCGACTGCCTGATCTCATTGATCCGGTTCAGCCACGGCTGCCAGCTCGTGAAGCGCATAATGATCGGCAGGACGATCCGGCTGGACGAGGCCTGAGCGAGGTCCTTCGGCTCCGGTCCGCGCCAGCCCGTTGCAGGCAGAACCCGGCCCGTAAACATGAGGGCGCTGAACAACGTCAGCCCGATGGCAACGAAACCCCAATTGGCAGGCAGATTGGATCGGCGCATGGCTTCCAGGGTATCAAGAATCGTGCCGATATGTCTACCCGGTTGCAGGAGTGCGTTCAGGCGAGTCGTCAGCCAGGGCTACTTGCCGCGGATTGTGCGCGCTGTCCGAAAGAGGCGATGCACGGCATCGGATTCGTTCCTGATCGCCCATCACCAATCCACCTGCGCCCTTCGCGGCTGCCAGACGGGGCGTGCTGTTGGCCAACCCGCCCGGCCGACCCCCATCGGGAATGCCGTATACCGCAGTGCTCCGGGGGTGCCCAACCACGATGGTGGTGGTACGTCGCCAGGTGCCGTCGGGTCGTGCTTGCGACACGCTGGTCGCCGCATGGGGAGCGCTTCCAACGACTCAGAGGCGAGGGCGTTGCTATCACGCCAGCCAGTACGCTGGTCCCTCAGGCTCTCAAAATTGGTCTAACTGGATCGTTTCGCGTTAAAATCAAATCCTCTTCATCCGCCGAAGCGTTGTCCATGACGACAGGAGCTGCGATGGATCGAAAACCCTGGCTCACACAATACGACGAGCAGATCCCCCACTCGCTTGCCCCGTATCCTGACCACGGATTCCACGTTTTTCTTGAGCAATCGGCCGCTCGATTTCCAGACAGACCCTGCACGCTGTTCAAGGGCCGGGTCGTCACGTACCGTGAGATGAACGCTCAGGCCGATCGTATCGCTGCTGGCCTCGTTGCGATGGGTGTGAAGAAGGGCGATCGGATTGGCTTGCTGGTTCCGAACACGCCCCAATTCGTGATGGCGTTCTACGGCATCCTGAAGGCCGGGGCTATTGTCGTGGCCACCAATCCTCTGTACACGCCGCACGAGATGGCGCATCAGTTGACGGATGCTGGCGTCGAGACCGTGATCGTCATGAGCAATTTCTACGCGCGCATCAACGAGGTGCGTGCGCAGACGCCGATCAAACGCGTCATCGTCACGAACATCAAAGAACAGCTGCCGTCAACGCTGGCTGTGCTTTTCACGCTGGCTCGCGAGCGCAAAGACGGCCACCGCATCGATAGACTCGAGAACGGCGATGTCTGGCTGAAGGATCTTCTGACGCGCTACAGGCCCGAGGACCGCCCGGTCGTGGAGATCGACGGCGACGACGTCGCGATCTTTCAGTATTCCGGCGGCACGACGGGTGTGCCGAAAGGGGCTGTCGCGCTCCATCGCAATCTGGTAGCCAACACGATCCAGAGCACGACCTGGTTTCATGTGATCCGCGAGGGTGAGAGCCGCCTGTTGATGGCGATCCCGTTGTTCCATGTGTACGGCATGGTGGCCGGGATGGGCCTGGCGGTGTCTCGCGCCTGCGCCATGATCATGGTGCCGAATCCACGTGACATCGTCGATGTATTGATCAACATCCACAAGTACAAGCCGCAGTTGTTCCCGGCCGTGCCGGCGATGTTCAATGCCATCAGTCGCCACCCGGACGTCATCGCCGGCAAATATGATCTGCGCTCGATCCAGGCCTGTATCTCGGGCTCCGCGCCGCTGCTGGCCGAGATCAAGGAGCGCTTTGAGCGGGTCACGGGCGGCACCCTCGTCGAGGGCTTCGGCATGTCCGAAACCCCAACCGCCACGCACTGCAATCCTCTCTCGGGACACAACAAACCCGGCTCCATCGGCGTTCCGTATCCGGATGTCGAGGTGCGCCTTGTGTCGTTGGCAGACGGCGTCACTGAGGTCGCGCCGGGCGAAGAGGGCGAGCTTGTGTTGCGCGGCCCGCAGGTGTTCGCCGGCTACTGGAACATGCCGGTCGAAACAGCCGCGACGCTCAGGCCGGATCCGACCGGGCGAGGCGGACCGTGGCTGTACACGGGCGATATCGCCCGGATGGACGAGGACGGCTACTTCTATATCGTCGATCGCAAGAAGGAACTGATCAAGTCCGGCGGCTTCCAGGTCTGGCCGCGCGAAGTCGAGGAGGCCCTTATCCAGCACCCGGCGGTGCGTGAGGTGGCCGTGGCCGGCGTGCCCGACCTCGACGGCAACGAACGCGTCCTGGCCTGGGTCGTGCTGAACGAAGGCGCGCAGGTGACCGAGGCCGAACTTCGCCAGTTCGCGCGCAACGAGTTGACCGGCTATAAGGTGCCGCGTCACATCCACTTCCGCAAAGAACTGCCGCGCACCACTGTCGGCAAGTTGTTGCGCCGCGTCCTGGTGCAGGAGGAGTCGCAACGGCTGCGACAGGCTGTAACAGCGTAAGGACGAATGACGAATGACGAACGACGAAGGTTGAACGGCCGTTCAACCTTCAGCGTTCGTCATTCGTCTGTTCCAGCACGAGGCGTAGAGGCGCCCGACCAGCGCTAAGGCGCGCGGCGGCGACGTCGTTGACGAGGTCGGTGAGCGTCGACAGGATCTGTGGCGCACGTTCGGCGAGCACCTGGCTGTGCGCCATGAGAAAGGCAAAACCTTCGGGGTCGCGTTCCTGCGCCTGCAACCAACTCAAGTCTGAGAGCAGGTCGGCCAGCGCGTCCCAGTTGAAGCCGAAGTAGGCGGGGAAGCAGCCGGCCTGATAGAAGCCGTGCAAGACTGTGGCTTTGTCGAACAACGGCGCGCGATCGACACGGGCGGCGAACCAGCCGCGACGCGCCAGCACGGTCGGCAGGGCGTGGCTCTCGAGCAAGGCTCGCGATGCCTGCATGGCGGCCGATGCATCGGGGCTTGTGATACGCCTTGCCAAGACGCTGATGGCCTGCGGTGAGGTCGTGATCGGTTTCATCGGATGCGTGTGAAGGTCGCGTAGTGGTCGGGTGTGTAGTACACCTCGCCGCCCTCGCCCAGGATCAGGCGCTGGGGGCCGACCGCTGTGAGGCCCGGCGTTCGAACGACGTATTCGCGGTAGTAGCCGCGATCCTGCTCGGGCAACAGGCCTTCGCGGTTCTGGAATACGGCGCCGTCGTTGTCATGCGGATCCGACTCGCCGCGCGCGATGCGATCGAGCGTCGGGGCCAGATCGACATCGCCCTGGTAGGCGAGGTTGCCGTCGACGTCGTAGATCGAGACATCGCGGATGACGAGATCCTCTTCGGCTGCGCCCGCCGGGGTGGCAACCACGTCCTGCTGGGCGGCCCTATCCGTGGCGGTGGGCTGCGGCGGGCGAGCCGTGGGGGTCGGATCAGTTGTGGTTGCGCCGAAGTTCTGCCAGGCGCCGACAAGCGTGAAGATGGCGATGATGATGAAGGTGACGATGCGCAGCCAGGCAGGCGTGCCCGGATTTCCAGGTGGGTTGCGGCGGGACATGGGGTCGATTATAGGCGGCACGGGGCGGCTCCTGTGGCTGCTCACCCGCCCCCAGGGCAATCGCGCCTTCTTCCCGAGCATCGGATGCTGCCGCGAATATCACGAATATGGATGAATGAGCACGAAGCGAAATCATTCGTGCCCATTCGCTCAAATTCGCGGCAAAATCCCGCTCTGTGCCGTTTTGATGCGATGGCCCTGACCCGCCCCAGCCCGCCTGGCTCCGGATCAGCGGCGGTGTTTGACATGGGCGAGGGTCAGGGCCACGGCCGGGTCGGATGCATCCCAGGTCGATGTGGCCTCGCGGACCAGGGCGCCATGTTTGCGGGCGATATCGCGCAGGGCGTTGCCGACAGAGCGACGAACGACCTCGGCCGGGTCCGCATGAAGTGCGGCCAGGCGCCGTACGGCTTCATCGGGATGATCCCTGAAGTACGGTCGGCCGGTCCAGATGCGCAGGCCCTCAGTGACGGCGCGGCGCACGGGCGCGTGGCGATGGGCAAGCCAGGCATCGATGGTCGGCAGGGCCTGCTGATAGCCGGTGTCGGCGCAGTAGGTGTCGAAGGCCTTGGCCAGGATCTCGTGCACGCGCCAGTCCTCATCGGCACTGACTCTATCGCGCAGGAGTTTGAGCGCCGGTGCGGAGCGCGCCGCGAGATCGCCGAGCATGAAGGCGCCGAGCATGCGCACCTGATGGGTCGGGTCGGCGATGAGTTGTTTTGCCAGGGTCAGGCGCGTGGGTGTCGCCAGACGAGCGCAGGCTTCGTCGGCGGCCTTGCGGACGTCGACGAAGCCGTGCTCGACCTTCTTGACACGGGCCGCGAGCTGGCTGATGAAGATGACGTCAGTGGCCATCTCAGGGCGTGCACGCGGTCTGCAACCGGGTCTGCGCCTCGGCTTCCGACACTGCCGTGGCGGTGCCGGCCGTGATCGCGAGCGGCTCGAAAGGCGGAGTAGCCTGGATGCTCGGGTTTGAGATGTGCATCGTGTAGCAGCCGACGTACACCTGCTTCACGCCGGCACCAGTCTCCGAGCGCAGGATCACAGGCGCCTGGTAGTAATACTGGCCGGCTCCGGCGTCGCCGATCACGTCGCCGAACTCGATGGACACCTTCGTCGTATCCGCGTAGCCGGCGGCGAAGACATCGAAGGGTTTGATCTCGGGGCTCGACGGATCCCAGTAGCTGTAGGCCCGGGCGAACTCCTGCCGGTTGACGGCGTTGAAGAGCGAACGCAGGATCTGGGTCGCGTCACTGCGGTCGTCGAGGTAACGCTCGGCGCTGATGTCGGCCGGATCGAAAGTCGGAAGTGGGTTCATCGGCCCGCCGGCGTCGGCGGGGCAGGCGGTCGCGAGGGCGTTGGCGGCGTTGCTGCTCTCGGTCAACGGCTGACGGGTCAGGCGCTCGAGACCCAGGGGTCGGAACGGCGGTTCCGCCTGCAGGTCAGGCGAGGCGAGGTGCAGATAGAAGCAGTCTGCCTCGACTTCATTACCGGCGTCGCGGTTGAGCGTTACAAGAGCGGGCACGGCGAAGTAACGCTGGCCGGCGCCGGCATCGGCAAGGATCTCGCCGACCTCGACCGACGCTCCGGTCAGGTCCATGAACTCCTGCTCGATGTCGGCGAACGCGGGGCGGTCCGCGGAGTCGCGCCAGTAGCCGTGGGCGCGCAGAGGCTCGTGCCGCGCGAGCGCATTGACGTAGGACAGAACAAAGGTGCGCGCGTCAGAGCGGTCATCGTAGTAGACATCTGCGCCGGGTGAGGTCTGGGTCGCAGAGCCCGACGTCGTGGCGGTCGCTGTGGCCGCAGCTGTTGTGGCGGTCGCGGCAAGCGTGGCCGTTGGAGCGGCTGTGGCTGTGGCAGCTTCAGCCAGTGTCGCCGTTGGAGCGGTTGTGGCAGTGGCTACTTCGATGGTAGGCTCCGGCAGATCGGTAGCCGGTTGCGCGGGTGTGCCGGGTGAGGTGACCGGCACGCAGGCCGTCGTCACCATAAGGGTCAGTGACATGAATGTCGCGCGTAGGCGCATAGCGTCCTCCTTGGCAAAGGATTGGCTCGGCCCGTCAATCAGGGTCTGCTGTTTGCCAGGGTTTATTGTATTGCACCCGCTCATGTGCGGGTTGTCAGGGAGTTCCCTGATTTGCTGTCAGGCCAAACCCTGACTTTTCAGGAACAACGGTCGGGTCTGTGGACCCAAATGCTCACAATCACACATCTGTGGCGAAAACGCGCCAGCCTCGACGTTAAAGGATGTGGAATCGACCGGGTTTCCCCCGGTTGCCGGATCGGCTTCATCTCAGGAGATACGTATGCCCACCATCACCACTTCAGCCGTTGTCAATCAGCCTGTAGACCGCGTCTTTGCCTACGTGACCGACGTGGCCAACCATCCAACCTGGCAGGCTGGCATCAAGGAAGCACGCCTGGTTCCTGCCGGCCCTGTCGCCGTCGGTTCAACCTATGTGTACACGACCGAAGTGATGGGCCAAAAGATCCAGTCGCAAATGCAGGTGTCGACGTTCATGACGAACCAGATCTGGGCCGTGAAGACTGTCGGGGTGCCGAACGCTGTGGAGACGGTCTACCGCTTTGAACCCGCCGGCTTCAGCACCAAGATGACGATCTCGATGGAAGTGCCGGCTGGCGCCTACCCGGCCGCCGTCGAGGGCATGGTCAAACAGCAGATGCAAAAATCGCTCGATGAACAAGCCGAAAGAATTGGGCGATTAGTCAAGTAGTCAAGTAGTCGGGTAGTCAAATAGTCGGCTTGTCGCGAGCTAGGCTCGACAAGCCGACTATTTGACTACCCGACTAACCGACCACTTGACTACTTGACTACCCGACCAAACTGGATCGCGATGTCGAATTGCTCGCCGTGTTCGCTGTCGTAGTGGCCAGGGGTGATCTCGATGACCCAGCTTGCGAAGCGGCGATAGAGGTGCTTGCGGTTCGTGACGAAATCGCGCGGAAGATGCTCGGCCAGGCGAGCGGTCTCTTCTTGAGCGAGCGCCAGTTCGCGGCGCAACGCGCCCACCGTCTTGAGCCGGTCGACGAGGGCATCGACTCTCGGGTTCGCGTTAGGCCGGAACTCGAGATCGTCGCCCGCCTCACGGTCGTTGACCATTTGGGCTACCCAGCTCTGCAGATCCCGCTCCGTCAGAATAAGATGCGCGATCAATTGTTTGACGCTCCACTCGCCCTTCTTGGGCGGGCGTGAGGCACCGGCATCCGTGAGGCCGCGGGTCTTCCTGGCGAGGTCGGCGTTGATGCGCTGATGAATGGCGCGGGCCTGTTTGGCCAGCGCTTTGCCGGTGGCCGGGATCGTGGGTTGTGGAAAGTGCCCGAGCGTCAGTTCGGTGCTGGCGCGTTCGCCCGCGCGGACGACTTCGACGACCACCACGTCTCCCGCCTTGTGGCGCGTGACCAGCGGCGTCAGATCCTCAAAGCGTATCAAGGGCGACCCATCGAAGGCAACGAGCACATCGTCTTTCTGCAACCCCGCCGCTGCCGCTCCGCTGTCAGGCGCAGTGCCTTCAAGGCGTATGCCCTCGGCTGGTGAGCCGATCTTCCTGGCGATCTCGGGATTGAGATCGCCGATAAAGATCCCCAACCGTGGCCGCCGCGAAACGCGCAGGTCGATACCCTCCGCGAGGAGGGAATCGAGATTCTCGAGACCCGACGCCCACGCCGAGCGAACGTCCTCGGATGCTTTGTCCAGCCCCGAATGTTTGACCGTGACCCGAGTGCCGGCCTTTGCCGCCGCGAACTTCACCTCAACGTGCGTCGCCCCGCCGTGCGCATCGTGGTCCCACGAGAAGGCGAGGCGTTTTCCGGGCTCGACGGTCGTGAAAGTGCCGCGAGCGCTGTGTCCATCGGCCCACGCCAGATACAGACGCCCACCCGGCCTTGCCTCAACTTCGGCCGCCTGACACAGCCAGTCTCGCAGCGCTGTCGGGTGCGTGAACGCCCGAAACGCCTCCACTGCTGTTCCACGAACGGTCTGCGCGATCGTCAATGTGTCGTTCATGTATCCCTCCACTCAGTCGGGTAGTCGAGTCGTCAGGTAGTCAAGTGGTCAGGTAGTCGAGTCGTCAAGCCGTCAAGTCGTCGGGTAGTCGTTGAGAAGCACGTACCCGGGCTCTTTGGTCGAGTCAAAGACAAGCCGACTACCTGACGACATGACTATTCGATTAACGCGTCCCCCACTGCCAGAGGCCGTAGGCGGACTTCTTGTCCAACGGAAAGCCGGCCGCGCGCAGGGCGATGCCGATCTCGCCGTGATGGTACGACTCGTGGGCAATCATGTAGCCGACGAACGCGACGGCGTGCGGCCTGAAGCCTTTGATCCGACCGGTCGTCGCGAGGCTTTGGGTGACCAGGTTTTCGATGGCTTTGCCGGATGCCGTCAGGGCTTTGCGCAACGCCGGGCGGCGCAACTCCGGTGACTTATCCAGGCCGCGGTACAGCGCCGGAGCCGCCGATTGCAGCCAAAGTAGCCGCACGTGATGCATGTGCGCCAGCATGGCCGGTGCACTGCGTCCTTCCTCGGGCTCGGACGCCCGGAAGATCTCGGCCGCGATGGAGTCGAGCAGGAAAATGGTCACGCGGTTGTGGATGCGCCACGTCTCAACCAGCTCTGTGCTCCGCGCGTCAATCAAATGCATGAGTCGAGTCCTGTGGGCCAACCATCCCGTCGCCGCGGACCAGCCGGCTCCCCGGCGAGGCAACCGGATGACCACGCCTCTCGATTACTTGACTGCCAGATCATCCTTGATTTGCGGGGCGTGATCGTCATCCCAGTGCCCGGGCGTGATGTCGAAGACCCGACCGGCAAAGCGTCGGAAAAGATGTTTGCGCTTCGTGACGAATTCGCGGGGCAGGCCTTCAGCCAGCAAGGCCGTCTCCTCTTGAGCGAGGGCCAGCTCACGGCGCAGCGCGGCCAGCGTCTTGAACCTGGCGACGACGGCATTGACGCGCGTCGGCTCGTTGGTGCCGAAGCCCAGATCGTCTTCGACGGCCTCATCGCTGAGCATTTTTCCCGCCCAGCTCTGCATGTCGCGCTCGGCCAGGATCAAGTGCGCGATCTGCTGATTGACGCTCCACTCGCCTTTCCGGGGTGAGCGAGCGGCCCGGGCTTCGCTCAAGCCCTTCGTCAACTTCGCCAGTTCGGTGTTGATGCGCTTGTGGACGCCGCGGGCGTATTTGGCGAGCGCGGCAGCCGTGGCCGGGAGCTTCGGAGCCGGAAAGCTGCCCAGCGCCAGGCTGGCATCGATCGACTGACCGGCGCGCAGATAGGTCACGGTCACGATATCGCCGGCCTTGTGTCGGCTGAGTTGGGGAACAAGATCCTCAAAGCGCGTCAGGGGGGCGTTATCGAACGCGATGAGGATGTCGTTCTGTTGAAGGCCAGCCGCCGCGGCGCCACTGCCAGGGGCCGTGCCGCCCAGTCGGATCCCTTGGGGTGTTTTGGTTTTTGTGGAGGCAGCGCCGTCGTCATTGAGGAAGATCCCCAGGCGCGGCCGGCGCGCGGCTCGCAGGTCGATCCCGTCGGCGAGCAGCGAGTCGAGGTTCTCAAGACTGGCCGTCCAGGCTTCGCGCAATTCCGCGGTCTCGTTTCCCAACCCGTTATGCCGGATCGTGACGCGCGTGCCCGCCTTGTTCGCCGCGAAACGGACCTCGACGGTCGTAGAGCCGTCGTGAGCGTCGTGATCCCACGAAAACGCCAGACGCTTTCCAGGATCGATTGTCGAAAAGACGCCGCGCGCGGTGTGGCCGTCTCGCCAGGCCAGCAAGAACCGGCCGCCGGGCCGCGCCTGGACGTCGGCCGAATCGCACAGCCAATCCCTCAATGCCGTGGCATGCGTGAAGCAACGCGAGGCTTCGGCGGGTGTCCCGCGAACGGTGCGGGTGACGGTCAACGAGTCGCTCATCTATCCCTCCGGCAAAGGATGAAAAAAACGTCCCATGGTCGAGCAAACGGGTGATCGGATCAGCCGACGGCCGCACACGACGCGAACCCGCGTAGATCCACCGACGCTCAGTCTACCCGACAAGTCGATTGCACGACTACTTGGCCGCCTTCACGTGCTTGACCGAAGCGTTGATGATCTTTTGCAGCACTTTCTGGTCGATGTCTGCCAGTTTCTTGATGTAGAGACAACCCTTGCCGCGTTTGTACTTGCCGAGGCCTTCGTAGAGCGCCTCGACTTCGGCGGCGCCGCCGTGCACGTAGAGCGTCAGGTCGCTCTTGCGCGGCGAGAAGCCGATCATCATCCAGTCGGCCTCGCGGCCACTCGGGTACTTGAGCGTATAGGTGCCGAAGCCCACGATGCTGCTGCCCCACATCTTCGCCGGCGCCTTGGTCGCCTTTTCCATCATCGCCGCGATCGCCTGACAATCCTCCCGACGCTGCTTTTCGGGAATGGCGGCCAGGAACGCGGAAGCGCTGAGATCGTTCAATTTGGTTTTAGGCTCGGCCATGAGAGTCTCCTTATAGATATCGTGAAAGGGCGTCAGGCTTCAGGCTTCAGGCGTCAGTTCGCGCGACGCGCACGACTGATCGGTTATTGAGCGACGGCGCCGCTGAAGCCTGACGCCCCCTGTTATCCCCCCGCCATCGCGCCGATGATTCGGTAGGGTTGAACGCCACTGACGACGTCGTCGGGCAAAGGGGCGTCGCCGGGTTCGTGCGACAGATCCTGTCCGCAGGCAAAGAAGCGGATGAAGGCGCGGCGTTCGCGAGTCGCCTGGTCGCGGATCGTGCCGCGCAACATCGGGTAGCGCGCTTCGAGGGCGTCGAGCACTGCCGCCTGGGTCACGGGCTCAGGCACCTCGATCTGCACCTCGGCCTGAGTGCCGGCGAGGTTGCGCAGGTGATAGGGAAGCGTGACGCGGATCATGACAAGATTTGCGCCTCCACCGAGAGCACGGGCGGCAGGTCGCGCACGATGGCCGTCCACTTATCGCCGGCGTTGAAGGAGCCGTACACCTGGCCACCGCTCGTGCCGAAGTAGATGCCGCACGGGTCGAGCTGGTCGACGCTCATGGCCGAGCGGAGGATGTTGACGTAGCAGTCCTTCTGCGGGAGGCCGTCGGTCAGTGCCTCCCACTCGTTGCCGCCGGCGCGGCTGCGGTACACGCGCAGCTTGCCTTCGGGGACGAAGTGCTCGGAGTCGCTCTTGATCGGCACGACGTAGACCGTCTCGGGCTCATGAGCGTGCACGACGATCGGGAAGCCGAAATCCGTCGGCAGGTTGCCGCTGATCTCGTGCCATGACCCGCCGGCGTCGTCGCTGCGCATCACGTCCCAATGCTTTTGCATGAACAACACGTTGGGGCGGCTGGGGTGCAGGGCGATGCTGTGCACGCAGTGTCCGACTTCGGCGGTCGAGTCGGGCAACTCGAAGGGCGAGATCAGGCCGTTGTTGATCGGCCGCCAGGTCTGGCCGCCGTCGTCGGTGCGGAAGGCGCCGGCCGCCGAGATCGCCACGAACATGCGGTTGGCATCGGTCGGATCCTGCACGATGGTGTGCAGACACATCCCGCCAGCGCCGGGTTGCCAGAGGTTGCCCTTGGCCGCGCGCAGACCGGGAAGCTCCTGCCACGTCTGGCCGCCGTCCTGCGAGCGGAACAACGCCGCATCTTCGACACCGGCGTACACGGTCTCGGCGTCGAACAGCGAAGGCTCGAGCTTCCACACGCGCTTGAAGCCCCACGGGTGCTGGGTTCCGTCGTACCACTGGTGAGTGCCCGGATCGCCTTCATAATTGAAGGCGTTTCCGACCGCCGTCCAGGTCTGGCCGCCGTCGTCCGAGCGCTGCATCACCTGGCCAAACCAACCGCTCGATTGCGAAGCGTAGATGCGATTCGGATTCAACGGCGAGCCCTTGAGGTGATAGATCTCCCAGCCGGCGAAGTGCGGGCCGCTGACCGACCAGCGCTTGCGCTTGTCGTTTGAGGTCAGAATGAAGGCCCCTTTGCGGGTGCCAACCAGAACGCGGATTTTGCTCATAGTGTCTCCTTAGATACCTGTTGATACAGATCGTGCCCATTGGCCAGGCTCAACGGCGACGACACGCCGAACCCGTCCCGGATCCAGGTGAACGCGGGACTGAACGGAAGACTCCGCCAATTCCCTCAGCACCTGGCCCACGAACATCAGAAACGGCGTGACCGTCTGATGCTTACCTCCAACCAAACGTTGTCGACTCCCAGGTCAACAGATCGCCCTCGACGTGCTCGCGCAAACCCACACGCTCCATCAGGAACATGATCTGAGCGCGATGGTGCATGTTGTGCGTCAACACGTGCCCGATGCCGCCGCCGAAGGTCTTGCGGACCGGTGGGTTGTCGAGCGTGTCGATGAAGCAATCATCCTCCCGACCCTCTGCCGCAACCCGGCGAGCCAGTTGCGCGAACTCGCGTCCGACCGAACTGAGACGATCTAGCAACCCATCCACAGACGTGCCCGACTGATCCTGCGGCTCGCGCCCGGCCATCAAGGCCGTCCAGGTCTCCATGTTGTCGATCAGGTGCACGAAGGTGTGCCGCAACGACCCATGATCGATCTCGAACTCGCGGTCGAGTGCGTCATCGGGCAACGCCCTGCACGCCAGCAACAGCTGCCGCGTCGTCCAAACGTCATGTCCGAGCAAACGATCCACAATATCCATGGCGATTGTTGCGGGTCATTGGCTATTGGCAATTGCTCTTCAATAACCAATGACCAATAACCAATGTCCTATGGTCCAGCGATGACCCGATCGCGCACAACGGCCAGCGCGTCGGCGTAGGTCAGTTCAGGTGAAGGCATGGCCGACCACATGGCCTCGAGCCACCAGGTCGCGCCAACGGCTTCGTAGGGCGCGCGGATTTCGGCGGCGCGGCCTGGGTCAGCGGGCGAAGTGAAGCCTTCGACGATCACATCGAGTTGAACGCTGGCATCACGCTTCGCATTCAGCTGCTCGAGCGCGGTGCGGATCTGGTCGGGCGTCGCCTGGGCCATGCGCCCGTCGCTGCCGCGGCCAGACGGGATCAGGCCGTCGTAGCGCGCGACGCGCTCCAATGAACGCGCGCTGTGGCACACACCGACCACCCAGATCGGGATGCGCGGCTGCTGAACCGGCGGCGGTGGGGGCATGAAGTCGAGTGGCTTCACGGTGTAGTGCTTGCCCGTGTAACTGAAGGGCTGTCCGCGCCACAGACCCGTCAGGATGTCGAGCGCTTCGTCGGTCAACTCAGCTCTCGTCTTGCGATCCGTCGGCTCGCCGAACGCTTCCCAGCCGGTGTCGGTTGCGCCCAACCCAACCGCCAACGTCACGCGGCCGTTCGAGAGTCGATCCAGGGCCGCGGTTTCGCTGGCGAGTTTCCACGGGCGCATGCGTGCCACAGGTGTGAGCATGGTGCCGAGCCGGATGCGTTCAGTGCGCATGGCAGCGGCCGTCAACGTCACCCACGCGTCGATGCCCCAGACCGGCTCCCACACGAAGAACCCGTCCCAGCCCGCTTTCTCAGCCAGTTGGGCCAGTTCCGCGGCGTCGCGCGCTTCAGCGTAGGGCAGAACGAAACCGTGTTTCATCATCAGTCAGGTAGTCGAGTCGTCAGTTAGTCGGGTAGTCGGGTAGTCCGATCGTCGAAGTCGACGACTGGACAACAAGACTATCCGACTACTTGACGACCTGACTATTTGACCAGGCCCGAATACTGACGAGATGCTCGCTGTAGTGATCGAACGTGTTGCCGGCGATGATGTCCCACGGCGTGGCGCCGATAAAGCGCGCGAGGCCATCGACGCCGAAGAGGTCGCGCTCCGAGAGTGGAGCGATGACTGCCGCAAGCGCTTCGCTGCTTTCGCCCCAACGCTGCCACACTTCGTCCCAGGTCAGGCTGCGACCGGTGGCCTGAACCTCGGCGTTGACGCGGTTCATCCAGCCCTCGCCTTCGTCGGGGCGTTTGAGGCTGGGTGCCTTGCTGCCCGCCACGGCGGCGCGCAAGAGCGTGTGGGCGCGGTTCTCCCAGAAGGTGACGTGATGGACCAGGTCCTTGACCGAGAGATCGCCTTCCACGCCGGGTTCATCGTGGCGTTCGGCGGGCACGGCCAGGATCGCGCGCTCGAGCGCGCCGCGCCAATGCGCGATCGATTGGAGCAACTCGGCCTTGGCCGCGGGCGGTTGCCAGAGCTCGATGCGGTTGCCCTCAGGATCCAGACACCAGCCGAAGTCACCGTACTCCGACCGCTCGACCCTGTCGTCGACCGTCACGCCGGCGGCGCGCAGTTGTGCCAGCATGGCATCCAGGTTGGCCACCTGAAAGTTCACCATGAACGGCGCGGGGCTCGGCTGGAAGTAGTCGGTGTCGGCCGGGAAGGGCGCCCAGACGGTGTGGGTGACGACGTTGGGTGGATCAGTCCGCTGCCATCGCAGCAGCGAGATGCCGTCATCGCCGTCAGGCGACCCGGGCAGGCCCAGGTTCGCGACGTACCAGCGCGACAACGTCGCGGGATCCTTGCTCTTGAAGAAGACGCCGCCCAATCCAAGGACACGTTCCATGAGAAGACTCCTGTGGCTTGAGGTCGAGCCGATGGTCGATCAGGCCGCGCGGGCCGGCGGCGGCATGAGGTTGGCGTCGCGGGACAGCACCCACGCGCCGGTGTCGAGTTTGCGAAAGAGTGTCAGGGTGTGGCCGGTGCGGCGCATCGGCTCCATGCCCGGCCGGGGCGTGACAGCGACGTTCAACAGGCAGATCGCATAGGCCCAATCACCATGAACGCTGATCTCCAGGATCTGTTGATCGAAGCCGATGTGATCTGGCGGCTGTTCGGGCATCAGGTCCACGAATGCATCCGGGCCGCGCAGCGGCGGCCGCCCGACCGTCAGGAAGAGCACGTCATCGGCCATCAGGCGGCGCATCGCCTCGCGATCATTCGCGGTAGTGGCGCGCTGCCAGGCGTGAAACACGTCGCGGATGGCTTGCTCGTCAGAGGGCATGGAGGGCTCCGAGGTGGGGATCTGCGTCGAAGTCAATAAGCCCTGTTGTAACAAATTAGATTGAATTGGTCCAGATCGTCTTGCCCGAATCCCGAACGGTTTCGAAACCGGACGCTTACTTAGTCAGGAAGTCGGGTAGTCCTGTAGTCAAGTCGTCGATGCTCGATGGACCGACGACTTGACCACAAGACTACCTGACTACTCGACTACTCGACTTATTCCAGATCGAGGTCTTCACCCTCGCCATCGTCGCCATGCTTGGGCTCAGCCACGGTGCCGGCAGCGCTGGCAGCGTGGGCGGCGCGCACCGCCACGTCGATCTCGGTCAGCATTTCGGGATGTTCGCGCAGGTACTGTTTGGCCTGCTCACGGCCCTGACCGATGCGGACGTCGTTGTAGGAGTAGAACGCGCCACGCTTGGTGACGATCTCCATCTGCTCGGCCAGGTCGAGGACGTCGCCCTCGGTCGAGATGCCCTCGTTGTAGAGGATGTCGAACTCGGCCTCGCGGAAGGGCGGGGCGACCTTGTTCTTGGTCACGCGCACGCGCGTGCGATTGCCGATGACCTCACCGCCGTCCTTGAGCGCCTGAATGCGGCGGACGTCGAGGCGGACGCTGGCGTAGAACTTGAGCGCGTTGCCGCCGGTGGTCGTCTCGGGATTGCCGAACATGACGCCGATCTTCATGCGGAGCTGATTGGTGAAGATCATGGCCGTGTTCGTCTGCTTGATGGCGCCCGTCAGCTTGCGCAGGGCCTGGCTCATCAG
>CAYZRP010000022.1:63735-66394 GCA_964480865.1 uncultured Anaerolineales bacterium | reverse complement strand
CTTCTCGTTCGACCTGATCGTCCGGCGGGATGCCGCCCTGGCTCTGTCCCATCGAACTGCTGCCGCGCAGCAGATGAAAGCGAATGCCGGCATCGCGGGCGGCCTCGACACAGGTGTCGAAGCGGATGTCGTTGACCTTGAGGTAGTGATGATCCGCGGCCGTCGTGCAGCCCGACAACAGTAGCTCGGCGTGATTGAGCAGCGACGCCGTGTACAGATCCTCGTCGGTCAGGGAGCCCATCAGCCGCCCCAGATCACGGAGCCACGGGAAGAGGGCGCTGTCCTGCAGGCTGGGGACGTTGCGCAGCAGGCTCTGGAACTGGTGGTGGTGCGTGTTGACCAGCCCGGGCAGGACCACGCGGCCGGTGAGATCGAGGCGTTCATCCGCAGTGGGCGCGGGCTCATGGCTCTCACCCATGGCCTCGAAGTGATTGTCGCGGATCAGGATCCAGGCGTTGTGCAGCCGGCGACGCTGGGCATCGAAGGTCGCGAGCGTGTCGATGTGGTGGAGGAGCAGGCTGCCCATGGCGGGATCACCCCCAGGAATGGGCCACGCGCATCCGGATCTGCTCGTCGCAGAAGTAGCTCACGCCGTGGACCAGAGCCAGGTTGCGGGCGCCAAAGAACGTGTCGACGAACTTCAGCACCGGGGTTTTGGAGGCCAGCTTGAGCTGTCGGGCCACCGGCCGGGGGGCAAAGGCTGCGCTGATATCGGAGATCGAATAGGAGATCTCCTGATGGCTGAAGCCCCGCACCACGAGCTGGATCGGCTGGTTGAAGTCAAAGTCCGCGGGATCGACCTCGTCGACATGCGTCAGGAGGCCGGTGGAATGAATGACCGGCTGGCCGTCGGCCGCGAACAGTGTGGCGGTCACAACCACCCGGCGGTCGGCGGGCAGGCGGTAGAGGGCCACTTCCGCCTCGGTGGGAAGCCGCTGCTTGACGGACAACAGCTGGCTGCGCGCGGTTCGGCCGCTTTCCGCGATCAAGCTGGAGAAGTTCCAGTAAGACTTCGGCGTGGCGTCAACCGAGAAGGCGTGCTGGTTGACGTACGTGCCATCACCCTGGCGGCGCGTCACGAGGCCTTCCGACTCCAGCCGGGCGAGGGCGGTGCGCAGGGTGGGTCGGCTGACCCCCAGCTCCTCCGCCAGTTTGTGTTCGGCGGGCAGGCGCGAGTCGGCGGCGTAATGTCCCTGTTCGATCCGCCCCCGCAGGATCTGCTCGAGCTGGGTGCGGACCGATGCGATACGTTGGGTCATGGGTGAAGGCCCCCCTCGCGGGCGGCGGTAAAAGGTCAGAGGTCAAAGGTCTGACCTTTTTGGAGTTGCTTCAAGGTAGCACGCCGCCCGGGACGAGTCAAGCCTCTACCGAGGTCGGTCCTGCCCGATGTGGTGGCATGCCAGTCGGGCAGGGCGCTGATGGACCGGCGGCGCAAAGACTAATGAAACGAACCGGTTGTCGGGAACTGGTCGTTGATCAGTGCGATGAGGTTGACGACCGGTTGTTCGTAAGGATGGATCTCCCGAATGGCCGCCAGGACGTCGTGGACCCTTTCGTAGGGGCAATTCACTTCGACCTTGCATTCGGTTCCTTCTTCGATTCGGCCGACTTCGCCGGCAAATGGGCGAGCGTCTTCGAGGGGCCGCCAGTACCCGCGGACATCCATCACCGTCGAACAGTGGTCGTAGTTTCCGATCCGGCCGGCGCCTGCGCTGGCGATCGCCTTGCGCAGGGCCTCCACGAACTCGGCCGGGATGAAGATCTCGACCTTGACCTGCCTGTTGAGATCCGGCGACATGTGCTCCTCCTGCGAGACGACGATGGGGCGATTAAAGCACACGGGCTCGCCGATACTCCTCATTCACTGGATGTCACTGATGCCTGACAGAATCGGCCCTCATGGCCGGAATCATGTGATTGACGTTACGCGATTTCGCTGAACAAATGCTCTTTGTCTGCAGGGTGGCTGCGGAATATAACTGAAGAAGCCTGCCGAATGCCCTGAATTCACAGCGAACTTAAAAGAACCGAAGGTCCCGACGAGGCGCACCGCCATGAGGATCGCGAGTCTGTTACCGGTCGAAGCCATTCACCTGCACCTCCAGGCGGAGACCGCCACGGACGTGATCGAACGGTTAGGGAACGCCCTCAACCGGGCAGGGTATGTCAAACCCGGGTTCGTCGCGGCCACCCTCGCGCGCGAGGCCACCATGCCCACCGGGCTGCCCCTGGGTGGCGAGATCAATGCCGCCATTCCGCACGTAGACGCTGAGTACGTGGAGCGGGCGGCCCTGGCGCTGGCGACGCTTACCGAGCCGGTCGTCTTTCGCAACATGGTTGATCCTGAGAGCGAAGTGCCCGTGCGCCTCGTCATCATGCTGGCGCTTGACAATCCCAAGTCGCAGGTCGACATGCTGCAACAGGTCGCCGAGATCCTGCAAAATCCGCCGATCGTGGATCGCCTGATGGCGGCGTCCACCGCAGAAGAGATCAGAGTTGTTCTGGATGACGTCGGCCAGCCGTCCTGATCACCAGGACGTCGACCAATCGGATACCTCACAGGAGAGATGCCCATGAGTTCCTCGAGACCCAAAATGATCCTGGTGGCCTGCGGCACAGCCGTGGCAACGTCGACGGTCGTGGCGGTGGCGATCCGCGA
>CAYZRP010000022.1:25594-63635 GCA_964480865.1 uncultured Anaerolineales bacterium | reverse complement strand
TGAGCAGAGAGGAGGGCCTGGGGGAACCTGAGGCTGCTACGAGATCATCGGCTTGCGATTTCATCGTTCGCCATCATCATTTCTTGGCGAACCCTGTCTCCAGGAGGAGGCATTATGGATGCGTTCCTTGCATCTCTCAAAGCGTTTGTCGATACGCTCGGTTCGACTGTGTTGTTGCCCGTGTTCATCTTCGTGTTCGCCGTCATCCTTGGCGCCAAGCCGGGGCGGGCCTTCCGCTCGGCCATCACGATCGCTGTGGCTTTCATCGGCATCAACCTGGTGATCGGCCTCATGCTCGGCGCCCTGGGAACCGTCTCGGGCGCGATCGTGACGAACGCCGGCATTCAGCGCGACATCCTTGACGTTGGTTGGCCGTCGGCCGCGGCGATCGCCTTCGGCTCGTCGGTCGGCCTGTGGGTCATCCCAATCGGTCTCGTGGTGAACCTGGCGCTGCTCCTGACCGGCGTCACCAAGACCCTGAACGTCGACCTGTGGAACTTCTGGCACTATGCGTTCGCGGGCTCGCTGGTGGTCGCCATGACCAACAACCTCGCCCTCGGTCTGGTGGCCGCAGCCCTGTACGCGGCCCTGATGCTGTTCTTCGCGGACTGGACGGGCCCGGCGGTTCAGAAGTTCTACAACCTGCCGAGCGTGTCGATCCCGCATGGTACGTCGGCGGCCTATGTGCCCCTGGCGATCCCGATCAACTGGTTGCTCGACCGCATCCCGGTTGTCAAGGACTGGAACATCAACCCCGAGAACATCCAGAAGCGCCTGGGCCCGACGTTTGGCGATCCCATGATCGTCGGCCTGGTGATCGGCCTTGTGCTCGGCGTCATCGGCTATGGCTGGCCGGTGTTCTTCCAGGGTCAGCAGGCTGACGGCCTGCAACTGACCGCCAAGATCCTGACGCTCGGCGTCCAGCTGGCGGCCTCGATGATCCTGCTCCCGCGCATGGTCGGCATCCTGATGGAAGGCCTGATCCCGGTGTCTGAAGCGGCGCGCGAGTTCATGCAGAAGCGCGCGGCCGGCCGTGACATCTATATCGGCCTTGACTCCGCGATCCTGATCGGACACCCGTCCGTGATCTCGAGCTCGCTGCTCCTGGTCCCGATCGCGATCCTGCTCTCGGCGATCCTGCCCGGCAATCGCGTGTTGCTGGCCGCCGACCTGGCCGTGATCCCGTTCGTGATCGCGATCTTCGCTCCAATGACCCGCGGCAACGTGTTCCGCATCGTCGTGATCGGCACGATCGCGCTGGCGGTCGGTTTCTACGTCGGCAACGCGATCTCGCCGCAGATGACGACCGCGGCAGTGCAGGCCAACTTCGCAATGCCGGAGGGCGTGGCCCAGATCACGAGCATCGCCGACGGGTTCATCTGGATCCCGCTGGTGTTCATGTGGCTCGGCAGCCTGGGTGGCGGTCTGGGCTGGCTCGGTCTGGCGATCATCCTCGCCGCCGTGGCCGCAGCATTCTACTTCTATGGGCGCAGCCGCAAGGCCTGGGAAGTGGCCGCGGGTGCTGTCGAGGAAGGGGCCCGGCCGTAACCGACGGCTGAGCGAACACTCAAACACATCGGTACAGAGGGGCGTCGCAAACGCCCCTCTGTCATTTCCGCGCCTGGAGAGTCAATCGATTGTCGATGAGCGTGTTGCCGTCGTTGGCCCTCGATGGCAACGCTGCTCCAGATCAGTCACAACGCTCGATGACCGGGTCTGGCCCGGTTGCCAAACGCATCCCGACAGGATCCGGCCTGGCCAGGCCGGCCTCATGGTTGCAGCACGATCTTGAGGGACTTGCGGTCTTCCGCGGCCGCGAAGGCCGCCACAGCCTCGCGCAACGGGAAGCGCTGGCTCACCAGGTCGCTCAGGTCGACCACGCCGGCGTTCACGAGATCGGCCGCCTGTCGGCAATCGGCCGTCGAGCATGCGGTGGTGCCCGTGACGATCAGCTCTTTATAGTGGACACGGTTTGAGTCGAGCTGGATGTGCGGGCGATCTTTCGGGAGTCCGCCGAACAGGTTGATCCGTCCGCCGATGGCGGCCACGTCCACGGCTGTCTCCTGCGCCGCATGCACCGGCGCGGCCACGATCACCACGTCCGCGCCGCGACCGCGGCTCTCGACCGCCAGAACCTCTTTTAGATTTTCGGATGCGGGATTGACGACCCTGTGCGCACCCATCCGTCCCGCCTGCGCCGCGCGATCGGGGACCATCTCACTCACGATCACACGCCCCGCACCGCGCGCGCGCGCCAGCTTGGTATGCATGATGCCGATCGGCCCGGCGCCGATCACGAGCACGACCTCACCGGGTTGTATCCGCAGTGCGTTCTGGCCGCGCAACACGCACGCGAACGGTTCCACCAGGGCGGCCACCGCCGGATCGACCCCATCAGCGACCGACATGATGTTGCCCTGCCGGATGGCCTGAGCCGGTACGCGCATAGACTCGGCGAAGCTGCCGTCCAACGTGATCCCGATCGCGTCGTAGTGCTCGCACAGATTGTTGGCGCCGCTGACGCACTCCGGGCAATGACCACAGCCCATGTTGGGCGCCACGAACACGCGTTGCCCGACCGTCAGGCCTGTCACGCCGGACCCGATCTCGGCCACCGTCCCGACCACCTCGTGTCCTGGGATGCGCACGGTGCCCTCGGGGTACATCCGGTGATGGCCGTGCAGGATGCGCAGATCGGTTCCGCAAATACTGGCGCTTTCGACGCGCAGCACAAGCTCCCCGGGCCCCGCCGTCGGGGTCGGCACCGTCTCGACACGCAAGTCATTGGGACCGTGATAGACAGCAGCCAGCATGTCGCCTCCTTACGCGCGCGCGACCGAGTCCAGGATTTCTTTGAGCGTGACCGGGCGCTCTTCCAGGAAGGAGCGCGTGCCCGCCAGCACCCCGGCGACCGCCCAGCGCCCCTCGGCGCCGCCCACTTTGGGCGGCGTTCCGCGCTGGATCGAGCTCGTGAAGTGCTCCATCTCGTAGATGTAGCCCCACTGGAAGCGCTCGGGCCAGGTCTTGAAGATCGGCGAGATCAGGCCTTGATCGCGATCCGTGCAGACCACGATCGCCTGGCCCTTCAGTTCGCCGATCTGCATGATGCCCTTTTCGCCCACGATCTCAACCCGGCCATCGTAGCCGTAACCGCACGGACAGATGCCCGAGATCTGGCCGAGCCCGCCGCTCTCGAACTTGATGTTGACCAGGGCGTTGTCGTAGAAGTGCGGGGTGTCGACGTTGTTGGCCGCCCCCTTGAAGTTGGCGATCTCGGTGTACACGCGTGTGTAGTCGGAGCCCATCAACCAGCGCACGGTGTCCCAGTCGTGGCTGTTGACCTCGGCCAGCATGCCGTTCGAGGTCCGTAGATCGCGCGCCCAGGCCGGGGGCAGGCCCGGGCCGTGGGTGTTGGACTTGATCATCATCGGCTGGCCGATCTCGCCGGCCTCGATGCGCTGAGCGGCGGCCGCGAACTGGGGATCGAAGCGACGCATGAAACCCAGCTGCAGGGCGACGCCGTTGCGCTCGGTCGCGGCGATGATCGCGTCGCAATCCTCGAGCGAGATGGCCATCGGCTTCTCGAGGAAGACGTGTTTGCCGTGCTCGGCAGCCTGGACGGCCAGGGGCAGGTGGGTCGGCGTTGGCGTCGTAATGACCACCGCGTCGAACGCCGCACCGGCCAGGGCCTGCTCGAGGCTGTCGAACTGCGCGTCGATCCCGAACTCGGTTGCGGTGTCGGCCCGGACGGCTGCGACCGGGTCGACCAGGGCCACGAAACGGCCACCCGGGACATGGCGGGTCACGGCGCGAGCGTGGTTCTTGCCGGCACGACCGGCGCCGATCAGGCACAGGCGGATCGGTTCACTCATGTGGGGTTCTCCTGCGTATAGAACTCGTTCAGGGTAGATTGCAGCGCGATGTAGCGCCGAATGAGTGGGTCATAGATCGCGCGCCGGTCGGCGATCGGGTTGACCGGCGCAACGACCGATTGCGCGCCTTCGAGGGCTCGGGCTTCCAGATCGTTGAACAGCCCGGCGGCCTTGCCTGCGATCAAGGCGCAACCCCAGGTGCCGAACTCGTTCCCGTCGAGCCTCTGGTAGGGCACGCCCAGGACGTCGGCCTTGATCTGGTTCCAGGCCGTGCTGCGCGCGCCGCCGCCGACGGCCCGGGCCTCGGTCAGGCGCAGGTCGGGCAACAGTTCGGTCAGAATGCTCAGGTAATAGGCGTACTCATACGCGACGCTCTCGAGGACGGCTCTGAAGAAGTGCGCCTGTGTGTGCGTCCAGGAGAAACCCACCCAGGCCCCGCGCATCGCCGGGCTTGCCGGGCAGATGCGCCCGCCGAGGTGCGGCGAGAAGAAGAGACCGTCGCTGCCGACCGGCGCGCCGAGCGCCCAGGCGGTCATCTCGTCGTACAACTCGCCCTCGGCTGGCAGCGCCTTCCCACGCGCGACGTTGTAGAACTGGTCTCGGTACCAGCGCAGGGCGATCCCACCGCCGGCGATGTAGGCCAGCGGATGCCACAGCCCCGGGATCACCGAGCGCATCGTCAGCAGGGCGCGGTGATCGACATCTGCCACGAACATATCCGTGCAGCCGGCCAGGACCGCGGCCGTTCCGGCAACGTCGAAGAGCATGCCGGGTCGCACGATGCCGGCGCCGAGCGCATTGGCGGCAGTGTCGCCCGCGCCGGCTGCGATCACGGTGCCGGGCGCCAGGCCGAAGTCTTGCGCGGCCGCGTCGGTCACCTCGCCGATCACGTCCCACGGGGCGACGATGCGCGGCAGTTTGTCGAGATCGAGGCCGAAGGTCTCACACAACGTCTCAGACCAGCGCCCTTGCCGGGTGTCGGCAAAGCCCGAGAAGTGGATAAACGTGTGGTCGATGAAGGCTTGCTCGCCGCGCAGCCCGGCCATGCGCCCGGCCACGTACGCGGCAGGCATCAGGAACTTGGCGACGCGCCGATAGGCGTCCGGTTGTTCGTGCTTCCACCACAGCATCTTGGGGCCGTGATCACACGTCGGCGGGCACCCGGTCAGGCGCGTGACCTGCTCGCCGGCCTCGCGGTTCATCCATTCAATGAAGGGCTCGCAGCGCATGTCGAGCCATGAATCGAAGCGAGTGGCCGGTTGATAGTCGGCGTCGACCGAGCCCACACCGGCCATCTGCGAATCGAACGCGATCGCGGCGACCTCACGCGGGTCGATCCCGCTGTCGGCGATGCAGCGCCGGACGGTCGCGGCGGCCGTGGCGTAGAAATCGCTGTTCTCCTGCTCGACCACGCCCGGGCGGGGATAGTAGACCGGCACTTCCTGATGGGCCTCCGCCACCAGCGTCCCATCCACCCGATACAGCGCGGCTTTGGTCGCGCTGGTGCCCAGATCGACGCCGATCAGGTATGTCTTGGCCATGCGGCAGGTCCTTGTTTCTCGATCGGGAGGTCCAAAACGGACATCGTCGACAGGATAACTCGCCGTGCTGTAATCCTGTCATTACAGGTTATGATAACAGACCCACGACTGGGGGTCAAGCAGCGGCGGCCGGCCGAGCGACACGATGACGTCCTGCGCGGGCAAGATCGTGTCGCTCGGGGCGGCCGTTGGCTTCACAGGAGCTTGCTCAGGTACTCGAAGCTCCGGATGGCGTCGGGCACATTGCCGCACTCGACGCTGAAGACGATGTCATTCGGACAGGTCTTGACGATGTCGATCACGCGTTGCCAGTCGACGACGCCGTCGCCACAGGCGCAGCCGGTCGGCGTGCCCGTCACCTTGCCGCGTTCCTCGGCGCCATGCTCGAAGCCGATGTCCTTGGCATGCAGATGCACGAGCCGATCGTTGACGTGCTGCAGCCACTCGTAGGTGTCACCGGTGCCGGCCAGGTAGCTGTTGCCCGTGTCGTAGTTAATGCCGATGGCCGGCGACTTGACGAGGTCATAGAGGCTGTCGAGGCCTTCCGGCGACTTGCTGTACTGCTGATGCGGCTCGAGCCCGATCTTGATGCCGTGCCGCTCGGCCACCATCGAGGCCTCAGTGAGCGTGTACGTCATCAGGGCGTAATCCATCTCTTTGCTGGTCCAGAACGGCTTGGGCCCTTCGTCGGTGTTGACCACCGGCGCGCCCGCGTCGGCCGCCCAGCGAATAGCGAGCTTCAGGTACTCGACGCTGATCTCGGGCTTGATCAGTGGCGTATGCGACGAGAGGCCGGAGAGCTTGATGCCATGCTTATCGCACAGGTCGCGCACCCACAGCGGATCGTCGTACATCGACACACTGTGGAAGTAGCCCGCCTCGCTCAGAAGTTCGCGGCCCCAATGAACCATCGGCTCGATGTACGTGTAGCCGATCTCGGCCGCCTTGGCGACGCCCCAGGCGAAGCCTTTGTCATGCTCGCGCACGAACTCCATGTTCACGCCCAGATGCAGTTTCCCCATGTTCCCCTCCAGGATCACCCAGCGCTCAGTTAGGAATGCTTCAGCCCGCCATGCGGCGGTTGGCGTCTTCGACCAGGCCGCGCACGAACGTCAGGCTCTTCTCGATCATCGGTCCACCCTGGCCCTCGCACTCGAGGCTGACCACGCCGTCGTAGCGGATGTCGACCAGGATGTCGACGCACTTCTTGATGTTTTCGACGTTGACGCCGTCGCCGATCGCGCATTGGCTCACGGCGATGCCGGTCAGTTCACCGCGCAGCGACTGCGCCAGGGTCTCGCTGACATCCTTGATGTGGACGTGGCTGACCTTGTGCTTGAAGCGCTGCAGGAAGGCCACCGGGTCCTGACCGGCGATGAAGGTGTTGCCCGTGTCGAAGTTCATCCGCAGATACGGGCTGTCGACAAAGGCCAGCATCTTCTCCATGAACTCGGGTTTGGTCGTGTAATACCCGTGGGGCTCGATGTCGATGACGATCTCATACCGCTCGGCCGCGGCCACGATCTGGTGATACGAGCGCTTCATCATCTCAAGAGCCTGGGCATCGCTCAGGCCGGGTGGGGCGAAGCGGTCGTCGGTGGTGTCGATGTGGTCGCAGCCGACGATGTGTGCCCAACGGAGGGTGTTGAGGGCGTAGGTCACGCCGAGCGAGGCGCCTTCGGGCAGCGAGAGCGGGAAGGCAGCGTCGATCTGCGAGAACGCCACGTCGTACTGGGCCAGCTTGGCCCGCATGGCGAGCGGGTCCTCCCACAGGGCGATGTGCGGCTGGTAGCCGAGTCCGTGGATCCAGCTGACGCCGTCGATGGCCCCGCATTCAATATAGTGGACGTCATTCTTCTGGGCCCACTGCAAGCATTGCTCGAAGCTCCAGTAGCTGCTGTTGAACGCATCGGTATGGAAGCCGATCTTGATCATGGCGCGACCCCCTTCGAGGCCTGACGCGCGGGGATGGCGCGTCGTGGATGGGCAGAAGGGCGGACCCGCTCGTTACGAGCGGGTCCGCCTCACGTACAGGACGGTCGGCCGTTACTTGGTCAACCAGGCATCCGGGAAGGTGGGCATGCCTTCGCAGCCGCACATGGCATAGTGCAGCGGCGGCATCTGATCGTTGTAGTACTGATCCAGGTTGGCCGACGTGATCGTCGGCTGGGGCAGGGTCCAGATGTGCTGGACGGGCTCGCCCTTGAGGATCTTCAGCGCCGCGATGATCGGCGTGCGCCACTGATAGGTCGGGAAGGTCGGCGCGACGGCCGTCAGGTTGTTTTCCTTCCAGAACTTCAGGTAGTCCTGCTGATCCTCGCCGACCATGACCGGGAACGGCTTCCCGGCATCCTGGAAGGCCTCGAGCGCCGCGACCGCTGTTGCGCCGGCGTCCATCCAGACGGCGTCGATCGTGCCGAAGCGGTCGAGATAGTCGTTGACGATGCCCTTGACCTTGGCGTTGTCGCCATCGCCGAATTCGACGCCGATGACCTTGAGTTGCGGGTTCTTCTCGAAGACCTGCTTGGCCGCCGCCCAGCGGTGCTCGAGCACGTCGACGCCGGGCAGGATCCGGAGCGCCAGCACATTGCCGCCGTTCGGCAGGTTGTCCACGATGAACTTGGCGCCGGTGTAGCCGAAGGCGTAGCCGCCGATCGGGCGGGTGAAGACCACCGGGCAGTCGGTCTGCACGCCGCGGTCGAAGACGATCACGGGCAGCGACTCACAGGCCTTCTCCACGGCCGGGGTCAACGCCGCCGTGGTGTTCGGCGACACGATCAGGACGTCACACTTGCCGCCGGCCACCAGGTCGGCGATGTCGGCGATTTGCTTCTCGTCCTTGCCGCCGGCGTCGACGTGGATGAACTCGGCGATCTCATCGTGCAGCGCCACTTCTTGCTGCATGGTGGTGTAGCCGACGACGCGCCACGGGTTGTTCACGCCGGCGTTCGAGAAGCAGATCGTGTACGGCCCGTCCTTCTTGTACTGGGTGGTCTCGATCGAGTTGTCGATCAGGTACTGCTCCCAGGGCATGCCGTCCGGACCCATCGGTGCGGCGTCAATCAGCTTGATGTCGCGGTCGAGGTCGGCCTGGCTGAAGAACTGCTGGGCGACGGCGGCCGAGTCGCCGGTCAGGCCGCTCGTGATGGCCGGAGCGTCGGTGGCGGCGGGAGCGCTGGTCGCTGGCGCGGCGGTGGGCGCCGGGGCGCAGGCCGAGACGATCAGCGAGAGCACCATCGGCGTACTGACGAGCAGATGCAGAAACTTGCGGGACATAGCGTTCTCCTCAATGCGAGTGCACGGGTGGATGCTGCGGTGCGGATGGGTTGGGTCTCGATCGGTCGCCGCCTCCGAGACGGTCGACCTCGCGTGGTGGTCAGGGCACCTCCTTCTGCGAACGGGCTCCGGTCGTCCGGAGCGCGCTATCCCCGATCGTTGGGCTCAGCGCTTGCGGCGCGAGCCAAAAGCGATATAGGCGGCCGCGCTGATGATGATCAGGCCCTGCACGGCGTCGCGTAGCGGCTTGGGCAGCCCCAACAGGTTGAGTACGTTGAAGAGCGCCTCGAGCGTGAGCGCTCCGAAGATGACGCTGGGCACCGAACCCCGCCCGCCCAGCAGCGCTGCTCCGCCGAGCACCGCGGCCGAGATCGCCTGCAACTCCAGCCCTGTGCCGGCTTCGATGTTCACGCCCGCGAAACCGCCGACGAGCACGCCCGCCACGATGGCGAATAGCGACGAGATCACGAAGGCCGTGATCCGCACAACGCGCACCCGCACGCCCGACAGGCCGGCCGTGGTGGGGTTGTCGCCGACCGCCAGGATCTGGCGGCCGAGGTTGGCGCGATGAAACAGCAGGTACGCGATCAGGCCCATCGCGACCAGCACGATCACGCTGATCGGGAAGCGACCGATGACCGGGATGTCTTCGATGAAGCCGCGGCCGAATGCGCGGAAGTTGTCGGTCAGATAACCGCGCGGCGCGCCGCCGCTCCAGTACAGGCCCAGGCCGCGCACGATGAGCAGCATGCCGAGCGTGGCGATCAGCGAGGGTACTTTCAAATAGCTGACGCTGATGCCGTTCACCAGGCCGACGATCACGCCGATGCCCAGCAGGATCAGGATGGCCGGATAGGCGTTGGCCGGGTCGTTGCCGATCAGCATCGCGCCGCCGATGACCACGAAGGTCACCAGCGAACCGATCGACAGGTCAAAGCCGCCCGACGCGATCACGAACAGGCTGCCCATCGCCAGGATCACGGTCGGCGCCGCCCGCCGCAGGAAGGTCAGCACGCCGTCGACCGTGAGGAAGTTCGGGTTGAGCATCCCCACGGCAATGAAGACCACCAGGAACACCACGGCGATCGGCGGGATTCGGCGCGCCAGGGCGATCGCCTGGTTGAGCAGGCCGCCGGCCGGTTTCACGGGTGAGATCCGCTCAGTCATCGAGCGCCGTCCTCCTACGCGGCTTCGCGCCGCGACCGGATCGTGTAGCTGGCGACCGCCAGGATGATGATGGCGCCGCGCAACACCGTCTTGAGATAGGTGTCCACGCCCAGCTGGTTGAACACCGTGTCCAGGATGCCGAAGATGATCGCGCCGGCCAACGTCCCCCAGACGCCGCCGCGTCCACCCGAGAGCGCGGTGCCCCCGATCACGGTGGCCGCAATCGATTCGAGGTCATAGAGCCCGTCGGTGCCGACCCACGGCGCCCCCGAGCGCAACCGGCTGACCACGAACAGACCGGTCAGCACCGCCGTCAGGCTGGTGATGACGTGGGTCACGATCAGCACCCGGTCGGTGCGCAGACCCGAGAGGCGCGAAACCTCCTGGTTGCCGCCGACCGCGTACAGGTGCGCGCCAAAGGTCGTCCGCGAGAGCACGAACCAGCTCGCGACCACCACCGCCAGCAGGATCAAGGCCGCGATCGGCACCGGGCCGATGTAGTCGTAGCCGAAGGATTGGAAGCTACGCGGAACGGCGCCGGTGAAGTTGGTGAACACGGCGTTGAGCACGCCTTTGATCACCAGTCCGGTGCCCAGAGTGGTGATGAAGGCATTGACCTTGAGTTTGGTCGTGATCAGGCCATTGATCAGCCCGATCCCGGCGCCCATCACGAACACCAGGAGCACGGCCATCGGCACGCGGGCCGGGTCATCCTGCATGAAGAAGGACGCCATGACCGCCGTCATGCTGATGGTGTAGGCCACTGACAGATCGATGGACGCCCCGATGATCGCGAAGGTCTGGCCCATGCTCACAATCCCGAGCGCCACGGAGCGCACCAGGATGTTGGCCAGGATCGTGGGCGTGAGCATCTGGCCGTCGCCGTAGATCTGGTCGAGCGTGACGCTGACGACCAGCACGACGATCAGGAAATAGTAGACCGGCGGGATGCGCGCCGCGCTCCAGCGTTTCCGCAGATCGGTGGCGGACGGTGTCGCCATGGCGGTCCCTTACTCCTTCGCCTCAGTCGTGGGCGCGCCATCTTCACGGGTTCCGGCGCGCGCGTTGTGGCCGGTGGCGGCCAGCATGATCTCGGTCTCACTGGCGTTGGCCGGCAGTTCCCCGACCAATGTGCGATCCCACATCACCAAAATGCGGTCGCTCATGCCCACGATCTCGGGCAGTTCCGACGAGATCATCAGGACGGCCGTGCCCTGCCGCGTCAGGGCCCGCAACATGTCGTGGATGCTGGCCTTGGCCTCGACGTCGATGCCGCGGGTCGGCTCATCGAAGATCAGCACCCGCGCCTCCGATGCCAGCCACTTGGCCAGCACGACCTTCTGCTGGTTGCCGCCGCTCAGGAATTGCACCTCCTGATCGTGGCTCGAGACGCGCACGTCGACCTGCCGGCTGAGCCGGGGCACGATGTCCGGCGCGCGCTGAATGCCGTCGGGCTGCACCGGCGTCAGGGCGTTCTGCAACGCGCGCACGGTCAGCAGGATGTTGTCGCGCACCGCCTGATTGGGCAGGATGCCCGAGGCCTTGCGGTCCTCGGTCACCAGGCCCAGCCCCAGCCGGATGGCCGCAACCGGCGTGTCGATGACCACCGGCTTGCCGAACAGCTCCAGGGTGCCGGTCTTGAACGGCGTGACGCCGAAGATCGACTGCGCCAGCTCGCTGCGCCCCGAGCCCTGCAGCCCGGCCAGCCCGACCACCTCGCCCGCGCGCAACTCAAGGTTGATGTCATGCACCAGCGCATTCCCGCCACCCCGGATGCGCAGCACGACGTCCTTGATGTCCTCCGGCGCGGCCAGCGGCGGGTAGTAGTGATCCAGTTCGCGTCCGACCATCATCGTCACGACGTCTGTCGCCGTGACCGCGTCGACCGGCGCGGTCTTGATCAGCCGCCCATCCTTGAGCACCGTGATCCGGTCGGCGAGATCGAAGACCTCCTTGAGACGGTGCGAGACGAAGACGATGGCCATCCCGCGCGCCTTGAGCCGCGCGATCAGGTCGGTCAGCATCTGGACCTCGGTCACCGTCAGGGCCGCGGTCGGCTCATCCATGATCAGGACCTTGGCGTCGAGCGAGATGGCTTTGGCGATCTCGACGATCTGCTGTTCGGCCACCGAGAGGGTATGCAGGATGGCGGTCGGCGCGATCAGGTGCTCGGCGCCGAGCTCGCGCAGCACGTCCGTCGCCCGGCGATTCATCTGGCGGGTGTCGACCAGCCCAAAGCGGGCCGGCTCGCGGCCCAGGAAAATGTTCTGCGCCACCGTGCGTTCAGACAGCAGGTTGAACTCCTGGTAGATGATGCTCAATCCCCGGCTCTGCGCTTCACGCGGGTGTGCGAAGACGACCTTCTGCCCGTCGAGCAGGATCTCGCCGCTGTCGGGCGTGTAGGCGCCGACCATGATCTTCATCAACGTCGACTTGCCAGCCCCGTTCTCGCCGATGACGGCGTGCACCTCGCCCGGCAGGAAGTCGAGCGAGACATCGTCGAGCGCCTGCACCCCCGGGAAGCGCTTGGTGATGCCGCGCACTTCGAGCACGGGTCGGGTGGAGGGCGGGGGGGTGTGAAGTTGAGTCATGGTGCAGTCAGGCCAACAGACCCTTCAAGAAGCGCAGGCCGTCAGCGGCCAGGGCATCCTGGCTGGGCGCAATCTCGCGCCAGATACACACCGCGCGCGCGATCTCCTGCACGTCCGGCGTGAACGACTCGATCACGACGGGCCCGGCGTAGCGCACGTCGCGCAACGCCGGCGCGATCTCGTCCCAGCGCACCTGGCCGCTGCCGGGCGTGCCGCGATCGTTCTCGCAGGCGTGGAAGTGGAAGATCCTGTCGCCCGCCAGCCGGATCGCGGCAGCGCTCGACTTCTCCTCCAGGTGCATGTGGAAGGTGTCCAGGTGCAGGCCGACGTTGGCCCGGCCCGTGGCGTCGATGAAGGCCAGGCCCTGTTCCACAATGTTGAGCATATCGGTTTCAAACCGATTGAGCATCTCGAGCGCGAGCTTCACGCCGCGGGCTGCCGCGTAATCCGCGGCCTCGGCCACGCCGGCGACGGCCAGCTCCCGCTCCGCCTGCCGGGCAGCCGGGTCGCTCAAGCGCGCCTTGCCGACGGCCGAGTACATCGGCCCCGCCACCACCGTCGCGCCGACCCCGACCGCGGCGTCGATGCACCAGCGCAGGTACGCCGCCGCGTTGGCGCGGATGGCGGGGTCGTCGCTGCACAGGTTCCGGTTTGGGCCGAACGCGCCGCAGACCACGCTGCCCAGGCCGGCTGCGTCCAGCGCGGCCCGCGCGGCAGCGACGTCGATGGCGTCCGTGCCCTCGATGGCCAGTTCGAGAACGTCGAAGCCCAGCGCCCTGACCTTCGGCGCCAGGGCCTCAATCGAGGCCGTCGTCAGCGGAGAGACCCAGACAAACGTGTTGATGCCGAATTGCATGCAATCCCCTTCCGCCGTCAATCGATCACCTTGCATTCAAGACCGAACACCTGGCCCATCACCTCGAGCGCGCCAAGGTTCTTGCCGACCGTGAACACATAGTGGTGCGACGCCAGTTCTCGCAACATGCGCGGGCCGTTGGGCACGCGGATCACGGCGCCGTTCAAACAGTGCGAGTCGGCGAACTGAGCGTAGCCCGTCAGCCTGGCCTCGACCACGGACAGTGTCCCAAAGGGCGGCATCAGCTTGACCATGGTCACGTCGCCTTCGGGCAGACGCGCATCAATCGCCGTGGCGTTGTCGTCCACGATCGCCAGCACCTTCTCGCGCAGCGCCCATTCGGTGCTGAACGATTGCGGCACCACGCCCAGGTAGCCACAGTGCGCGGTCAGGATGTGGTTCTCGGGTTCCGCCTCGACCTCCGGGAAGTTCGGGATGTGCTCGTGCTTGAGCGCCGCCATCCCCATCAGGAAGGGATAGAGATTGGTCATCATGAACGGCACATCCAGGCTGCGATGGATCAGCACCTTGGTCAGCATCGTCACGATGTCGGCCTCGCAGCCCCAGACCAGTTTCTGGTCCTCGAACAGCATGTTCCAGGCGAGGCAGGGCGTGGTGTCGGAGAAGTGCGACTCGTTGAGGCAGTTGATCCCGGCGGCGACGATGGCGGGATCCTGATCGACCTCGCGCTTGACGGCCATGTAGATCTTGACCGCGCTGTTCACCGCGCGCGGCGTGACCCGGCCGAGCGGGATCCGGTGGGCCCATTGTGCCCAGACGGCCTCAGCCTCCGCATCCGGGATGGCCTTGGCCTCGGCCGCCAACGTCTTGAAGCTCTTCTTGACCACACCGACCCCGAACTTCTCGGCCAGGCGGTCGACGCACTCGGGCTCCCACCAATAGAAGCGCTTGAAAATCTCGGGCTGGAAGCCCTCACCCGGGTTGTCCTGGTACACCAGCAGCTTCGCGCTGCGCAGCTCGCGTTTGGCGGTCAGGGCGCGACAGACCTGCCGCGTCATCGCCAGATTGTGCGGCGCGATGACCGGGACGCCGCGCGAGGCCAGGTAATTGTTGATCTCCCAATCCCACATCGAGACGGTGCCAAACTCCGAGGTCACCACTAGGCGCGGCAACGGAATCGCCTCGATCTGTTCGACGCGGCGGTAAGCGGCCCCGAGCATCTGGGGGAACACGACGGCCTCGGCCTCCGGCAGCGGCGCGCCGAGCGCAGTCGGCGCCAGGATTTCGGCGTCGTCGGCCAGCAGATTCCGCAGGGCCTGAACCTGCGTGACGAAATCGGGATCGTCAGCGGTGTCGAAGTAGAGAGGGACCAGGCGGGCTTTCATGACATCTCCACGGCGGATGACGCGCCGGGCGGCCGGGAGAGGCTCGCGCCAGCTCCCGGCCCATTCCCGACGCCATGCGTTTGGCCCAGGGGCCAGCGTCAGCTGATCTCGGAGACCGCGACCTTGCGCCCGGTCTCGGATGACTTGATCCCGGCCTCGAGCACCTGGATGATGCGCATCCCGTCGGCGAAGTTGGGCGTGATGGGCGTGCCTGCGTCCAGCGCCTTGAGAAAGTCGACGACGGCATGCGTGAATTCGTGCTCGTACCCGATGATGTGGCCCGGCGGCCACCAGGCCGACACGTATGGATGGCTCGCGTTCGTGACCAGGATGTCGCGGAAACCCTGCTCATCGGAGGGGTTCGTGTAATCCAGGTAGCGCAGCTCGTTCATGCGCTCGAGGTTGAACGCCAGGCTGCCCAGGCTGCCGTAGATCTCGAAGAAGTTGAAATTCTTGCGCCCGCTGGCGAAACGGCTGGCCTCGAACGTGCCGAGCGCGCCGTTCTCGAACTCGGCCACCATGAAGGCCGCGTCGTCGACGGTCACCGGACCGCTCCCGGCGCTGCCCTTGCCGGCCTGGAACGTGGCGCCGCCGGCCATGGGCAACGGCCGCTCATGGACGAAGGTCTTGAGCATGGCCGACACGGATGCAACTTCTCCCACCAGGTAACGCGCCAGGTCGACGCTGTGCGAGTTGAGGTCGTAATGCGGGCCGGCGCCGGCGGTCTCGCGACGGAATTGCCAGGTCAACGGATAGTTCGGGTCCGTGATCCAGTCCTGCAGGTAGGCGCCGCGCCAGTGGTAGATGCGCCCGATCTTGCCGCTCTCGATCAGGTGCCTGGCAAACGCGACGGCCGGCGTGCGACGATAGTTGTGATTCACGTAATGCAGGACGCCGGCCGCCTCGGCCGCGTCGTACATGATCTTGGCCTCCGCGTAGTTGAGGGCGATCGGCTTTTCGCAAAAGATGTGTTTGCCCTGCGCGGCCGCCGCAACGACGATGTCTTTGTGCAGATAGGTGGGCGTGCACACGTCGATGATGTCGATATCCGGCCGTTCAACCACCTTGCGCCAATCGGTCTCGACGGACTCCCAGCCCCAGTTGGCCGCGAAGCTGTTCGCCGAGTCGACATCCTGGCCGCACGCCACCTTCATCACCGGCTTGACGGGTAGATCGAAGAATTTGGGCGCGGAGCTCCAGGCATTGCTGTGCGCCTTGCCCATGAACTTGGTCCCGATGATGGCTACGTTTACGCTTTTCACGTCAACATCCCCCGATGATCCATGCTGGGTCGTCGGCCGCTCACTGCAGCGCCGCCGCGATCTTCTTGAGTTCTTTGACGCTGATCGAGACAGCCTCGTCCTCACACCCCACCCAGTCGGTGTGCGGGTGGTCGATCTCGACTGCCAGGAAGCCCTTGAAGTCGGCGTCGTGGAGCAACTGGGCCAGCTTCTGGTTGTTGATCAGGCCGCGGCCGACGGGAACGCCGGCGAAAAAGAACCAGTCGGTCGGGCTGGCGTTCTTGTCCGGGTACAGATCTTTGACGTGCGTGGCGTAGGTGTACTTCGCCAGCTTCTGCATGCCCGCGATCGGATCATCGAGCAGGCGCAGGAAGTTGCCGGTGTCGAAGTTCAGGCCGAGGTAGGGTGAGTTCACGCCCTCGAGCAGTTGCAGACACTCATCGGCCGTGAAGTCGATGTGGTTCTCCACCGCCATCTTGACGCCGTGCGCCTCAGCGACCTTGACGGCTTCCTTGAACATGCCGATCAGGGCCTGGATCTGCGGGCCGTGTGGCTCATGTCGGAACATCAGACTTGAGCCGACCACGCGCATCACATCGGCTCCGATCGCGCGCGCGTGTGGGATGTTGGCCAGCATGTCGTTGTAGGCGTCCCAGTTCTGGCCGCGCTCCAGCCCGTCTGGATGCCCCCAGGCATACACCCGGTCGAAGCCATAGTCATCGAGCTGGGCCTTGAGACTGCCGAGCCAGCCGGCATCGTAAGAAGGAAAGAAGCACGACTCAAGCGAGACGCCATCGACACCCAACTGCCTGGCTCGCACCAGGAAGTCTTCCATCGTCATCCTCTTCTCGGGCGGCTGCTGGTCTGGATAGACTTCGCCAAAGAAACGGTGGTAGCAATAGCTATCGATGCCGATCTTCATGCTGTGCCTCCTCATCGCTGCAAACGGGAAGGGCGAACCCGGATGATTGGTCCACTTGGGCCATAGAGCTACCCCAAGGGAGTTATTCAGTTTCGATTACATGTCATTACAAGATTACATCATTATAACGGGAACTCGGTGCAAGTTCAATAGGGTGATCTCAAATTCAGCCTGTTACTCCAAACGGGTGCCGCCGGTCGCGCCGAGGAAAGCGGCCAATCGCCCGATCCCTGCCGCTCGGTAGTCACCTTTACATACAGGTCCAGTGTGTTGGCTGGCACGCGCCGCAGCCCTGTGTGCGCGCCCCACACTTGACCGATAGAATCGGAACCGGTATCATGGTTGTATTGACAGGATTACAAGAAGACAGTGAACCGTGAAACCGAAAGTTGCCATCGATTTCGATAGTCCAATCCCATACTATTTGCAGCTGATCGAGGTGGTTCGCGATCGGATCCAGCAGCGGGAATGGCTGCCCGGGACCCAGATCCCGGGCGAACAGGACCTGTGCACGCGCTACAAGATCAGCCGCACCGTCGTGCGTCAGGCGCTCCGCGAGCTCGAACTTGAGGGCGTGATCTATCGGCGCAAGGGCAAGGGCACGTTCGTGGCCAAGCCCAAGATCAGCGAGGGCCTGGTTCAAAAGCTCACGGGCTTCTATCAAGACATGCTCGAGCGCGGCCTCAAACCCGTGACTCAAGTGCTGAAACAGGAAGTCATCCTGGCCTCCGAAAAGGTGGCACGCTTCCTCGATCTCGAGCCGGGCGCCCAGGTGATCCACCTCTACCGCCTGCGCTTTGTCAATGATGAGCCCATCCAGCTCGTCGCCAGTTATCTGCCGTTCGCGCTGTGCCCGTTGGTGGCCACCACGGATTTCGTGGACACTTCCTTGTATGAGTTCCTCGAGCAGGAATATGGCTTCGGGTTGGTGCATGCGCATCGCTCGATCGAGGCCGTCGCCGCCAACGAGGCCGAAGCCCGCCTCCTCGACATCGAGCGTGGCGCGCCGTTGCTCTTGCTGGATAGTGTGAGCTACATCGGAGAGAAGACGCCGATCGAGTACTTCCACGCGCTGCATCGTGGAGATCGATCGCGCTTCGATGTGGATCTCGTGCTGACGGAGCGCAAGGGCCTGAACCCCTCCGAGGTCGGTGCGGCGTTCAAGAACATGCCGTCCGGCGTGAAGGCGTAAGCGTTCTTCTCGAACGCGTGAGCGGCTGCCGTCACGTCGCGCGTGTGCTGGCCGCAGCCCGCTCGAGCTCCGCAAACAACTCGGGCGTCAGGTCGACGTGCAGCACCTGCGCCACCACCTGTGTCCAACCGTGGACGAAGTAGACCCATCCGTCTTCGACGCACAGGCGTCGCGTCTCTTTCTGTGCCAGCGCCTGATGCAGGAAGTCGAGCTCGCCGCGATAGTTGAACTCCCAGGCGACGCCGTCGAGCGGGAACTGCCCCTGCCACGAGATCGGCGACCCGGGTGTGTCTTTCCCCATGCCGGTTGAATTGATCACGACGCTGCCCGCCGGCATGCTCGCCATCCACTGGTCGTTGATCGCCGCTTCCTCATTCTGTACGTACAGAAACTCGATATCCGTGCCCTGGCTCTCGATCATGTCTTGCGCGTGGTCGAGCCGCCACTGCGAGCGGTTGGTGAAGACAAAGCGCCTTGGTCGGTCGGCCGGGTCGGTCTTGTTGATCAGATGCAGCGCCGTCGCCACACCGGATCCGCCTGAACCGAAGCACAAGACGTCGCCGCCGGTGCGCCCGAAGTACCCCGGGCCGACGATGGCATCCAGGCTCAGCCCGGCCGTGATCGGGTCCTTGGCGTGGCCCTCCAACGCGCCATCGCGTTTGGAGATGGACGAGAGTTCGCCGCAGATCTGGGCGTACGGATCGAGATAGTCGAACATGTCTCGGGCAGCCTGATACAGATCGATCTTGTGAGTGGTGACCAGCGCGCCGATGGACAGCGGGTCACGTTGGATCTGGGCCACCGCCTGGCGATAGGCCTGCGGCGTGTCATGGATCTTCAGGTCGATGCCTTCGATCACGATCTCGGGTCGGCCGAGGACCTTCATCCACAGCGGGAAGACCTTCATGATCGACGACTTGCCGGTGGTGACGCCGATGAAGTAGAAGGTCGGAACCGATTTGGTCTGGATGTCGAACGTTTCGGACATGGCCGCCTCTATCTTTTTTGGAACGCTTGCGTATCAGCGCGTGGGCCGCGATTCAGTCACGCGGCTCGCGAAGGCTGCCGCACGCGCCGTGATCTCGTCGAACCGGCCCTCTTTCGCCCATTGCGGCGGGCAGAGTTCGCTGCCCGCACCGACCGCCACCACACCGGCTGCGAACCACTCGCCCACGTTGTCGGCGCTGACGCCGCCGGTCGGCATGAGCGGGATGTCGGGGAAGGGGCCTTTGAGTGCCTTGATATAGGCCGGCCCGGTCAGCGAGCCCGGAAAGACCTTGACCACGTCGGAGCCCAGACGGTAGGCACGCAGCACTTCCGTCGGAGTCAGGGCCCCGGCCATCGTCGCCAGGCCGGTGGCCGTCATGGCGGCGATCAGATCTGGCTCACACACCGGGCTGACCAGGAAGCGCGCGCCGGCCGCCTGGGCCGCCGCGGCCTGGTGCGGCGATGTCAACGTGCCCATCCCCAACAACACCTCGTCGCCGAACCGCCGGGCCAGCGCGGCGACGACCGACTCGGCGTTGGGCGTGGAGTAGGTGATCTCGATGGCCGTGATCGAGCCCGCCACCAGGGCCTCGACCATCTTCAAGGTCAAGGTCTCGGAGGGTCCGCGAATGACCGCGATCACGCCGAGTTGGCCGATCCGTTCCAGCACGACTTCTTTCGACATAGAACCTCACAACATTCGTTGACCCGCGTTACAGGACCCGATGACGAGGCGGCTCGCCGGCGAGCACGGCCAGACAATCGCGGGTAGAGAGCCAGCCCATGGCATTGATGGCGCTGTCCGCATGCGCGCCCATGTGGGGTGTGACGAGCACCTGCGGCAAAGACAGCAGCGGGTGGGTCGCGCTGGGCGGCTCTTCGCTGAACGCGTCAAGCGCTGCACCGGCCAGGCGGCCGCCGCGCAGAGCGGCGAGCAGCGCGGTCTCATCCACGATTTCGCCGCGGGCGGTGTTGATCAGGTACGCACCGGGTTTAAGGCGTTCGAGAAACGCCGCGTCCACCAACCCGCGGGTCTCGGGCAGCAAAGGCAGGTGCAGGCTGACCAGGTCGGACTCGGCCAGGAGCGTGTCCCGCGCGACCAACGTGACCGCGTGTTCGGCGGCAAACGTCTCGTCGGCGACCGGGTCGTGGGCCAGCACCCGACACTGGAAGCCCGCCAGGCGCACCGCCACCTGACGCCCAATTGCGCCAAAGCCCAGCAGGCCGATGGTCTTGCCCCCGAGTGTGACGCCGCTGAGTCGGGGCCACTCTCCACGTCGGGTCGACTCGACCGCGGTTGGGATCTGGCGGATGAGGGCCAGCATCAGGCCAATCGCAAGCTCGGCGACCGAGACCGTGTTCGCTCCGGGCGTGTTGGTCACCACGATCTCGCGCGCCCGCGCGGCGTTCAGGTCGACGTTGTCGACGCCGACGCCATAGCGGCTGATCACCTTGAGTCGATCCGCCGCACTCAGCGCGACAGCGTCGATCTCGTCCAGCCCCGCGATGTAGCCGTCAATGGACGGAAGCAACGCCTGCAGATCCCGCGAGGACAGCGGCTTCCCGGTTGTGTTGTAGATGACCTCCGCCACCTGTTCATGCAACAGAGCCTTCAGGCCCGGATCGTGTTTGCCATACGACGTGGCCGTCACCAACAGGCGGCATTCCTTCAGTTTCATCAGGCGCGCTTCCAGCGCGGGTTGTCGATAATGGCGATTCCGTTCGCGTCCTCGACCACAAGTTTGCGAAAGCCCTGGGTCTCGATCGTGCCGTAATCGTGGCCGGCATTGCCCGGGTACACGAACAAGGTCACCAGATCGTCCTGGCGCGAGGTGCAGACCGAGCGATGCGCCCAGCGCGGCGGGACATACAGCACCCGGTTTGGGGTCAACGGCTCGACGTGTGCGTCGCCCTCCGGCGTTTCGAGCACCATGAAGCCCTCGCCCTTGAGCACGACATAGACCTCTGCCGTCTCAAGGACGGTGTGGAAGTGTCCCTTGGTCATGTGGAACTCAGCCCCGACTTTGCCGGGGTGCACAATCGAGATCCCGGTGAGCAACTCGCCGGCCACGTGCGGCCGTTGGATCTCGTGGACTTCGTAGACGACTCGATCGTCCTCGGCCAGCAGACGTTCATAGGCGGCGGTGTCCGCGAACTGGCCCTTGAGCGCACTCAGTCGGCGCTGAATGACGTTATCCTGCCGCGATGGAATCGCGCCTGGCAATGGTACGGTGTAGGTGAAGGGTAAGTCCAACATGAGCTGCTCCTTACGGGCCTTCAGGGCAACGGCGCTGGCCGCGCCAGAAGCCGGGTGATGTTGTCACCGACCAACAGCGCGATGCTCTCCAGTGGGACTCCGCGCGCCGCCAGCTGAGCCGGGATCTGGGTTGGAAATGCCGCCAGACCCGGGCCCCCACCATACGACACCCACTGGGCCGCGTCCGCCAGGTCGGTGGCCAGCACCACCGCGGATGCGTGTCCGGCCGCGACCATGTGGTCGATCAAGGGCCACAGCTTGTGCTCAGGGTCGTACTTGGGACGGAAGAACGTGTCGTATTCGAGGCTGACCCCGGCCTGGGCCAGGGCGACGTGCAGACCCCAATCAGGGCGCTTGTCCATATGACAGACCAACAGTTGCCTGGGGGTAACGCCGCGTTCCATGAAGAACGCCACGACTTCCGCCGCCGCCGCGCCCCGTTCGGTGTGGATCTGCACGGCGGCGCCGGTGGTGGTCGCGGCGTCAGCAGCAGCCGAGAGCGCTGCAAGCGGGGAGTCCGCCAACGTGGCCTCGATCGCGACTTTGATGAAACCGGCTGTCACCGGTTGCGGATTGTCCCGGCACTCTTCGAGGCCCAGCGTGGGGTCTAGCTCTGACACCATGAGTTCGGTCAGATCGTCGACGCCACGCGACCACAACGGGGATTCGGCCGGATAGTAACGCCGCAAATGGAAACCCGTGCAGGCGACAATGGGCACGCCGCTCGCCTGACTGAGCCAGGCGAGCTTCTGTCCGTCCCGACCGGCACCGCCGGGTTGGCAGTCCACCAGAGCCGTGCCGCCGGCCGCAGCGAAAGCCTGGATCTCGACCAGGCTGCGAGCCGGGTCGTTCAGCGTGGGACCTCCGGCGGGCGTTCCTGGTTCGGGCTGGATCCAGACATGGGTATGGGCATCGATTCGCCCATGAGAAACATCTGCAAGAGAACCCAAAACAGACACGATTCGCACGTCTACGGGGGATCCTGGGTGCACCATGTCGAACCTCAGGAAGTGGGCCTATCATCCTGTAATTACAGGATGATATCTATTGTAGCTGAACCATCGGGCCAGAGCAAGAATCAATTCCGAGATTAAGGGCTGCGCAGGAGTGGGCACCCTGCATCGATTACCGTCGAGTCATGTCCGGCTCACTGCGGGCGTTAGGTCAGAGGGGGAGGCGGTATGGCGCGCTCCTTGGTTGTCGCAGCGGGACCGACAAACTGGCCGTGCGATATAGCCGGCGGTCTTCATCATGGCGACGAGTCATTGACGTTAGGCGTCGTCTCCTGACGCTCACGCGATCCTGGCACGAAAGGACGATTCGAGATGGCCGGCTCAGGGGAGCCGGTTGGACGACGTCGAGGCCAGAGGACGTCGGCTGTCATAGTGGGTTGGGGCGAACGCGCGATCGCGCGAACAGCGCTGAAATGGTTAGGCCTTGGATAGAGCTGTAGATTTTTGCAGATCAGCGGGCCTATACTACTTCTGAGAGACCCTCTCAGTCACCATTGAAGGGTCTCCACCCATAACCAAAGACACGCTGACGCCTTGCTTTGGGCAAGACCGTTGCAGGCCTGACGGGCTCGACCAAGCAAGGTGGGCCCGTTTTTGTTTCATGGTGCTCGGGTGTCTCGGCGAGTGGTTGCCACACCCGAACGATCTCGGGGAGGCAGACTTCATGTCGGCTGAAACCATCCAATCGTTTGTCCCGGACTCCCGCCGGGTGCCTAACGCCACAGACACCCCAACCAGTCTGACCCGGCTCCAGCAAGAGCTCGCGCTGTTGAACGAACGCCTTACGTTGGCGCAACGTTCTGCCGGGGCCGGCCTGTGGGATTGGGATATCCAGCGCCACGCGTTGTATTGGTCACCTGAACTCTTCGCGTTGTTCGGCCTCGATCCCGCGGTCTGGCCGGCCGATCGCCTGACCTGGAAAGCCATCGTCCATCCGGATGATCGACCGCTCGTCAATGCCGCGATCGAAGCCGCGCGAGCCGGGCGAGAGCCGCTGGTCTGCGAGTTCCGGATCCAGCCACCCGGCGACGGGATCCGCTGGATCCAATTGTTCGGAGAAACCCGGTTCGATGAATCCGGCGTCGCGACACGGATGGCGGGCATCTGTCTGGAGATTACAGCACGCAAGAAAATGGAGGCCGCCTTGCGCGAGAGTGAGGACCGGTTCCGATCGGTGCTCGACAACTCGTCGCAGGCCGCGTACCGGCGGGATCTTCTTGCAGATCGCTACGATTATCTGAGCCCCGTCATTGAGTCGATCACCGGCTGGTCGATCGCGGACATGACCACGATGAGCACAGCTATGGTCGTCGAACTCGTGCACCCGGACGACATTGCCGGGGTGACTCGCGAACTGGGGGATGCTGAGGCAAATCTGCCGCCCTCGGGTCGCGCATCGCTGCAGCTCGAGTACCGTCTGCGTGACCCACAACGTCAATATCGCTGGATTGGTGACACCGTCACCATCCTGGCTGACTCGATGGGCCGGGCCATCTACCGGCAGGGACTCATTCGCGACATCCGCGAACGCAAGCGATCGGAACGGTTGCTCCTGGCCCGCATGCGCCTGACCGAGTTCGGCCAGGCGCACACGCTCGACGAGTTCTTGCAGGCCACGCTGGCGGAGGCCGAAGATCTGACCGAGAGCCGCATCGGCTTCTACCATTTCCTCGAGGCCGATCAGGAGACGCTCACGCTGCAGATGTGGTCGCAGAACACGCTGAACCATATGTGTACGGCGGTGGGAAAAGGCACGCATTACGACATTTCGAGGGCCGGGGTCTGGGTCGAGTGTGTGCGCGAGCGTCGGCCGGTCATCCACAATGACTACGCATCACTCCCTGGCGACCGGCGCAAGGGCCTGCCCGCGGGGCACGCACCGGTGATCCGCGAGTTGGTTGTGCCGGTCATCCGTGACGATCAGATTGTGGCGATCCTGGGCGTGGGCAACAAGCCGCGCGACTACGACCCGGCGGATGTGGCCCTGGTCTCTGAACTGGCGGACCTCGCGTGGGAACGAGTCGGCCGCAAACGCGCCGAGGAGGCCCTGGCCACGGCATCGGCTCAGATCGAGTTCGAACGCAATCGCCTGAACGCCGTGATGGAGGCGCTGCCCATCGGCGTCGCGGTGGTTGGTCCCGATGCGGAGTTGCTCCAATCCAATCGCGCTTTTCAGATGATTTGGGGCGGGGCCGCACCAGTCGACACTGACAGCCGCTACGACTTCTATCAGGCGTGGTGGACCCACAGCGACCGTGGCGTCACGCCGGAAGAGTGGGCCAGCAACCGGGCGATCGAGCGCGGCGAGACGGTGCTCGAGCAGGAGCTTCGTATCCAGCGCTTTGATGGCCAGATCGCGCATGTGTTGAACAGTGCCGTTCCGATTCGCGATGAGCGAGGTCAGGTGCAGGGGTGCGCGGTGGCCATGATGGACATCACCTCACGCGTGCGGGCCGAGGACGAACTACGATCCATGAACACCCAGCTCGAGGGTCGGCTGCAGGAGATCCAGGTCCTTCAGGAGCAGTTGCGCGAACAGGCAATCCGCGATCCGCTGACCGGCCTCTACAATCGTCGCTACATGCAGGAGACGTTCGAGGTGGCGCTGGCGCACGCCAAACGCCTGGGCGAATCGATCGGCGTCCTGTTGATGGATGTCGATCACTTCAAGTCGCTCAACGATCGCTTTGGCCACAAAGCTGGCGATTTGGTGTTGGAAGCGTTGGGCCGGCTGCTGCGGGCGACGTCGCGTCAGATGGATATCGCCTGCCGCTATGGGGGTGAGGAGTTCGTGCTCTTGATGCCTGGCGCGACGCTGGCGATGGCCCTACAGCGAGCCGAGTCGTGGCGAGCCGCGTTCGCCGCGCAGCGCCTGGATGATTCTGGCGCTGTCTTGCAGGCGACGCTGTCGGTGGGTGTCGCCGGTTTCCCGGACCATGGCCACAGCGTGGACGAGCTCCTGCGAGCGGCTGACACGGCGCTCTATCTGGCCAAACGGGCCGGGCGAAACTGCGTGAAGGCGCCCGGGTCGGAGCACTCGGCGTTGCCTGACGCCTGATGGTCGCTGTTCCTGGCCACGGGTGGGTTGGTTTGCGTGGGTCTCCTCACACATGTCCTTCGTGTCCCTTGGCCCGAAGGATCATCCCCATCTGTGCAAACGCCGGACGTTTCTTTCCTTGACGTCTGGCCTCAACGCTCACCCTGGCGCGGGTTGCGCCTGGCGTTGTACACTCATGGGCCGCAATGGACGCGCCGTCAGTTCATCGAGCGTGAATGACGCGCAGTGCCCATTGTCTCGGGCGTGGATCGCTGGGCCTGGCGCCGATAGCGCCTGGATCACGTGCTGGCGTTGCGTCTGCATAGGGGCCTGTCAGCAAGGCCCATGGAGAAAGGGAACTCACCGACATGTCAACTGCCCGAGCCAGTGCGGCGCCTCGTGGGCCACGGTTACCTCGTGTGAGCGATCGCGTGGTTCCGCAGGCATTCTCCGATCAGGCTGATTACCAGGGGTTCACCTGGTCTGGCGCCAGTTTTGCGCACCAGACCGCCACACGCCTGATCCTCGAGCAGGGCACGTTGCAGCGCGTGGCATTGGCTGGTGCGCGATTGGTGGTGGCCCGCTGGAATGACTTGCGGCTCGAAGAGTGTGATGCTGCCGGGCTCGACCTCGAGCGCGCGCATCTGCGCCGGATCGAATGGCTGGGCAGTCGTTTGCTTGGTGCGCGCTTCATCGACGCGCAATTTGAGGACGTGGTCTTTCGTGGCGATGGGCTTGAGGATGCGCTGTTTGTCTCAGCGTCCTTCAAGAGCGTGCGCTTTGAGCACTGTCGACTTGCTCGAGCGTCCTTTGCGGGCGCAGATCTCTCTGGCGTGGTCTTTGCGGGATGCGACCTGAGCCAGGCCGATCTGCGTGGCGCGCGGCTGCAGGGTACAGACTTGCGTGGATCAACGCTCGACGGACTACAGGTTGCGCCGCAGGACTTGACCGGCGCGATTATCGAACCCGGCCAGGCCGCCCAGGTGGTTGGTTTGTTGGGCGTTCAGGTTCTCCGGGCCGAAATGTGAGCGCACCTCGCCGCTTCAGGAAGTTTAATGCGCATAGCCAATTCCATCACCAAGTCTGATCATCGAGGGCCTTTGGTTTGGACCAATCAATCCGTAACCAAAAGCCCTCGATGACCGCCTCTACTCCCTCACTTATTGAGCTCGACGCATGATCTCGGCATCCGTGAGGGTGGGGAGATCGAGGCCCCAGACGACCTTCATTTCGTTTAGAAACAACTGCGCATAGATCCCCGATAGCGCTGTCTCAGGATGCATGTAGGCATCCTGGATGAACCCGTTGAAGGGGCCATTTCCCCGCACGCGAATCGACACGGCCTGACCATCAAGCCAGAACACATCGCCCTGACGAATCGATGTCAGGCGTGCGCTCAAAGCCGCGTTCCAATCGAACCAAATCACACCAGCCGGCAGATTGTCGCGAACACGCGCGTTGAGTTCAGCGAAAGCCTGGATCACACGCTGGCGGCCCGCCTGATCTATGAAGAGTCCGTTTTCGGGATCCGGTAGGAGATCCAACCCAAGATAATCCTGGGTGGACGCGACGATGACGCGCCCGGGGGCAGCATCGTTGACCAGGCGAGCTGTCGCCACGATGTTGTCGGCGATTGCGTCAATCGCGCCGACGTTGACGGCGCGCCCCAGATAGAGATCCATGGCGAGGCCGTTGTTCAGGTCATTGATCCCGATCTGGATAAGGACATGCGACACCCGACCGCTCTCAAGTTGAGCGACTACACCGGGAGCCTGATCGTACCGCGCGTTGTAGCTCACGGCGCCTGAACGCGCCCAGTTGAACTCATACCCCGTCCGACGGCTATCGCCCCAGGCGCCCCACGCTCCGACCGGAAGACCCTGGGCAGCCAGATGCTCAACCCAATTGATCGCGGGCCGATTGTTCTCAGGCGCTGCGTACTCGTCCTGGGTACTGTCACCGATGATTGCCAGGCCGACCAGAGTCGTTTCGGCCGTCACCACAGGCGAGGGTGTTGCCAGAACTACCGTAGCCGACGGCAGGGGCGACGCTGTTGGCGAGGAGGGCAGGGGTGTCGGCGACAGAGTGAGCGAAGGCGTCAGACTGGGGGCCGGCGTGGTGGACACCAGCGTGGCCGTAGCCGTGCTCGTCGCGGCCGGCGTTCGGGTAGCGGTCGGTGAAGGCGTCACCGAGCGTGTGGGAGTCCGCGAAGCGGTCGCCGTGCGGGTCGAGCCAGGCGTTCGGGTAGGTGCTGGCGTCCGTGTTGGGGTCGGACTGGCAGCGATGCATTGGACGACGTTGCCCGTCATCTCCAGGCGCGTGGTACAGCCGTTGATCACCAGGCTATCGCCAGGCGCTAGCGATACCACCCGAACAGCAAGGCTGAGCGACAGGACTATCAGGAGAGATCGAACGTTCATGGATGGCCTTTCAAAAATATCGGTGGCGGACACGCCAAAAGCGGCGTCCACGCAACATAAACAGAAAATCTGATCTCCTCAATGCGCTCCAGTGGCAAAACACACCCGATCAACAGCGAACTGTCATACCATTCCGAGGTGTGGTTAGGGAGTCAGCGCCTGCCTGAGTGGCTGGCCGCTTGCCCTCATGTGAAGTTCGAATCCCTGGGATGGACAACAGTTCAGCGTAGACAGGCTACCGGGTCCCTCCTCGGCGTAGGCGGGTCGCAACCAGTAGGGCGGTGCGCGGTCGCTCTCGATGCTCGCTTCGCGTCGGTTGTGTCTTCGCCGCTGCCATTCGTGCGTTGGCGACAACTCAATCGGCGCGAATGGATCTCCCGCCGACACCGGCGAGCCGCGAGGGGTCTATGGGCTTAGAGCAGGGGTCGTCCTCCTGGTCATCCATTCACATTATCTAACTAGATATTAGATAATGATGGTGCCCCGGGCCTGGCAACCCCTCCGGATGGCTCTTGACCGCCTGAGAACGCGGCCCGGCCCACATAGACCGAGCATTCCGGCGCTCATACGCACAGAGACGCCTTCGTGCGCCGGGAGATCGCCTGATCGGCGAGCACGTGCGACGTCCTCTCTTCGTATCGCTCGTTGATCATCTACGAGCCCCCTCTTCGAGGCGCTCCACGAATCAGTAGCGCCCGTCCGCGTCTACTCAACTGGCCTCTCGCCGAAGACTGCCGCTGGCGCTCGCCGCGCCCGGCCGGGTGCGCAACCGCATGAGAAGAACGTACGTTCTAATTCCGGGCGATTGGCGGGCGCCTGGGGAAGCGACGAAACAGCATAGCCCTGTGCAACGGCTCAAGTTGAGAAGGGCGTCTGGCTCTGTTTGCATAGCGGGCAAAGTGCCAGCCATAACACATCATCCCCCCGCCCTTACGCCGGGGAACTCAGAATGGCACGATCCAACGCTGGAGCAGGCGCTCCAGGTCCTTGCCACGTACTGGCTTGCCAATGAAGTCATCCATGCCGGTGGCAAGACAGCGCTCTCGGTCCTCGAGCATGGCATTGGCTGTCATCGCCAGCACAGGCACATGGCCGCCCAGCGTGGCCTCCAACCTGCGGATCCGTTCGGTCGCCTCCAGACCGTCCATGACCGGCATCTGACAATCCATCAGGATGGCGGCATAGCGATCCGGCGCGTCCTCGAAGGCGGACACAGCCTTGAGACCGTTGTCAACCATGTCCAGGTCGTAGCCCAGCTTCTCAAGCTGGAGTTTGGCGACCAGCTGGTTCACGGGGTTGTCTTCGGCCAGCAGAATGCGAATCCCGCGCGGTACGTGAACGTTCGGGTGGACTTCCACCGCCACACATACTTCCGGAGCAGATGGCACCGGCAACAGCAGGCTGTCGACCAGTGTGCGGAGCGCGCTGCGTTTGATAGGCCGGGTCAGAAGAAACTCGCCGCTGTTTACATGGAAGCCCGGGTACGCCAGTACGATTCGTGGCAGGTGCGCGAACGCCAATGCCGCGGTCCTGCGATCCTCAAGGGCCCCCGGATCTCCCTCCCACACGCCCACAAACACGGCACGCGCGTCTCCGACACCTGTTGCGCGCGCCGCTGCCAGATCCATGACAGTGGCCTCGACACCCAGCTGGCACAACTGTTCCGACAGAAGTCTGGCCGACAGGTTGTCCGGCTCGATCACGATGACGCGCCCACGACCGGAGTCGATCAGCGGCGGCGGGTCGCTTGCCAGTGGCTGCACCGGCAGTTCCACCGTGACCGTTGTGCCCTCCTGCAGGCGGCTGCGCAGGGTGACCTCACCGCCCATCAACGTCACGAGTCGCTTGACGATCGCCAACCCAAGTCCGGTGCCGCCGTAGCGACGTGTCGTCCCCCGGTCCGCCTGCTCAAAGGGATGAAAGAGGCGGGCCTGAACCTCCGACGCGATCCCGACACCCGTATCGTCGACGCTGAGTCGCAGGCGTGGGCGATCCGCCGGCGAGCCAGACACGGGGTCCAGCCGGATTAGGACATGCCCGGTGTGGGTGAACTTCAAGGCGTTGCCGAGGAGGTTGAGCACGATCTGGCGCAGTCGTCCGGCGTCGGCCGAGATCATGCGCGGAAGACCCGGATCGATAACCGTGTAGAGTTTGACGCCCTTCTGGCTGGCGCGCAGGGCCAGGATATCGGCCGTGCTCTCGATCAGGTCGCTGAGTTGAACAGGCTGCGGGTCCAACTCGAGCTTGCCGGCTTCCAGTTTCGAGAAGTCCAGGATGTCGTTGATGATATCCAGCAACGTCTGCCCGGAGTCGAGGACGATACGCAGCATGTCGCGCCCCTCGAGAGAGGGAACCAGATCCTGAAGCAGCTCCGCCATCCCCAGAATGGCGTTCATCGGCGTGCGGATCTCGTGACTGACGTTGGCCAGGAAGTCGCTCTTGGCGCGGCTCGCCGCCTGGGCCTCCCGCGCCAGGCTCTGGGCCGCCACGAGCGCCTGCTCGAGTTCCTGGTTGGACGTGAACAGTGCCTGCTCCATGGACTTGCGTTCGGTGACATCGGTAAAGACCACGACGGTCCCTGGCTCACGATCGACCGATGATCTGGCCGTAACCGCCACGGCGAGATCGGCGACTGAACCATCCGCGCGTCGGTACTGGATCTCGCGAAGGCCGTCGGTCACCCGTGGCTTCACGAGATCCACGCCGTCAGGTTTGCCCACGAAGTCACCGTTGTCGGGGAGAAGGTCCTGACAGGGAGACCCAAGGAGGTCTTGCGCGGTGGCCCGCAAGATCCGCTCGGCCGCCGGATTGAGGTATTCGCAGTGTCCGTCGGGGTTATAGACGGCCACACCCTGACCCAAGGCGCGCAACACGACCTGAGCGAAGTCGCGTTCCGCTCGAATCTGAGTCTGCAGTGACTTGCTATCCTGAATATCTTCGATGAGACCGATCAACTGGGCGACGTGACCGGCCTCATCGCGCTCGAACACCAGCTCCCTTCCCCGCAGCCAGCGCCACTGACCGGCGGCGTCGCACAGCCGGTACTCGGTTTCGACCACGGCGCCGTCAGGCTGTTCAGACATGTCGCGCAACATGAGCGAATAGGCTGCCCAATCATCGGGATGGAGGTGAGCCAGGATGAAGGCCTCCCACCCCACCTCGCTGACGAGTGTGTCCGCATAACCGAGCATGCCCGACAGCGAGCGGTTCTGAAACACCAGCCCACCGTGAGCGGCGCCAATACGCACATCGAGCACGTAAAGCGTGCTCGGAATCGTATGGGCCACTCGTTCAAGCAGGTGCTGACTGGCGGCCAGTTGCCGCTCGTGTTCGCGTAAGCGGTCGACGGCCAGGCGCTGCTCAGTGATGTCGCTGACGTTTCCGATGACCTCTTTCCGGAGTCCAATCCCGTCGGGCACAAGCCGAGCAACATCGCGAAACCACCGCATCCGATGGCCAGGCACATGGACGGCGTATTCGACGGTGGCCTCGCCGTGCTCGACCAGGCGGGTGCGCCAGCGCTCGGCTTCGGCGCGCGTGGCGTTACCCAGCAGGCCGAAATCGTTGGCCGCCAGTGCCTGTAAGGGCGGATCCACAAGGCACAATTGTCGAACGTTGGCGCTGACGAACGAGCGACGGAAGCCGCTCGGGTCTTCAGGGTTTGGCGCCAGTTCGTAGATGACAGCCGGGGCACCCAGCAGGATATCGTTCAGGCGGCTGAGATGCCGCTGGTGTTCAGCCGAGGTCTGGGCCGCCTGACGAGCCCGACGATGGACCAGCTCCGACAAGGTGAGCGCGGCCGCCGAGCCGACCACAAAGACCAGCGCGGCCCCCAGGGCGTCGACCGCGAGCAGCGGCAGAACCGGCAAGAGGATCGTTTGAAAGAGGATGATCGCGGCTGGACGAACCCAGCCCGTGTATTCATCCGCGGCCAGCACGACGCCGCCCAACGCGGCGAAGACCAGGATGCCCGGCCATCCGAGCGACAGGATCGCACCGGCAAGCCCTAAGCCCACCAGGCTGTACAGCAGAAGGAACCACGGCGCGGGCAGAGCGGACGGGCGAGGCATAGCGTCAGTGGGGAAAATCGGGCCGCGGTGTTGACGAACCACCGCGGCCCTGAGCGGCGCTTACGCCGGCAGCTTAGTCTTGGCGCAGGCGCGCAATTTCGTGTCCACCCGCAGGATGTGGTTCACCAACCACGCCGACGTCTGCTGTTGGAGGTCGACGGCCAGAGCGGTGGTGGGGCCTTCGACACTGAACCGCTTCTGCATCGACCCAAACAGTTCGATGAACTGGGCGTGCGCCAGCTTGTTAGCCGAAGCGGCAGGGCATCGATGCTCTTCCATGCAGGTCTCTTCTTTGCCGAAGTGCATCACGGCGTACTGCCCGAGAAAGTTGAGGATCTTGCCGATCTCATCCTTACCCTGCCCCGCAGCCATCGCCGCGTACAGCAGATTGAGCTGTCTGACCAGCTCCTTGTGCTGGTTGTCGATCTCTTCCACTCCGGTGCTGAACGAGTCATTCCATTCGAGTTTCATGGTGCACTCCTCACAGGATCTGTGGCCGATCGTCGGATTCGTGATCTGACGTGAGACGCCCGCCGGCGGGCCACTGCTCGGCGAGGCGACAGAGAACCTCATTGAGGCTCTTGAGTTGCGTGGCGGACTCGGTGTTCTTGTCGCTGAAGCTGGCGACTGACGTGAAGGTCTCGATCAAGTTGTCGTTGGCGTCTTCAATGTCACGCAGCGTCGATTGGGCGGCCTGGATGCTGGCGAGCGACGTGACCGCGCCGCTGCCAATCGCAACGAAGGCCGCTTCGGAGTCGGCCGTAAGCCGCAAGGCCTTTTCAACGTCAGCGGCGACACGCTCCATGGCCTGGATAAGATCGTCGGCGTCACGATGAACGACCTGTGTGAGGTGCGAGATCTCTTTCGTGCGGCTCTTGGAGCGTTCAGCCAGCTTGCGCATCTCAGACGCAACCACCGCAAATCCACGGCCGTAGTCGCCGGCGTGGGCCGCCTCGATGGCGGCATTCAGAGAGAGGAGCGTGCTCTGCGATGCGATCTCCTCTATTGTCTCCGACATCGCGTCGATCTCGAGGAAGTGCTTGCCGAGTTGTCTCACGCGGTGCGCCAGCTCCATCGAGGCTTCCTTCATCTGCCGCATGCCCGTTGTGAGTTCGGTCAGGACGGCCTTGCCGTCATCGGCGGTTTTGACCGAATGCTCGGCGCCCATGGACACATCTTCCATGGTGGACGTCGTTTGCCCGACGGAGATCAGCAACATGCTGCGGGCGAGGCTGGCCTGTTCGATGACGAGTCGCTGTTGATTGGTGCTGTCCTGGAGCTCAGCGATCAGTCGGGCCGACTCGTGAGCAGCGCCCACCATGCCCTGATAGGCCTCGACGGTGGTGGGCGCTGCGTCGGTGAGAAGAGTGCAATCGTCAGGCACGTCGCCTCAGATCTACTGAGGTTGTCAGTGTGGTGTGACAGACAACCTCAGTGATCCTACTGCGATCCTCTGAACCCGGCGAGAAAAGGCGTGTAAATGCTGCGGTAAATCGGCGTATTGGCGATGGATGGGGTCTGCTTTAGCTGACTGGTGACGAGGTCAACACAACCCGGGGTCGATCAGCGCTTCAGTCGCCCGACCAGGACGGCGGCGGCCAATAACACGGCAGCCAGGATGCCACCGCCGATCACGGTCCAGTTCGGCTCTGCCGATGGTGTATCTGGTGATGGCTCAGGCGCATCGACTTGAATGGCGGGAAGTCCCAGGGTGGCTTCCTGAACGTCGGACAGCAACACCTGCTCGTCGACGGTCCGGCCGTTCACGGACCCTGTGAGGTGGAGTTTGTAGGCTCCGGCGACGGGTGGCGTGTACTCGGCGCTCAGGCGCCCATCCGATTGAAGGACAGCCGCCAGGACGCTTTCCTGATCGCCATAGACCACTGAGACGGACAGCCTGGCCAGGTCGACGGATTCCGTGCTCGCGACCAGGATGGCATTCGCCTGACCGACCACAGCGGGAACGGTGCGCCAAACAGCCGTGAAGCTGGTGGCCGTTTGCGCTCGAGCCCATGGAACCGTCACCATGACGAGCGCCAGGAGCACAAGACTGGATATACCCATCCGTTTCAACACCATGCCCGCATTATACGGCGGCAAAGTCAGCCCGACTCGTCAGGCACTTGCGCCATGCGCAGCCGTTTTATCGGCTGAGCAGAGGCAGATAGACGCGCTGCGCACCGAGCACCGGTCCGGCCGGGCCGCCACCCGACCAGGCGATCGAGGTCGCGCCAAAACCCAATGACCGCACGCTCTCGCCATCCAGCCGTACCACATGCACCTGAAGGTCCTCACTGGTTCCGGCGTCGATGTCCCGCAGGAAGGCCACCCAATTGCCGTCTGACGAGACCCGCGGCTGTGTGGCGGGCTGCCCCGCAGGGCCGTGAGTGAGTTGCGTAAAGTGGCTTAGGCCGCCGCTGCCGCTTACGACAGCGCGCCAGATCTCATTCTGGCCGGTGTAGTTGGCCGAGAACACGATGACGCTGCCGGTGTTGCCAAAATCGCTGCCCTGGACATTTGCTGGAGTCAGACACGTTTCGGTGAAAGCCACGGCCTGCGTATCGATGAGGCAGAGGCGATTGGAGTCGTATTGAACGGTGCCGGCCAACGTGCAGTACAGGCGGTTCGCATAGGCGATCCAGCGATGATCGGGCGAAACCGAGATCGACGCGACGTTGGCGTTGCTGGTGGTGGCGGGCGTCGAACGTGGCGTGATCTGTATCAGACGCGCCTCGAAGGGCACGCACGCGCCGTTGAAATCTTCTTGAAAGACGCCAGCGATGTAGTTGGCATCCGTTGGCAGGTCGAACTCACCGATGGCCTGAGAGTCAGTGAAAGCCACTTGCGCGTTCTGACCGGTGACGTTGCCCGCCACGACCGTCCCAAGCCCGGGCGCCGGGCTACGGAAGTACAGCCGCTGTCCATCCACCGAGTAGTTGGGAAACGAACCTGAGAGCACGCTCTCGCCTCCCACAACTCCGGCGGTCAGGGCCCGTACTCCGATCGAGCTGCTGCCTCTGCCATAGGCCAGTGTCCCGGTCAGTCCGGCGAGCGCGCCGCCCACACTGGCCGTTCCGCTGACTTCATTACTGGGCGCGCTAACATTCCCGGTGTTGTCGACCGCCGCGACACGATAGAAGTAAGTGCCTGGGGTCAGCCCGATATCGCGATAGTACGGTTGCGTGATCGGCAACGCGTTCAGACGCGTGTAAGCTCCGCCCGAACTCATCGCACGGAGCACGTTGTAGGATGCCACGCCATTGGCATCACTCGAGGGATCCCACTCCAGAAGGACGCTCGTGTCGCCGTTCGTGGCGCGCAGATTGACCGGCACAGTCGGTGCGCTCGAATCGAGCACCGACGTCGTCGACCAGATCAAGTCCGATGTCACAAGGGGATCGCCACGGTCATCGGCCCAGAGCGTGTGCACACGGGCGTTGCCGGCTGTTCCGGAGGTTGCGACGGCGACCCGATCTTGCGTCGAGATGTTCAGGTACTGTTCGTTGCCTGATTCGAGAGGCCCGTTGAGTGCGAAGGTCTGACCCCCGTCGATGGACGTTATGAGGTTGAGATCCGTCTCGCTTGCGGTCGATAGCGCACCCATCGCGACGGGCATGACCAACTGCCCGTCCGGCCCGATCGCCAGGTCGTACTCGAACGTGTACGCCGATCCGATGTTCGTGGCGTTAACGGGGGCGCTCCAGGTGCTCCCGCTGTCGGTCGAGGTGCGCACCATGAGATCTTTCTTGTCGACGTCACGGTAGCTCAGATACAGGCGGCCGTCGGGCGCGAACGCCAGGCGCGGGGCGCCGTCAGACCCGTTGGTGGACCAGCGTGCACTGGCCGGAAACGAGACGGCTCCATTGGTCGAACAGGTGCCGTAGATGGAGGATCCGTCGCGCTGATCTTCCCAGGCGGCACACACGACCGACCCGTGGACGGCCAGGGCCTCCAGGGGGCCTCCGAATGTGTTCATCCTGCCGCTACTCGTCGGCGTCAGGAGCTTATAGGACGAACTCAGGTTCGTGCCGTTGCGCACGATCTCGTGCAGGACGATGTCGAAGCCAATGACGGAACCACCGCTGAAGGTCGGATCATGCAGGATGGTCCAGATCCGGGTGTTGGTGGCCACGACATCGGGGCGTTGTGCCAGATCGTCCGAGATGTTACCGGGCGTGCCGTTCCAGAGGCCGCTTTCGCTCCAGGTCTGCCCGCCGTTAAAGGACCAGGCCGCACGTACGTCGTTCGAAAGTGTGCTGCCGCCACAGGTGATCGAGATGTCGTAGCAGGCGTCAAGGCCCCAGACGATCCAGATCGCGCCATCCGGCGAGACGCTGATTGAGGGGTTGTTTGTGAAGCCGACGTACTGGCTGTTTGACACGATCGTGTTGGCGCTCCAGGTGGTGCCACCATCCTCGGACCGGGCGAAGACGATGTCGGCTTCCACCTGGCTATCGGTTCGGCGTGCGTCGCGCCAGGTCGCGTAAAGGATGCCGTTTTGACTGGCCAGGTCAGGTTCCCCCACCCAGGCGTCGAGTTGGTTGCTGTCGGTCACACGTGTGTTTGTGGTTGAGAGTATTGCTCCCGCTCGGGCGGTTCGTGCAGCGTCGAAAGGGGCAAGAAGCAAGGCACAGGCAGAAACAGCAACGGCAAGGTTCGAGACGCGCATCCAAGGGCTCCTGTAGTCGCTAACGGGTTTGTGGCCTGGGCTTGGCGCCCTACCCGCGAACACTATTGGCGCACAAGACTCATCATAATGAGAATGAATAGGACGGACGGCGATTGTATAAAGGATCGTACTAAGTTACGGTCAATGTATCGGTAGAAACCTTGACTCGTGTGGTCGAAAAGGAGGGTTTCGGGTAATGGCTATGCGCATTAACCTCTATCCAGGGTCGTTCGTTTCAGGGTCATTTCAAGGCGTCTAGCAGGGCCCACGGTTGGACCCAAATCCGCGAGGGCACTGGGCTACTCGACGTCTCAGGCTTTCCACTACGGTATGCCTGGCGCGATCGTCACCCTTCGGGCACATCACGGTCGGTGCGGGACGTGCGTTGTTGGCTATGCGCAGACCCTCTGGGGCTTGCGCAACTGCGCTATAATCAAGGGGTCATGGGGATGACCGGTTTCGACGGATTAAGCTGGTCACCAATGGCGAGCCGGGCGGCGCCGATCCCGTTAACTCAGCGCAACCTTCAAGTGCCAACCGCACTTACGCGGCTCTCCCGCTCGCGGCCTAACCCCGCAGCTCTGAGCCCCGCCTGCCCTCGCGGCAGGCCGCTGGCCGTCAGCCTATCTGGCGACACACAGGTCAGCGTCATCTAAGCCAGATCGCAAGGTGGGACGCTGCGACCCATCCCCAAGACCGGCGGCAACGTCGGCAGCAGCTGGTCGGCGGTCGTACCCTGCCCGACGGGGACCCGCCGGTGAAACCAAAATAGCCGGGCTACGCTCGTAGAGGTTGGTGGTTGACTTTTTTCGGACGCGGGTTCGACTCCCGCCATCTCCACTCATCTCCCATGCAAACGACCGGGCCATGTGCCCGGTCGTTTCGGTTAACCCACTTCCCACACGCCAGGTCTCAACGATCGGCGCGGCGCCACAGCCCGAACGCGGGACCCTGCGCCGGAAGAACCACCTCGCCAGCCCGCGCCACGAGATCCACTGTCCCGGCCAGCCCCACCAGATGGCTACCGACAAGCCCTACGGGAAGCCGCACGGGCTCGTGCACGGCTCGCGCCGCGTGCACCAGGATCGTCTCGCCCGGCGCCTCCCGCAGGAACGTGAGCGAGTCGGCGTTGATCGACAACCAGCGCAGGCCGCCGCGTCGCAACGCATCGCTCGACGCGCGAGCCTGAAAGAGGGCCCGGGTCAAGGCCAGCCGACGCTCATCCCAGCGCTCAGGATGCGCCCACGGCATGGGAATGCGTGCATACTCGGGCCCCATCGTCGCCAGCCCGATCTCGTCACCGGCGTAGATCATGGGCACGCCCGGGTACGCCGCGAGCATGCCGAACGCCACATCGACGCGCGCCGGATCCTCGAGCAGTGAGGCCACCCGATGCGTGTCATGCGAACCGATCAGGTTCATGGCATGCAGCGTCCCTTGCCACGGCACCACCCCCGAAAGTGATCGCATCGCCGCGACGATGCGATCACCAGGCAAGTTCGGCAGCGTCGGATACTTGCCATGCCGATAGGGTCGTGGCTGGGGCGGCAAGAGCCATTGCCAGAGCGGCCGCGTGAACGCCGC
>CAYZRP010000022.1:0-25494 GCA_964480865.1 uncultured Anaerolineales bacterium | reverse complement strand
GGGGCCGTCGTAGAGACGGCGGCGCAGCTCAGGGCTGCGATGATCGAAAATCGGCATCTCGCGCAGGTTCCACCAGGCATCGTAAGCATCAGGATGTTGGGTGAAGTAGAAGAACGAGGCCTCAGGCGCGTTTGCGTCGGCCAGCGCGGCCTGGAACCACTCATGCGTGTCGCCACAGTGGTTGGTCGTGAGATCCCCCATCAGGCGCATACCACGGCCATGGGCGGCAGCGGCCAATCGCGCCATGGCCGCATCGCCGCCGAGGAGCGGATCGACCTGCGCAAACGTCGAGGCGTTGTAGCGATGATTCGACTCGGCCGGGAAGAACGGCGTCAGATAGATCGTGCCGACACCGAGCGACGCGAGGTGATCGAGGTGGGCCGTGATGCCATCCAGGTCACCGCCATAGAACTGCCGCGGCGTATCCGGGCCTTCACCGATCACGGGATCATCCCACGCGGCCGGCCGCGCCCAGGCCGGCGCCGGCCGGTCAACCGATTTGGCGAAACGATCCGGGAAGATCTGGTACATCGTGCCCGTGGCCCACGCCGGCGGCGGTTCGGCTGTGCTGAGCCGGAAGTCGGCGGCGTCGGCAACATCGTGGTCGTGCAGGCCCTGGCCGTTGAGCCACTGATAACCGTAGGCGCCGCCGTCCATCAGCCAGCGATAGCTGACGACGGGGTTGCCGACGCGCAACTCCGCGCCCAGCCAGAGGTCGTGCTCGTCCTGTGCGTCAACCCTCGCCTCAACGAGTTCAGGCTCACCATCAACGATCACGCGCGCCCACGCTGTCGTGACATTGCCGGCGCGCGGCACCCGCAGCCGGACCGTGACCGTGCCACCCAGCGACGGATTGGGCTCCGGAACATACAGCGGCGAGCCGTCATGATGCGGCAACGTCCAGGATTGATCGATCGTCATGGAACCCCCTTGGGTGGACAGCGGACCGCAGCGAACCGGGCGACGACACTCAGGAAGGCTTACTTACACGCAATAGATCAGGTGCCGCGGTCAGCGGGACGCCGCCCGCCGCCCGTCCGACGGGCGTAGACCCAGAGCGCGATCAACGTCGCGACGTATGGAAGCGTGTCCGTGATCTGCGGCGGCAGACCGTTGCCTTGAAGCAACAGGCCGACGCCATCCGCCAGGCCAAAGAGCAACGAGATCAGGGCGATGCCCCAGGGATTGCCGCTGACCAGGATAATCGCAGCCAGCGCGATCCAGCCGCGGCCGGCCGACATGTTCTCGCCGAACAACTGCAGATAGCCGGTCGACAGAAAAGCGCCGCCGATGCCACAGTACACGCCACAGGCCAGCAGGGCCCAGACACGCACGCGCGTCGCAGGCACGCCCGCTGTGTCGAGGGCCTGAGCATTGTGCCCGGCAGCGCGCAGACGCAACCCATAACGGGTGCGGAAGATGACGTAGGCCGCCAGCCCGATGAGCATCACCGCCACGTACACGATCAGGTTCTGCTTGAATAACAACGGTCCGACGACCGGCAGAGACGAGAGCCCCGGGATGTCGAGCGCCGGGATCGCCGGGATGCCGGGATTCTGAAACGCGCCGGAGGTTTTGAAGATCTGGCGTAACGCGTACGTCGTCGATCCGAGGGCCAGCAGATTGAGGGCGATGCCGGTGACAAACTCGTCGGTGCGCAGGACGATCGCGAAAAGGATAAACAGAAGCGCGACACAGACGCCGCCCAGGATCGCGCAGATCAGGCCCACCAACCAACTGCCACTCAGGAAGCCGCCGAGCACCGCGCAGAACGCCGCGACGAGCAACATACCCTCCATGGCGATATTGAACATGCCGCTGTAATACGTGAACGCGCCGCCGAGCGCAGCCAGCAAAACCGGCGTCGTCGCCGCAAAGGTGCCGTTCAACAAGCCGAGGAATTCACGCATCGGCGGTCTGCTCCTGTCGCGCATCATCGCGCGGACCATGGACCCGGCGCAACCGCCAGCGCGCCCACCACGCAGCCAGGGCGTCATTGAGACCACCACGACCGGCGACGACCAGGAGCACGGTCAGCGCCTGCAGGACCTGGATGAACTCGCTGGGCAGGGCCGTGATCAGTTCCATACCGAGCGCGCCAGTCTGCAGTGCCGCAAAGAACAGGCCATAGGCCAGCGTGCCCCACAGGCCATTGTTGGCGATGACGGCCACCATGATCCCGTCCCAGGCGTAATTGGCCCCGAGGCCACGGATGAAGCGATTGCTCTCGCCCATCACGATCAGGCCGCCGGCCAGCCCGGCGAGCGCGCCGCTGAGCGCCATCACGCGGCTGTAGTTGGTGACCTCGGGCACGCCGCCCAATCGGGCGAAGAGGCTGTTCTGGCCAGTGAGGCGCCACTCGTAGCCAAGGCGGCTGCGCGATGCCACGATCCAGCACACGACGAACGCCACGGCCAGCACGATCACACCGGCATTGACGGTGCCCAGATCCGGCAGACGTCCGGCCGCCGCGATCGGCGGCGTCATCGGCGTCGACGCGGCCTGATCCTGCAGCGGGTACGAGATCACCCACAGCGTCACTTTGTCCGCGATGCTGTTGAGCATCAGGGTGACGATGAACTCGTTCATGCCGAAGCGCGTGCGCAGAACACCCGCCAGGGCCGCCCAAAGCGCGCCGCCCAGCAGACTGAGCGCGATCAGAGCCAGCGGCAGCAGCGGCGCGGGCAGCGGGAGGAACAATCCACCGACCACGGCGAAGAGCGCGCCCCACAGGAACTGACCCGGCTGGCCGAGGTTGACAGCTCCGGCGCGAAACGCGAGCGACGCCGAGAGGCCGGTGAGCACGAGCGGGATGGCGCGGAAGAGCGTGTTGCCGAGCGCCTTGCCGGGCTGGCTTCCACCGAGCGAATAATCGTACAGGGCGCGATAGACCGCGGCCGGGTCGTAGCCCTGCACGGCCATGACGAGCGCGCCGATGCCGAAGGCGGCCAGGATGCCGATCAGGGCGACAGCCAGATCACGCCGCATCGTCGTTACCCGTGAGCATCATGCGCCCAACCCGCTCGAGGCTGGCCTCGGCGATCGACAAGGTGCCGACCAGACGACCGCGATGCAGGACCAGGAGGCGATCCGACAACGCCAGCAACTCGTCAAGGTCGGACGATACGAGCAGAATGGCCCGCCCGAGGTCACGCTGCGCCACGATCTCGTGGTGGACGAACTCGGTGGCACTGACGTCGAGCCCGCGCGTCGGTTGATCGAGGATAAGGAGTGGTCGCTCGGCGGCCAGCTCACGGCCGAGGATCACCTTCTGTTGATTGCCACCCGAGAGCGAACGCATCGGCGCATCCAGGCTCGCCAGACTGACGCCGTATCGACTGCGAACGCCATCGGCCAGGCGCCGAGCGGCGTCGCGGTCGATCATCGCCCCACCCGCCCAGGTCATTGCCGGATCGAGGCGATGATGACCCATCAGCACGTTATCGACCACCGGTGCGACGAGGGCCGAGCCGGCGCGGCCGCGGTCGGCGGGCACATAGCTCAGGTGCTGTCGGCGCGACAACACCGTGGCGTTGCGCGCGATGCGCACGCCCCCGATCTGGATGAAGCCCGAGATCCGCTCCGGCGGCATCAGGCCGATCAAGGCCTCAACCAGTTCACTCTGGCCGTTGCCCTCGACACCGGCGACGCCCACGATCTCGCCTTGATGGACCTGCACGTTGACGTCGATCAGGGCCGGGCGGCCGTCGGGCGCCGTGACGCGCAGCGCATCGAGTTGCAACACCACCGGACCTGGCTCGGTCGTCCGCGCGACATGCCGGCCCTGAGCGATGTCGCGCCCGACCATCAACGTCGCGAGTTCCGCGCGATCGAGCTCGGCCGCGGGCCGCGTCGCCACGTGCACGCCGCGACGCAAGACGGTGACATGATCGCTGAGCGCAAGGACTTCATCAAGATGATGGGAGATGAACAGCAGGGTGCGCCCTGCGGCGCGCAGTCGGCGCAGCTCCTCGAAGAACGGCGGGATCTCCTGCGGCGTGAGCACTGCCGTGGGCTCATCGAGGATCAGGATCCTGACATCGCGACAGAGCAGCTTGAGGATCTCGACCTTCTGTCGCGCGGCCACCGACAGCTCACCCAGTGGGGCCTGAGCGCGCAGGCCGAAGCCGAACTCATCGATGCGGCTCTGCACAAAGCGGATCGCTTCGCTGGCGCGCAGCGACTCGAACGGCCCGACCGGCTCGATGCCGAGGACGACGTTCTCCCAGACCGTGAACTCCGGAACCTGCACCAACTCCTGATGCACCATACCGATGCCGGCCGCCAGAGCGTCGCGCGGGCTGCGGATCTGCAGGCGCTTGCCGTCGAGTTCGATGGTTCCCGAGTCAGCCCGTTCGAGGCCATAGAGCACCTTCATCAGCGTGCTCTTCCCTGCGCCGTTCTCACCGACGACCGCATGGATCTCGCCACGCTCGCAGCTCAACGAGACGTCGTCGAGCGCGAGCGTGGCGGGCGGGAAGATCTTGCGGATATCCGTCAGTTCGAGATAGGACATGGGGAAGGACCGCAGACGGCGGTGGGCGGCCACAAGGGCCAGCCCTACCGCCGTCCGCGGCCGACCGTCAGGCGTTCAGTCTCCGGTGTAGATCTCGATCGTGAGGGCGCCGTCGACGATCTGCTTGCGCACCTCGAGGACCTTGTCGATCGAGGCCTGCGGCAGCACTGGCTTCTGGGTGGTGAAGTCGATGTCGACACCGCCCTCCTTGATGCCGTACTTCAGCACCTGGCCGGGCTTGTACGAGCCATCGGCGATGGTGGCGTAGACCCGCTCGATCGAAGCGCCGACGTTCTTGATGTCGCTGGCGATGATCGAGCCGGGCTGCAGGTCGTTCTGGTTGGTGTCGACGCCGATGGCGTAGAGGCCACGATCCTTGGCGGCCTGCAGGACGCCCAGACCGGCGGCGGCCGCGACCTGGAAGACGACGTCGGAGCCGGCGTCATACAGTTGCTCAGCGGCCTGCTTGCCACGGCCCTGATCGTCCCAGGCGCCGCCCAGATACTTGCGCTCGACCACAATCTCGGGGTCGATGCTGTGCGCGCCGTTCTCGTAGGCGAACAGGAAGGCGTTGGTCACCGGGTCGCTGTCGCCGGCCACCACGCCGATCTTCTTCTCAGCGTTGACGTTCGCGATCGACGTGTCGTTTGTCGCGAGGGCCGCGGCCACACCGGCGAGGTAAGCGCTTTGCTCCTCGATGTAATCCACCGACGTGATCGTGCCCTTCGTATTCTCAACCACTGTGTCAAGGTTGACGAAGATCTTGTCGGGGTTGGCGTCGGCGATCTCCTTCAGCGGATCTTCGAAGCCGTACGAGATGACGAAAATGACGTCCGCGAAATCCACGGCGGCATCGAGGCTGGGCTGGTACTTCGCGGGGTCGAAGTTCGCCTCGATCGTGCGCGTCTCGACGCCGTACTGCGCGGCGATGGCATCGAGGCCGGCCTTACCGGAGTCGTAGAAGGCGTTGTCGCCCAGGCCGCCGTTGATCAGGTAGACGACACGCTTCGGCGCGCCGCCGCCAGCTTCGGTCGCGGCCGGCTGGGTGGCGGCCGCCGGGGTGCAGGCCGCCACGAGTAATGCGCCTACGGACAGGATCGACGAAAGGGTGTACAAGGTTCGCTGCATAGTCTGAATCTCCTCCGACACGATTGTACACAAGAGAGGGCGGTTCCCACCCGACGACCGCCGGGGCGGGCTGGCTTCAGACTTGGCCGGCCATAGGGCGGATTTCGCGGAGGCCAACCGGTGCCAGACCAGGTTTCACGCGGCCAGGATCCTGTTGCGAGTGAGCGGGTTGAACGCAACGGCACCGGTTGTCACGGTCCGATCGTCGGGACCGCAGACTGGTCGAGTCACATTCCAGCGAGCACGGTACAAATTGGGTGGGCACCTGACACATCACGCGGCTCGACTCTGGTTGGGCTCCTTGAAAGCGCGTATCATCTGGGTCCGCGATTCATCGCCGCCTGAGGGCGCGCAGATCGATCAGCGTGAAAGGACGGAGGCAGTGCCTGTCAAACGAAGTGCCGCAGACGGAACGGGTCGGGCCCATCGCCCCACTCCACCGCGGCGTTCACCAAAGGTCGACGGAAGCGTCTCGAGCCAGTCGACAGAGCGCGCGGTCGAAGATGCCGTCCGCGTCTTGCTCGAGAGTTACGGTGAGGATCCGAACCGTGAAGGCCTGCGCGAGACGCCGGGCCGGGTGCGACGCATGTACGCCGAGTTGCTGCAGGGCTACACGGTCGATCCCGAAGCCCTGATCAACGGCGCGATCTTCGACGAACCGCACGACGACATGATCGTCGTGCGTGATATCGAGTACGCGAGCCTGTGTGAGCACCACATGCTGCCCTTCCTGGGTCACGCGCACGTCGCCTACATCCCGGGCCGGCAGATCATCGGGCTCTCCAAGATCCCGCGCATCGTCGACATGTTCGCGCGACGGTTGCAGGTTCAGGAACGGATGACCGGTCAGATCGCCGATTTCCTGATGGACGTGCTCGAGCCGCGGGGTGTGGCCGTCGTCGTCGACGGCGTGCACCTGTGCAGCCTGATGCGCGGTGTCCGCAAACACGACAGCAGCATGACGACCAGCGCCCTGCGCGGCCTCTTCCGCAAGGATGCCCGCACCCGCGCCGAATTCATGGCGCATCTGGAGCGGCCGCCCCAGCGCCAGTTCTAGGGAGACCCCATGATCGAATCGTTGCCGATCATTCTCAATCCGGCGTCCGGCCCCGATCGCCCGGTGCTGCACGCCCTCAATCGCGGCTTCGGCCAGGAGCTGGATTGGCAAATCTATCTGACACGCAAGGCGGGTGATGGGCTGCGCCACGCGCAGGAACTGGTTGCCGCAGGGGCCCGCCGCATCGCGGTCTGCGGCGGCGACGGGTCGGTGAAGGAACTGGCGATCGCGCTGGCGGGCACCGATGTCGAACTGGCTATCCTGCCAGGCGGAACCGGCAACGCGTTGGCCACCGAGCTCGGCATCCCGCTCGACCTGACGCAGGCCGCGCAACTGGCGGCTTCATCCACCGCACGCGTGCGCAAGATCGATCTGGGCAAGGTCGGAGACGACGTCTTCGTTCTGCGCGCCAGCCTGGGACTCGAGACGCTTGTCGTCACCAACACGCCGCGCAACCTCAAGAACGAACTCGGGCAGCTCGCCTATCCCCTGACGGCGCTCAACCAGCTGAGCCAGATCCCGCTGACCAGATACACGCTCGACATCGATGGGGTGCAGATCGAGACCAGCGGCGTGCAGTGCACGATCGCCAACTCGGCTCAGATGGGCGTGACCGGCCTCAACCTCGCCCAGGGCGTGAGCGTCGACGACGGGCTGTTGGACGTGATCGTCGTCACGACGGCGGACTTCGCCGCCCTGGCCAACATCGCGGCCAGCAACTTCCTCGGCCAGGACCTGGGCAGCGACATCCTCCACTGGCAGGGGCGCGTGATCCGCGTCGACGCCGATCCGGTGCAGGACATCGCCCTCGGCGGACACGTCATCGGCCAGACACCCGGGACGCTCTCGGTTTGGCCGCAAGGGCTCAACGTCGTCGTGCCGGGCCGAACGTGATTGTCAGGCCGATCGGCTAGCTCTCCTGCCCGGTCGGGCGCACCAACAACTCGTTGATCGCCACCCGGCGTGGACGCGTCACAATGTACGCGATCGCGTCGGCGATGTCTTCGGCCTCCATCGCCTCGAACTGCGAGCGGCGCGCGAGTTGCTCGCGCACCTCGGGCCGCAGGTGATCGCGCAGCTCGGTGTTGACGGCGCCCGGCTCGATCACCGACACACGCACGTGCCGCCCGGTGACCTCCTGACGCAGCGCCTCGCTGAACGCGCCGACCCCGTACTTGGTCAGGCTGTACACACCTGAAAGCGTGTTGATGCGGCGGCCAGCCACTGAGCTGACGTTGACCAGATCCGCTACCTGGCGCGGACCCTCCGCCGCGGCCTTGAGCAGGTGCGGCAACGCTGCATGCGCGACATACAACAGGCCCATGACATTGAGCGAGACCATGCGCTCCCACTCGTCAACGGGCGCATCCACAACGCCGCCCAACAGCATCACGCCGGCGTTGTTGACGACGATATCGAGGCGACCGAGCGCCGCGACGGTTTGCTCGACAGCAGAACGAGCCTGCTCCTGATCGGTGACATCCAGCGGCAAGGGCAGCGCCAGGCCGCCGGTGAGGGCGATGTCGGCCGCGAGTTGCTCGAGACGATCAGCGCGGCGTGCGACGAGCGCCACGGTCGCGCCCAACGACGATAGCGTCCGCGCTGTGGCTTCACCGATCCCGCTGCTTGCGCCGGTCACCAGCGCGACAGTGCCAGACAATGACAGGCTCATGGTTCCGTTCCCTTTGATCAATCACCAGGCGTAGGCGTTCGGCGCTTCGCCGCCGGGGCCGGGCCAGATCTCATCGAGGCGCTTGAGCACATCCGCCGATAGCACGAGCTCGACGGCGCGCAGGCTTGTCGTGAACTGGTCGAGCGTGCGAGGCCCGATGATCGGCGCCGTGACGACCGGATTGTGCAGCAGCCAGGCCAGCGCGACGTCGGCCGGGCGCTCGCCCAGTTCGGCGCAGAGCGCGTCATAGGCCTGCAGCTGCGCGCTGTGCTTCTCGAGCCGCTTCTGCAATTCCGGCGCGGTTCGACGACCACTCGCGCCCTGATCGAAACCGCCGGCCAGCAGCCCACCGCCGAGCGGGCTCCACGGGATCAGGCCGAGGCCATAGTGTCGACAGGCCGGGATGACCTCGAGCTCGATCGTGCGGGCGCCCAGGTGATACAGACTCTGTTCGGAGACGAGGCCAAGGAAGTGTCGGTTGGCCGCCGCGGATTGCGCTGTCGCGATGTCCCACCCGGCGAAGTTGCTGCTGCCGACGTAGATCACCTTGCCCTGCTGGACAAGCACCTCCATCGCCTGCCAGATCTCGTCCCAGGGCGTGGCGCGCTCGATGTGATGCATCTGATACAGATCGATGTGGTCGGTCCGCAGCCGGCGCAGACTGTCTTCGCAGGCCCGGCGGATGGCGAGGGCCGAGAGCCCGCGGTGGTTCGGCCACTCATTCATCTGCGCGTAGGCCTTCGTCGCGAGCACGACCTTGTCGCGTCGGCCGCCGCCCTGCGCCAGCCAGTTGCCGATGATGGCCTCCGTCGTGCCGGGGCCGATCGGTCGGCCATAGATGTTGGCGGTGTCGAAGAAGTTGACGCCGTCTTCGAGCGCGCGATCCATGATCGCGAAGCTGTCGGGCTCGCTCGTGCGCGGCCCGAAGTTCATGGTGCCGAGGCACACCCGACTGACGGAAAGTCCGGTGCGGCCCAGTGACGTGTATTTCATGGTGACGCTCCTGTTCGGGCGAAGTGGCTCTCAGCAATTATGCCATGCGCGGCGATATAACTTGTGGCGGCGGCACGCACTCAGGCCGCGCGCAGAGGCGAAGGATGACGACGTTCAATCGACTCGACCGACGCATCACCACCTGGCTGGCTCAAAACGGCATGACGCTGCTGCGCCTGAGCCTGGGCGTGGTCTTCTTCTGGTTCGGGATCCTGAAGTTCTTTCCGGGGATGTCGCCCGCCGATGATCTCGCCAGCCGGACGATCTCGCAACTGTCATTCGGCCTGATCCCGCCCGCGATCTCGGTGCCGGCGCTCGCGACCTGGGAGGTGTTGATCGGCCTGGGTCTGATCACCGGTCTGTTCATGCGCGCCACGATCGCGCTGTTGCTGGTTCAGATGATGGGGACGCTCTCGCCGCTGGCGTTGTTTCCGGGCGAGACATGGCGGATCTTCCCGGTCTCACCGACGCTCGAGGGCCAGTACATCATCAAGAACCTGGTCCTGATCAGCTCCGCACTCGTGATCGGCGCAACGGTGCGTGGCGGCACACTCGTCGCCGATCCGCGTCTGGCCCGACAGGCCGCCCAGGCCGAGGGCCGACAGTCCTGACGTCAGCGAGTCAGCCAGGGCCAGGCCAGGAGCGCCAGGGTCGCGAGGACGATCCCGATCAGGGCGATCCCGAGCCCGATCTTCACGCGATCGCGCGGCAACTCGCCGGTCGTCTCGCCGGTCTGGCCGTTGACGAGCACGCGGTAGGTGCGCTCGCCGTACCGATAGGTCCCCATCCAGAACGGCCAGAAGACCAGCCGGAAGGCCTGGCCGCTGAAGTCGGAGCCGGTCACCTCCACGGTGGCCGAACCGACTTCGGCCGAGGCCTGGATCTGGGAGCGCGCGGCCCGCACCATCCGCTCGCGTGCCAGCAAAGATGCATCCGCCAGCGACAGGTCATAGAGCGCTGCGGGCCAGTCGGCCAGATACTCAGGCTTGAAGACGACCAGCCGATTGGCATCCACCGCGGGCAGACGCCGCCAGAGATCATCGGGCAGTGAGCGCAGGCCGCATTGTGGCTGGGCGGTGAAGAACGTCGTTCGATCGCCGGTGCGGACGACCGTGCGGCGCGTGCGCCCTTCCCCTTCGGAGACCTCGGCCCGCCAGTGCAGGGTCAGGGTCGAATCGAACAGCCAGAACGGCACGTACGCCGGCCGCAACTGCCGGTCGCGCACCAACTGCGCGAGCCGATCCGGCGCCCACCATTGCCGGGCGAGCCAGCCTTGCACGGCCGTAACGGCCGCTTCGGCTTCAAGCGCCATTGGCGCGACGCCTTGCGGCTCAACCAGTTCGCGATCCGACTGGGTATGGACCAGGGCCGCATTGCCGCAGAACGGACAGGCTGTCGAGGTCTCGCCGACGGGCAGCACGGTCGCGGCCCCGCACTGATCGCAGGTGAAGACGCGTTCGGCCTCGGCCCAGCGATGACCCGAGCGCGTCGGGAGCGCGAAGTCGAGCGGCGTGGCGTCGCACTCGAGCGGGATCTCGTCCGTGACCTCCACGTGGCCACAATTCACACAGACCAGGTCGACCTGTTCGGGATCGAAGCGCATCCGACCGCCGCACTGCGGGCAGTCGAACGTGCGGCGCACATCGGCCGCCTCTGGCTCAAGGTGCTGCAGCGCCGGAGCGCCGGCTTCGGTGGGCCGGACCAACTGAGCCGGATCCAGACGACCGGTCAGGATCGCGAGGCCGCGGCGGGCCTGCGCGTTGCCCGGGTCGGCGGCCACCGCCCACTCAAGATGCTGGCGCTGCTCGACCGGATCATCAGTGGTGGCCGAAAGCCACAGCCAGCCGTCCGAGTGCTCGCGATCGACCTCGACCGCCTGCAGGAGCAGGCGCCGTCCCTCGGCCCGGTCGCCCGTGCGGATGCAGGTCCGTGCCAGGCGCACCAATGAATCGGCTTTTTCGTGTCGGTGTTCGGCCAGGCGATCGAGGCTGCTCATGGCTCGATTGTAGGAAGTCCGGCCGCCGGATACGCTGCGAATGTGTTAGCGATGGTGAGGAAGAGCGGTTCGTGTGACGAATGGCGGGAAACCCGACGTCCGCCGAGACGGCCGATGATCGCTGCATCGGAACAGCTTTGTTCATGTCATGCTGAGCGCCAAGACCCATATGCCCTGAGTCTGTTCGGATGAGCGCAACGGATTTGCATTGACGACGGTGGTAGGACCTTTCGGGAATGTCCTCCGCGGATAAGCGAGTCTGACTGGAGATTCCTCGGGCTCAATGGAAGGGGCTCAGGGCATGGGGCCTGGGCGCGCCTGAGAAACAAAGGGCGTCTGGATGTCGATGGACGGAGGCGATGGGGTCTCTGCACAGCCGACGCTCGACATGGCCGGCAGGGCGGCCACAAGGGCCGCCCCTACGGCGCCTTCGATTGAACCCGTCGGGCCGGCCACTGTGCGTCTCACCGGCTGTTTTGCGCCGCTTATGCCCACTCTGGATGACACGCGACGCGCGTGGGCGGCGCACCGCGCCGGGCAACGCGGTAATGGCGCACTGCCGCCACTCACCGTGCAACGAAAAGGACGAAGGTCGAGTGGGTATTCAACCTTCGTCCTTTGTCGTTCGTCCTTCGTCCGCCTTACCGACAGCGCGGTGAGAAGATCGAGGCTGAGACCAGGTGGCCGTCCAGCAGCCAGCCGATGGCCGCGCGGAACGGCACCTCGACCGCGACGGTCACCAACCCGGGCTGGAACACGGTCGGCTGACCCTGGTTGCGGTCGCCGGGCAGGAACAGGTTATTCAACCCGACCGGGACGGTCACGGCCACCGCATTGTCGTTGCGGTAACCGAACACGGCCGTGTACTGGCCGCGCCCGTCGCGGCGCACACACGCGAGCACCGGGCGCAGGTCACGATCAAGCGACCGCGAGACGGTCACGATCAGGCTGTCGCTCGCTGTGCGCCCATCGGTCGTGGTGACGGTCAGGGTGGCCGTGTACACGCCAGGTGCGGAGAAGCCATGCGTGGCCGTCAAGGTGTCGGCCGTGGCGCCATCCCCGAACGACCAGAGTACCGTGGCGTCGGGCAGCCCGGCGGCGTCGGTGTAAGCGCCGCTGAAGGTCAGAACGCGACCCTGCGGCGTGGACTGATCGCGGCCGGCCGAGACGGTCAGCGGGGCGGCGGTCACCGGAACGACCAGATCCGTCGCCGTCTGCGCGCCGTCGGCGGCCAGAGCGGCCGAGAACGTCAGCGACCCAGAGGCCAGCGGCCGCACCACGACCTCCACCGACGTCGTGCCGACCGGCAAGGAGGCCAGCGACCAGACGACGGCGCTAACATCGAACGCCCCACCCTGCGTGGCGGAGACAAACTCGACGCCCATGGGGAGCGCCAGGGTCAACGTCGCGGGCACGGCGCGGTCGGTCGAGAGATCGAAGCGCAACGTCAGCGGCGCGCCCTGGACGCCGCCGGAGACAACGGCGCCCGAGAGCGTCAGAGCGGGCGGCGGCGGCGCCAGATCGAGTCCGACCAGGATCGGGTCATGATCCGAGACGCGATACTGATCCGGCGCATAGAGCGACACGACCTGGCCCGCGCTCTTGAAGTTCGTGTTGTAGTCGAGCACCGACGGCTCGTCGGCGTTGATGTGGTACTCGGTGACGCCCGTCACCTGGTCGACCAGGCTCGACGTGGCCAACGCATAGTCGAGGTAGCCGAACTGCCCGTCGAACAGGTAAGAGTACGCGTCAGCGCCGATGAGCGCGGCCACCAGGTCGGTGAAGCCACCGGTCTTGAGGGCCGTGATCGGATTCTCCTGCGCGTAGGAGTTCAGGTCGCCGACCAGCAGCACGTCAGCATCGGCCACGCCGGTCGGATCACCGGCGAGCCAGGCCAGCAGTTCGTTGGCCGCCGCGGTGCGGGTGCCTGCGCAGTTGCCCTGGCCATCGCCGAGATCCGGGTCCGGCCCGTACGGCGCGACCTGGTCGGTGCAGGCGCTGCCCTTCGACTTGAGATGATTCGCCACGATCGTGAACACGCCGTCCGTGGCCACCGATTCGAAGCTCTGCGCAAGCGCGGGTCGATTGCGCTGTTGCGTCAGGCCGGTGCTCAGCGGGATCTGGCCGAACGCGCCAGTGTTGAGCGCGGCGGTCGCGCCAACCGGTGTGACGACGGCGGGCTTGTACAGGACGCCGACCTTGATCGCATCCACGCCGAGGGCATTGACCTGGCCCGTGGCGGCGTCGACGTCGATGAACGCGTAGGTGCCGGGCGCTGTGGCGGCATTCAGCCGATTGACCAGGTCCTGGATGGCGCTGTCCGGCCCATAGCCGTCGTTCTCGATTTCGTTGACGGCCAGCACGTCAGGGTTGAGCGCGAGGATGGCGGCCACGGTCTTGGTCGCCTGACGCTCGAACTCGGTCGCGTTCTCGGCGCCGCGGCACTCGGCCACACCACCGCCGACGCCGAACGTGCAGGCGGTCGTGCCGAAGGTGTTGAAGTAGTTGAGCAGGTTCATCGAGCCCGCGCGCACTGAGCCACCGATCGCAAGGGGAGCCGACGGGCGCGGATTGGCCTCGACAAACTGGATCGCGCCATGCAGCGCATTGAGTGGGCGGACGCGGTAGGCGTTCGGGCTGGCCGAGTTTCCGCCCCAGGTGTAGGTCAGCAACCCGACGACGCCGGTCGTGGTGTCGCCCGCGCGCAGCGTGTTTGTGGCGCTGAGCGGCTGGCCATTGCGGCCGAACACGATCGGGTCAGCGTTCTGGTTCTGCAGCGAGTCGTCGACGATGATGCGCTTGAGGGCGTTGGCCTGGGCCAGCGCCTCGCGCTCGCTGCCGGCGCCGCCGGGCGCTGCAAGATGGGTCGGCTGGTATTGGCGGCCGAGCGAGAGCGTCACCTGACCAAAGCGACCCAGCTGGAAGTGCTCGGTGACAGTTAGCGTCTGCGGAAGACTGACGAGCATGCCCTCGAAGCGCTCGAGGTAGTCGATGCCGCCGACCGGAGCCGGCAGCGGGAAGGTCACTTCGGTCGGGGCGACGTCGGCCGTCTCGCCGCAGGCCACGATGGTCAGCGGCGCGCCGAGCTGGGTCTGGCCCTGGAACTCGGCCACGGTGCCGGTCACCTGCACGACCTGACCGACCGAGACGCTGTTGGTGTTGCCGTTGAAGACGAACAGGCCATCCGAGGTCGCGGCATCCTCGTCACCGGCGTCCTGCAGATAGAAGCCGCGCAACGCCGGCGACGCGCCCTCATCATCGCTGACCACCACGCCCTGCACCGTCACAACGGTGCCGCTTGCGGGCGAGACGTCGGTCGCGCCCTGCACCGAGCCGATGGTCACATCGGGCAGCCCACAGATCGAAGAGGGCTGGGTCGAGAAACTGACGGTGACATCGGCCGCCAGTGTGTCGGGCGGATCATCGGCGTCGACGTCGGTCACCGCCGCCGCCGAGATCGTCAGCTGACAGGCCGCGTCGGTGGGCAGGGCTGCAATCGGATCGACCGTGAACGTCGTCGGGCCGCCAGACACCGTCACATCCACCGGAGCGCTCGATCCGCCGACGGTGCAGGATAGCGCGAACCCGCCGGCCGCCACCTCGACGGGCTCCGAGAAGGTCACGGCCAGGGTGGCATCCGGTGCGACGTTGACGGCGCCCTGGGCCGGCACAACAGAGACCACGGACGGAGCCGCGTCGCCGACGACAGGCACGCGCAGCGCACTCAGATCCTGCCCGGGGTTGGGTTCACCGGGCGTGGCCAGGGGGTTGGGCATGTCGTCGAAGCGCACCCAGTTCGCGGCGAGGTCGTTTCCCTCGGCGGTGTTGCCGGTGTAGTAGGCGTTGTCCGCCACGGCCGGCAGGTTCAGATCAACCATGCCGGGTGGTGGATCTCCGGCGTCGTTCTCGAACGACACGAAGTCGAGATAGACGTTGTCGGTGCCGGCGCTGGTGCCGTCCGGCCCCGGCATATAGAGATAAAGGGCCTCGCCACCGGTTGCCAGGGCGGCGTTGGCGAAGCCGCCAAGGCCATCGGTGCCGAGAGTGAAGCCCGTGCCGGGTGCCAGGATCATGCGCCAATCACTGTTGGCCGGATCGGCCACAGTGTCGGTGGTGATGCCGTTGATCGAGGTGTAGACCGCGATCGTGGTGCCGCTGGGCACTGCCGCCAGATAGGCGTCCTGCCCGAATACATAGACGATCTCGTTGGTGTTGAGCGCGCCGGTCAGAGTCAAGTATTCGTTGTCGGTGATTCGCAGGCCACGCAGATCGACGTTGGAGCCGGTCACCAGCAACTCAAGGTAGTCGCTGTTGGCGGGATCATCATCGGACGAGTACTCGTTGATGATCACCTCGCCGCCGGTCGCGGCGCGCGCCGAATGGCCTGGCGTCAGGGCGTAGGCCGTCAGGCCCGTCGACAGAGCCAGAGCAACCAGGGTACTGAGCTTGTTCATGGCACCTCGTATGGGGTCCAGCCAGAGGCTGGGCTATCAGGTTGGTGTGGACTTCAGTGTGGGTCGCGCAGACTCATCATAAGGCAGCCCCACCGTAACCGGGAGTAGGCCAGATTATGGAATTCTCAACACTCCGTGATCCTGTGAATACTTATCGCTTTTTCCCAAAGGATGTGGGCAGCCTGCCGATATCTCTTCCTTAGGGGCGTACCAGGGGAGCAGATCCTCTGGGCGAGGCACTGATCAGGCCCTGCCCGCCCCGGAGTGACATAATGAGCACCCACCGGATCCTCGTGGTCGAGGACCAGAACATCATCGCCATGGACCTGCGCTTCAGGCTCGAGAGCCTGGGGTATCAGGTGGTCGATGTGGTGGCCACCGGCGAAGATGCGGTCCGCGTCTTCCGAGAAACTGAGCCCGACCTTGCCTTGATGGACATCCGACTGAAGGGCACCCTGGATGGCATCCAGGCCGCCGAGCAGATCCGGCTTCACTCCGATCGCCCAATCATCTACCTCACCGCGCACTCCGACGACCAGACCCTGCGACGCGCGCGGATCACCGAACCGCACGGCTATCTGCTCAAGCCCTTCGAAGATCGCGAACTGCACCTGACCATCGAGATCGCGCTGTACCGCTATCAGATGGAGCACAAGCTGCGCGAGAGTCAGCGCTGGTTGCACGCCGTCCTGAGCGGTATCGGGGAAGCCGTGATCGCCGTTGATGCGCACGGGATCGTGCAGTTCGTGAACCCGGTGGCCGCAGAGCTCATCAGTTGCGCCGCCGAGGATGCCGTCGGCCACCAGGTCACCGAGATCTTCACCCTCATCGATGCCCAGACACGGGGCCCGCTGGCCAACCCCCTGCTCCAGGCAATCGACCAGCATATGGCAGTCGGCCTGCCTGAACGCGCGCTCCTGGTGGGACGTGAGGGGCGCGAGATCCCGATCGACGACAGTGCAGCGCTCATCCGCGACCTCGACGGCCGCGTCGCAGGCGCCGTCCTGACGTTCCGGGACGTCACCGATCGGCTACGCACCGAACAGCAGATTCGACACCTGGCCTACCACGATCCGCTCACAGGCCTTCCGAACCGGGCCTTGTTCCAGGCGCTGGCCGGGAAGGCCCTGGCCGAGACCCAGCGCACGGGCGGGGGTGTGGTCCTGCTGCTCGATCTCGATCGCTTCAAGACGATCAATGACTCGCTCGGACACTCGACTGGCGACGCGTTGCTCAAAGCCGTCGGGACGCGGCTGGCCGAAACGCTTGGCGCCGGCGCCTGGATCGCGCGGTTCGGCGGCGATGAGTTCGCTGTGCTGCTCGAAGGCATGACCGACTCGCAGAAAGCCGTCGGTGCGGCCGAGGCCGTCCTGAAATCCTTCTCGGAGCCGTTTCAGTTGAGCGGCCACGACTACTACGTCGGCACGAGCATCGGCGTCGCCCTCTACCCGGACGATGGCTCCGATGCGGCGGCCCTGCTGCGCAACGCGGATGCAGCGGCCTTCCAGGCCAAGCAACGCGGTCGCAACGGCTATGCCTTCTACCAGGCGAGCATGAATGCCGACGCCGAAAGCCGGCTGACGCTCGAAAGCGGCTTGCGCCAGGCCCTCAAGCGCGACGAGTTTGTGCTTCATTTCCAGCCCAAGGTCGAGATCTCCACGGGGCGCCTGCTCGGCGCCGAAGCGCTCGTGCGCTGGCAACACCCGACCCTCGGCACAGTGCCACCCGCGCAGTTTTTGAGCATCGCCGAGGAGAACGGTCTGATCCTGCCACTCGGCGCCTGGGTGCTGCGCACGGCCTGTCGCCAGGCGCGCGCCTGGCGCGACGGCGGCCTGGGCGATCTCCGTGTTGCGGTCAACCTCTCGGATCGTCAGTTCCGCCATCCGGATCTTGTCGCCCTGGTGGCGTCCGTGTTGGCCGAGACAGGCTTGCCGCCGGGCGCTCTGGAGATCGAGTTAACCGAGACGATCATCATGCAGGATCGGGAGGCCTCGACCGCCAAGATCCGGGCCCTGAAACAGATGGGCGTCCGACTCTCGATCGACGACTTCGGCACCGGCTACTCGTCGCTCGAGCATCTCAAGCACTTCCAGGTCGACGAACTCAAGATCGATCGCGCCTTCGTCCGCGAGGCTCACACCAACACGCAGGACTCGGCCATCATCCAGGCCATCGTGACGCTCGCGCATAGCCTGGGGATGATGGTGACAGCTGAGGGGGTCGAAACCGCCGAACAGCTGGCCTGCATGGAGGCCTGTCTCTGTGATGAGGGCCAGGGCTACTTCTTTGGTCACCCGATGGCCGCCGACGTTTTCGTCCCGGGGATTCAGAGCCTCGTCCCGGCAGGCGCCACGCGGCGCGCGACCGCGCCATGAACCCGTCGCCAGACCCCGCCATTGTGCTGTTGTGGATCAGCGTGGCCTGCGCGACCATCGCCGCGAGCGCCGTGCTGGCCCGTTGGCGCGCGCCGCTGGCGTTGCCAGCCGGGATTCTCCTCCTGAGCATTGCCGGTCAATTGATCGCCCAACGCCTCGTCCAACTTTGGGGACCGGGGCTCGCGGCGGCCGCGCGTGAAGCGCTCGTGTCGGTTCCGCACCTGTCGCTGCTCGGGGCCTGGCTCTTCCTCGTCCTGGACCTCACCCGCGGCAATCGTTGGCACCGTCCGACCTGGGCCATCGTCGCGCTGATCAGCGCCACGGCCACGGGCATCGTGGGCCTGGCCGTCATCGGCGGTCCGGACCCACGCGCAGTCATTCCCGAGTGGGCGACGCCGAACTGGCTGATCGCGCTGTCGGCCGGCGTTGGGGTGTTCACAGGCGCGCAGTTGCTGGCCACCACCAGCAGACCGGGTTCAAGACGACCCCTGGCCCTGGCAGCCCTGGCCTGCTTGAGCCTGGCTTCCCTGGCGGGCCTGCTCCAGCGAGCCGGCCTGGTGTCGACAGCCCCGCTGTCGCTCGTTCAGTGGATCTATATCGCCATCGGCCTGATCGCGGCGCTGGGCGTCGCGCGCGGTCAGCCCAACCGCACGATCTCGACGGCTCAAACGCTGGTCTACGAGCACATCCGCGACGGCGTTATCGTCCTCGGGCCAGCCCAAGACGTCCTCAGCCTGAATTCGGCCGCGCGCGAGATCCTGAATTGCGGCGCACGGTCGATCGCGAACACGCCTCTGCGCGAGCTCTGGCCGCAGGGGGAGGCCGTGCTGCGCGAATGCGCCGGAACTGATGCCGGAAGCGAAATCACATTCGAGCGCGACGGCGTCACCATGACCTATGCCGTCGCCGTGCTCCCGACGGAGGACGTCAGCGGTACCGGCCCCGGCCTCGTCGTGGTGCTGCGCGACATCACGGGCCGCGAGGGCCTCGAGCACATGCTGCGCAAGCGCGCTCAGGATCTCAGCCGCACCAATCAACTGGTGACAGCTCTGGCGAGTGTCACAGCGCGCCTGGGCCGGACGCGAAATCCGCACCAGATCTGGGAGGCGCTCGGCAGCGAATTGGGTCGACTTGGCTTGAGTTGCAGCATCGTTAGCGAAGACCCCTCAGGTGTCTCGGCGACCATCCGCTATGTCTCACTCAATGCCAGGCTGCTCAGCACCATCGGACGCCTGACCGGCATCCACCTGAATGGTTACGTGGTCCCGCAGGAGCACTGGCCCGAGGACCACGCCATGCTCGAGGGATCGCCGATGTGGTATCCGAGCATCAAGGCCTTCGTCCGGCGCTCCTTTCCGCACGTGCCGTCCGTTCTGCTCGAACAGGCGCTCAAGCTGGCGGGCATCGGCGAACAGGGTCAGCTTTGCATGTTGCCCCTCGTGGTCGACCAACACATCATTGGCGCGCTCTTCATCTGGGGTACAGACCTCTTGCAGGACGACAGTCCCGTGCTCGAGATCTTCGCCGGGCAGGTAGCCGGCATCTTGAGCAGCGCCGACGCCTACGCGCAGGAGATCGTCCGCGCCACCGACCTCGAACGCTCAAACGCCATGATCCTGGCCTTGTCGAAAGTCGCGGCCCGGCTCGACAGCACGACGAAGTTCGAGGAGGTCATCGATACCTTTGGGCAGGAACTTCACACGATGGGCTTCGAGTGTCTGGTCGGCACGTTCGACGACACCAAGCAGAACATGCGCCTGCAATACATCTCGGTCAACCGCGACATCATCCAGTGGGCCGAGCGCGTGACAGGGTATTCGCTGTCGTATCTGCTGATCCCGCGGCGCCTCTGGCCGACCGACAAGGTCCTGACCGAACGCGCGGCCTATTGGGATGTGCGTGGCATGCGTGGCGCGCTCAACATCTTTCCGGTGCTCAATGATGGTATTCACCGCAGTGCCCTTCAGTTGACGGGGATCAACCTCGACGATCCTGTCTGCTACCTTCCGCTTGCGCACAACGAGGACATCATCGGCATCCTCGCCGTGTGGGGTTCCGGCCTGCAGTCTGGGGATGTGCCGGCGCTGAGCGTTTTTTCGACACAGCTGGCAACGGCGATCCGCAACACTGAGCTCCTCGAGAACGAAGCGCGCCGCGCCCGCGAACTGAGCGTCTTGCTCGATGCCTCCCAGGCCACCGCCGCCTCCTCCGACCTCGACCAGATCCTATCGACGCTGGCGACTCAGCTGCTCGAGATCAGCGGCTTCGAGGCCTGCCAGATCTCGGAATGGGATGGAGCGCGCAACCGGGTCAATGCGCGGCATCATCGCTCACGGATCGCCTGGGTGCGCAATCGTCAGGCGCCATTGGCCCTCGCCGACGCGCGCGATCTGAGTCTGGCGCTTCAGTCCGGCTCACCCAGTGCGACCCGCCAGGCCGCCCCCGACGGCGCGCGCGACCTGATCCGTCTGCCAGTGCGCACCGGTGGACAATTGATCGGCCTTGCCGAAGTCACCGTGCCGGTCCGGCAGGGTCGAGAGGCAGCGAGTCTGATCGTGCGCGGCACCGATGTCCTCGCGGGCGCCGCGAGCCGGCTGGCGGAACCCCTCGGGTCAACCCCGGCGCAGGAGTTGATCACGGTTCAAGATGCCCTGCTGCGCGCGATGGGCGGCGGGGAGTGCCGGCTGATCGAGTGGAACGTCGGCGAGAGCCAGGCTCGCATCGTCGCGAGCGCATCTGACATCGCCTGGGCCAATGGGGCCGGGCCGGGTCGCGAGCCGACTGACAACGACGCCGTAGCGCTGGCCATCCATACCGGCGAAGCCAGCGCCGTCGTCGAGCCCATGCTGTTCGACACACTTCTCGAGACGCAACCGGATGGCGAGGGCTTCAAAGCCCACTCACGTGTGGTGTTCCCGCTTCAGGTGGGTCCGGATCGGATCGGGGTCGTCGAACTGAACGACTACAACCATGAGCGGACCGTGTCGCCCGCGCAGGTCGCCTTCCTGCGCACCGTGGCCGACAAAGCCGGCTATTCGATCGACAACGCCCGCCTCCTCGAAGAAACCCAGCGTCGACTGGGCGAGAAGGAAGTGCTCCTCAAGGAAGTCCACCACCGGGTGAAGAACAACCTGCAGGTCATCTCGAGCCTGCTCAGCCTGCAATCGGCGCGGATCGGCGACGCCGGGGTCAGGGATGCGCTGCGCGAAAGTCAGAACCGCGTCCGCTCGATGGCCCTGATCCACGAGAAGCTGTATCAGTCGTCGGATCTGGCCCAGGTCGACTTCGCCGGCTATCTGCGCAGCCTGGTCAACTTCCTGGCGCAGTCCTATCGGCAACACGCCGACCACGTCACGCTCGACGTCCAGGCGAAAAGTGTGCAACTCGACCTGGAGACCGCGATCCCTTGCGGCCTGATCGTCAACGAGCTTGTCTCGAACTCGCTCAAGCACGCCTTCCCGGATGGCCGACCGGGGTCGATCACGGTCAGCCTGCTTCCCGACGACGCCGGGCGCTGGTGCTTGCGCGTCACCGACGACGGCGTCGGTTATGCCGAACCCACACGCGATACGCCGCGCACCAGTCTTGGCCTTTCGCTCGTCGAAACGCTGACAGCCCAACTGGGCGGGACGATCACGGTCAACACCGGACCCGGCGTCACGACCGCGATCTGTTTCGGCGCGGCGGCTGTGAAGAGCCCGCGTGAGGCGCGCCCTCCTCTCCCCGCGCCCGTCGTGGCCGTTGTATGACTTGGCACCGTTGGGTCGATCGTGTCAGGACCGACTGGAGCCGCGGCCCGCACCGCGTGTTTTCGCGACAGCGGCGCGCAGCGCCGTGAGATACGCGCCCAACACAAACTGGAAGTCGTCGCCGGCGTGTGTCTCCAGGAACACCGGCGCCAGCCGTGCCAGATTCGGGAGCAGCTGAGGATCCCAGCGGGTCGGCCCCTGCCGATCCCACTCGGCCTGAGCGGCGGCGGCGCTCATCGTCAACCCCTGTGTGTGCGCGACAACGAAGCCGATACAAACAGACAGCAGGCCGCGATACGCGTTGACCTGCTGCCGCGCTTCAAGGCCCGACTCCGCCAGGGCGGCCAGGATGCTGTCCATGCCCTGCAGCACGCGAATGTCGTTCGGTCGCCCCTGCTCCGAGGCCACCACAACCACCAGGGCCGGATGCGCGATCAAGGCGGCGTAGATCCCATGCGCGATGGCCTCGAGACGTGCATCCCACCGCAGCGCCGGATCGGGAAGCGTGATGCCGGCCAACACAAGATCCACAAGGCCGTTCAGCAGATCCTGCTTGTCAGCCACGTGGTTGTAGAGCGACATCGCTTCAACATCGACGGCTGCGGCCACGCGTCGCATCGACAACGCTGCCAACCCTTCCTCATCGAGGATCTTCAGCGCAGCGGCGAGGACAAGGTCGCGCGTCAAAGGTTTTCGTTGGCGGGCCATGACACTTCCTTTGAAAGGCTTGACAACTTACAGCGTAAGCATTATTGTGCTTACGTCGTAAGTTTAGCACAACCCGCGAGGATGCCCGCGGGCTCAAGCGCCGCTGGCGGCCTGTCGCACTGGCATTTCGTCAGGGGGTAGCGAAGGATTCCACAGATGTTGATCATCGCCACCGGGCTGACGACCGTGCACGGGCTTGTGCGCTGGGCGGCTATCCTTGTCGCGAGTTGGGTGCTGGCGCTTCGGCTGTTCAGGCTGATCCGCGGGCGCGGGCTGCCTCGCGTCGAACGCCCTTCCCTTGTGACGCTGACGAGCGTTGTCCACATTCAGGTCGTTCTGGGTGTCGGCATAGCGATCCTGGCCTGGGCAGGCGGCGCCCCACCCTTCGAGGGTCGCACCGGCACGTTGATCGGCCATGCGCTTGGCGGGTTGCTGATGGCGGCCACCGCGACTCTCGCGACGGCGATGAGTCAACGCAGCCCGCAAGGGCGCATACGCGCCGCGTGGACCACGCTATTCGTGGCGGCGACGTGGCTGCTGCTGGGCAAATTCGCGCTCTCGGCGCCGCTCGTGGCGGTGGCCCTGATCGGTGCGTTGCTGGTGGAGCGTCGCCTGCCGCAAACCGCAACAGGCGACACAACTCACCCGTGAACCTGGAGCGAAGACTCAGCCCGACGTCGCCTCGACCAGCGGCGTCTCATCGGCCTGTTGGCCGGCAAAGTAGGCCAGACCCGCTCCAATCAGGAACAACACAATGACCAGGATGAAGGGCAGGTCCTTGTTCATCGCCGACAGGTTGCCGGCGATCCAGCCGAACGGCGCCGTCAGCGAGATCACGGCCACCGAGACGATCGACTGAATCCGGGCGCGTTCTTGCGGATCGACGGTCAACACCAGCAGCCGATCGGTCAGCGGGCTGACGACCGCGAAACTGCAGGCCTCCAGGGCAATGCTGAACGCCAGTTGGAACAGACCGCGATCAGGCGCCGTGATCAGCACGACCTGACTGACGACGTACAGCAGGAACCCGGCGACCATCGGCATCTGGAAGCGTTGGCGGCTGAGCCACGGCGTGACGCCGAAGAAGAAGGCCAACATCACAGCCGATCGGATGAATGGAAAGGCCGCCAGATCCTGGGCGGGGAGATGGAGCTTTTCGGTGGCCAGGATCGCCCAGAAGTTGCCGCCAATCAACCATGCAATGCTGAGGACGAGCATGATCGCCGCCGTCGTGACGGTGCGCGGCGAGCGGAGCAGGTCGAGAAAGACACCCCAGTAGCCGCCGAGGATCTGAGCCACGCTCAGGTGCCGGGTCTCGTGCATGCGGATCTCGCCCTGGCGCGTCTCGTGGGTTGCGAAGTACGTGACGAAGGCCTTGAACGTGAACATGAACGCCGCGAACAGGTACATGCCGCGCATCGTCGGCACCAGCGTATACGTGCCGATCAGGTAGCCGCTGAGCGGAGCGACAAGACCGACCATGGTGTTGGAGATGTAGATCCAGGAGTAGATCGAGACGAGCTGGCTCGGGTCGGCGTCCTCGACCAGCAGGCACGTCCACGAGTTATGGGTGACGCGCCAGACGCCGTTGATCACGGCCGCTACCGCGAACCACCAGAAGTCTTGTGAGAAAGCCCAGATCAGCGATGGGACGCCCCACGACAGGATGTCGAAGACGAGCGTCGTCAGACGCCGCCCGAGCTTGTCGGTGATCACGCCGCCGAGCAGTGCGAACACCAGTTGAGACACCCAGGCGATGCTGACCACCAGGCCGATCGAGTGGTCGGTCAACCCCAGCGCCACCATGAACACTGACACGTACGGTGTGTAGAGGTTGAAAGGGATGCCCCACAACGGCTCGGTGTAGACGCAGCCTCTTTGGTTTCCGGTCAGGTTGACCAGAATGCGAATCAACGAATGGTTTTTCACAGAACGTCCTTGGCGTCGCGGTCGCGGAAACAAACGCGGGCGGCCCTACCTGCACAGGCTGACGGTCGAGTGTAGCACGTAGTTACATCGGCGGGTAGTGAGGCAGTCAGGTGGGCACGGGCGAGGTGTCAGGCCGTTTCAGGCCGTTTCAGGCCAGTAAGCCTTGTACGCGGATGGCGCGGATCGGAACGGATCACGCGGAAGCCATCGAATATCGCTCCGCGTCATCCGTGCCGATCTATGCGATCCGCATCCAGGATCCGTCACCGTTCTTCAGGCGCCTGACAACTCGTGAGTGCACGCCAGTCACGGGTGTGCGCTCACGAGTTATTGTTGCTGCGGACAGCACAGTTTTCGCGGATGTTCGGTTAGTTGGGCCACGCGCCGATCCAACCACGTTCATCAACGAAATCCGCGTCATCCGCGCAATCCGCGGCAAAGAAAATCCTGACAGGTCGTGATGACACACCCGTCGAGTCATCGCGTGGTCAGGTCGTCGACACGAGCCCACCGGAGCTGACGACCTGACCACGCGACTATCCGACCAGGACTTCCTGTAACGCAGGCAGAATACCGTCGATCGTATCGCGATCGATGATCAGGGGCGGCGCGAAGCGCAGGACGTGCTGGTGGGTCTCTTTGCACAGGATGCCGCGCTCCAGGAGCGCCTCGCAGAAACGGCGCGCGCCGCCGGCCTCGGGGTGCAACTCAACGCCGATCAGGAGTCCCTTGCCGCGCACCTCGCGGACATGCGGGCTCGGGATCTCGGCCAGACGCTCCTGGAAGTACTCGCCGACAGCGGCCGCTCGCTCGGCGAGATGTTCCTCACGGATCACGCGCAACGCGGCGCGAGCCACAGCCGCCGCGAGCGGATTGCCACCGAAGGTCGAGCCATGCTCGCCCGGGGTCAGCAGCCC
>CAYZRP010000021.1:43686-67142 GCA_964480865.1 uncultured Anaerolineales bacterium | reverse complement strand
TGTCGCCCTCGATCTCGGCCCGGGGCACCAGCGCCGCGACCGAGTCGACCACGACCACGTCGATGGCGCCGGAGCGGACGAGCGCCTCGGCGATCTCGAGCGCCTGCTCGCCGGTGTCGGGCTGCGAGATATACAGGTTGTCCACGTCGACGCCCAGACGAGCGGCGTAGACCGGGTCGAGCGCGTGCTCCATGTCGACGTAGCCGCACACGCCACCCTTCTTCTGAGCCTCGGCCACGATGTGCAGACACAAGGTCGTCTTGCCCGAGGCTTCCGGGCCATAGATCTCGATGACGCGCCCGCGCGGCACGCCGCCGACGCCCAACGCGATGTCAAGCGACAGCGCACCGGTCGGGATCGCCTCGACGGCCATGTGGTTGGCTTCACCCAGTCGCATGATCGCGCCCTCGCCGAACTTCTTGGTCAGATCGCCCAGGGTCTTGTCGATCGCGGCCCGGCGGGCGGGTGACATCTTGAGCTTGCTGTCCTTGACTTCCTCGGCCGCGGCCTTGCCACGCTTGCGCGGTTTGGCTTCAGCGCTGGCTTCGGCCGTCGGGGCCTCGAGCACCGCCACGGCTTCAGCGCCTTCGAGCGCGCCGTTCAGGGTCTCGGCCTCGTCGTTCTTCTTGCGTGCCATGTTGTCTCTCCTTATGCGGGCGACCGGCCGGGGAAGGAGGTGCCCGGATCAGTCAAACAGATGTTTGGAAAACTTGTTCTGATTATAGGAAAAGTGTTCTAGATGTCAACCCCCAAGATGTCGGGGGTATTGATCTGAATCAGGCTATGGTGCCAATATATGGGGTTGAGTCGAGTAGTCGGCCAGCCGAGTAGTCATGTCGTCGGCTGGGCCACAACGGCCATGCGCCTTCCAGGACTACCTGACGACGACTACCTGACGACTTGACTACTCAACTATGCGACTAATGCGCACGATCTTGCTTTCCTGGTGGCCAAGCGTGAGGGTCAGGCCGGCGCGCATCCAGGCCAGGCCCGAGCGGGTGCCGTAGCCCTTGATCTGATAACGCGCGTCGGGGTCCAGGCCCTGCAATTTGAGCGCGGCGGGCTGGCGCGGATCGGTGGCGTGGTAGCCCTCGAGCATGGCATCTGGCCCGCCGCCGATGCTCCGGAAGGCGAAGATGACGGCTTCGCTGCGGTCGGCGCTGACGTACTGGTTGATCACATACGGCGTCGCGCGATCCGCCGGGATCAGGCGGTAGAGATCGCCGTTCTGCACGACCGGCCGGAGCTCTTTGTAGAGCGCGACGTGTTTGGCCGCGCGTGTGCGCGCCGCGGGCGTCCAGTGGTTGAGGTTGCCGCCGATGCCGAGCACGCCCTGCATGGCGACGTGGAACCTGAAGTCGAGGCTGATGCGGCTCGCGTTGACGTCGGTGACCCAGGCCTCCATCGTGTCGGCCGGCAGCATCTGCGAGTAGCCGTGCTGGATGTCGAGGCGCGAGAGTGCGTCAGTGTTGTCGCTGACCCAGACCTGATCGGCCAGGCGCAGGATGCCCAGGTCCGCGCGGCCGCCACCGCCCGAGCACGATTGCCAGACGACGTCGGGATGCCGCTCGCGCAGTGTGCCCCAGACGCGATACAGGCCCTCGACATAGCGGACCCACAGCTCGCGCTGTCGGTCACCGGCCGCCGGCCAGCCGGGCTCGCTGACGTTGCGGTTCATGTCCCACTTGATGAAGGTGATCCTGTGGTCGCTCAGCAGTTTGTCGATCGTGCCGATGAGATAGTCCTGCACGTCGGCGCGCGCGAGGTTGAGGATCAGCTGGTTGCGCGACTCGGTGCGCTCCCGGGTGGGGAAGTGGATGACCCAATCCGGATGGGCGCGATACAGGTCGCTGTTCGGGTTGACCATCTCAGGCTCGAGCCACAACCCGAAGTCCATGCCCAGTTCGTTGACGCGCGCGATGAGCGGCGTCAGGCCATTCGGAAACTTGGCGGGGTCGGGCCACCAATCGCCGAGGCCGGCGTCGTCGCTGTTGCGTCCCTGGAACCAGCCGTCGTCCATGACGAAGAGCTCGGCGCCCATTGCGGCAGCCAGCTCGGCGAGTTTGCTCTGCGACTCGACGTCGACGGCAAAGGTCGTGGCCTCCCACGAGTTGTAGAGCACTTTGTGGATGCTGCGGCCGTGCGGAAGGACATGGTCGCGCGTGTAGGCGTGCAATTGCCGGCTGGCCGCGCCAAAGCCGTCGCGCGTGTACCCGCCGATGCAGGCCGGGGTGGTGAAGCGCTCGCCCGGGCCCAGCCGCCAGCTGAAGTCCCAGTCGTTGACGCCCAGGCTGACGCAGGTCCGGCCGAAGTCGGTTACCTCGGCGGTCAGCTTCCAGTTGCCGCTCCAGGCCAGCGCGCCGAACCAGACCTCACCCTGCGTCTCGCTGGCGTCGTCGTCGAGCGCGAACCACGGGCTGGCGTGGTGGCTGGTCGTCAGGCGCCGGCTTTCGCGGACGAACACGCCGGTGTCGAGGGGTTGTCGATGCAGCTGAAACTCGTCGATCCAGCGTCCGCTCAGATAGCTGAGCCGATACGCGCGGCCGATGGGCATCTGCCACTGCGCCGAGAACGCGCGCTCGATCGTGACCGGCGCGCCGTCGTTGGCGATGACGGCCTGGCGTTCGATCAGGTCGTGCGCCACGTGCACGGTGTAGTGCAGTTCGACGGTGAGCGGGTAGTGGGCGTCGCGCAGCCGCACGACAAGGGTCTCGCCCTCGATTGAAGCGTCGACCAGCGTCAGCACCAGGTCGCGCACCCCGTCCGCGAACACCACCCGCAGCGCGGGCTCCACGTACTTCAACCCGGTCTGGCCTCCATACTCATCAGGCCAGTTGTGCCCGGCACCCGTGAACGACGCGTGGAAGATCGCGTCAGGAGCCTCGGGGTAGTCGTCGATAGACGTCAACCGCTCGCCCCAGTAGCTGTGTACCAGAGCGCCGCCGTTGTTCACGCCGAGCGCATACGCCGTGTGCTCAGTCTCGAGCACCCAATAGTTGTCACGCGACAGGATGGGCATGCGCGGATGATCGCACAGCGGCAGGGAGGGCGCAAGGTCGAAGAACGTGGAACGCCGACATCGGGAGTGCGAACGGCGACGACATCGGGAGTGCGATAACGCGCCTTGGGCGTTGAGTCTCGCCGTTCGCACTCCCGATGTCTTGCGCGTCGTTCAGGTCTGGATCACGAGCAGCAGGCCGATGAGCAGCGGCGGCAGGTAGTGGAAGGCCGGCAGGGTATCGCCCGTGACCAACAGATGGATGAGGAAAGCCAGGCTCAACACCCCTGTGGTCCAGCCGACCCACGCCGGCAGGAGTGAGAGTTGAGCCAGGGAGCCCCCATAGGCCATCAGCGCGAGATAACCAATCACGGCATAGCCGTAGAAGAAGCCAAATGCCCAGCGTGACATCAGCTCGTAGCCGGCGGGCAGCAGGTCGGCCGAATCTTGAGTGCTGAAGGCATACGCGGCCCGGGTGGTGACGATCGCTCGAAACGCCGAAAAGGCTACCCACAAAGTCGTCGCCAAGAGCCAGCCGAGCAAACCCAGGCGCGAAAGGACAGGCTCTTGAGCGGACTCCAGGCTCGTGGTCAGCAGGCTCAGGCCGGCGAGAAGGATCACGGCCGCTGTGCCCATCAACACGTTGGCGAGGCGCCAGGCGGCCGAATTGCCGGCGACCGCTCGAAGATGATCGTCGATGGGCAGGGCATAGAATCGCGGATTTCCGTTGGCGCCCACGACGGGCAGGGAGGCGCCGATGGCGAACGACACAAACGCCGCGATCAGCAGGACGCCTGTCAGCTGTTGCTGGCTGAGAAACATGGATCCGCTCCTGTGCGCGTCAGGCAGTGCGCGCATCGCTCCTGGCTACCGACGCCGTGTGCTCGTCGAGGTGCTGAGTCGGGGTGTGGAAGAGCGCCTCGATCGTGTAGAAGCCATGGCCGTAGAAGTTGGCGCCGCGCTCCCACTCCCTGTCTTCGACGCTGTCGAGGCAGGCGAGGGCGGCAGCGATGGCGGCATCGTAGCGGCGTAACACGGACTCGGGCGTCTGGCCGCGAGCGTTCCAGCGGTTCATCCAGAGGCTCCCCGGGTTGGCGATCCAGGTCGGGTAGTTGAACATCCCCTGGCCACGACGCGCGCTGGCCACTTCGGCAGGCAGCTGCTCGAGCGCCCAGGTGAGGTGCACCATCACCTCACAGGCTGTCCAGGCGCTGCCTGGCCAGGCTTGCTTCCAGCGTTCGGGTGATACGGAGTCCACAAGGGCGTGGAACCTCGCGCGAGCAGCCTCGAGCTGTGCGCGGATGGTTGCGCGATCCACCGTCTTCCAGACATCAGCGGCTCTTGTTGTGATCGTCGTCATCTGTCGCTCCTCGCTCCTCACGGTCCTTCGACAGCCGGCAGGCTGCTGAGATACGCATACATGGCCTTCAGCTCGTCGTCCGTCGTCGAGGCGCGGACTTCGTTCCAGGGCATGCGTGGTGTGGCGTACCCGCTGCTGAGCTCCTCCATCGGGACCATCGCACCGTTGGGCATCCTGCCCGTGTTGAAGAAGGTCATGAACTCGGCTTCGGTCCACCCCGGCACGATCCGGGTGAGGTTCGGGCCGGGCGGCGGGCCGGGCTGGCCGTTATCGGCCTTGCCCTGCAACTGCTCGCCGTGACAGTCCCGGCAGCCGATGATGTCGACCATGTACCTGCCGTAAGCCAGCGCGTCTTCAACCGGAGGCGCTGTCACCTGACCGACCGGGGCCTGAACGGTGCGCAGGTCGGCCAGGTTGAGGAAGAGCGCGCCGAGGAGGTTCAGCTGGTTGCGCGGCGTGGGCCCGCCCGTCGCCGGCTGCGACCGCAGATATGCCACCAGCGCCTGCACATCCTCGTCGCTGAAGTTGCGTCCGACGTTCGACGGCATGATCAGCAGCGATCGGCCATCGCGGTGCACGCCCTCGCGGATCGCGCGGATGACTTCGCCGTCGGTCCAGTCGTCGATGTCGCCGCCGGGCGTCAGGTTGGGCGCGTAGAGCGTGCCCATCGGCGGCATGTCGAACCGGGTCACGAAGTCCGCGCCGGCCAGGGGCAACTCGCCATTGGGCGAGTGGCAGTTGATGCAGAGGTGGGCCAGTTGCTCGCCGCGGGCGAGTTGCTCTCGCGTGCCCGCCACGGTGACTGTCGCCACCGGGACGTTGTGCTGTTCGTTGAGCAGGTAATACGACTTCAAGGCCAGGCCGAGCACCCCAACCACGATCAGGGCCAGGGCGCCGGCCAACACAGCGCCCACCCACCGCAGGAGCGTGTTCCTGAGCCTCCAGGCGCGGGCCGCCAGAAAGCCAAAGAGGACGATCAATCCCACAAGCGTGAGCACACCCAGGATGTCAAACATCGCGCCTCCCGACGAAAGTGATCGATTGCCGGGCGACCCATGCGAAAACTTCGCTCGACGGACCACACCGTAAGGCCAATGAATTCCCAGGCACCAGAGGGCGGCGCCTGATTGGCCCGGGAAATCCGCCCGGGACACATCGACAAAGCCGCCGGGATGGCGGCCGTCGTTTTCCCGGCCAGATGAGGGGCTGGCCCTCATGACGCCGGGAAGGCGAGTTGGCTATGGTCATGGTCGAGCGCAAGTCGTTGAGGGGCGTGAGTCGCCGGGACGCTACATCCGCGGCGCCTTCGTCGAAAGGACACCGAGCATGAACCTGTTGAGATCAGAACGAACGATCGTGTTGTTGTCGGCCCTGAGCCTGATCGTCTTCATCGAGCGGGTCTTTCTCGACTTCCGGTATGTGGCGCTCGAAATGGAAGCCGTCCAGGCGTATATGCCGTTCACGCTTCCCTATATGGTGGCCGCGCTTCCGTTCTTCGGCGGTTGGATCTGGGCGCTCATCGCCGCGGCCAGACACTGGCGCGCGGCGCGGGTCGCGCTCATGGGCTACAACATCATGGGCATTGTGTTCGCCGTGGGCACGATGACGACGCTCTGCCCGTTGCCCTGTCAGACGGCCTGGCCGGTCTCGGACGTGCTGATCATTGTTCAGCTCGTCATCAGCGTTTTCGCCATCCTCTCGATCCTGGCCGGATGGTCGGAGCTGGCCCGGCGGCGCGACAACGCGACCGTCGGTGCGATCAGGGCCTGACGGTGATGGCGCGACTGCAAGCCTTTCCACCGGCGGCGTCAGCCACCGTTGAGGCGCTGGCGAAGTTCGCGTTCGTAGCGGCCACACGAACGGGCCTCGCGTGCGTCGCGCAGGACGTTGACGGGGCCTGGGCGCTCGAGGCGCTGATGGACGGCGGCGACGTGCGCGGCCTGGCCGTCGATCCGCTGAGCCCCGGCGTCGTCTACGCGGGCACGAGCAACCGGGGCCTCTTCCGGTCAACCGACGGCGGTCGCACGTGGGGCTTCGCCGGGCTGCAGGGGCTCACGATCCGGTCAGTGGCTGTGAGCCCTGCGCGAAGCGGCATGGTCGTAGTCGGGACTAAGCCGCCAGGTCTATTCGTCTCCTATGACAGCGGCGCGACCTGGCAGGAGCTGCCCGCGTTCCGGCAACGCCGAAAGTGGTGGTGGTTCACGCCAGCCGAGCCGGGCGCGCCATACGTGCAGGCGATCGCGCTCTCGCCCACCGATCCCGACGTGATGCTCGCCGGGGTCGAACTGGGCGGGGTGTTGCGCAGCGACGACGGCGGCGCCACCTGGTCGAACCATCGCAAAGGGGCCATGCTCGACTGCCACACTCTACTGTTTCATGCCCATGACGAACGCTGGGTCTACCAGGGCGGCGGCTCTGGAAGCGGCGCTGCCGTGAGCCAGGACACAGGAAGAACCTGGGCCCAACCTCGCCGCGGCCTCGCGGCCCATTACGGCTGGGCAGTAGCTGCCGACGCCGTCCATCCCGAGGTCTGGTACATGGCCGTCGCGGCCAACCCGTCAAAAGCCCACGGAGGCGGCCCGGCCATGGCCCATATCTACCGGGCGGCGGCCGGGGCGAGCTGGGAACGGATCGCGGGTCCGCTCGATGGGATGCCCTATGCGCTGATCACTCACGCCGCGCTGCCGGGCTATCTGATTGCCGGCCTGGGCAACGGACGGATCATGCTGTCGGCGAACCAGGGTGATACGTGGGAGATGCTCCCGTTCGAATTGGGTTCATTGGCCCGCAACCTGGTCATGGTCCAACGACCGATGTGATACAAGTTCACTGCGCTGTTCTCGGCCGTTTGCCCTACACTCATCGCAGCGAATTCTTCGCCGCCGGGGTGCGATGACGAAACGAATCAACCGCTCGACGCTGCTGGTGCTGCTCGTCGCCGCCTTGAACGTCGCCCTGTTCGCGGCATTCGCTGGCCTGCGCCTCGTGCGACCGTCGGACGGGATGCGCCTCCAGCCCGGGGAGCAGGCCTTCAAGCCCGACGGCGTGATCGTGACATCTCTCGAGCAAGCGCCAGGGGACCTGCAGACCGGCGATCTCGTCGTCGCCATCGAGGGCCGACGGCTCGAGGCCTGGGCTGCGGCGTTGCTGTGTTGGCGACCCGTGTGCGCCTCCCCCGATCGGCCGATCCATGCGAACGGCGACCGTGTGAAGTATTCGATCGTTCGCGACGGCCAACCGCTTGACGTGTCGGTGACGCTTGGCCCTTATCCCTGGGCGGAAAACCTGCGGCAGGATTGGGGGGCCTTCGCGTACGCCCTGGCGATGTTCTTCACGGGCGCTTTTGTATTCGCCAGGCGGAGCGACGATGTCGCGGCGCGCGCGTTGTTCGTCGGCGGTTCGGCGATCCTCGGCGCGTCGACCTGGTCGCTCGGGCTACAGGCCCTCGACTTCGTCGATCTGCTGCTCTTCTGGCTTCATCGGTTGACCACCGGCGGATCCTTCCTCTTGTATTGGGCGTGCGTTTTGCACTTCGCGCTGGCCTTTCCGAATCCGCATCCGCTCGTTCGACGGCATCGCTGGCTGGTGCCCATGCTGTACGCCGTTCCGTTCGTTGTGTGGGCAGCCACGTCGTGGTGGACGAGCCTGACAGCGGGCGGGGCGCTCGACACGCTTGCACAGCAGGGCACTTACCAAAGCCTGACCGTCACTGTGTATCTGGTGTTAAGCCTGGTCGCGCTCGTGACGAACTATCGCAACGAGCCGAGCTCGATCAGCCGACAGCAGATCAGGGTGGTGATCTACGCGATCGTCGTCAACGCCGTCCTCGCCATCCTGCTCTGGCAGATCCCGCAGCTCCTGCTCGGTGAGATCTGGTTGACCTCCAACACGATCGCCGTGATCGGCCTGATCCTGCCGTTGGCGCTGGCCGTGTCGATCCTGCGTTATCGACTGTGGGACATTGACGTCTTCATTAACCGCACCGCGGTCTACGGCGTGTTGTCGATCCTCATCGTCGGGTTGTACAGCGGCTCAGTGAGTCTGCTTGGAACGTTGTTCGAGCAACGCGGCAGCGTGCTCCTCCCGCTGTTCGCCACGGCCGTCATCGCCCTGATCTTCGAGCCGCTGCGCGGGCGCCTGCAGCAGGCCGTCAATCGCATGATGTACGGCGAACGTGACACGCCCTATCAGGTCATCTCGCGGCTGGGGCGCATGCTGGAGATCGGCGCCGCGCCTGAGGATCTGCTCGACGTGATCACGCGCACGATCACAGAGGCGCTGAAGCTGCCCTTCGCTGGCATCGCGTCGCTCGAGAACGGCGCCGTGCGGATGCAATCCGAATACGGTCGACGACCGGCAGATCCGTTTGTCCTGCCGCTGGTCTATCAGCGCGAGGTCGTCGGCCAGCTCAGCGTCGCTCAACGCGGCCCGCACGATCCGCTCAACGAGTCGGACATCCGCCTGCTGGAAGACGTCGCCCATCAGGCCGGCGCAGTGCTCCACACCGTGCAACTCAACCACGATCTGCAGTTGTCGCGCGAGAGGCTGGTGATCCGCGTCGAGGAAGAACGCCGCCGCCTGCGGCGCGACCTGCACGACGGGCTGGGCCCGACGCTGGCCAGCTACACGCTCAAGCTCGACGCCGTTCTCGATCGCATCGACACGGATCCGGCCGGGGCGAAGCGCCTGATCGAAGCGCTGAAAGACCAGACGAAGGAAACGGTCGCCGACATCCGCCGCCTGGTCTACCAGCTTCGCCCGCCGGCGCTCGATGAGCTCGGCCTCGTCGATGCCCTGCGCGCGCACCTCGAGTCATCCAACCACGCGCGTGGCGTTCCGACTGTGGCCCTGGTTGCCCCGTCAGAGGGTTTGCCGCCGCTGCCCGCCGCGGTGGAGGTGGCCGCTTACCGGATCATCATGGAGGGCGTCGCCAACGTGCTGCACCATGCCGGGGCCACGAATTGCGTCGTACAGATCCAGGTTGAGTGGGGCCTGCGACCGACGTTGTCGATCGAGATCCGCGACGACGGCGCCGGCTTCAAGGAGACGCATCGAACTGGAGTGGGCCTCGTCTCGATACGCGAACGGGCGCTCGAGTTGGGCGGGACGTGCGCGATCGAAAACGCCTCGACCGGCGGCGTGCAGGTTCGAGTCGCGCTGCCGTTCGGCGAGCGAAAGGCTTGACGATGATCCGTGTCGCCGTGATCGACGATCACACCCTGTTTCGCGAAGGCCTGACGGCGCTCCTGGCCGTCGCGCCGGGCGTGGAAGTTGTCGGTGAGGCGGGCAGCGGGCTCGAGGCAGTCAGGCTCGCGGCCGAGACAGCGCCCGACGTCATGTTGATGGATATCATGATGCCGGACCTGAACGGCATCCAGGCGACGCGCCGCATCCTCGAAGCGCAGCCGAAGACCGGGATCGTGGTGTTGACGATGCTCGAGGACGACGACTCGCTATTCGCGGCGATGTGCGCTGGCGCGCGTGGTTACATCTTGAAGGGCGCTGACAAGGCCGAGGTGCTGGCGACCATCACCGAAGTGGCCGCTGGCCGGGCCGTCTTTGGCCCCGCCATCGCCGCCCGGCTCACGCGCTTCTTCCGCCAGATCGAGGCCACGCCGAGGCAAGCCGACATCGCCTTCCCGGATCTCACGGATCGAGAGCGCGACGTGCTGACCCTGATCGCCGATGGCGCCGACAACCAGCAGATCTCGGATCGACTGGTGATCAGCCCGAAGACCGTCAGCAACTACATCTCGAGCATCTTCAACAAGCTTCAAGTGGCAGACCGCGCCAACGCCATCATCAAGGCGCGCCGGGCGGGCCTGGGAACGGACGCGTGAGCGGGAGAGCGTGGAGCGTAGAGCGTGGAGCGTGGAGCGTGGAGCGATTCACGCTATCGCGCCAGGTCGCGTTGCGTGAATCGCTCCACGCTCCACGCTCTACGCTCTACGCTCCACTCCTCACGGTTTGTACGGCGCTGGATCCGTCATCGTGGGCACGGGCTCGGCCGACTCGGTCGAGGCGCCGCCCAGGGGCAGGATCACAAAGGTGGTCTGGCCCGAGACGACGTCGATCATACCCGTGATCTCCGTGATCGGCTTGTCGTCGGAGCCGTCAGGGGCCGTTGTTGGGCTCGCCAACGGAAGTGGTGTCACGATCGGCACACTGGCCGCGTTCTCGAGCGGATCGCCCGGATGCGGCACCATTTGCGTGGCCGTCGGCTGAGGCGGTGGACTGAACAACGGATTCGGAGCCGGTTTGTCGGCGCCGACCAGCGCGCGCAGGTAATAGCGGCCCGCGGGCAGGTCGGAGATGGCGAAGTTCTCGCGCATCGCGTCGTCAGAACGAACCACGCGCTCGGCGTAGGTGTAAACCGTGTAGACCCAGTCGCCGTTCTCGTCATAGATCTCGATCGGCGTGTTGGTGATCAACCGCCCCTTCTCGTCGACGAGACGGCCGGTGAGGATGCCCCAGCCCGAGTATGGCGCGATCCACAGCTCCGGATTTCGGGTGCTGTAGTAGTCGTTGCGACCGACGCGCACTTCGAAGTGGACGTGCGGGCCCGTCGAATTGCCTGTGCTACCGACCCAGCCGAGCACATCGCCAGTTTCGACATGCTGGCCGACAAAGCCGATGTTGTGCGCCTCCATGTGGGCGTACAGCGTGTACACAGGCTGGTTCTCATAGCCGAAGTCGTGTCGGATCGCCACAGCGATACCGTACGGATCTTTCTCGTTGGTCGGGTCAAAGCTGAACAATCCCCAGCCCGCCCAGATGACGGTGCCCGGTCCGGCGGCCACGATCGGCGTGCCGGGCGGCGCGTCAACATCGATGCCGGCGTGGATGTTCATGGCTCCGAAGTACGTCGAGCCGTAGCGGTAGGTGCCCAGCGGCCAGTTGACGCTGTCCGAAGCCACGGGCCGGATCATCCAGAAGTGATCCTGCGGCCGCGCCGAGAGTGGCACGGGATTGAGCGGCGGTCGCCAGTTGACCGGCGTCGAGAAGGCCACCGGCGACGGGAAGATGAAGCTTTGCGGCTGCACGCGCGGCATCTGCGGCACCACCTGCGCGGCGTAGGATTGCACAGCCACAGACTGTGGGGCAGACTGTGTCGATGCAATGATCGGTTGGGACCCTTGCTGTGGGATCGCAAAGGGCGTGAATGTGGCCAGCGGCGCAGACTGCAGGATGCCGGCGTTGCCGGTCGTCCCGAGCAGGCTGTTGCCGCCGTCGACGGCGCAACCGGTGATGACCACTGTGGGCAGCATCACGGCAGCGGCGATCCGTAGCAAGCGGGCCATGGGGCGCGAACTCATGGGGTCACCGTACCCTCTGCAGGAGTGGCCGTCGCGGGCGCCTGGGTGGGCGTGCGCGTGATCGTCGGCGTGCGAGTGATGGTCGGCGTCCGCGTGATCGTGGGCGTCCGCGTCAGGGTCGGTGTGCGTGTGATTGTCGGCGTGCGAGTCGGCCGCGGCGTGTTGGTCGGCTCGACGGTCTCGCTGGCGGTCGGCGTGGGCGAGGGCACGGGCGTAAAGGTTGCGAACTGATCGCCCAGATAGACCTCGCGCATCGCGTCCGACCAACTCAGTCCGCCGGTCTGCTCAAAGCGCCAGTACAGGATGCCCTCGAAGAACGAGCGCCAGTTATTTTGAGCCGCGACACGCGTCCAGCCATAGGACTCGGCCAGGGCTGTGAAGTCGACGAAGTAGCCATTCGGGATGCCGCTGAGGTATTCGCCGCCGGCGTCGTACGGCGCAGGGCGGCCGGAATAGCGGGCGTTGAAATCCCAGGGCATGGCGCGCAGCGGCTCACCCATCGTGCCATCCTGCGCATATGCGCGGACCCATATGCGCCAGAAGGTCTTGTAGCCGCGATCTTCGCGCGTGACGACCAGCCAGCCGGCCTGATTGGCGGCCTGGATGACGTCGAAGCCGCGCCCGGCTTTGAGGAAGTTGTCGGGATCCATCGACGGCGGGGCCGGCGCGCGCGGCCCGACCAGCATGTTGTCGACAGTCTCCAGGAACTTCCAGCCAGCCTTCTGGCCGATGGCGTCGCTAAGGGCCAGGAAGCTCTCATCGACCTTGTCGGAAAGACGCGGGTCGCTGGCGCGGACTCCCGGCACCAGCACGAGGGCGACGGAGGGGTCGCCGTTTATCGGCTGGCTGATCGCCGCACGGAACGGGAGTGATTCGGATTGTTGTGAGACACCGGCCAGCGCACCAGGTAGTGGTGAAGGCAACGACGTTGGCGCCCAGGTTGCCGAGTCGATGCGCCCGTGTTCGGCGCGGTACAGGATGCGGGCGTCGCCCGGATGACCGAGCGTGGCCCAGGTCAGGGCGTCATGCGCGTTTTCGCTGTGCAGGATCCCGATGAAGCCATCGGTTGGCGTGGCCCAGGCGAGCGAGTCGCCCTGACCGACTTCGAGCGCGCCAGCGCCGAGGTCGGTCAACGTCAGCACATAAGCTTGCGACAGCGGTGACGCGGTGTCGGTGTAGAGCAAGCGCACACCGTCCGGGCTAAAGGCTGGCGTGGCCGGATGGAGCGCGCCGTTGCTGGTGAGTTGAACGGCGTCGGTCTCGAATGGCTTGTCGAGCGAACGCAGCCAGAGTTCCGGCTTGCCCGTGCGGGTTGACACGTACGCAATCGTGCGACCATCGGGTGACCAGGCGGGGTTGTAGTCGCCGCTCGGGTCCGCAGTGAGGAAATGGCTTTCGCCACTCTGAATATTGAGTAGTCGGACGTCGAGCTGGTTGTCGCGATACTGTTCGAAGACGAGCCACTGATCGTCAGGGCTCCAGGCCGGTCGGCCTTCGAACTCGGGGCCGCTCGTCAGCTGGCGCGTCTCGCCGGTGTTGAGATCGAGGAGTTGCAGGTTCCAGCCATCCTGGCGGCGCGAGGCATAGGCGATCTGGCGACCGTCGTGGCTGATGGCGGGCTCGCGATCCTCCCACGGGCCATTGGTCAGGCGGGTCGGCTTTTCGTCGCCGACAGCGTAGCTCCACAGATGAATGGACGTCCCGGAGCGCATCGAGAACACGACAAGCCCGCCGAGGACGTTCTCATCCGTGACCGGTGTCTTGCCGCGCGGATCGATGAACTGCGCCATGGAGATGGTCGGCAGTGCTTCGGCCGTCGGGCCGGCGCCGGGAGTCGGTGGCGCCAGGGTTGGTAGCGGGGTCAGGTCGACCGTCGGCAGCAGGGTGGTCGAGGGCACCGCCGCCACAGGATTGCCGAGCGATGCGCCGAAGGCAAGGCCGAGCCCGATCAACAGACAGGCGTTAGCGGCGATCAAGCCCGCGATCCAGGGCAGGTGGCGCTTCTTTATAGGAAGGCGCAATCCCTGGTCCCGCTGCGGCGGTTCCGCAGTCGGCTGAGGGGTCGGCTTTTCTTGCCGGGGTGCAGGCTTACGATAAAGACTCATGTCAACCAGACACTATGTCCGGTGGCATCATAGCATGAAGGTTTTGATGCCCAGTGTTGGGTTATGTTGTGAATAGGTGGCATCCGACCCCATTTTTACCAACTATTCACGTACCTGATGCGCTCGAGAAGAGCACGGCCGTGTTGTGGGGTTGGAGGCGGGTTTGTGCTCAGGGCTCAGGGGCATGTGGGGATCTCAGCACGAGTTGTGCCAGACCCCAGGCAGCGGGACAGCCAATGCCGGGCATCTCTCCGCTTTGCATCATCGAGAGGATATTGTCGGAAGGTCGCAGCTCGAACTCGAGGTTCTCGGTCGGGTCGAGCGACTGACCGTGTGTTTGCGTCAGACCGCGCGCGAGGAACAGGTGCGCGCAGGTGCCCGAACGGTTGGTGTCGAGGACATAGGCGCCGAGCGCGGTCCAGGTGCTCGCCGTGTAACCCGTCTCCTCGCGCAACTCGCGTTGCGCAGCTATCATCGGGTCGTCATCATCGTGCTCCAGATACCCGGCTGGAAAGTCGTAGACGACGCGGCCGACACCGTGCTTGTACTGGCGCACGAGCACCACCTGACCGTCGTCCGTTATCGGCACGATCATGGCGTAGTCTCGAGCCGGGGTCAGCAGGTAGTCGCGAATGCGTTCGCCGTTCGGCAACTCCACATCCTGGCGGATGACGCGCAGCCAGGGCGAGAAATCCAGCAACTGCTCGGTCGTATGGACGGTCCAGGGAACAAGAGACATGGCGGGATCAGACCACTGGGCTATCGCTCACGTCAATATGGATTGGCGATGTCGAATCTGACGTCGCGGCGGTCGACGATCTGCTTCTCGTCAGGTTTGTCGTCGCTGGCGATGTAGAACAGTTCGAGATGGATCGTATGTGTGCCGCGCGGTTCCGGTCCGCGCAAATGAAGCGTGAACTCGAACTCCTGCTCGACGGCTTCGATCAGGCTCATCATCGCCACGGTGTGGCCGTCCGCGTTGATCACTGCGGCGTCGACCGACGGACGTTCCTGAAACGGCATGAGCTTGAACCGCAGGCGAACGCGTCGGCCATCGGCGTAAGGATCCGCCGAGGCAGACTCGAACTTCATGTCGCCGCGAGGCAGAGGCTCGGGCACGTCTTCCATGCTGTCGTACAGTGGCAAATCTGACATGGCGGCGATTATCCCATAGCGAGTTTGTTGACGATGACGCCACACATCCTGTCGCGAATGGCGGGAGGAGATTCTAGCCACGAATTGAAACGAATGGAAAATATCCGTGCCCATTCGTTTCAATTCGTGGCTAAAACAGGTCTTCGAAAGCAAGACCCGGTTGCCTGCAAATGCACGCCATTCGAGGCAAAGATCGCGATCCTGCGGTACATTTGGCGCTCAACTCGCCGAGATGATCGACGGAGGTTGGACATGACGCCGGTGGGATTGACGTTCGACCTGCACGAAGGCCTGATCGCGAACCATCTGCCCGCAGAGAAACGCCTGAGCGCATTGGCGGGCTGTTGGGCGGATCCTGACGCTTATGCCCGAAGCCTCGCCCTCTCGGACCCCATCGTCTATCGAGTGACGTCGGCGCCGGAGGCTTCAGGCCCTGGCGACCTGGGCTACGGCCTGGGCTGCCTCCTTCCCGGCCGCGTCGGCGACGAGTACTACCTGACGCGCGGTCATCTCCACAAACGTCGTGAAGCGGCCGAGGTCTACATCGGCCTGCGCGGCGTCGGCCTGATGCTGCTCGAAGACGAGCGCACTGGCACCAGCACGGCCATGCCCCTGGCCGCCGGCACGACTGTCTATGTCCCGGGCTTCGTGGCCCACCGCACCATCAACGTCGGCGACGAGCCGCTGATCTATTGGGGCATCTATCCCCACGACGCCGGCCACGATTACGGCTTCGTCGGCGAACGGAACTTCCGTCAGGTCGTCATCGCCGTCGACGGCCAACCGAGAGTCATCGACCGCGCGACTTACTTGAAGCGATGAAGGTTTTTTCTCGCCGCGATTTTCGCGAGTTGCGCGAATGGTGGGCCCGGATGGCCTGATCGCTTCCGATCAATTCTCCCAATTCGCGTCATTCGCGCAATTCGCGGCCATATTCTCCCGCCACAGGAGCCAGACACCTTGGACTACGTGACGAAACCCATCCCGCCTGAGAAGCCGCCCGTCGATTTCGTGCAGCGGCCGTGGGGCTCGTTCAAGCAATACGCGTTCAATCAGGATGTGACCGTCAGCCTGATGAGCGTTAAGCCCAACCAACGACTGAGCCTGCAGTCGCATACGGGCCGCGCTGAACTGTGGATCGTGCTCGATGAGGGCGCCGAGGTGACGGTCAACGACGATGTGCTCCACCCGGCCGCCGGCGACGAGGTCTGGATCCCGGCCAACGCGCGCCATCGCCTGGCGAGCACCGGGCCTGAGGTCCGCGTCCTCGAGGTCGCCTTCGGTAACTGGCAGCAGGCCGATATCACGCGCTACGCCGACGACTTCAAACGGCCGGCCGAGGGCGAATAGATGACGACTCACGCTCCGTTTCGCAAGACCACCCAGCATCTGATGCCCGCCGAGCGAGATCCCTTGACGCCGGGCGCCTACGACATCTATCCCGCTCACGACCTCGGCCCCGGGCGCATCGGGCGCGGCATCGATGCCCTGGCTGCCGCTCTCATGACGGCGACGGGCGGGCAGGGAACTCTGACGTTCGACGGCTTCCCGGGCGTGCTCTGGCAGGATCTCCGCGATCGACTGTCGACGGCCTGGGCCGCGCAAGGCGTGCAGGCCACCTGGACCGACGTGGCCGATGCGCTTCTGCCGCAGGACGAACTTGACCGTGTACTCGCGCCGTATCTCGGCGGTGACGACCCGGTGTTCGGCAAGGTCTTTCGTGGCGAGTTGATCGAGTTCTTCGATGATGCGAAGCTTGAGTCGCTGCAGCCAGGTGATGGTGGCGGCCTGCGCGTGATCTATGGCGTCGGTGCGGCGCTGGCGGGGTGGGGCGGGCCGCTTGTGTTCGTCGACGTACCCAAGAACGAGATCCAGTTCCGGCAGCGCGCCGGTGTCGTGCGTCCATTGGGTGTGGCTGGTGCGCTGGACCCGAAGCCGGCTTACAAGCGCACCTACTTCGTCGACTGGCCGGCCGCGAACCGGCATCGCGCGGCTGTGCTGCCGAATCTCGATTGGGTTGTCGACAGCCAGCGGCCGGACGATCCTACCTTCGCAAAGGGCGCCGATCTGCGCGCCGGGTTCGATGAGCTGGCGCGCGGCGTCTGGCGGGCGCGGCCATGGTTCGAGCCCGGGCCATGGGGCGGGCAGTGGATCAAGGCCAAAATACCGACGTTGGCCCAGGACGTGCCCAACTATGCCTGGTCGTTCGAGTTGATCTCGCCCGAGAACGGCCTGATGTTCGCGAGCGACGGCGTGATGCTCGAGGTTGCCTTCGATACGTTGATGGCGCACGACAGCGCCGGCGTGCTCGGCGACTATGCCGACGCCTTCGCGCCCGAGTTCCCGATTCGCTATGACTTCCTCGACACTGTCGAGGGCGGCAACCTGTCGGTGCAGTGCCACCCGCGGCCCGACTTCATCCGCGAGCACTTCGGCGAGCGGATCACGCAGGACGAGACCTATTACATCCTCGACTGCGTCCCGGGAGCCGAGGTGAACCTGGGCTTTCAGGCCGGCGTCGATCCGGCCGAGTTCAGGGCCGCACTGGAGACCAGCTTCATCAACGCCACGCCGATTGACATGAGTCGTTTTGTGCAGGCCCTGCCAGCCGAGAAGCACGGCCTGTATCTGATCCCGAATGGCACGATCCACGGCTCGGGCGCGGGCAACCTGGTGCTCGAGATCAGCGCGACGCCCTACATCTTTACATTTAAGATGTACGACTGGCTGCGTCTCGACCTCGACGGCCGTCCGCGGCCGCTCAACATTGATCGCGCTTTCGAGAACCTCGCCTTCGAGCGCCAGGGTGAGCGCGTGACGGCGGAGCTCGTCTCGCACCCCCGCGTGGTCGCGCGCGGCGACGGCTGGGTTCAGATCCACCTGCCAACACACGCGCAGCACTTCTACGACGTTAACCGCTACGAGTTCACGAGCGCCGTCGAGTTGTACACGGCCGGCTCGCCGCATGTGCTCAGTCTGGTCGAGGGCGATCAGGTGCGCGTCGAGACGCCCGACGGCCGCACCCAGCGCTTCAGCTACGCCGAGACCTTCGTGGCCTCGGCCGCTGTCGGCTCGTACAGGCTCATCAGCGAACAGGGAGCGGCGCTCAAGGTGGTCGTCACGCACATCAAGCCGCGCGACAAGTGGGCACCGGATGTCGTGGCGTCGCGGTATGCGTGACGAAACCGGTCGCGCACGTGGCCGGTCGTGCACGACCGTTCATGACGTATCGATTCCCCGCAGGGGCGGCCCTTGTGGCCGCCCTCTCGTCCATCGATCGCCCGGGCCGTCGTCGACCGCCCGGTCCACCGAACCCATCCATACCGTGAGATCATGACCACCATGACCGACATCCACGCATTCCTTGGCATCGACGGCGGCGGCACACGCACGCGCGCGGCGATCATCGGGCCCGATCGGCAGGTGCTTGGCATTGGCGAAGGCGGGCCATCGAACATCGACGACGTCGGCGAGGCGGCGGCCCGCAACAACATCGCTGACGCGGTGGATGCCGCGCGTGATCGGGCCGCGGTGCCGCGCGGCTCGTTTGCCGCCGCGTTCCTGGGCATGGCCGGCGTGACCTCTGAGCGCGATCGGGCCGTGATCCACCGCATCGCCCTGATGCTCTCATTGGCGCCCGAGAAACGCATCGGCGTCGACCATGATTGCCGGGTGGCGCTGGCCGGCGGGCTGTCGGGCCGGCCGGGCATCGTGCAGATCATGGGCACCGGCTCTTCGACATACGGTCGCACCGCTGACGGCGCTCATTGGATGAGCGGCGGCCGTGGCCACCTCGTTTCAGATGAAGGCAGCGGTTACTGGTACGGCCTTCAGTCGATCAGGGCCGCGATCCGGCACCACGACGGCCGCGGGCCGGAGTCGGTGCTGCACGATCAGGTGCTCGATGCCCTTGCCATCAGCGACATCGACGGGCTCATGCATCGCCTGTACGTGATCGGCGTGAGCCGGGCCGAGATCGCGTCGCTGGCGCCGCTCGCGATCCGGGCGGCCGAAGCCGGCGACGCCGCGGCGCAGGCCATGTTCGACGTCGGAGCACGCGACCTGGCTGAGTGCATCGCGGCCGTCGCACACAAACTCGGCTTCCACGTCGGACCCAGCGAACTGGCGCTCACCGGCGGTCTCAGCGCTGCCGAGGTTGTCCGTCGACCGCTCGTCGCCGCCGTGCGCGAACGCCTGCCTGAGTGCACGCCGATCCTCGGTGAGCAGCCGCCCTCGATCGGCGCGGCGCTGCTCGCGCTGGAGTCGGTTGACGGCTGAGAGGATGATTCATGCCGCGAATCTCACGAATTGAAACGAACGGGCACGAATGACGCTTGCGTGATGTTGGCAAGGATTTGATCTCTTTCGTGTTCTTCGTGCCCATTCGTCTCAATTCGTGAAATTCGTGTCAAAGCACCCGATCGGCTCAAGCACGAGTGTGGTGGATATAATCCCAGCCAACTGAGAGGCACACCCTGACACACCATGCACATCGAATCGCTTGCCATCCACGCCGGACAGAAACCCGACCCCAGCACCGGGGCCGTGATGACGCCGATCTATCAGACCTCGACCTTCGTGCAGGCCGGGGTCGGTGACCATCAGGGCTACGAATACGCGCGCACGGGCAATCCGACGCGCACGGCGCTCGAAGCCTGTCTGGCCGAGCTCGAGGGCGCCGCGCACGGCCTCGCTTTCTCGTCGGGCATGGCCGCGATCGACACGATCCTCAAGTTGCTCGACCCGGGCGATCACGTGCTGGCCAGCAACGACGTCTACGGCGGCACGTTCAGGCTCTTCGACAAGCAGTACCGCAAGTACGGCATGGATTTCTCGTACGCCGAGCTGACCGACCTCGACGCCGTGAAAGCCGGGTTGAACGAGCACACGCGCTTTGTGTGGATCGAGACGCCGACCAACCCGCGGCTCAAGGTGGTCGACATTGCCGGCGTGGCCAGGATCGCGCACGCGCACAACCCCGCGATCCGCGTCGTGGTCGACAACACCTTCGCCACGCCCTACCTGCATCAACCGCTCACGCTCGGCGCCGACGTGGTCGTGCACTCGACGACAAAATACCTCGGCGGTCACTCCGACACCGTCGGCGGCGCGATCCAGACCAGCGACACGGCGCTCTTTGAGAAGCTCAAGTTCCTGCAGAACGCGGCCGGCGCCGTGCCCGGGCCGATGGATTGCTTCCTCGTGCTGCGCGGGCTCAAGACCCTGGCCGTGCGCATGGATCGACACGGCGAGAACGCCATGGCCGTCGCCCAGTTCCTGGCCGACCACCCCAAGGTGGCGGACGTGATCTACCCGGGCCTCGATACGCACCCGCAACACGCCGTGGCGGCGCGCCAGATGCGCAACTTCGGCGGAATGATCTCGTTCACCTTGAGGGGCGGGGCGGAGGCGGCCCGCCGGCTCGTGGCGTCGACGCACCTCTTCGCGCTTGCCGAGTCTCTCGGAGGCGTCGAGTCGCTCATCGAGCTGCCGGCCGGTATGACGCACGGCTCGACGAAGGGTTCGCCGCTCGAAGTCGGCCCCGAGTTGATCCGCATCTCGGTCGGCCTCGAGCACAAGGATGATCTGGTCGCGGATCTGGCGCAGGCGCTCGCTCGCCTCGAGTGACGAACGGGCGGGAGGCATCGACGATGTTGACTCCCCATCGTGACAGGCTCGCTCCGTTTACGGTCTTTCTCGCCCGCATGGCGGCCGCTGTCGGCCTGGCCGCGGGTGTCATGTCGGTGACGCTCGTCATCGGCGTGGCGGGCTATCACTGGCTGGGTGGGTTGACCTGGATCGACTCGCTCCTCAACGCCTCCATGATCCTGGGCGGCATGGGCCCCGTCGACCGGCTCGACACCACGGCGGCCAAGCTATTCGCGTCAGGCTACGCCATTTTCTGCGGCCTCGTGTTGATCGGGGCGATGGGCATCATCGTGTCGCCGATCATCCATCGCATGCTTCACCGCTTCCATTTGGATGAGCAGGATCTGGATCCCAAGGACAAGTCATGACGACCTCCTGGCCGGCGCCGCGACCTCCGACGCAACTCGACGCGATCCTGGCCGACACGCGCGACCTCGGCTTCACCATGGCTTGCGAGCCCGAGGTCGGCGGGCTGCTCGCGACCCTGGCGGCTGGAAAGCCCGGCGCGCGGGCGCTCGAGATCGGAACCGGCACCGGGGTGGGCACGGCCTGGTTGTTGAGCGGCCTCGATTCAGCCAGTCACCTGATCAGCCTCGATCACGATCAACGCGCGCAGGCCGTGGCTCAACGCCATCTGGGCCACGATGCCCGGCTGACGATGGTGACGATGGAAGGCGGCGCCTGGCTCGAGTCCAATGGGGCTGCACGCTACGACCTGATCTTCGCCGACTCGTGGCCGGGGAAGTTCACGCACCTCGACCTGGCCCTGGGCATGCTGGCGCCCGGCGGGTTCTACGTCGTCGACGACCTCAAGCCACAGCCGACCTGGCCCAGCGGTCACGGCGCAGCGGTCGAGGCGTTCATCGCCACGCTGTCGCAACGGCCTGACCTCAGCGTGACATTCCTGCACTGGTCGAGCGGCGTGGCGGTGGCGACGCGCAAGTGAAGCCACTGGAAAACAATAGCGCCGGCCCGATGGCCGGCGCTTTCAATTTGGGGTCAGCTTCAATGCACTTGAGTCGGCTGCGTGTCAGACAGGCCCAGGCGCAGCGCCTTGATCCGGCGGCGCTCAGCGGCCAGGGCACGGCGCACGCCACGGACAGTGCGACGGGCGGCTGCCTCGTGCTCGGGCCGGTCTGCAACGTCGGGGCTGAGTTCGGCCAGGCGGATCAGGGCCATGCGCAGGTAAGCTGCAAGCTGTTCTTCGGCGGCGTTTACGGCCTGATAGTTGCGGCTGAGGGCCCGCAGGGCCAGGGTCTCACCTTTGCGGTCGACGCCAGTACGGACGGCTGAGCGAAGCCCACGTTCGTGCTCCAACCACTGGCTGACGCCCGTGAGGCTTCTCAGTTCGTTGGCCAATCGGTCGTGGCCCCGCGTGGCAACGACGCGATCGAGGCGCCCGATCGTCAGCCGGAGGGCGGTGTCGAGCGGGTCGAACGGCTCGGCGGCACGCTGGGCCGGTGTCTTCCATGACAGTGGAACGGTGTCGCCAAAACTGACTCGATTCCAGTAGGTCAACATAGTCGCGTCCTCCTTGATGCGTTTCTTAACGCGCCGAGGACGCTTTTTATGGTTGACCAGGGACAGGTGACGAGGGCCGCCTCAACGGGCCAATGTCATTTGCCCTTCGCCGTTCGACGTTTCCAGGCCCAGATCGCGCCGGCGCCGATCGCGGCGCCCAAGGCGCCAAAGATGAAGTGCGTGGCGGATGGGTAGGCGACACCCCAGAGCAGTGAGCCGTAGGGCCAGCCCGTGAACTCGCTGATGACCACGCGGGAGAGCGGCTTGGTCATGTGGGCGAGGCCGCCGAGCAGGGCCAGCAGCCAGACCTTGTTCTGCCAGTTTTGGAGGAGCCAGTAGGTCAGGTCGAGCGCGGCGCCGGCGAGCAGGGGCATCAGCCAGCGGAACGGGTCGCTGAAGCCGAAGGCCGGAACCATCGAGGCGCCGGAGGAGCCGATTGCGGTCGTCACGCCGGCCCAACGCGTGCGCGACGTCGTTCGTCCGATCATGAGCAGCGCGATCCAGCCGATGCCCTGGTATCCCGGCGCCAGGTCGATGCGGTCGCGGGCCGCCATGTGCAACAGCACGCTTGCCACGCCGAGGCTCAGGAGCCAGAGCGCGGCCCGCCAGGTGAGCGGGGCGTTATTCGGAACGTCGCTTGACCAGATCCTTGGGAGCCGTCCGCCAATCGCTTGCCACATGATCCGCCTCCTCTACAAGCAGAACAGGCCGACCGCCTTTGAGCAGCGGGCGCGCCCAGGGTCCGACATCGATCCGGTCGGCGCCGTCGACCAGGGCGCCGGCGATCGTTTCCACGGCGGCGATGCCGGCGAGCGAGCCCAGGGCATCGACTGTGTGAACGCCTTCCAGTTCACGCAGGCCGGGCAGCCACAGAAAACGCCCATCGTCGCCGCCGGCTCTCAACCCGACCGCGGCCAGGGCGCCGATCACGCCACCGCCCGTGCCGGTCAGACCGTGTAGCTCGACCGCGTGGGTCTGGCCGAGCCGCAAGGCTTCGGCCTGGGTGAGCACCTCGATCTTGGCACGGACGCCAAACGCCTGAATCTCGGCAACGACCGACACGGCTGGCAAAAGGCACAGGCCGGCGTCGGATCCCGGTGCGCTCTCAGTCAGCAGAAAGTCGCGACACCAGTCGAGCAGGGCGGTCTGCTGCCCGTCATCGGCTTCGACAAGCAGACAGGCGCTGCTGTTGTGAGACGTGTAGGGGATGGCGGGATCGACCAGCAGTTGATGGCGCGTGATTCCAAGGCAGGTGGCCAGCCCGGCATCGGATAGGCCGCGACCGAGCTGCCGGGCCCGGTGGCCGGTGCCCCGGCTCTCGAGGTTGTCGGTGTCGTCGATGCCGATCAAAA
>CAYZRP010000021.1:40430-43586 GCA_964480865.1 uncultured Anaerolineales bacterium | reverse complement strand
CGGTGGCCGGTGCCCCGGCTCTCGAGGTTGTCGGTGTCGTCGATGCCGATCAAAATCCGCATCGCTGCCTGCGCTTACTTGACTTCGATCGTGACGATGTCGCGGATGCGCGCGTCTTTGGCCAGGTCCGGCGACACAAGCTTGACGCTGCCGCGGTTGTTGAAGTCGAGAATGACCTGATCGGTGACTTCGTCGTGAGCCAGGGTCTTGCTGCCGTCGGCTCCAGTCAGAGTGACTTCATTGAACTCTGTCACGCCGGCCTTCTCGAGCACGGCGAGGAGCGAAGGCCCTTCCTGCGGGTTGCCGTCGGAGACGATGCTGGTGAGCGGCAGGGCCTTGAGGTCGTCGAGCGTGAAGGCTACTGTGGTGCCGTCCGCCTTGATCACGTCAAAAACGCCATCGCTTGTTGGCGCCGTTGTTGCTTCCGCAGCAGGAGGCTGGGTGGCCTCAGCGGCAGGTGCCGGCGTGGTGGCCGGCGCACAGGCCGTCAGTGACATCACGAATGCGAGCGTCAGGAATCCAGTGCGCCGAAACCAGGACATGGTCAAAAATCCCCAAATTTTGCCTAATATCCGCTATTCCTTGACATCATAGCGGAAGGCTGGCCGCGCCGCAAGACCGAATTTGATCGTCGTCGGTGCCCTTGGTCGCCTTTGCGCCGCTCAGATGTGGGAAGGATCAGCCAGCGTCGCCAGCCAGGCCACGACCTCGCGCACGGAGCGCAACCGCCACGTCGTCACGCCCTGATCGGTCAGTTTTGCCAGAGCGTCCGGGAGCTCGCGACGAAAGCGCGCCTGTTGCTTCATGGCATAGGGGAACAGAGACTCGCGGCTGAAGAAACCATCGCGCCAGGTCTCACGGTTGTCGGCCCAGAGCACCTCGCGAGTCACGATCCGGCTCAGCGTTCGACGCAGGAGCCGCGGAAGGACCACCGTGAGGGGCAGATCCAGCCAGACCACGGCCTGGGCGCGACTCCAGATCACCTCGCGCACCACGGTGTAATTCGCACCGATCGCCCAGGCCTCATCGGCCACGATCCTGGCGACGGCCTCGCGAAACGCGTCGCGCGGCATCGGCGTCCAGTTGGGCCCCCAGAAGACGGCGTCGAGCTCATGGTAAGGGATCCCGAGCCGCGTCGCAGCCTTCCGCGCCAGCGTGCTCTTGCCCGATCCGGCCGGGCCCATGATCTGCAAACGATGGAACATGCCGACACTTCGAAGCGATTGCCTGAGCCGCAGCCGCAAATGATCCTGGAATTCGCGACATTCGCGACATTCGCGGCTACAAAAAACGGATTGATCAGCCGGGTCTTGACTCTGACGTGGCGTGATACTTTATCATGCCCGGCATGAAGAGCGACACACGCGAGCGCCTGCACACCGTCAAACAGCTGTCGACGCTGGCGGGCGTCAGCGTGCGCACGCTGCACTACTACGACGAGATCGGTTTGCTCAAGCCGTCGATGGTCGGTGAGAACGGCTACCGCTACTACGACGATCAGGCCCTGTTGCGCCTGCAACAGATCCTGTTTTACCGCGAGCTCGACGTCGAGTTGCCGCAGATCAAGACCCTGCTCGACGAACCGGGTTTCGACGTTGTGACGGCGCTGCAGAAGCACAGGCAGGCGTTGCAGACGCGGATCGATCGACTCCAGACGCTGATGCAGACAGTGGACAACACGATCCTGCATCAGATGGGCGAGGTGAACATGAGCAAGAAACAACTCTTCAAAGGCTTCAGCGAAGAGCAGCAGAAGCACTATGAAGCCGAGGCCGAGAAGCAGTGGGGCGATAGCGTCCGCGAAACCGCCAAACTGTGGAACAGTTACACCAAGGAGCAGCAGGCGGCAATCATGCAGGAGGGCAGCCAGATCTACCTGGATATCGTCGCCCATATGAGCGAGGGGCCGACCAGCCCCGCGATCCAGGCCCTCCTCGTGCGCTGGCACGAGCACCTGCGCTATTTCTACGAGCCGACGCTCGAGGTGCTGCAAGGCCTTGGCACAATGTACAACGATCACCCTGACTTCAATGCCACGTTCACGGACATCCATCCGGATCTGCCGCCGTTCTTGAAGCAGGCCATCCTGCACTACGTGGACGTGCTCGAGACCGAGTGGCTCGAACGCGAGCTGGGCATCCTAAAGGAATAGAGGAGACATGGACGGCAACAACGGAGAATCTGTCGCCAGGCCGGTGCTCGAAGGCCGCGTCGCCCCGCCCGGCGGCCTGCGCGCAGCGGAGCGTGAGGCTGATCAGGCGCGGCGGCTCGAGCTGTTCGTGGTGGAGGCGCCGCGCCGTCGCCTGGCCGATCTGATCGTCTCGGATGCAACCCGCCGGCAACTCAACGGTCTGCTGACCAAGGTCCGCCATCACCACGTGTTGTACGACACGTTTGGGTTGAGCGAAGTCGACCCCTACGGCGGCCGGACGGCGATCAACCTGTATGGCCCGCCGGGCACCGGCAAGACCTTCGCGGCCGAGGCCCTCGCGAACGAACTGGGCCTCGGGATCATCCGCGCCAACTACGCCGAGATCGAATCGAAGTTCGTGGGCGAGACGGCCAAGAACATCAAGGCCGCGTTCCAGAAGGCGCGCGAGGTCAACGCCGTCCTGTTCTTCGATGAGGCCGACTCGATCCTGGGGCGACGGTTGTCGAATATCACACAGAGCACGGATCACGCCGTCAACGTCAGCCGGTCGGTGATGCTGTTGGAGCTCGATCGCTTCTCGGGGGTGACGATCTTCGCGACGAATCTGGCCTCGAACTACGACACGGCCTTCGTGCGCCGCATCCTCGGGCATGTCGAGATGCCGCTGCCCGATGCCGAGGCCCGTGCCCGACTGTGGCGCTCGCACATCCCGGCGCGCATGCCCGTCGCGCTCGAGCCTGCCGATTGGGAGCGCCTGATCGCCGAGACCGAGGGCCTCGCCGGCGGAGACATCCTCAACGTCGTGGTCGCGGCCGCGTCGCAGGCTATCGAGCGCGACGGCCCGGCCTGCCGCGTGACCCTCGACGACTTCCTCACCGCCATCACTGCCGTGCGCCGCGCTCGCGAGGTGGTGGGCTCACCGGTCGGAAAAAGCTAGCCGCGGATTTCGCGGGTGGCGCCCCTGGTGGGAATACTCCCATACCTCCGCGTCAACCGCCGAATCC
>CAYZRP010000021.1:13665-40420 GCA_964480865.1 uncultured Anaerolineales bacterium | reverse complement strand
CACCGGTGGCAAACTCCTCGCCGGTGTTTCCGGGGTTGACCGGGTTGTTTTGGTTGTTGACCCCCCGGGGCGTAACCCCCCAACCCCGCGGCCAAACCCTTTGCGTTGGGGCGTTTACTGCAATCTCTGGTACGCGCCCAACGTCAGGAACTCGGTGAACGTGTCCTGCGTGACAAGCGCGTCGAACAACTGATAGGCCTCGTCGAAACGACCATTGGCAGTGGCGTCTGGCCCGACAAGGGCCTTGATCTTCTCGAGCTCCTGCGGCAGAAGTTGCCGATACAGCTCGAGCGTGATCTTGCGTCCGTCGTCGAGCACGCCGTTCGGGCTGTGCATCCACTGCCAGACCTGCGCGCGTGAGATCTCGGCGGTGGCGGCGTCCTCCATCAGGTTGTAGATGGCCGCGGCGCCCTGGCCCCGCAGCCAGGATTCGATGTACAGGATGCCGACGTTGATGTTCAGACGCAATCCCGCCTCGGTGATCTTGCCACCCGGGATACGGAAGTCGCGTAGCTGCTCGGCCGTGACGTGGACGTCCTCGCGCATTCGCTCCTTCTGATGCGGCTTATCGCCCAACTTCTCATCGAAGATCGCTTTCGCCACCGGCACGAGGTCGGGGTGGGCGACCCAGGTGCCGTCGAAACCGTCGCCGACCTCGCGCAGTTTGTCCTCGCGGACACGCGCGATGGCGACCTCGTTGATGGCCGCATCTTTGCGGCTCGGGATGAAGGCGGCCATGCCGCCCATGGCGTGCGCGCCGCGGCGATGGCAGGTGCGCACGAGCAGCTCGGTGTAGGCGCGCATGAACGGCGCCGTCATCGTCACCTGCGCGCGATCCGGGAAGACGAAGTCCGGGTGGTTGCAGAACTTCTTGACCACGCTGAACATGTAGTCCCAGCGGCCGGCGTTGAGGCCGACGATGTGGTCACGCAATTCGAACAGGATCTCGTCCATCTCGTAAGCGGCCAGGATGGTCTCGATCAGCACCGTCACCTTGATCGTGCCGACGGGCAGGCCGAGCCAGGTTTGCGCCTCGAGGAAGACCTCGTTCCACAGCCGCGCTTCGAGATGGCTCTCGAGTTTGGGGAGATAGAAGTAAGGACCGCTGCCGCGCTCGAGCAATCGGCGCGCGTTGCGGAAGACATACAGGCCGAAGTCGAACAACGAGCCCGACATCGGCGCGCCGTCGATCGTCAGATGCTTCTCGTTGAGATGCCAGCCGCGCGGGCGGACCATGAGCAACGCCACTTTGTCGTTCAGGCGATACGCTTTACCCGCTTCGTTGACGAAGCTGAGCTTGCGCTCGATGGCGGCTGTCAGGTTGAGTTGGCCCTGGAGCATGTTGGCCCAGGTCGGCGAGTTCGCGTCCTCGAAGTCGGCCATGAAGACGTCGGCGCCCGAGTTGAGGGCGTTGATCACCATCTTGGCGTCGGTCGGGCCAGTGATCTCGATGTGCCGGCGTTGCAGGTCGGCCGGGATGGATCCGACGTGCCAGTCGTCGTCACGCACCGCCTGGGTTTCGTCAAGGAAGCCTGGCAGAACGCCGGCATCGAGCGCCGACTGGCGCGTGACGCGCCGGGCGAGCAGTTCGAGCCGACGAGAGTTGAAGGTTCGGTGGAGGTGGACAAGGAAGTCCAGGGCCTCCGGGGTGAGGACAAGGTCGTTTTCGCTGATGTCTGGGCCTAGAAAGGCGACGCCAGTGGGCAGATGAAGGGTCGTCATGGGCTCCTCGTTGAGCGGGGTGGCGGGAGTATAGCATGCAGAGCGAGCCGCCTCATGTCTTTGGACCGGTATAAAGGAAGCCTTCATGCCCCGGCTTCGACGTGGGATGTATGAGGTCAGTTGCATCCCAAACCTTTCGTAGCTGTGGAAGATGACGGCCCACCCGAGCCAGCAACTCGTCAAAACGATCCGCGCAATCCGCGAAATCCGCGGCAGAATCCGGATGGCGGTGCGCCGATTTGACGTGAGTCGCGTTCATTGGGATACTGACGCCGCCCAACCTCATTTATGACCACATCGCACCCCTCACACCCGGTCGACGCTGCCTCGGAGAGCCGCTTCAAGGTCGCGCGTGCCTGGCTGGTGCATCTCTACACGGCCCTTGGCAACATCGCGGCATTTTGCGCTCTCATTGCCATCATTGATCAGAATCCGGGCAACGTCTTCATCTGGTTGAGCATCGCGATCTTCATCGACTCGACCGACGGCGTCCTCGCGCGCAGGTGGGAAGTGTCGCGCTGGACCCCGCGCTTCGACGGCCGGAAACTCGACGACATCACAGACTACCTGACCTACGTCTTCATCCCGATGTTCTTCGCCTATGAATATGGGATCGTGTCGGGCATGGGGATGGTGTCATTGGGTATCGTGCTGCTGGCGGCGGCATTCGGGTTCTGTCAGGATTGGGCCAAAACCGAAGATGGCTTCTTCACTGGTTTCCCGAACTACTGGAACATCGTCGTCCTCTATCTGTATTGGCTGAGACTCCCGGTCGACATCAACGCCCTGATTTTGCTCGTATTGGCCGTCCTGGTCTTTGTGCCGATCAAGTACGTGTACGCGACAAAGACTCACTTCTGGCGGCCAACCACACTGGCTTTGGGTGCCATCTGGGGCCTGATCCTGATCTTCCTGCTCGCGAACTTTGAGTCGCCGAACCCCTGGCTGTTCTGGATCTCGTTCTTTTATCCGGTCTACTACACGGCTCTGTCGTTCTATCTACACTTCGGTCGGAGGCGCGTGGCTTCATGAGCACATCGCGACACATAGTCGTCATCGACGACGATCCCTCGATCCGGCGCCTGATCGAGTTGATCCTGCGTCACGAAGGCCATCGCCTGAGCCTGTATGGCACGGCCATGGACATCTTCGACCGCGCGCGTGCCGACCGGCCCGACCTGATCATCACCGACCTGATGATGCCGCAGCTCAACGGTCTGCAGCTTCTGCATGCGCTCAAGGCCGAGCCTGATCTGGCGGACATCCCCGTGATCTTGATCACGGGCGCGGGTCAGCAGAACCAGATCGATCTCGCGCTCGCCCTCGGGGCGACAACCTGCCTGTACAAGCCTTTCGCCCAGGCTCAATTCGTCGCCGCCGTGCGCGCGGCCCTGGGCGATGCTGGACGACCACAGGAACATGGCTGACGGCCTGCATGCTGCCCGCCTTGGCATCGATGCCGACCCGGCGCGCTGGTTCACGCAGGTGACCGGCCGGGCCGCCACGTGGACGCCCGTCGAGAGTGGCGCCGCGCACGACCCTGGCGCGCTTCCGGTTCGGTACGACGACGATCTGCTCGGGTGGCTGGCGATCCCGGGTGTGATCTCGATCCAGGATGTATCCGTACGCGAGCGCGCGGTGCTCGAGATGATCGGGGCAGCGTTTGGCGAACGTCGCGTGGCCAGCAGCCTGGCCGACGAGGTGCTGAACGCCTGGAACCAGATCGCCTTCTTATATGAAGCGCTGAAGATCGGCACGCTGAACAGCTCGGTTTCCGTCGTCGCCGAGCGCCTTGGCGCGTTGATGCAGACGACCTTCCGCTGTGAGAACGCGTTCGTCGTTGTGCGCACCGGCTCCGACTACATCCGCCACACGGCACGGCCGCTGGCCGAGGAGACGCTGCTCAACTGGCTCGAGTTGCTCGCCCTGAGCGACGGTGTCGTGCTGCGCAACGATCACGTGCCACCCGTGCTCGCGGTGCGCGTGCCGCTCGACACCGGTGGCGAGGTCGCCTTCGGCCTGGCAGGCCCTGAGCCCGGTGTCTTCCTCGCTCGCGAACGGCAGCTCATCGAGAACCTGGCGGGGCAGGTTGGCGCCCTGATCGACGCCATCGCCCTGCAGCGGCGTCTGTCGGCGAGCTCGCGGCTGCGCCAGGAGCTCGAGATCGCGGCTCAGATCCAGGCCAGCCTGCTGCCCAGCCAGCTGCCGCAGCCCGCCGGCTGTGAGATCGCGGGCCTCGTCCTCCCGGCCGCTCAGGTCGGCGGGGATTTCTACGACGTGGTTGCCTGCGCCGATGGGCGCTACGGCATCATGATGGGCGACGTCGCCGGCAAGGGCATGCCCGCGGCGCTGCTCAACTCGCTCGTGCGCGCCGAACTTCGCGGCCAGGTGCTCGCCATGCCGTCGGCGGGGTCGGCCCTGGCGCGCGCCAATCAGGCGTTGCGCAGCGACCTCGAGCGCCTGTCGACCTTCGCCACGGCAACGCTCGTCGTCCTCGACCCGGTGACCGGGCGGCTGTCGCTGGCCAGCGCCGGACATACGCCGGCCCTGTACTGGCAGAGCCGGGCGCGCGTCTCGGCCGAGATCGGCAGCACCAATCTGCCGCTTGGCCTCGCCCCGGAAGCGGCGCTCACCGAACAGGCGCTCGACTTCATGCCCGGCGACGTCCTGATCCTCTACAGCGACGGCATCACTGAGGCGGAGGACCCCGACGGCCGGTTTTTCGGTTGGCAGGGCATCGAAGACGCCTTGCTGGCCGTGCACCATGCGCCGGCCGACCTCATCCTGCAGACGTTGTTGCAGGCCGTCGACGTTCATCGGCGCGAGCAAGCCATGCGCGACGATATGGCCGTGCTCGTCGTTCGCCGCCAGCCACGCTCATCCGATCGGCGCTCGCACCGGGCGTTCGTCATCCCGACACGTTATGGCGAAGTCGAACGGGTCCAGATGCAGTTGCTCGATCTGCTTGGCTCCTGGGTGGAACGTCCCGATTGCGAGATCTGGCTTCACGAAACGACGCTGGCCCTCGTCGAGCACCTGACCAACATCATCCGGCATGCGTATGGTGAAGACGGGCAGGGCATGATCTTCGGCCTGCTGACCGCCACTGACGAGCACCTGGTGGTCGAGACCGTCGATCGCGGCGAGGCCGTCTTCGATCGGCTGAAGCTCAACAAAGCTGAGGTTCTACGAGACTCACTTGGTCAGGCCCGCGAGGGCGGGTATGGCCTGACCGTCATCCGAACAGTGATGGACGTGCTGCACTACGAGCGGCTGGCCTCCGGCCGCAATGTCTGGAAACTCGAGCGGCGCCTGCCCACAGGCATGGCCCGTTGAAGGCTGACAACGCGCGACAACGAAGAAAGTGGTGCCATGGAGATCGAGACCGAGCCAAGGACGGTGCAACAGGTTGTGGTGCGCGTGACGGGTCGGCTCGATGCCGAGACCTGTCAATCGCTGCGTGAACACCTAATCCAGTTGACGCACCGCGGCGTTCAGCGTGTCACGCTGGATATGAGCGCGGTCAGCTTCCTCGATTCATCGGGGCTGTCGGTCCTTGTCGCCGGCCTCAAAGCGCTGCGTCAGGTCGGCGGCGGCCTCAACCTGGCCGCCACTCGCTCGCAGGCCCGCACGGCCCTGCGCCTGACGCTCCTCGATACCATCCTGCCGATCTTCGACACCGTCGACGACGCCGTGACAGCATTGGCCTGATCCTCACGCGGAGAGGTGCAAAAGGTTGCGGAGCCGGCGTGCTGGTGGGAATGATTCGTCAGGATTCTTGCCACGAATTTCACGAATTGAAACGAATTGGCACGAATGGGAACTTTCGTGCTCATTCGTTTCAATTCGCGAAATTCGTGGCAACAGCGGGTCTTTGACCACGAGATTTTTCCGTCGTGCCGAGATCGCAGCGGCGCACATACGCCTTATAATACGGATCCAAGTCGGCCGGGTGATCGCGGGTGCGACGTCGGCGCAAGTCGGCAGCCGCGCTCGAGGAAAGTCCGCGCTCCATAGAGCACGACGCCGGGTAACGCCCGGTGCGGGGTGACCTGCAGGTACAGGGCCACAGAGAAGCGTAGCGCCGGGGCAACCCGGCAAGGGTGAAACGGTGAGGTAAGAGCTCACCGGCGTTCGCGGCAACGCGGGCGGCCAGGTATCCCCCGTCGGGAGCAAGGCCAAGCAGGGGTGAGCTGCGGCTCGCAGCGTTTGAACCCCGGGTAGGCTGCTAGAGCCGTCCAGCAATGGCCGGCCGAGAGAGATGATCGCCTAAACCCCACCGCGGCTTACGGGCTGACTTGGAACATCGTGTCGGGGCCTTCGGGCCCCGACGCCTTTAAGGGCGCACAACGGTAACCATGCGGTGACCTGAGCGAGACAACACCGTAACTCTCTTCCCTCATCTTGAACTCAGTTCGTTGGGGAGAGGTGTCCGGTGGCTCTGCGTTGGTTCAGCACGCTCTTGTTTCTCGTTGTGCTTGCCGCTGGGGCTTTCGGGCCGCATGCGTTGACTCTGTGTCCGACGCTTCTGCCGACCGATCCCGGGCCGCTCACCAACGCAGCCCTTGATCCGATGGCGCCACGGCTCGCGTTCGCGCTGGCCGACGGCGTGCTGCTCGCCGATCGCGAGACCCTGGCGCGCACGTCGTTCTGGTCAATGCCCGGCGTCACGGCTATCACGTGGACGCCGGACGGCGCGCTGCTGCTCGCCCTGGACGGGCAGGGCGATCTGCACGCCATCGACGCCGCCCACGATCGAATCCAGTGGTCGACGACGATCCCGCCATCGGCGAGCGGAGGCTGGCTGTTCAAACCCGCCCTGGGCCTCGGCGCGCTGACGCCGATCTCGGGTGGCTTATGGGTCTTTCGCTTGAGCGACGGCACCGTCGTTGACGATCCCGGCCTGACATCGACGGCGTTCTGGGCCGATTGCCTTTAGGGTGTTCCATGCCTGCACTCACCCGCTCGCTGATGCCTTTGTTCTCGGCTGCGATGTTGATCGCCTGTGTTCCTCAAGCCGTCGCACCCGCAGCGACACGCGTCGTGCCGTCCGCAGTTCCACACGTGACGGCTCAACCGAGCACGCCACCCGCGGCCGTCACACACGCGCTACAACCTGTCTCAGCCGACGCGACGGTTGTGCCAACGACGACCCCGACAGCGCCGACGGCCATGGCTGTCACCCCGACCGACGTGGCAGAGCGCGTCCCGGTGATCGAGTACCACTACAGCACGTACGCCTCGGGCGACCTGACCATCATGCGCACCGAGTGGTTCCTGGATCAACTCAACTGGCTGTCGGCCAACGGCTATCACACCCTGACCGGCGCCGAGTTCGCGGCCTACGTCCGTGGCGAAGCCACGGTCCCGGCGCGCTCGGTCGTCCTGCGCTTCGACGTGGCTCAAAGCCACTTCGACGACTACATCAACGTCGTCGTGCCAGCGCTGCGCGCCAACGGCCAGCATGGCCTCTTCTTCATCCTGGCGAGTCGCACAGGCGACGACTGCGACGGCCTGCACGCCTGCTGGTCGACGCTGAAGCAATGGGCCGATGAAGGCGTGATCTCGCCCGAGAGCCACACGCTCTGGCACATCGACTACACCGAGCTGACGCCCGAGGAGATCCGCAAGGATGCCGGAGAGTCGCGCGCCATGATCGAAGCCAGGACCGGCCACACGGTCCACGGCCTGTGCTACCCGTTCGACTCCGTTGCGGCGCCTGCCATCGATATTCTGCGAGACCTTGGCTACGACTTCGCAGTGGCGGGCAATACCCGCCGCGATCGTGGCGTGATGTTCGCGGACGCGGATCCCTTCACGCTGCCGAGCGTCTATCCTTACTCGAGCGACGCAGCCTATCCGCAGCTGACCAGCCATCTCGGGCAGACGTTCGAGACGCTGCTCCTGTCGTTTCACTGACCCGAAGCGCTAATCCGCCGCGGCCCTATAATCCGCACAAGGGGGAAGCCAGACGTGGCTCACAAGATCCTGATCGCCGACGACAACCCGAACATCACGGCGTTCGTGCAGCCCGCGCTCGCGCGTGAAGGCTATGTCGTGCTCGTGGCGGCCGACGGCGCCGAGGCGCTTTATCTCTGGGAGAGCGAGCACCCGGCCCTGATCGTGCTCGACATCGAGATGCCCGAACCAAACGGCCTGGCCGTCTGTCGCAAGATCCGCGAGACCGGTGATGCCGTGCCGATCATCTTCCTGACCGTCCGCGACAGCGTCAGCGATCTCGAGTTGGGCTTCAGCCTCGGCGCGAGCGACTACGTGTCGAAGCCCTTCGACATCCGCGAACTGATCGCGCGGGTCAAAGCCCGCTTGCCACGACCACAACAGGAGGTCGGCGGTTACTTGCGGATCGATACGGCCAGGCGCTCGGTCTCGATCCGACGCGATGAGGCCTGGGCCTCGGTCGACCTGACGCCACGCGAGTTCGATCTGCTCGCCTATCTCGTCAACAACGCCGGGCGCCCGATCGGGCGGATGGCGCTGCTCGAAGCGGTCTTCGACATCCCCGGCGACAGCGACATCGAAACCAAGACGCTCGAGAAGCATATCTGGGTGCTTCGCCAGAAACTCGAGCCCGACCCGCGCAACCCGCAATACATCGTGAACGTGCGCGGGGTGGGCTATAAGTTTGAAGGGGATTGATGGTGATGGACGAATGACGAAGGACGAACGACGAAGGTTGGACGGCCATTCAACCTTCGTCGTTCGTCGGTCGTCATTCGTCAGTTTCGATCGTCTGCCATGAACGACACGATTATCTACTTCGGCCTTCTCGAATTCGGCGTGCTGGCCCTGACGCTCGTGGCGTTGGGCGCCGCGGCGCTTTGGGTGTGGGCGCGTGAGCGGGTGGCTCGTGAACGCCGGGCGTTGCTGGAGGGATTGCCGTACCCGGCGCTGATCTACCAGGGCGCGCGCGTCGAAGCAGCCAACCTGCATGCGGACGTCTGGCGCGAGAGCGCCGAGCTGGCCGCGATCGTGGCCGATTCGACGCGCACAGGTCGCAACGTCGTGCGCACGATCCCGGCTGTCGAAGGCCAGGCCTATCAGGTGCGCGCGCTGCGCCTCGATCGCTCGACCACGCTGGTGCTGCTCGAGGATCTCTCGGCGGCGGGCCGGCAGCAGGCCTTCTATCGCAACTTCATCCAGAACGTCAGCCACGAGTTGAAGACGCCGCTGACCGTCATTCAGGGCCATGCCGCCAAGCTTGGGCAGGATCCCGATGACCGGGCCGGCTGGCAGGCGTCGGTTCGAATCATCAGCGATGAAGGCAAGCGCCTGACTCAGCTGGTGGACAACCTGCTGACTCTGGCGCGGCTCGAAACTCCGTCGTTTCAACTCGAGCGCGGTCCGCTCAGCCTGGGCGCCTTGTTGGAGGATGCCGTCCTGCAGGTCGGCGATCTGGCCGAGGCGCGCGGGCTCGCGCTCAGCCTGAACCTCACGCCTGGTCTTCCGCGGCTCCAGGCCGATCGCGCTCGACTCAAACAGGCCGTGCTCAACCTGCTCGACAATGCACTGAAGTACACGCCGTCTGGCGGCTCTGTCGCCGTTGAAGCGCGAGCCGACGCGGGCCGCGTGATCTGCACGATTTCCGACACCGGTGAAGGCATCCCGGCCGACGATCTACCTTATATCTTCGACAAGCTCTTCCGGGCGCGACGCGCGCACGGCCGTCCGGTCGAGGGCTCGGGCCTCGGCCTGACGATCGTCCAGCAGATCATCCGCGCCCACGGCGGCGACATCTCGGTCGCGTCGACCCCCGGCCAGGGGACGGTGTTCTCGTTCTGGCTGCCCGTTTGAGCCGAGAAGCGAAGGGCGAGGAGCGAGGGGTGAAGAGCGAGGAGCGAAGAAAGCCATGGTCCTGCATGAATTGGCAGCCGATCTTCTCTTTGTTTGATCTATCACCCATGCGCTCTTCGCAACTCGCTCCTCGCCCTACGCTCCTCGCCCTCGCGCTGCTCCTCGCCTCGATAGCCTGCACGGCCGGCATCGCACCTGCGCAACCGGGTGCCCCGCGCGTGGGCATGTTGCCCTTAGTCGCGTTGTCACCGACGGCCGTGTTCACGGTGACACCCACCGAACCGTCACCGACTGAAACCACCGTGCCGCCGACCGACACTGCCGTCGCGCCGCCGACACTCGTCCCCGCGACAGACACGTTGACGCCCGCCCCGGCAGAGCCAACACCGTTGGGTGGGTCAGGGCGAATCCTCTTTGGCTCGGGGCCGGTCGATGGGCCGCGCGATTTGATGGTGCTCGATCTGGCGAGCGGCCAGGCGATCACGATGACGACCGGCGGCCATAACCTCAACCCGGCCTGGTCGCCGGATGGATCACGGATCGCGTTCGCCTCGGATCGAGCCGGGGATCTCGACCTGTATGTGATGAACGCCGATGGCAGCGATCCGGTCAATGTGTCGCAGACGCCGCGCAGCGAGGATTCGCCAGCCTGGAGCCCCGACGGTCAGTTCCTGGCGTTCTCGTCGGACCGCGATGGCAACTTCGAGATCTATCAGATGCGCGTCGATGGCACCGAGGTCGTCCGCCTGACCCGATCGCCTGCCGCCACGGATGTGCAACCGGTGTATGCGCCCGATGGACAGAGCCTTGTCTATGCTTCATTGCGTCAGGGGTTCACCCGGTTGTATCGGCTCGATCTGGCGACAGGCGCAGAGACAGCTCTGACCGATGGCGAGAGTCAGGATCGCTTCCCGGCTTTTAGACCGGATGGGCTGCGCCTGGCGTTTGCCTCCAACCGCACCGGCGCCTATGAGATCTTCGAGCTCGATCTGAATACTGGCGCATTGATCCAACTGACCGAGTCGAACGCCCAGAACGGGTCGCCGGCCTATTCGCCCGACGGGACACAATTGCTTTTCGATTCGAACCGCGGCGGCACTTACGACCTGTATCGTCTGACCCTTGCCACGCGCGGCATCACGCCGTTGACGCGGTCGCAACCCCCGCTCTTGAACGGCGAGGGCGCCTGGGCGCCGCATCGATAGGGCGATGCTGACATCGATCGGGTGCCCGGCCCCGAAATTGCATCGTTTCTATTGCATCGAGCGCCCAGACCCCTATCGGGCGCACATTTGCCGTTAAGCAACCTTGAGGGATAAGTGAGTAAGATGAAAGATGGTCGATCAGCAACCTTGAGCGGCCATCGACGTACAGCAAGCACATGAGCCAGCCCGATCTCGTCCACGTGGACACCGTCCGCAAGAATTACACGGGCCCTGCCGGTGAAGTCACCGTGCTCAAGGGCGTTTCGCTGCGCGTCACCGCCGGCGAGTTCGTCGGCGTGCGCGGGCCGAGCGGCTCGGGCAAATCGACCCTGATCAACATGATCACGGGCATCGATCGACCGACCTCGGGCGCGATCACGATCGCGGGCACCCGCATCGACCAGATGTCCGAGAACACGCTCGCGCGGTTCCGCGGGCTGAAGATCGGCGTCATCTTCCAGTTCTTCCAACTCCTGCCGACCCTCACGGTGCTCGAAAACACCATGCTGCCGATGGAGTTCTGCCGGGTCTGGAAGCCGCGCGAACGCAGCGAGCGCGCTTACATGCTGCTCGAGCAGGTCGGCCTGACGGACCAGGCTCACAAGCTGCCCAACACGCTCTCCGGCGGCCAGCAGCAGCGCGCCGCCATCGCCCGCGCACTGGCCAACGACCCGCCGCTGCTCGTCGGCGACGAGCCCACCGGCAATCTCGATTCGCGCACCGCCGATCGTGTCTTTCAGCTCTTCGACGACCTCGTCAAACAGGGCAAGACCTTCATCATGGTCACGCACGACAACGAGCTGGCCGCGCGCATCCCGCGCGTGATTCAGGTGCAGGATGGCGTGTTGCTCGAAGGGCAGGGCCATCATGTCAGCGAGCTTCCACGCGGCGGCACCCGCCCGCTGAATGGGCACGGCCCGACCCCGCACGCCAACGGCCTGGCCGAGACCGAACACCGCAGCCAGACCCCGGCTGAATAGAGCACCACCATGGGCCTCGCGTTCCGCAAGATCTGGCGCGACATGCGCAACAACCTGGGCCGCACGATCCTGGTGGTCGCCAGCATCGCCATCGGCGTCCTCGCCCTCGGCCTGATCGTTTCAGGCCGTACCTTGATGGCGCGCCAGATGATCGTCTCGCAGACCGAGAGCCATCCGACCACGTTGCGCCTCTCTGTCGGGCCAGCTGTCGACGACTCCACCCTGGACATGATCCGGCGCCAGCCGGGCGTGACGGGCGCTCGCGGCGTCGACTACTCGGGCATTCGCTGGAGGCCCACGCCAGACGCCGAATGGGCCGATGCCAATCTGGTGGCCATCGAGAGCTACGACAACCAGGTCTACGACCTGATCACCCTGCGTGAGGGCACGTGGCCGTCAGGTGGGCGGCTGGCGGTCGAGCACAACCACGTCGCGCCGTACGATGTGCCTGCCGTCGGCGGCACGCTCTACTTCGAGGTCAATGACCGCGCCAAACCCATGATCGTCATCGGCGTAGTCCGCGATCCGCGCGAGATCGGGCCGCCATTCACCAGCCAGCCGACCTTCTATCTCACACGCGCCGAGATGACGGCGCTGGGGTTGTCGGACCGCTTCAACAGCATCCAGGTCGACGTCGCCGACTTCAGCCAGGAGCGCGCCGAGGCCGTCCAACGCCAGCTCACTGATCGACTCGAGAAGATCGGCATCTCGGTCAACGACGCCGAGATCACGGCCCCTGACCGGCACTTCCTGCAGGATGTGATGGATGGCGTCACCATGATCCTCACGGTCATGGCGCTGCTCTCGCTCGGCATGAGCACGATCCTGGTGGTCAACACCATCAACGCCATCCTCGCCCAGCAGGTGCCCCAGATCGGGATCATGAAGACCATCGGCGGCCTGCGTGGTCAGATCACGGGCCTGTACCTGGCCGGCGTGATCGTCTATGGCCTCCTCAGCCTGTTGGTCGCCATGCCGATCGGGGCTTTTGGCGGCTGGGCGCTGGCCCGCTGGATGATGGCGCTCATCAATGTGCCTGTCTCCGACTTCGAGATCCTGCCCTCGACGCTCGTGATCCAGTTCGTGACCGGCCTGATCGTGCCGGTGTTAGCGGCGTTTTGGCCGATCGTCCAGGGCGCGGCCATCTCGGTGCGCGAGGCCGTGAGCCAATACGGCGTGGGAACGAGCAACTACGGCACGCGCTGGATCGATCGGATCCTGGCGCGCATCCAGGGGCTGCCGCGCACGTGGAGCATGGCGCTGCGCAACACCTTCCGCCGCATGAGCCGCGCGGCGTTGACCGAGGTCACGCTGATCGGCGCGGGCGTCATCTTCATGATGGTGATCAGCGCCCAGCACTCCTTCGACACAACCCTGGCCACGATCTTCCGCGGCTTCGGCTACGACGTCCTCCTCGGCTTCAGCAACTGGCAGCGCATCGATCGAGTCACGCCACTGCTCGAGTCGCAGCCGAACGTCGAACGGGTCGAGCTCTGGCAGTTCGTCGGCGCCCAGACGCGCGTGGCCGGCGAAACCGACAGCCTCGCGGATCGTGAGCTCCAGGTGCGCGGCATCCCCCGTGACACTGAGTTGTTCACGCCCGAGCTGACCGCCGGTCGCGGTCTGTTGCCCGAGGATGACCGGGCCTTGCTGCTCAACCAGGACATCGCCAAGGACATGGGCGTCAGCGTCGGTCAACAGATCGAGCTGGATTTCGGTGATGGGGCCAATCGCGTCTGGACGGTGGTCGGCCTGATCTACGACCTGGCCGGGCAGGGCCGCACCGCGTATCTCTACCGGGATGTGTTGGCCCGCGACCTGGGTTTCGTCGGGCGGGGGAGCGTGGCCGAGATCCGGCTGTACTCCAATACCCTCGACGCCCAACTCGCGGCTGAGCGCCAGCTGCGGCAGGCTCTTGAAGATCAAGGCATATCCGTATCGTTCACGCGCACCCAGCTCCTGACCCGCGAGGAGGCCGGTGCCCAGTTCGGCATTCTGACAACGTTGCTCCTGATCATGACCGGGCTGATCGGATTGGTGGGCGCCATCGGGCTTTCGGGCACCCTTTCCATTAACGTGCTCGAGCGGCGCCGCGAGATCGGAGTCATGCGCGCCGTCGGGGCGTCGTCGCTCGACGTGGGCGTGGTGTTCATGGGCGAGGGTCTGCTGCTTGGCGTGGCCAGCTGGCTGGCCTCGATCCCGCTGGCTGTGGTGGCCGGTCAATGGTTCGTCGACAATCTAAATGAAACCATCGACTTCAACGGTGCGTACTACTTTGCTGAACACAGCGTCTGGATCTGGCTCTTGATTGTGGTGTCACTTTCGCTTCTGGCAAGCTGGCTGCCGGCGCGCCGCGCCGCTGCCTTAAGTGTGCGTGAAAGCCTTGCGTATGAGTGACCACTTAACATTGAACAACTCGGGGGCCGTTGTGCGCGGTGCCCTATGATGCGCGGACTTGGAGATAGGGGAGAGATAGCATGAAAAGCATGAGATTTGCGGCGATGGCGCTTAGCGTGGCCATCGTCATGACCGCCTGTACCGGGACGCCGACGCCGGCGCCGTCCTCAACCGAGGGTGCGGCGCTGCCGCCGATCAGCGATGTTGGCGGCGTTGTCGCCGAAGGCCGACTCGAGCCTGATCAGACGGCGTTGCTCGCGTTTGAGGCCGGCGGGCAGGTGGCCGAGGTGCTCGTCTCTGAAGGCGACACCGTTAAGGCCGGCGATGTGCTGGCGACACTGAGCAACGGCGAGTCGTTAGCCGCTCAGGTTGCCCAGGCGAAGCAGGCCGTCCTCGACGCCCAGAATGCCGTCAAGACGCTCAACGAGAGCGTCGACCTGACCCGCGCTCAGATCCAGGACGAGCTGGCGACAGCCCAGAAGGACCTCGACAAGGCTGAGCGCCGGTTGCGCAGCATCAGCTCGCCCGACATCGCCTTCTACCAGGATGAGCTTCAGAAGGCCCAGGACGCCTACCAGACGGCCCTCGAGAACGCCGAGATCACCGACATCGGCGACGTCGGCAATTCGCTCCAGGCCGCCCGCGACAACCTGCAGACCTGGACAAACGTCCTCAACGACGTCAACTCTGAACTGCAGAAATATCCGGGGGCTGAGCAGGTCTTTTCCACGGCGATCGGCACCTTCATCAAGCCCGCCGACGCCAAGAAGGGCTACGACGACGCTGTTGAGGCCGTACGTCTGTGGGAGTTGCGCTACGACCAGGCCCAGCGCGGCAACGCCCAGACCCTTAAGGATCTGGAGGAGAACGTCGCGGATGCGCAGGCCAACCTCAATGGCGCCAGGAATCCGAAGGATCTTGACGTGCAGGTGGCCCAGGCCGAGGTCGACCTGATCACGGCCCGGATCGCGGATGCCGAGCTGCGTCTTTCGAAGCTGGCCGACGGCCCCGATCCTGATCAACTGGCCCTGGCCCAGGCTCGTGTGGAGACCGCGAACACCCAACTCGCGGCCGCGGAAGCCGCGCTGACCAACAGTGAGATCGTGGCGTCCATCGACGGCACCGTCGTCGAAGTGTCGATCAAGGTCGGCGAGATGGCGTCGCCCGGCGTCCGCGCGATCACGGTCGCTGCGTTCGACAAGTGGGTGGTCAAGACCAACAACCTGACCGAGATCGACGTCGTCCGGCTCGAGCCGGGGCAGGCGGCCGAGGTGGTGCTCGATGCGCTGCCGGATGCGCCCCTGCAGGGCACCATTCGTGAGATCAGCCAGACGTTCACCGACAATCGCGGCGACGTGACTTACGAAGTCACTGTGGAGCTGACATCGGTCGATCCGCGCGCCCGGTGGGGCATGACGGCTCAGGTCACCGTCAATCCCTGAACTGAGTGGGTCCGACAAAACCAAAGCGGGGTCAGGGCAACGCCCTGACCCCGCTTTGGTTTTGTCGGGTATTTTGCGCCAAATCCCCCAACAACGGCGAATCCTCCCTTGTCGGCCCCTGTTATGTGAATCCTTAAACTTTCGTCCGGTTATTGCCTGAGTGGGTGATTGACCCTATAATGTGGGTCCGTGTGGGGGAAGGTGGGTCAAAGTAGGGACCGACCGAAGCCACCGGTACAAGCCTATACAGCACGATCGAACGAAGCGCCGGCCCTGTCCGGCGCTTCGGCCATTAAGGCCAAGTTAGAACGCATGTTCCTTGGAGAGTACACGCACTCGCTCGACACGAAAGGCCGGCTGACGGTTCCCGTCAAGTTCCGCGAAGCCCTCGTGTCTGGCGCCATCGTGACTCGCGGCTACGACAAGAACCTTCATTTATACACACGTGAAGCGTTCGAGCAACTGACCGCTCAGTTGCGCACACTGAGCCCGACTGACCCAAACCACCGCGCGTTGCTGCGTCTGCAGTTCTCGGGCGCCAACGAGGTGGACATCGACGCGCAGGGGCGCATCCTGCTGCCCGCCTACTTGCGGGAGTACGCAGGCCTGAACGGCGACTGCCGCGTGATCGGCCTGGGCGAGTACGCCGAAATCTGGAGCCGCACGGGCTGGGAAGAGCAACTGGCGATCATCAACAACGCCGGTCTCAATGCCGAGCGGTTCGCGGCTATCAATGTGGTCGGCTAGTCGTCTGGTCGGCTCGTCCGCCAGTCGGTAGGTCGGCTGGATGGACGTCCGGTAGGTCGACTGGCCGACTAAAAGACCAGCCGACTAGCTGACTACCATGCACATTCCGGTCCTTTACAACGAGGTGCTCGACGGCCTGATGTTGCGGCCGGGCGGCCTCTATATCGATGGAACGGTAGGAGCGGGCGGTCATGCCGCCGGGATCCTCGAGGCCACGGCGCCAGACGGACGCCTGATCGGGTTCGATCGGGACGCGGCGACCCTGAAGGTCGCGGCCGAACGGCTGGCCGGCTTCGGCGATCGAGTGAACCTGATCCACGCGCCGTACACGGCCCTGAGCAAGCACGTGGCGCCGGGCAGCGCGGCGGGCATGGTGCTCGACCTGGGACTCTCGTCGCTGCAGATGGACGACCCCGAGCGCGGGTTCGCCTTCCGCTTCGACGGGCCGCTCGACATGCGCTTCGACGTGACCGAGGGACAGACGGCGGCCGACGTGGTCAACACCTGGCCGGTCGACGAACTGGCCGACGCTCTATACGAGTACGGCGAGGAACGCCACAGCCGCCGGATCGCGCGAGCGATTGTCGACGCGAGGCCCGTGACGACCACGGCGCAGCTGGCCGAGGTCGTGGCGCGAGCGACAGGCAAGTACCGCGAGCGGATCCACCCGGCCACACGCACCTTTCAGGCCCTGCGCATTGTCGTCAACGACGAGCTGGGGCAGGTGGCCGAAGTGCTCCCGCAGGCGGTGGAGGCTCTGGCTCCGGGCGGTCGGCTGGCCGTCATCACGTTCCATTCGCTGGAGGACCGCATCGTCAAGCGGACCTTCCGTCAAGCCAGCGGGGCGGTTGGGGAAGAAGCCAACTTTTCCTCACCAACCCTGCGGATTGTCAATAAAAAAGTGATTGAGCCGACCGCGGCCGAAATCGAGGCGAATCCGCGGTCACGAAGCGCCAAATTGCGCCTGATCGAGCGGTTGTAGTGGCAGGTCGACGGGCGTGCTCGAAAAAAACCGTGAAAGCAGGCTCGATGGGTTTCGCCCGTCGGCCTGAGGCATAACAGTTGCAAAACTTGTCTCCGTAGAGGCGGCCCCAAGGTCGCCCATATTCGGAGGCGAGGATGCAGCAAATCCTGAGACGAAAGTCAGCGCTTGGTCAGATCCGGGAACAGGTCTCGGGCCTGATCGAAGGGTTGAAAGACGAGATCGACATCATGCAGATGGACATCCTTCAATCCAATCAGGTGCTGCGCGCCTTCAAGCAGGCGCCGTGGCGCATTCAGACCCAGACGCTGGCCTGGCTGTCGATCTTGATCCTGTCGACGCTTGTCGTCGGCGGGCTCTACCTCGCCGTGGCCTCCCGCGCCGGCAACGCCGGCCGCGACCTGCAGGCCTATGAGGCGGCCAAGACCGAGCTCGTCCGCGAGAACGATCGGCTGCGCGCTCAACTGGCCGACCTGCGCAACATGGACCGGATGGCCGCCCGCGCGCTGGGGATGGGTTTCGTACCCGCCGTGCCCGAGCAGGTTCATTACATCGCCGTCGAGAACTACCCGCAGGAACCCGGGCCTGAGCCGCTGCCGGTGACCGCCGCCGTGCCCGTGCCCGAAACGGCCGACGAGGCCGCCGCCGCCGCTCAGACAGCCCGCGCCGACGAAGGCTGGCTGACGCAGTCGTTGACCGGTCTTTACGAAACGGTCTTCGGCTCGAGCGAAGGCAACTGACATGCAAGAAGCGATCTTCTCGCGCATGCGCTGGGTGGCAGGCGGGATGGCCGTGATCGCGGCCCTCGTCGTCTTCCAGCTTGTGCGCATCCAATTCGGATCCGACACAGGCTACTTCCGTGATCTCGGGGCCGAGGTCAGCCAGCAGCCGCGTGAGTTCGCGCCGGCCCGCGGCCGCATCTTCGATCGCAATGGCGAGTTGTTGGCGACCAACGACGTGCAGTACGAAGTCGGCATCAACCCGACCTTCGTGGTCGCGCCCGATCAGGTCGTGCGCGCGCTGTCCGAAGCGCTCGGCAAGCCGCAGAGCGAGATCGAGGCCGCCGTCGAGAGCCAGGATCGCTACGTACTCGTCGCGCGGCCGGTCAGCGCCGAGGTGGGCGACTTCATCAAGAAGGCCAGCTCCACCGAGGGCATCAACCTGAGCGGTGTCAGCCTCACGCCGATCGCGCACCGCGCTTATCCGGGCGGCGTGCTCGGCGCGGGCACGCTCGGGTTCGTCGGCTACAACCAGCTCAACAACCAGGTCGGCTACTACGGCGTCGAAGGCTTCTACAACGATCTGCTCTCGGGCAAGTCGGTGCAGGGCATCGAGCAACTTGTGCCGTTCGACACCGAGCCCAACCCGGTGCCCGCGCAGGGCGCAGATCTTGTGCTCACCATCGATCGCGACATCCAGTTCCTGGTCGAGGGCATCCTCAACGATGCTGTGCGGCGCTACGGCGCGCAGAGCGGTTCGATCCTTGTGATGGATCCGCAGACCGGCGAGATCCTGGCGATGGCCTCGAACCCGACGTTCGATCCGAACAACTACGGGGCGATCACGCTGCCCGAGCCGCTCAACTCAGGTGTCACCGGCCAGTACGAGCCAGGCTCGACGTTCAAGGTGCTCACGATGGCGGCCGCGCTCGACAGCGGCCTGGTCAGCCCGACGACGCCGTTCAACGACACGGGCGTGATCGAGGTCGGCGGCGCGCAGATCCGCAACTGGGACGGCGGCGCCTGGGGCGCCGTGGACATGACGGGCTGCATGCGCCATTCGCTGAACGTGTGCATGGCTTATCTGTCGACGTCGATGGGCGCGAACACCTTCTACGACTACATGAAGGCGTTCGGCATCGGCACCAAGACCAACGTCGACCTGTCGGCGGAGAGCCCCGGCCACCTCAAGGTGCCGGGCGACCCAGACTGGTTCGACTCGGACCTGGGCACGAATGCGTTCGGGCAGGGCGTGGCCGTCACGCCGCTGCAGCTGCTCACGGCCATCGGCGCCGTGGCGAACGACGGCATCATGATGCAACCGCACATCCTTCGGGAAGTGAGCAACGGTGACGCCAGCCACACGACAAACGTGCAGCCGATCGGCCAGCCCATCTCGGCTGAGACGGCGCGTATGCTCAGCCAGATGCTCGCCACGTCGCTGGAGACCGGCGAAGCGCAAGACGCGCTGGTGCCCGGCTACCGCATCGCCGGCAAGACCGGCACGGCCTCGATCCCGGTGCCCGGCGGCTACGACGAGACGCAGACGATCGCGTCGTTCGTGGGCTGGGGCCCGATCGACGATCCGCGGTTCCTGGTCCTGATCCGGCTCGACCGGCCGACGGCCAGCATCTGGGGCTCCGAGACGGCCGCGCCGACGTTCGGCGTGCTGGCACAGCGGTTGGTGGTTCTGATGCAGATCCCGCCGGACGACGTGCGGGTGCAGATGGCGGCGAAACCGTGAGAGGCCGCCGCAGGTTTGTGATCCCAGCGTGCGCGCCGATTGAGAGCGGCGCGTGACGCTTGCGCGATGTTGACCTTGAACTGGATCGCCGGGCAACTGGCGGGAGCGGCCTACTCAGGACCGACTCCCGCATTGCCCATCCAGGGGGTTGTGATCGATTCGCGCGCGATTACGCCCGGTTCGCTCTTCGTGGCGTTGCCGGGTGAGCGCGTGGACGGCCACGACTTCGTGGTTCAGGCCTTCGAGCGCGGCGCAAGTGCTGCGCTTGTGGCCCGAGCCCCTGGCGAAGGTTTTCGGACGATCCCGGCGGGTGAGGCGGCCTCGGCTGACCTTCTGCCGCCGGTGTGCCTGCAGGTGCCGGATGTGCTCGTGGCCCTGCAGGAACTGTCGGCAGGCTGGCGCGCGCAGTTCGACCCGCGCGTGATCGGCGTGACCGGCAGCATCGGCAAGACGACGACGAAGGAGCTGATCGCCGGCGTGTTGGCGGTCCGCTATCGCACCTTAAAAAGCGAAGGCAATTTCAACAACGAGATCGGGCTGCCGCTCTCGCTGCTGCGGTTGCGCCAGGAACATGAGGCAGCCGTCTTCGAGATGGGCTTCTATGTGCCGGGCGAGATCGCGCAGCTGTGCGGATGGGCCCGGCCTCAAATCGGTGTGGTCAACAACGTCTACGCCGTGCATCTGGAGCGGGCGGGTTCGCTCGAGGCCATCGCGCGCGGCAAGCGTGAGCTGGTCGAGGCGCTGCCCGGCGACGGCGTCGCTATCTTGAACGCCGACGAGCCGCTGGTGCTGGCGATGCGCGAGCACACGCCGGCACGGGTGTTCACCTACGGCCTCAGCGCTGGCGCCGACCTGCGCGCGACGGACATCGAGACGCGCGGCCTCGAAGGGATCCGCTTCACGGCCGAGCACGAGGGCCGGGCGTATCAAGTCGAGTTGCCGCTCCCTGGCGCGCATTCGGCGCTGACGGGGCTGCGGGCTGCGGCGGTCGGCCTGGCGTGTGAGATGACCTGGGACGAGATCCTGGCCGGCCTGCGTGACCCCGGGAGCGAGGCGCGCATCCGATTGAAGGTGAAGCCCGGGCCGCGCGGCACGACCCTGATCGACGACGCTTACAACGCGTCACCGGAGTCGACGGTGGCGGCCCTGAACGTGCTGGCCGAAGCCCAGGGGCGCAAGGTCGCGGTGCTTGGCGACATGCTCGAACTCGGCGCCGGCGAACGCGCCGCGCACCAGATCGTGGGCGAGCGGGCGGCGCAGGTGGCCGACGTGCTGATCACGGTCGGGCGTCGCGCACACTGGATCGCTGAGGCGGCCCGCGCGAATGGCCTGGCCGCTGTCGAGGTCGATGATCTTTCGGCCGCGCACACAGCGACGATGAACGCGATCCAGCCCGGCGACACGGTGCTGCTGAAAGCATCGCTGGGCATGGCGTTCGCGGGGCTTGTGAAATCACTGGTGGAGGCGGTCGACTGATGTTGACCAGCGATGTGTCGTTTGCGCTCGCCGTCGGCGGGCTGACCTTTCTGATGACCGTGATCTGGGGCGCGCCTCTGATCACGTTGCTGAAGCGCTTCAAGATCGGCAAGCTCATCCGCGTGGACGGGCCGCAGGGCCACATCCAGAAGATGGGCACGCCGACCATGGGCGGACTGATGATCGTGATCCCGGTGCTGGGCATCACGGCCACGCTCAACGCCGTGACGCTGCTCAACGGTGTCGAGGCGGGGCGGTCGGTGCTCCTGCCGCTGACGGTGCTGGTGGCGTTCACGCTGCTGGGTGCCTGGGACGACTGGCTGGGGTTGCAGGGCACGCGGCGCGGCGAAGGGATGCGCGGGCGATGGCTGTTCTTGATCCAGAACATCCTGGCGCTCGGCGCCGCGATCGGTCTGGTGTACGTGCTCGGGATCCGCTACGTGTACGTTCCGACGCTGCCGCGGATTGAGCTGCCCGACTGGATCTACATCCCGATCGCGGTCTTCGCGATCGTGTCGATGTCGAATGCGGTCAACCTGACTGACGGGCTCGACGGGTTGGCTGGCCTGATCGCAGCCACGGCCTTTGCCGCGTACGGTGTGATCGCGTACCTGCAGGGCCAGGTGTTCGTGGTGCGGTTTTGTTTCACGCTGGTTGGCGCGCTGTTCGCCTTTCTTTGGTACAACGCGCACCCGGCTGAGTTGTTCATGGGTGGATCGGCGTCGTACTCGCTGGGCGCGACGCTGGGTGTGGTGGCGTTGATGACCGGGCAGTGGCTGCTCCTGCCGCTGATCGCGGTCATCCCGGTGAGCGTGGCGGCGAGTGTGGTGCTGCAGGTCGGCTACTTCAAGCTGACCCGGCGGCTGAGCGGCGAGGGCAAGCGGCTCTTCCGCATGGCGCCGCTGCACCATCACTTCGAGCTGCTGGGCTGGAGCGAGACCCAGGTCGTGCAGCGCTTCTGGCTCGTCGCGCTGCTCCTGGCCATGGTCGGGATCGCGTTGGCACTGCTCTGATTGTTGATTGATGATTGCTGATTTCTGATTACCAATCAGAAATCAGCAATCATCAATCAGCAATGGTCATCACGTATGACTGACTGGTTGAACAAGCATGTGGTTGTGCTCGGTCTGGCGCGGCAGGGGACGGCCCTGGCGCGGTATCTGGCCGAGCAGGGCGCGAGAGTGACCGTGAGCGATCTACGCTCACCAGCGGCTCTGCAGGAGCAGCTGGGCGCCCTGGCGGGATTAACAATCGAATACGTCCTGGGTGAGCATCCGACCACTTTGCTCGACGGCTGCGACCTGCTGTGTCTGTCGGGCGGCGTGGACGTGAACGCGCCGTTGCCGGCGGAAGCACGCCGACGCGGGATTGCGCTCAGCAACGACGCCGAGATCTTCCTTCAGCGTTGTCCGTCGCCGCACACCGTCGGCATCACGGGCAGCGCCGGGAAGACAACGACGACGACGCTGGTCGGCGCGATGCTGCGGGAACAGCTCGGCGAACGTTCGGTCTGGGTGGGCGGCAACATCGGCAACCCCCTGATCGGCGAGCTCGAGCGGATCGGCCGCAATGAGCGGGTGGTGCTGGAGCTGTCGAGCTTCCAGCTCGAGGTGATGACGGCAGGCACCGCCATCGCGGCGGTGCTCAACGTCACGCCGAACCATCTGGATCGGCACGGCACGTTGGAGGCGTATGCGGCGGCCAAGCGGCGGCTGCTCGAGAACCAGACCGGCGCCGGGTCGCTGGCGGTGCTCGGGCGCGACGACGCGGGTGCGCGAGCCTTCGCGGACGCGGCTCGGGGCCAGCTGGCATGGTTCAGCGCCGAAGCCGAGGTGGAGCAGGGCGCGTTCAAGCGCGGCGATGGCTTGATCTGGCGCTGGCAGGGTCGCGAGCATGAAGTGATGAAGGCCGGCGAACTGAAACTTCGCGGCGCTCACAACGTGCTCAACGCGCTGGCGGCGTTCGCGATCAGCGGCGCGGCCGGGGCCGAACCCGCGGCGATGCGCTCAGTCGCGACGACATTCACGGGCGTGTCCCACCGGCTGCAGATCGTGCGCGAGCACCGTGGCGTGACCTGGGTGAACGACTCGATCGCCACGGCGCCGGAGCGGGCCATGGCCGGCCTCAGAGCCTTTGACGAGCCGATCGTGCTCCTGGCCGGCGGGCGCGACAAGAAGCTGCCCTGGGAGGCGTGGGCAGCGCTGGTAAACGAACGCGCAGCGTTCGTCGTGGCCTTCGGCGAGGCCGGCGATCTGATCGCCCGGGCGTTGCGCGAAGCCAACGTGCCCGCCGAGCGGTTCACACAGGTCGGCGGGCTGCAGGCGGCGGTGAAAGCGGCCGCCGCGGTCGCTCAAGACGGAGACGTGGTGCTGCTCTCGCCCGGCGGCACCGGATTCGACGAATTCAAGGATTTCGAAGAGCGTGGCGTGAAATTTGCACGCTGGGTTGCGGAACTGGACTGATAGCCGGCGGCCGGTTTCGGCCGGCGGCGACGAGGACGTGAACATGGCATTGGCGGATAACACACTCGAGACCGGCGCAACACCCGCTTCGCGGGCGAAACGCAACGCCTCGGGCCTGGGCTTCGACGTCCTGCTCGTGGTGGCGGTCGGCGCGCTCATGATCTTCGGCCTGATGATGGTCTACTCGGCAACCTTCGACTGGTCTTACCAGGACTTCGGGGATCCGGCCGCCATCTTCATCAAGCAGCTCGGCTGGGCCGGGCTTGGTCTGGCCGTCATGTTCGGCATGTCGCGGATCAACTACCACCGCTTCCGGCAGTTCGCGGTGCCGATCATCGCCGTGACAGCGCTGGCGCTGCTCGCGGTGCTGATCCTGGGCTCGTTGCGCTTCGGCGCGGTGCGTGCGTTTCTGAACGGTTCGGTGCAGCCGTCGGAACTCGCCAAGTTCGCGACCATCGTTTACCTGGCGGTCTGGCTGGCCTCGAAGGGCGACAAGATCCACAACCTGACCTACGGCCTTGTGCCGTTCGGCGTGATCGTCGGCACGTTGGCGACGTTGATCCTGCTTCAGCCTGACCTGTCGGCGGCCATCACAGTCGTCATGATCGCGCTGCTGCTCTTCTTCATCGCCGGCGCGGATGTGATCCAGCTGGCCTCGGTGCTCGCGCTGGGGGCGGGCACGATGTGGGCGATCCTGCAACTGCCGATCTCGCTGGCCGAGACCGGCCGGCAGCGCCTGGCCGACTACATGGCCGGCCTGCAAGACCTGACGCAGGCGTCGTGGCACATCCAGCAGGCGGCCGTCGCCTTCGTGAACGGCGGGCTGTTCGGGCGCGGGCTGGGCGAGAGCCATCAGAAGTTCGGGCCGTTGCCGACGCCGCATACTGACTCGATCTTCGCCATTATCGGCGAGGAGCTCGGGCTGGTCGGCTGTGTGTTGGTGATCGCGCTGTTCGCTGTGGTGGTCTGGCGCGGGTTCCGCATCGCGCGCACGGCGGTTGATCCGCTGGGCTCGCTGCTGGCCTTCGGCATCACGGGCTGGGTCGCGCTCGAAGCGATGATCAACGTGGCGGTCATGGTCGGCGCGATGCCCTTCGCGGGCAACCCGCTGCCGTTCATCAGCTACGGCGGTTCGAACCTGGTCATGACGCTGACAGCGATCGGCGTTTTGCTCAACATCTCGCGGCGGACGGAAGCCGAGCCGCTGCAACGGAAGGTCCGTGCGAAGGTTGCTGATTTCAGCTGGGGGAACCGGGGGCGGAGTGTATCCCGCCCTGGCCGTCGCGGCTGAGTGGATCGTTCGGGAAGGCCCGGCCGGGACGTCTGAGTCGCCCGGTTCGGTGCTCTGGCTCGGTGGGCGGGGCGGCATGGAAGCCGACCTGGTCAGCCGGGCCGGCCTTCCGTTTCAGGCGATCTCGGCTTCGGGCGTGCACGGTGTCGGCTGGCGCTTGCCACTGAACGCCGTGCTGCTGGCGCGGGGCCTGGTGCAGACGGTGGCGATCCTGGGCCGGTATCGGCCGGACGCTATCCTGGTGACCGGCGGATTTCTGGCGGCGCCGGCTGCAGTCGCTGGTTGGTTGCGAGGTGTGCCGGTGGTGATGGCCGTGCCCGACATCGAGCCGGGCCTGGCGTTGAAGACGATCGCGCCGCTGACGCGCAAGATCTGCGCGATTGCGGCTGAGACACGAACGTACGTCGATCGTCGAGTGGCGGAGCGGGTAGTCGTGACCGGGTACCCGACCCGTCGTGAGTTGCAGGTGCTGGAGCGAAGAGAGAGCCTCCAGCAGCTGGGTCTGGATCCCGGTCGCCGCACTGTGCTGGTCACGGGCGGGAGTCGTGGGGCGCGCAGCATCAACCGCGCGGTCTTCGCGGCTCTGCCAGACTGGCTGACCGACTTGCAGGTGATACACCTGACCGGACAACTGGATGTCGCCGAGGCTGAAGCGGTCGCCGCGAGCCTCACGACCGAACAGCGGGCCAGGTACATCGTGAAGCCGTACCTGCATGAGATGGCCCTGGCGCTCTCGTCAGCGGACCTTGTGGTCTCGCGGGCGGGCGCCTCGGTGATCGGTGAGTATCCGATGTTCGGGTTGCCGGCCGTGTTGGTGCCGTATCCGTATGCGTGGCGCTATCAGAAGGTCAATGCGGATTATTTGACGGCGCGCGGCGCGGCGGTACGGTTAGAGGATGAGGCGCTGGGCGAGCGCCTGGCCGGGACGGTGCGAAGCCTGTTGGCAGACCCGGAGCGGCTGGCGGCGATGCGTGAAGCGGCGCGGGAACATGCAACACCCGACGCGGCAGGACGTATAGCCGATGTCTTGCGCGATGTGGCGCGCAACTGACTGATTGATCTCTGAAAGACGGGTGACAAGACACACGCCATGATGAGCATCACGGCCGTCTTCTGGATGCTGGTCATCATATTCGCCATCATCGGAGGCTTCCGCGGCTGGGCCAAGGAAGTTCTTGTGCTGTTCAGCCTGATCCTGGCGCTGTTCCTGATGTTCGTGCTCGAGCGCTATGTGCCGGGCGTTCAGGGCGCGCTGGCGGCACAGGGCCCACAGCAGCAGGTCATCCTGCGTAGCGCGTTGGTGGTCATGCTGGCCTACTTCGGTTATCAGACGCCGAACATCCCGGCCTTTAGTGGCAAGCTGGCGCGCGACAAGCTGCAGGACTTTCTGCTGGGCAGCGTGATCGGCCTGTTGAACGGCTACATGATCGTCGGCACGATCTGGTACTTCCTGGATCTGAGCGGCTATCCGTGGCCGAACCTGATCACGGCCCCGCCGATCGAGACCGTCGCGAGCATGATGCCGTACATGCCGCCGCGGGTGCTTGGCGAGCCTTACATCTTTTTCGCCATCGGCGCGGCGTTCGTGTTCGTGATCATCGTGTTCCTGTGATCACGCGAGACCGGGTACGGATCGGAAGGTCGACCCATGCAGGCATGCCCGCATGTGCGCGTAAGTCATCGGCCGATTGGGTCGTTTGTTCGGCGTAGGGGCGGCCCTTGTGGCCGCCCGGCCCGCCGTGGCCGCCCGGCCCGCCGTGGCCGCCCGGCCCGTCC
>CAYZRP010000021.1:0-13565 GCA_964480865.1 uncultured Anaerolineales bacterium | reverse complement strand
GTGGCCGCCCGGCCCGCCGTGGCCGCCCGGCCCGCCGTGGCCGCCCGGCCCGTCCGATGTGGATGATTGGGGTGTTGGTGTGAAACGTGTGCACATCGTCGGTATTGGTGGAAGCGGGATGTCGGCCATCGCCCGCGTGCTGCACGAGATGGGCTGGGTCGTGTCCGGATCCGATCAGCAGGCCTCGCGGTTTACGGAGAGCCTTGAGGCGGCTGGTGTGACAGTCATGATCGGTCATCGGGCCGAGAACGTTGGAGAAGTGGAGGCAGTGGTCATGTCGTCGGCGATCGCGCCCGACAACGTCGAAGTGGTGGCTGCTCGCGAGCGCGGGCTGCCCGTCTTCAAGCGCGCCGATTTCCTGGGCGAGCTGATGGTCGGCCGCGTCGGCGTCGCCATCGCTGGGACGCATGGCAAGACCACGACGACCGGCCTGATCGCCCACGTGCTGCAGCAGGCCGGTCTCGACCCGACCTACATCGTCGGCGGCACGTTGCTCGACTACGACACCAATGCGCGCGCCGGCGCCGGCCCGTTCGTGATCGAGGCCGACGAGTATGACCACATGTTCCTGGGCCTCAAGCCCACGATCGCGATCGTCACGAACGTCGAGCACGATCATCCCGACATGTTCCCGACCCTGGCCGACATGCAGGCGGCGTTCAGGGCCTTCGTCGATCGGTTGCCACAAGATGGCCTGCTGATCGCCTGCGCTCAGGATCGATTTGCCCGCGACCTCGCGGAGGATTGGGCAGCGCGGGGCGGCCGGGCGCGTGTCTACGGCCGACGCCGCGACGATGACTATCGAGCGGACTCGATCGCGCCCAACAATGCCGGCGGCAGCGACTTCCTGGCGTGCCGCAACGGCGACACGATGGGCCTGGTGCGCACGCGACTGCCCGGCGAACACAACGTGCTGAACGTGCTGGCGGCGTTGGCCGTCGCCGATGAACTGGGTGTCGACTTCAACGTGTTTCGCAACGCGGTCGCCGAGTACAGGGGAGCAGGGCGGCGTTTCGAGGTGAAGGGCGAGGTCCGCGGTGTGACGGTGGTGGCTCCCTCCGCCAAACACCCCACCGATACCACGGCCCCGCGCGTGGCGGCCCGCCGCCGCTTCGGTGATCGGCCGGTGTGGGCGATGTTCCAGCCGCACACGTTCTCGCGCACGCGGACGTTGATGGCCGAGTTCGCCGAGAGCTTTGTCAAGGCCGACCACGTCATCGTGACCGAGATCTTCGCCTCGCGCGAGGCTCGCGATCCGTCAGTGTCCGGCGCTGACCTGGTTCGGCGCATGCAGCACCGCGACGCTCGTTTCGTTAAGACGCTCGATGAAGCGACAGACCTGCTTGCCACATCGCTCGAACCTGGTGACGTGCTCCTGACGCTCGGCGCCGGCGACGGCAACCGTGTGGGCGAAGAAGTGCTGCGTCGCCTGGCGATGGAGGACCGATGACATGGCGCTGCGATCGCATGCATCCGGGTGGTTTATGACCGAACGCAACAAACTGCGCTCCGCGTTTGGCGCGAGCCTGCGAGAGTACGAGCCGCTGGCCAAACACACCACGTCGCGCATCGGCGGCCCGGCCGAGTTCCTGGTCGTGGCCGACAGCGCCGCTGTGCTGGCGGAGCAGGTTCGCACGGCTCGCCAGATGGGGCTCCCGTTCTTCATCCTCGGGGCCGGCGCCAACGTGCTGATCAGCGACGCGGGCGTCCGCGGGCTGGTGATCGTCAACCGCGCGCGTGACGTGCAGGTCGACGAGGCCGGCGAGACCCCAAGCGTGCGGGTCGAGTCGGGCGCCAACCTGAGTTTGCTGGCCCGCCAGTGCGCGGCCCGCGGCCTGAGCGGTCTTGAATGGGCCGCCGGCATCCCGGGCACCGTTGGCGGGGCGATTTACGGCAACGCAGGCGCCCACGGCAGCGACATCGCGGCCTCGCTGAAGCTGGCCGAGATCTTGCATGATGACGGTCGGGCAAAGCGCTGGGAACGATCCGAACTTGCGTTCGGGTATCGGACCAGTGCCCTGAAGCGCGCCCGGGCTGCCGGGCAGGGCGGGCACGTGGTGCTCGCAGCGGAGTTCGAGTTGGTCCGCCGCGACCCGGCCGAGTGTCTGGAGCGGATGGATGTGTTCACGGCCTATCGGCGGCGCACTCAGCCGCCCGGAGCGAGCCTGGGCTCGATGTTCAAGAACCCGCCGGGCGATTACGCCGGCCGGTTGATCGAGGCGGCCGGGCTGAAGGGGTTGCGGGTTGGCGGGGTCGAGATCTCGCCGATGCACGCGAACTTCTTCGTCAACTCCGGCGAGGCGCGCGCGGCCGACGTGTTCGCCCTGATCCACCAGGCGCACACGGCCGTGAAGGCCAAGTTCGACGTCGACCTGACCCTCGAGATCGAACTCGTGGGCGAGTGGGGCGGACAGTGTTGAGCATTGGTTATTGGCTATTGGCTATTTCAGCCCAATAGCCAATAGCCAATAACCAATAACCAATGGCAAAGATTCGCCTCGGCCTGATCTTCGGCGGACGCTCCGCCGAGCACGATGTTTCGCTGATGTCAGCGAAGTCCGTGCTCCAGGCTATTAACAAAGACAAATACGACGTGACCCTGATCGGGATCACGCGGGCGGGTCGATGGCTCGCCGGCGGTGATCCGCTGAAAGCGCTCGAGGCCTCGGCGCAGGAACGTGTCAACCCGACGGGTGAACCCGGCACAGCGCTGGAGGTCCATGCGGCCTCGTCGACCTCGGTGCAGCATCTGCCCGAAGAGATCGGCGGGCTCGACGTGGTCTTCCCGGTGCTGCACGGCCCATACGGCGAGGACGGCACAGTGCAGGGCCTGCTCGAGTTGGCCGATCTGGCCTACGTGGGCTCGGGCGTCCTCGGCTCCGCCGTCGCGATGGACAAGGATGTGGCCAAGCGGCTGCTGCGCGCGGTCGGGATCCCGGTGATCGATTGGGAACTCGTGCGCCGGGCCGAGGTCGTCGCGGACGTGGATGCTGTGGTCAGCCGGGTCGAGGCGCGTTTCAACTACCCGATGTTCACGAAGCCCGCCAACATGGGCTCATCGGTGGGTGTGGTGAAGGCGCACAACAGGGCCGAGCTCGTGGTGGCATTGCGCGAGAGCGCGCAGTACGATCGGCGCGTTTTGGTCGAGCCGGGCGTGGATGCCCGCGAGATCGAGGTGAGCGTGTTGGGCAACGATGACCCTATGGCGTCGGTGCCCGGTGAGATCCTGCCGAGTCGTGAGTTCTACGACTACGCGGCCAAGTATCTCGACAACGCCAGCGGGCTCGTGATCCCGGCGCCGCTGACGGCCGAGCAGAACGATGCAGCGCGCGCGATCGCCGTCCGATCTTTCAAGGCGCTCGATTGCGCCGGGCTGGCCAGGGTCGACTTCCTGCTCGATAGGGCGAGCGGGGCGTTGTATGTGAACGAGATCAACACCATCCCGGGCTTCACGGCCATCAGCATGTATCCGAAGCTGTGGGCCGCGAGCGGGGTGGGGTACTCGGAGTTGATTGATCGCCTGATCGCGCTCGCCATCGAGCGCCAGGCGGAGAAGAACGGGAACGCGTTATGAACATGACCGAAAGCCGCAGCCGATCCGACGTGGTCCGCGAGCGCCGCCAGCGCGACCAGACCAAACGGTTCAACTCGACCTCCGGCGCCGTTCGCGGCCCGCTCATCAGCAAGCCGCGGCGCGTCGAGAACGCGGGGCCGTACCGGCCGATCCGCAAGGGCGGCGTCGGTGGCGTCGGCGGCCTGCAGTTCACGTTGCCGAGCTTCAATCTCGACGCGCTGATGACCTGGCGGACGCTCAGCTTCGGCATCAGCGTGCTCCTGATCGGGGCCCTGGCCTGGGCCATGACCGACAGCCGCATGTACGTGTCGGGCATCAACCTCGGCGGGGCGTCGCTCATCCCGCAGGACGAGATCTACGCCCAATCCGGGCTGGCGAACGTGCATGCCTTCTGGATCAATCCGCAGCAGGCGGCCGAGAACATCAAGGCCGTCCCTGGCATCCAGGACGCGACGGTGGCGGTGCAATGGCCGGCGACGATCAACGTGGTCGTGGTCGAGCGCGTCCCGCAGGTGTTGCTGGTCGACGGCTCGCGCGAGTGGTGGGTCGACAAGACAGGCTCGCGCTATGCTTCACGCGGGGAGTTGCCCGGGCTGCTGCCGGTGGTCAACGACAGCAAGCAGGAGATCACGTCGCTGCCAGTGGACGCGTTGCAGGGCGCCTTGCAGTTGCGCGAGCTGCGGCCGAACATCGAGCAGTTGTACTTCGACTTCGAGCGCGGCCTGAGCTACCAGGACGGCCGTGGCTGGCGCGGGTACTTCGGCACCGGCACCGACATGGCCCAGAAGCTCGCCGTTTACGAGAGCCTGGTGGCTGATCTGCAGGAGAACGGCATCACGCCCAGGCTGATCGACGTCACCAAGCCGTTGTCGCCGTACTACAAATGACAGCGGACGGCAGACCGCAGACCGCGGATGGGGCGCGAGAAGCGAAGCGCGACAAGCAAAGGGATCTCGGTCAGATGAGTCTGTGGTCCGCCGTCTGCGGTCCGCGGTCTGAACGAAGAATCCCTAACCAAACATGGCCAATGATTTGCATTGTGGCAGATGTGAAGTAAAACATGGGCAGGTAAGACCGAGATGGCAGAGTCACCGCTTCTGATTGGAATCGACGTCGGCACCACGAAGGTGTGTGCGCTCGTGGCCGACACTGAAGAGACGCAGTCGGGCGTCACAGCTTTACGCATCCTGGGCGTTGGCCTTGCGCCGTCGCAGGGCATGCGCAAGGGCGTGGTCGTCGACGTCGATCAAGCCAGCCGTTCGATCGCCGAGGCAGTCGACAAGGCTCAGCGCGCCGCCGGATACGAGATCGGCGCCGCGTTCGTCAGCCTGGCCGGCGCTCACGTCTCGTCGGTCAACAGCCGCGGCGTGGTCGGTATCAGCGGCGGCTACGGCATCGATCAAGATGACATCGACCGCGCGCTCGACAACGCGCAGGCCATCGCCATCCCGCACGGTCGCGAGGTGCTTCACATCATCCCGCGCGGTTTCATCGTCGACGGGCAGGAAGGCATCCGACAGCCGCTCGGCATGCACGGCTTCCGGCTCGAGGTCGAAGCGCACATCATCACGGCCGCGACAGCGTCGGTGCAGAATCTGACGAAGTGCGTCGAAGCCGCCGGTGTGCAGGTCGAGGCGTATGTCCTCAACCCGCTCGCCTCGGCCGAGGTTGTCCTGACCGACACCGAAAAAGAGATGGGCGTGGTGGTCGTCGACATCGGTGGCGGCACGTCCGACATGGCGATCTACATCGACGGCAACGTCTGGCACACGACGGTGCTGGCCGTGGGCGGCGCGCATCTGACGTCGGACATCGCGCACGGGCTGCGACTGCCGGCCGACATCGCCGAGCAGGTCAAGATCCAGCACGGCCATGCCTTCGCCAACGACGTGCCGCTGAGCGACTCGTTCACGGTGCAGCCGTTCGGCGAGGATCAGCCCTCGACGGTCTCGCGCTTCGACCTGGCTTCGATCATCGAGGCGCGTGTCGAGGAGATCTTTGGCCTGATCCTGCAGGAGATCAAGCGCACGGGCTACGACGGGCTGCTGCCCGCGGGCGTCGTGTTGACGGGCGGGACGAGCCAGCTGCCTGGCATCCGCAAGGTGGCCAGCCAGGTGCTTAATCTGCCATGTCGCGTCGCCGCGCCGCAAGGCCTTCAGGGCCTTGTCGACAAACTGACCGGCCCGGCCTACAGCACGAGCGTGGGCCTGCTGCACTGGGCGAATCGCGAGAGCCAGGTGGCGTCTCGCACAACAGGCAACAAGAAGAAGAAGGGCCGGACGATCAACATTGAGAAGGGGCTTGATTTCTTCAAGCGCCTGCTGCCGTAAGACATTGGTTATTGGTTATTTGCTATTGGCCATCGAAAACCAACAGTCAATAGCAATAACCAATAGCAAATAGCCAATGGATGCGTTGTTGGAGCCAGCGCGTCCGTTGAATAAGAAGGTCAGAGGAGATGATTATGATGAATAACCCGAATATGATCCCCGACTCGTTCGCCAAGATCAAGGTGATCGGCGTCGGCGGTGGCGGCAGCAACGCCGTCAACCGCATGATCGAAGAAGGCATGGGCGGCGTTGAGTTCTGCGCGATCAACACCGACGCGCAGGCCTTGCTGCTCAGCAACGCGCCGCGGCGCGTCCGCATCGGCGAGAAGATCACGCGCGGCCTGGGCGCCGGCGGCAATCCCGAGGTCGGCCAGAAGGCCGCCGAGGAGAGCGCCGAGGAACTCTATGACGTCGTCCGTGGCGCCGACATGGTCTTTGTGGCCTGCGGCCTCGGCGGCGGCACCGGCACCGGCGCGGCGCCCGTCGTTGCGCAGATCGCCAAGGAGTGCGGGGCGCTCACCATCGGCGTGGTCACCCGACCGTTCACGTTCGAGGGCACCCGCCGCGGCCAGAACGCCGAGAACGGCATCAACCGGCTCAAGGATCACGTCGACACCTTGATCGTGATCCCGAACGACCGGCTGCTGCAGATCGTCGACAAGCGCGCGTCGCTGCAGGACAGCTTCCGCCTGGCCGACGACGTGCTGCGCCAGGGCATCCAGGGCATTTCTGAGCTGATCACGGTGCCCGGCCTGATCAACCTCGACTTCGCCGACGTCAAGACGATCATGTCCGAGGGCGGCGCCGCCTTGATGGCGGTCGGCAAGGCCAAGGGCGAGGATCGCGCTCGCGTCGCGGCCGAACAGGCGATCAGCTCCAGCCTGCTCGACATCACGATCGACGGCGCCCGCGGCATCCTGTTCAACGTCACCGGCGGCCCGAACATGACCCTGTACGAAGTCGATCAGGCGGCCGCGATCATCAAGGAGACCGCGCACCCCGAGGTCAACATGATCTTCGGCGCCGTGGTCGACCCGAACATGGGCGAGGAGATGCGCATCACCGTCATCGCGACGGGCTTCGATCGTGCTGGCATGGCGCCGCGCCGCATCGAGCGCCCGACCACGGTCGGCAACAGCCGCCCGACGCTCTCGACGTCGCGGCCCGCCTCTCAGCCCGCGCAGCAACCCGCGCAGCGCCCGGCTCCGCAGCAGCACGAAGAGGCCCCCGCCTCCACCGGCTCGCTGTCGGATTTCTCGCCCCGGTCGTACAACACCGACGACCTGGACATCCCGGCGTTCCTGCGCCGGCGGTAATCGGCTATTCGGCTACGCCGCATAGCGGCCTTTGGCCTTCTTCGCTCCAGCAACGGCCCGGGTGTGCAAGCACTCGGGCCGTTGCGCTTAAGTCAAGGACGGCGGACGGCAGACGGCGGACCGCGGTCCGCAGGCTCACGAAGGACGAACGACGAAGGTTGAAGGGCCGTTCATGCGCGTCGCTTGGCCTCCAGAATCCTTGCGTCGATGAGCAGGATGAACCTGCTACCCAGGACAATCGAATAAAGCTCTGCTTCAGCGGGAAGGCAGGGCCCGGTGTTGTTGACGCACCAATAATGCGCTTGAGCCCGGTCCTTCGACACGGCGTTGCATCGGATGGTTTTCGGAGGCCTCCGTCATTTCGGGGATCGAGTTCATCAGCGAAATCCGCGGCCAGAAACTCCCGCTGATCAGTCGCTCATGCACCCCATGCTTCAGGCCGATCGCGTCTTGTTGTCGAAGGCCCTCTTCTTGCCGCGAATTGAAACGAATGGATACGAAGGATGTCAAGAAAAGTTCTCAAGCCCTCAGCCAATTCATTACCGACTTCGTGACCGACTTCGTGCCTATTCGTCTCAATTCGTGAAATTCGTGGCAAGTTCTCTCGCTGAGCCGATGACGCGATTGCACTGGCCACGCGTGACAATGCGCTCTGGCCTGCCGCAGATCAGGTAGACTCTTGCCTCGGAACCGATATCTATGACAACCCCAGACGACAAACTCGATTTCAAAAAGTTGCTCCCCATCTTCGTGATCATCCTGGTCGACCTGCTGGGCTTGACGATCATCATCCCGTTGATGCCCCTGTATGCAACAACCTTTGGCGGCGACGCGTGGACCATCGGCCTGTTGGGAGCGACGTACCCGATCGCTCAATTCGTCGGCGCGCCTGTGCTGGGGCGCCTCTCGGATCAATTCGGTCGGCGGCCTGTGCTCCTGGTGAGCCAGATCGGCACACTGGCCGGGTTCGTATTGCTGGGCTTCTCCAACGCGCTTTGGCTGTTGTTTCTGTCGCGGCTGATTGACGGGCTTTCGGGCGCCAACATCTCGACGGCGCAGGCCGTGATCACCGACAACACGACTGCGAAAAATCGCACGCAGGGTCTGGGCTTACTCGGCGCGGCCTTCGGCCTCGGCTTTGTGATCGGACCGATCATCGCTGCGGTCTCCTTGTGGGCCGGTGCCGACAACTATCACATCCCGGCGTTTATCGCCGCGGCCTTCAGCCTGGCCTCCTTGGTCCTGACGTTCTTCTGGCTGCCTGAATCGCTTCCGGTTGAACGGCGTGGCGCCAGAGCGCAAGGCGGCGCCTTCTCGCTGACACGTCTGGTCCAGGCGTTGAAGCACCCGCAGGTTGGCCTGCTGCTCGTGTTGATCTTTTCCCAACAGGTGGCCTTTGGCGGTTTTGAGCAGTTGTTTTCGCTCTTCACGCTCAATCGTCTCGGCCTCAATGCTTCGGGTAACGCTGTGTTGTTCGTTTTCATCGGCGTGCTGGTGGTGGCCGTGCAGGGGTACTTCATTGGTCGGTGGAGCCGGCGCTTTGGGGACCGTCGCCTCGTGTTCGCCGGATTGCTGGCGCTGGCGATCGGCCTGAGCCTGTCGGCCCTGACCCCGGCTCAACCGGCCCCCTGGTACGACCGCGCGGCGTTGGCCGCTGAGTTGAGCGGCCAGGGAACGGGCCACACCAACTCTGCCGTCACCGGCAACGTGCCCGTTGTGTTGCCTGAGGAGGGCGACAAGGGGTGGCTGGGTCTGGCCTGGCTGATGGTCGCGCTCGTGCCGGCCTCGATCGGCGGCGGGGTCCTCCAGCCGGCGATCAACAGCCTGATTACCAAGCGCATCGAACCCGACGAGGTCGGCGGCACGCTTGGGATCTCCGCCGCGCTGGTCAGCGGCGCCAATGCGATCGCGCCTCTCTTCGGTGGTGCGCTGTTTCAGGCGCTCGGTTCGACGGCGCCGTTCCTGACCGGTGGCCTGATCCTGGTTGTGCTGCTGCTATTCGCCTGGCGCACGGTGCAACCCGGCCGCGAGGAAACGGTGGGGGTCGGTCTGGCACGCGGAGGTGGCGCGCACTGATGCGCATCACCTTTGCCATACCGTCCATGCCACGAATCCGAACTCGACCAGATTGAGGGCGAGGTGCGCGGCGTAGGAAGTGATGATCTGCCGACGCGTGAGCGCCAGCCATGCGAACAGGCCGCCAGCGAGGATGCCGGTGAGCAGCATGTACCAGAAGCCGCCGCTCCAGTGCAAGAGCCCGAAGGCGATTGCATGGATGACGAGTGCGGCCGGCTTGCCGAAGCGCGCGATCAGACGGGGCAGGGCGTAGCCACGATACAGGCTTTCCTCGACCAGCGGAGCGAGCACCACATTCGCGACGAAGAACGGCAGCAGCGACGCGCCAAGGCTTGGCCACAGCTCGCCGGCTGGCACATAGTCGCCGAGCGTTTGCTGCAACCAGATCAGCATGGGTTCAAGCGCTAGCCCGTAGAGTATGGCCAGGGTCAGGCCGATCGCGGCGCCCAGGATGATCTCCGACCGCCAGGTCTGATCCGTCTGTAGCTGCCAACCGGGTCCGGGTTGGTCGATGCGCTCGAAACGCCAGACCAACGCCAGCAGTCCGAGCATCAAGACCTGCACGGTGAGCAACAACCAGGGAGTCGCGTTGGCGACTGTGCTTGCCACCCCGTTCGAGTCGGTGATCCCTGTGCTCACAACCCACACCGACGCTGCGACGATCGCGACCAAAAAGAAAAAGGGCGGTAGCCCAAGAACAACCCACCTCGCGAAACCCCATGACGAGTTCGGCATGTCGTGATCTCCTGTGATGGGTTTCACATTAATCGGCTGTCAGTCATATGGCCGAGTGCGTGTCGTCATAGATGAGGTCACAGATTTGTATTGGCATCGTGATTCAGGCTTGCCGGGCCACGTGCCATTCGTGATCGCACATGATGAGCCAACCGGTGGAGTGACGACGACTCAACAAGCCATGATGCCCCCATATATTGGAGCCGCGATATTCCTTAAGGAAAGCGGTATGTCAAGTCGTCGCTGTTTGCCGACAAAAGTGGAGTGAAAAGTGATCAAAAACTTTTAAGGCAAAACGACCCCGAGCCGGTTGCATCACCCCCTCGGGTGTTGTACACTGTGCGGCCCTAGGTCGAAAATATTGGATGCCCACGCCGCTCGCCCCAAGATATGGCGGGTGGCTTGGGCACTTATCGTCAGACGTAGAAAGCAACAATGCGGTGTCCTTACTGTGGGGCCGGTGACAGCCAGGTCATCGACACCAATCACGATTCCAAAGGCGGGGTTCGACGACGGCGTCGGTGCAAGGATTGCCATCAGCGATTCAGCACGTATGAACGCGCCATCCTGGCCACGCCGTTGATCGTCAAGCAGGACGGCACGCGTGAAGAGTTCGACCGCGAGAAGTTGATGCGGGGCCTGCGCATCTCGTGCGCCAAGCGGCCGGTGTCGGCGAGCGACATCGAGCGCATGGTCGGCGAGATCGAGGCGACCCTGCAGACCATGGGCAAGAGCGAGGTCTCGAGCCGCGTCATCGGCGACATGGTGATCGCCGGCTTGAAGGACCTCGATCAAGTCGCGTACATCCGCTACGCGATCGTGTACCTGGGGCTTGAGAATCTCAAGTCGGTGCGCGAAGAAATCGATCGATTGCTCGAGTGAAACAACCGGCCAGCACCTGCGGGTCGGCCGGCCCGCGGGGAGAGGTCAGACGTTTCGATCTCATATTGATAGGAGCATGGGTGGCATGTTGGACAACAAGCAGGAAGTGACTGAAGTCAACGGACGCAACGGGCGTGTCAAGAAGGCGCGTCTTCCGGAGGTGATGGCTATGCCGGCCCACATCGTCAAGCGCGACGGCCGCGTGGTGTCTTTCGACATCGTCCGCATCGAGAGCGCTCTGCAGAAGTGTTTCGCGTCGGTCGGGCACAAGCCGATCACGCCGATCGCGGATCTGGCCAAACAGGTCGTCAACATCGTCGGCGCGCGTTTCGAGCAGCCGACGGTCGAGCAGGTGCAGGACATCGTTGAGATGGTCCTGCAGTCGGCCGGCGAGTATGAGGCCGCCAAGCACTACATCCTCTATCGCGTCGAGCGCGCCAAGAAACGCGCCGAGCGTCCGATCCCGGATTCAGTGAGGATCGCGTTCAGCGAGTCAGACAGGTACTTCCCGACCCAGCTTCAGAAGTTCCAGTTCTACGACAAGTACTCGCGCTTCAACTACGACATGAGCCGCCGCGAGACGTGGATCGAGACCGTCGATCGCGCTGTCGACTACCTCTATGAGTTGGGCGGGGATCGGCTGCCGCGCGAGACTTACGAACGTGTGCGCCGCAGCATCCTGAAGATGGAGGCCATGCCCTCCATGCGCCTGCTGGCCATGGCCGGCCCGGCCGCGCGCCGCAACAACATCGCCATCTACAACTGTTCCTACCAGCCGGTCGAGAGCATCGACAGCTTCGTCGAGGCCCTGATCATCTCGATGTCGGGCTGTGGCGTGGGCTACTCGGTCGAGCGCCGCTACGTCGAGCAGTTTGCGCGCATCAAGCGCCAGACCGGCAAGACCGCGATCGAATTCGTCGTCGAAGACTCGGCCGAGGGCTGGGCTGAGGCGCTGCGCTTCGGCTTGCAGACCTGGTTCGACGGCGGCGACGTCCGCTTTGATCTGACCCAACTCCGCCCCGCCGGCACGCCGCTGCGCACCAAGGGCGGCCGCGCCTCGGGCCCCGAGCCTTTCCGCGTGATGCTCGACTTCGTCCGCGCCCGCGTCCTCGCGCGCCAGGGCTCGTTCCTGCGCCCGCTCGACGCCCATGACATGATGTGCGCGGTCGGCAACGCCGCCGTGTCGGGTGGGGTGCGCCGCACCGCCATGATCTCGCTCTTCGACGCCGACGACGACGAGATGCGCCTGAGCAAGAGCGGCGATTTTGAGCGCGACAACAGTCAGCGCTGGAACGCCAACAACTCGGCCGTGTGGGATGAGAACCTGCTCGACCAGCAGAGCTTCATCCACGAGTTTATGGCCATGGTCGACAGCGGGCGCGGCGAGCCCGGCATCTTCAGCCGCGTGGCCGCCAACGCCATGAAGCCGGCCCGACGCAAGGACGCTGAGTTCGGCACCAACCCGTGTGGTGAGATCAACCTGCGGCCGTTCCAGTTCTGCAACCTGTCGGCGGCCGTCGCCCGCGCAGAAGACACGTTCGAGACGCTGCGCGACAAGGTTGAGGTGGCCACGATCATCGGCTCGCTCCAGTCGCTGGCCACGCATTTCCCTGGCCTTCGCCCGATCTGGAAGCAGAACTGCGAAGAGGAGCGTCTGCTGGGCGTCGACATCACCGGCCAGATGGACAGCTCATCCGCCCAGGATGCGTTGATCAAGCGCCGCCTGCGCGAGATCTCGGTCGAGCTCAACGGTCAGCTGGCTCAGCAGCTCGGCATCAACCGCAGCGCCTCGATCACGTGCGTCAAGCCCAGCGGCAACTCGAGCCAACTGCTCAATTGCGCGTCGGGCCTGCACTCGCGCTGGGCGCCGTACTACGTCCGCAACGTCCGCGTCGCCGCGCACTCGCCGCTCTTCAAGGTCTTGAAGGACGCCGGCGCGCCGATGGATCCCGAGAACGGCCAGACGACCGAGAACGCCAACACCTGGGTCGTGCACTTCCCGGTCAAGTCGCCTGAGGGCGCGATCACGCGCAATCAGCGCTCGGCCGTCGAGCAGTGCGAGTTCTGGCTGCAGAACAAGCTGCACTGGACCGAGCACAACCCGTCGTGCACGATCACGTATCGCCCGCATGAGGTGCTCGACCTGATGAAGTGGGTCTGGGAGCACCGCGAGGTGATCGGCGGCCTGTCGTTCCTGCCGGCCTTCGATGCCCAGTACGCGCAGATGCCGTATGTCGAGGTCACCAAGGAAGAGTACGAGAAGCGCGCCGCTGACTTCCCGAACATCGATTTCGCCAAGCTCTACTACTACGAGGAAGAGGACCTGACCACAGCGGCTCAGGAGCTCGCCTGCGTGGGTGGCGCCTGCGAGGTCGACTTCAGCACCCCGAGCTGAGGGCAGCGCCTGCGGCGCGACCGCTGAAGATGGCGCCTTCAGCGCCGACGAATGACGAACGACGGAGGGTGAATGGCCATTCACCCTCCGTCGTTTTTCGCTCACGGTGCTTGATACCGGCGCCCAAACGGGAGAGCATCGGCGGCGCCGGTTTCTGTTGTCCTTTCCTTCATAGCGTGGCCTCTCGCGGGTATTACGTGTGATCCAGAGCGCCTGGCCCCTACCCGTTGCGTGTCATCCAGGAGGCCCGACTGGTG
>CAYZRP010000020.1:36219-68037 GCA_964480865.1 uncultured Anaerolineales bacterium | reverse complement strand
CGGAAAATAGACGAAGGACGAACGACGAAGGACGAATGACGAAGGTTGAACGGCCATTCAACCTTCGTCATTCGTCCTTCGTCGTTCGTCTTTAAGAAATCAGGAGTCGCGCGGCGCGAGGGCGTAGAAGGAGCGCAGGCGGCCCTCGTAGGGCTCGGAGAAGAAGTCGGTCACCATATAACCGCCTTCGAAGAGCGCGCTGAAGGCGTCGCGCACAGCGAAACGCCAGTCGCGCGCGAGAACGGCGTCGTAGGTCTTCAGAGCCTGGAAGTCGTAAGGAACCTCGATCAGGCCGAACATACCCGTCGGCTGGGTGAGGCTGGCCGGCGGCCGCGGCAGACCATCGTCGGGCGCGATGACCGAAGCATTGGCGATCGGAGCGCCGACGCTGGTGAAGGACGCCAGGTTGAGCGGCGCCCGGGCCCCTTCGAGGCGCTCGCGAACGCGCGGTGACGTGATCCACCATTCCGCCAGCAGCCGATCGCTCGGCAGCCCGGCGTTGAGCCCGTCGACCATCGTGCCGTAGGCATCGATGACGTACGTCGTCGCGATGGAACCGAGGCGCGTGATGTTCAGATGCGCGTTCTTCGACTCGAGCGGATCGAACGTCCACGTGATCAGGCGGATGCCCTGCTGATGGACATAGTCGCGCTGGGCGAGCTTGAGCCGGTATCCAAGCCCAAAGCCGCGATACTCAGGCAGCACGGCCAACATGTGCGAGCAATGCTTGAGATGCGTCATCGCCGGCCGACGCGGATCACTGTCGTCGGTGCCGATGAAGCTGAACACGAACGCGACAAGCCGATCCCCGTCAAACGCGCCGATCACGGCGCCGCCGCTGTGCGCTGTGACGTTGATCAGATGGCGCGGCACGATCTGGGTCTCCGAATCGCGCCAGGTCTCACGTTGGACGTCTTCGACCTGTACAAAGTCGTCGAGCGTCACGATGGGTCGAATCTCGATCGGCATCCTGAGCCTCTGATGAACGTTGTATTGAGTGACGAAAGACGAACGACGAAGGACGAATGCTGTTGATCGATACTTGAAGGGTGATGCGACAACCTTCGTCCTTCGTCGTTCGTCGTTCGTCTTTCGTCTCGGCTTTCACGCCGTGCTCAACCGACGCCACTCGCGCCAGAGGCGTTGCCCCTGGAGATACCCAAGTGATCGGTTCAGCGGCGTTGGCTTGAACCCGAAATACTGAGTGACGCTGGTCAGCTCTGTGACGTTGCTGAGCGCCAGCAGGTCGAGCCAGTGGTTCGTGATCGGCGCGCGCGGCAGCACCTGTTCGAGGAACCAGGCCGTCGTCCGCAGGAACACGGGGCTGATCGACCAGATGGCCGGATGACGGTTTGTCGCATCCATCACCTGCTCGAACAACTCGCGCACCGTGTACATGTCGGGGCCGCCGACGGCGACAGTGCGGCCCGTCAGCTCCGGGTTGAGCAGCCCCCACTCCAGGCACGTCACAAGATCCTGGAGCGCGATGGGCTGCAAGGTCGTGCGCCCTTCGCTCGGCAGGAGCAACGCCCCGGGCGCGAGCCTGATCAGCAGCGCGATGACGTTTATGAACCGGTCCTCGGGACCGAACACGGGCGCACTGCGCAGGATCAGGTGCGGCACCCCGCTCTGCCGGATGAACTCTTCGGCGATGCCCTTGGCCTTCAAGACGGCGTAACCCGAGGCCCGGTCCGCACCCAGGTGCGACACGTACACCATGCGCTTGACGCCAGCCTCAGCCGCGGCAGCCGCCAGCAGGCGCGTGCCTTCGACGTCAGTCGACACGAGGTTGCCGCGCTGGCCGCGCCACTCGGCGCTGGCCAGATGGATCACGACCTCGACGCCGGCCAGGGCGCCGCGCAAGGCGCGCTCATCCTCCACCCGACCCAGCGCCAGCTGCACGGGCACGTTGGGCGGCAGGTTCGGAGTGCGCTTCGAAGGCCGCACCAGACACCGCACCTCGTGCCCAGCCGCCAGCAGGCGCGGCAACAGCGCGCGCCCAACCTGGCCCGTTCCTCCAGTCAGCAGAATGAACACTCAGCGGTTCTCCAAAACGGAACGAGTGTAGCGCAGCGCACAGGGACCGTCAATTTGTGCAGGAAGTTTGGCCGCGAATATCGCAAACTGCGCGAATAGCCGGGTCCATTCACATCATTCGCCGCAAAACCCCCATCAGTCGGCGCTCTATTCAGGGCAAAAATGCCGTTGACCCGGGACCCGGCCTGCCGCATCCTGTCAGAAAGTCGGGTGTTATACTCGTCGACGTCCTTACTCAAGGCAACATAACATCAGCTCTGGCAGCGGCGCCCTGCGACGATCCGTGCAGGCTGCCCCCACATAGGAAAATCATGACCATACGCGTCGTCATTACAGGTATGGGCTGCATCAGCCCGCTTGGGAACACGCCCGGGGACACCTGGGAAGCGGCCGCCTCCGGCAGATCCGGGGTCGGCCCGATCACGCACTTCGACACCACGGGCTTCGACACCAAGATCGCGGCCGAGGTGAAGGGCTTCGACCCTGTCGCCCGTTTCGGGCGCAAAGAAGCCCGCCGGATGGATCGGTTCTCGCAGCTGGCGCATGGCGCCGCCGAGGACGCGATCAAGAACTCGGGCCTTGTCATCACCGACGACAACCGCGAGCGCATCGGCATCTATGTCGGCACTGGCATTGGCGGTCTCAACACGTGCAGCGATGAGGTGACGACCCTGGTCACCAAAGGCCCGCAGCGCGTCGGCCCGATGGCCGTGCCGCTAATGCTGCCTGACAGCGCGGCCGGCCAGATCGCCATCTCTTTCGGCATCCGCGGCCCGAACCTGGCGATCATCTCGGCCTGCGCCACCGGCAACAACGTCATCGGTGAGGCCTTCGAGGCGATCCGCGCCGGCCGTGTCGATGCCATGTTGGCCGGCGGCGCCGAAGCCGCGATCGTGCCGGTGGCCCTGGCCGGGTTCAATTCGATGACGGCGCTCTCGAAGCGCAACGACTCGCCGACCGAAGCGTCACGCCCGTTCGATAAGGCTCGCGACGGCTTTGTCATGGGTGAAGGCGCAGCCGTCGTCATCCTCGAATCCGAAGAGCATGCCCGCGCGCGCGGCGCCACCATCCTGGCCGAGGTGCGCGGTTATGGCCTCAGCAACGACGCGTATCACATCTCGGCCCCGCGCGAGGACGGCGCCGGCGCCGTGGCCTGCATGCGCGGCGCGCTGCGCCAGGCCGGGCTCGAGGTCGGCCAGATCGACTACCTCAACGCCCACGGCACGAGCACGCCACTCAACGACAAATCCGAAACGGCCGCGATCAAACGCCTGTTCGGCGAACAGGCCTACGAAGTGCCGATCAGCTCGACCAAGTCGATGACCGGGCACCTGCTCGGCGCGGCCGGCGCCATCGAGGCCGTCATCTGCATCAACGCGATCCTGCACAACCGGATCCCGCCGACGATCAACTACACCACGCAAGATCCGGACTGCGATCTGGACTACGTCCCGAACACGGGCCGCGACAAGACGCTGAACCATGTCATGTCGAACTCGTTCGGCTTCGGCGGCCACAACGCCTGCCTGATCTTCGGCCGCTACACGCCCGGCACGAACGGGCACGCGTGACGTCTCAAGCGCCGATCAGGAAACAGGTACGATGTTGAACGGCAAGAACGGTACTCACCCCACACCCGCACTTTCATCGTCCAACGGCTCTTCGAGCGCGCCGGTGCTCAACCGCTATGCTCACATCGTCGGCTGGGGCATGTATGTGCCCCAGCGGGTGATGACCAACGACGATCTCGCGCGCATTGTCGACACGACCGATGAGTGGATCACGTCGCGCACGGGCATCCGCGAGCGTCGCATTGCCAGCCCGAAGGAGAGCACGTCAACCCTGGCCACCCAGGCCGGCCGCGCCGCACTCGAACTGGCCAACATCGACCCTGGCGACGTCGATCTTGTCATCGTCGCCACCTGCACGCCCGATCACCTCTTCCCGGCGACAGCCTGCCTCGTGCAGGACGCGCTTGGGTGTAGCAAGGCCGGCGCCTTCGATGTGTCGGCGGCATGCTCCGGGTTCATCTACGGCCTGACCGTCGCGACCCAGATGATCCGCACCGGGGTCATGCGCACGGTGCTTGTGATCGGCGCTGAGACGCTCTCGCGCGTGATCAACTGGCGCGACCGCGGCACCTGCGTGCTCTTCGGCGACGGCGCCGGCGCGTTCGTGCTCCAGGCCCGCGAGACGCCGGGCGGCTTGCTCTCGAGCGTCCTGCGCTCCGATGGCTCGGGCGGCAACTCGCTCATCCTGCCGGCCGGCGGCAGCCGCACGCCTGCCACCTTTGACACGGTCCGCGACAATCAGCACACGCTCCACATGGACGGCAAGGCCGTTTATCGGTTCGCGACTCGCGTGATGACTGAAGCGATCAAGGAAGTCACTGCCAAGAGCGGCGTGCCGCTGGATCATGTCCAGCTGATTGTGCCGCATCAGGCCAATCAGCGCATCATCGATTCGTCGGCGCGCACGCTCAATCTGCCGCCCGATCGGTTCGTGATGAACCTCGACCGTTACGGCAACACCTCAGCGGCCTCGATCCCGATCGCGGTCTGCGAAGCGGTGCGCGACGGCCGCTTGCGCGCTGACGACAACGTCGTCCTTGTGGGCTTCGGCGCCGGCCTCACCTGGGGCGCCGGCCTGATCCATTGGGATGCCACGCCGGCGGCCGAGCCGACCGGCATCGCGCGTATCCGCCGCCAGCTGTCTTACAGCTTCGCCGGCTTGCGTTCGACCGCGCGCCGCGGCTGGCGGCAGGTCGAAGGCCTGCTCTTCGGGTCACAGTCTCACGAAGGCGGCCAGGAGCCACCACGCCGTCCTAAGACCGCCGAGACGACGAAGACTCCGGAACGGTGATGTTTCATCGTTGACGGCAGAGCGAGCCTGTTCTTCGAGCAAATGATGAAAGGTGAATGACGAAGGTTGGATCCCATCCGCCTTCGTCATTTTCGTTTCCGCCATTGAAGCCCAAACCGGCCATCGGAACCCCCGGCCAGTCATGTATAGGCGCATTCGCCCATCAATCCAACCGTAGGGGCGGCCCTTGTGGCCGCCCTGTTCGTCATCGCGAACGTCGGCCGCGCAGAGTGCGCCCCACCGCATCGCCCGACATTCCGTAGCACGCATGGAAACCGCGTTTGGTTCGCCAGGCGTACAGTGGTCAGTGGTCCCTTACATGCATGGCGTCGACGCTGATGTGTCTGACTTTGGTGAATTGGGCGGGATCGACACATGAAACGCGCGTGGGCTTCGGCTCAGGGTGGGCGAATATGGCTCGGACCCTGCACGGCCGACGTTCGCGATGACGAACAGGGCGGCCACAAGGGCCGCCCCTACGGTTGGATTGATGGGCGAATGCGCCTATACATGACTGGCCGGGGGTTCCGATGGCCGGTTTGGGCTTCAATGGCGGAAACGAAAATGACGAAGGCGGATGGGATCCAACCTTCGTCATTCGTCGTTCATCAGCGCCCTGGGCGCCGCGGTCCGCAGTCCGTCTTACGCCGCAGCGGGGCTGACGGTCTCCAGGAACTTGTCGACCATCATCTTCAGCGGGCCAGCCGGGAGCGCGCCGACCTGGGTGTAGACGACCTTGCCACCGGCGACGAACAGCATGGTGGGGATACCCTGGACGCCAAAGCGACCGGCCCACTCAGGATGCTCGTCGGTGTTGACCTTGGCCACGATGACCTTGCCCGCGTAATCCTTGGCGATCTTCTCGAGGTGCGGGGCGACGGCGCGGCACGGGCCGCACCACGGCGCCCAGAAGTCGACGATCACGGGCGTCGGGTTCTGCAGCACCGCCTTCTCGAATGCTTCGTCGGTGACATGGATGGGCTCGGAAATAACGTCAGACATGATGTGCTCCAGAAAGTGGTGATTGGGTGATCCGGCGAGCGGGCAATGGCCCTGTCGAATCGGATCGCTCAGTCACCCAATGCTTCTTCGGTTGTGTGGATTTCGTACTTCAGGGCGATGGTGGCCGCTTCGCGCAGAGTCGCCATGGCACCGCAGTATTTCGTCTCAGAAAGTTGAATGGCACGCTCGACCGACGCGGGGTCGATGTTCTTCCCCGTGACCACGTAAGTGACCTCGATCGCCGTGTACTTGTGCGGATGCTCTTCCCGCGTGTCGCCGCGCGCGACGACTTCGAAGCTGGTGACTTCCTGGCGTTTCTTGCGCAGGATGTCGACGACGTCCATGCCCGTGCAGCCGGCGAGGCCCAGCATGAACATCTCCATTGGCCGAAAGTCGTCGCCCTGACTGTTGAACGTCAGGGTGGCGCCCGAGGGCACGACCCCCTGGAACTTGAGGCCTTCGCCCTGCCAGACCACTCGTCCTTCCTTCATTGCCATTCGTTCCCTCGCTTCGACTCAACGCGCCTTGGAAAGCACGTCGATCAATTCGTCGACCAGCTTGACCTGGTCTTTGCCGGTGTCTTCAGCCAGACATTCGCAGGCGTACGTGCGAGCCATTGCCATGCTGGCCTGCTGCACGGCGGCTTTGATCGCGCCCAGTTGCTGCAGGACCTCGCCGCACGATCGGCCGTCGTCCAACATCTTGATCACGCCGCGTACTTGCCCCTCAACCCGGCGCAAGCGGCGCTTGACGTCTTCGCGTGCTTCTTCGTCCATAGATGCTCCAGATACTGTAGGGGAGTATAGTACACATGGCCGCGACTGTCAAGTCGAGCCTAACCCCAGGCAGCCGTCCTCAAAGGCAGGACGACGCAGAGAGGAGGCGCTTGCCAGGCCCTATGCCGAGCGTTTCTTGCGTTTTCGGCGGATACGGGCGCTCTCGTCGCGTGCCTGACGCGCCAGCACCAGCACGCTTCGGCCCGTCACGGCCATGCCATAGCGGCGCTTTCGACGTTTGCGTTCGCGGCGCTCGCCGCGGGTCTCCTCATCCATCATTCCTCGCTGTCATTCACCCGTCTGTCCATCGATCCGCTCCCGCAACAGATCGGCCTGGCCGCAGTGCCGGGCGTATTCGCCGACGAGCTTCAGCAGGTTCCAGCGCACGCTGTAGCCGTTCCCACTGCCCTTCTGATCGAGCGAGTCGTAAGCGCCGATCAGCGCGTCCGCTGAACGACGTTCTGTTTCCCAGGCCGCGAAGGACTCGATGGCCATGTCGGCCGTGGCCTCGAAGTCCCAGGCCGGGCCGCCCTCCGTATAGACGCCCCACACCCAATCCAGCGGGAGATCCGGGCCGAGGGCCCAGACGGCATAGGCGCGTTCCATCTCAGTGAGATGCCGCACCAGGCCGAGCAGACACAACGTCGATGGCGGCGCGGCGCGGTCGGCGAGCTGCTCGGGCGTCAGGCCCTGGCACTTGGCCTCGAGCGCGTTTCGATAGAAGGCAAGCCAGCCCAGGAGGATGCTGCGTTCGTCACCATCGGCAGGTTGGTCGACACGCGTTGATTCGGTCAATCGTCGCCTCACAGACCACGGCTTGATCCGAGTGCCGTCGCTCTTGAGGGTATACCACGATTGCCTGATCGGCCAATCAGACGGTGACGCGGCGTGCCCGCCAGCGCTCGGGCGCTTTCACGAGGTCAGATGGATCACCGACGTACTCCACGATCAGGCCGTGCCGCTCACGCGCCTGCTCCGGCGACACATAGCCGTTGACCACATCAGCCAGCACGCGCTTGGCCTCGCGTGACGACGGCGCGCCGTAGCCTCCGCCGCCCGGCAGCGCCAGCACCACCTGACCCTCGGGCGCGATCGACGCCAGTTGTTTGGGTCGAGCGGCCGGATCCGACGAAACGGCAAACACGCCCCGCGCCCCGGCCACTCCGCCCGATGCGCCCGGCGCCGCGTGGCCCGTGCGGTCGATCATGGCGGAGACGGCCCACGGGCCGACCCCGCGTCGCGCGATCCGCACCACCTGCCCGAGCCCGCCGCGCCAGCGCCCCGCCCCGCCCGAGTCGGTCGCCAGCTCGCGCTGTTCGACAACCAGCGGTGTCAACGCCTCGATAACCTCGGCCGGCACGCCCGCCACGCCGCTCGGGAAACCCGTCGTGTGCAGGCCATCGGAGGTCGCGCGCGCGCCCATCCCGCCGCACTGGAACAGCGTGAACGTGAAGGGCCGCGCCCGCTCGACTTCGCCACGCCAGACCGAGATCCAGACCGCGTCGGCGCCGCCAGCCAGCTGACCGGCGCCCGCCGTCGCCTGCGCGAGCGCCTGCAGGATCACGCCCGGGATGAAGTGGCCGAGCACATGCCGCGAGGCCACGGCCGCCGGCGGTCGGCAGTTCAGGATCGAGCCCAGCGGCGCACTCACCCGCACCGGCCGGAACGCGCCTTCGTTGTGCGGCACGTCCGGGCTGAGCGCGGCCTTGATCGCGAAAGACGCATAGGCGTGCGTGTAGTTCAGCACCACGTTGATGCCCTGTGTGCTTTGGGGCGACGACCCGGCAAAGTCGACGCCGAGCTCGGATCCACGCACGCTCACTTTGCAGCGGATCACGATCGGCTCGGCGAAGCCGTCGCTCCAGGCCTCAGCTGCGTAGTCGCCGTCGGGCAATGCCGTGATCGCCGCTCGCAACGCGCGTTCCGAACGATCCATGATCTCGCTGCCGAGCTCGTCAAGGCCGGCCAGGCCGAACTCCTCGAACAGGCCGAGCAGCCGCTCGCCGCCGACGGCGTTGGCCGCCGCCTGGGCATACAGATCGCCGACAGTCTCGTCGGGCGTGCGCACGTTGGCACGGATGATCTTGATCAACTCGCTATTGACGACGCCACGCTCGAACAACCGCGTGATCGGCACACGCAGGCCTTCTTCATACACCTCGCGCGCCTCAGCCGAGAGCAGACGCCCGCCGATGTCGGGCGCGTGGCAGGTGTTAGCGAAGTAGGCGATCAGATCACCGCCCCGGAAGACCGGCGTCAGCACCGTAAAGTCGTTGATCTGCCCGGCCGTCTGCCACGGGTCGTTGGTGACGAGCACATCGCCGGGCGCGAGCGTCGCGGCCGGATAAGTTGTGAGGAAGTGCCGGACGCCCGTCGCCATGGCGTTGATGTGGCCGGGCGTGCCCGTCAACGATTGGGCCAGCATCCGCCCGCGCGTGTCGAACACGCCACAGGCCAGATCCTGCGACTCGCGCACCACGGTGCTGAACGCCGTCCGGATCAACGCGCCCTGCTGCTCATCGACCACGGCCAGCAGGCGCGCCCAGAGCACTTCAAGTGTGGCAGGATCAAGGTTGAGGGGCATGGATGGGTTCCTGGCGAAAAGACGAACGACGAAGGCTGGATGGCCATTCAACCTTCGTCGTTCGTCGTTCGTCCTTCGTCCTCCAGAATGACGCACCCAATCGCGTCCACCCGCGCCGTCTGGCCAGGGCGGACAACGAGAGTCGATTCGCGCTCTTCGATCAGGGCCGGGCCGGCCAATCGGGCGCCAACGCCAAGACGGTGGCGGTCATAGACCGGCGTCTGTACGTAGCCCCCGCGCTCGGGAAAGTAGGCTGAGCGATGGCCCTTCAGCGCTGAAGCCGAGTCGCCACCGGCAAGGCGCGGGAGCACGAGCTGTGGTGGCGCCCCGGAGGAAACAACGCGCCACGAGACGGCCTCGACCGGCACCGGCGGGCCAGGACGTTTATAGAGGCGTTCGTAAGCCGCCGCAAAGGTCTTGATCAGTTGATCAAGGGGCTCGACGGCATCGGGCGCCGGCAGCGGCACGCTGATCTCGTAGCCTTGTCCGAGGTAACGCAACTCCGCGTAACGCGTGTGCGTGATCCGCTCGGGTTCGACGCCGGCGGCACGCAGTTGCTCGGCGCCGGCGGCTTCCATCTCGTCGAGCAGGCGTTCGACAGCGTCCCATTCCAGGCGGGTCAACTCTCCAGGAAACGATCGTACGCTTTCGAAAGCGGGAGGAGCCGCCAGGAAGCCGAGCGCGCTGAGTGCTCCGGCGGCGGGCGGGACGATCACGCCCGGCGCGCCCAGGGCCTGCGCGACCCGGGTGGCGTGGCCGGGGCCGGCGCCTCCGAAAGCCAGAAGCGGCAGTCGTCGCGGATCCTGCCCGCGCTCGAGCACATGCCGCCGTGCGGCGTTGGCCATGCTCTGATTGACGACCTGGTGGATGCCCCAGGCGACCTGTTCCACCGTCTGGTCAAGAGCCGCAGCCAGGGTCGCCAGCGCGGCCCGCGCGGCCGACACGTCGAGCGGCAGGGCACCGCCGAGAAAGAAAGCTGGATCGAGGTACCCCAGGACGAGGTCGGCGTCGGTCACCGTCGGTGACGTGCCCCCGCGGCCATAGCAGGCCGGGCCGGGATCCGCGCCGCTCGACTCAGGCCCCACCTTCAGCAGGCCGAGGCTATCGAGCCGCGCGATCGACCCGCCGCCGGCGCCGATCTCGATCAGGTCGATGGTGGGCACGCGAATCGGCAGACCGGAGCCGCGCTTGAACCGATAGACCCGGTCTGCCTCGAAATCGCGGGCGACGAGCGGCGCTCCGCCCTCGATCGCCGAGAGCTTGGCGGTCGTGCCGCCCATGTCGAAGGCCAACACATCGCTGAAGCCGGCCTGTTCGGCGATGCGCGCCGCCGCCAGGACGCCGCCCGCAGGGCCCGATTCGAGCAGGCGCACCGGGAAACGCGCCGCCGTCTCGAGCGCCGCCAGCCCCCCCGAGGATTGCATCATCAGAAAGCTGCCACCGTAGCCGTCGGCGCGCAGCCTCCCGTCCAGGGCGCGCAGGTAATCCTCGAGCCGGGCCTGGACATAGGCGTTGGCCAGCGCCGTCGTCGCGCGCTCATACTCGCGGATCTCGGGCGCCACGTCCGACGAGAGCGTCACGCGCAGGCCGGGCGCAGCGCGCTTGATCGAGTCGGCGGCCAGCTTTTCATGGATCGGGTTGAGGTAGCTGTTGAGGAAACACACGGCCACGGCGCTCACACCGTTTTCCGCAAGCTCTGCGGCCAGGCGCTCGACGAAGTCGCTGTCGAGCGGATCACGCACAGAGCCGTCAGCCAGGATCCGCTCGGGCACGTCGAAGCGCAGCCAGCGCGGCGCCAATGGTTCAGGTCGTTGAAGGTTGAGGTCGTAGAGATCGAAGCGCTGCTCGCGGCCGATCTCGATCATGTCGCGGTGGCCGCGTGTGGCCAGAAGCGCCGTGCGCGCGCCGGATCGTTCGATCAGGGCGTTCGTCACAAGCGTCGTTCCGTGGACGATCGATCGCGCCTGAGGAAGCGGCCGACCCGCGCGGGCCAACGCCTCGCCCAACACCTGCAGGAAGCCGCGCGCCGGATCGTCGGGCGTGGTCAGCGTCTTCCCGACCAGCACGGCGCCTGTCGCGCTATCGATCAGGACCAGGTCTGTGAACGTGCCACCGATATCGATGCCGATTCGCATCCGGCCATTCTACTCGGTGAGAGACGCGGAGACCGGGGATGGCAGACGAAGCTTCGCCAACGGCCATCAGCGACCGCCGACCTTGAGCCACCGACCGATGACCGTTGTTCTCCTCACATCGTCCACCGCCGTTCGCGAACCGCCGATGACCGACCAAGGATCGCACACCGCCAGGACAGCGGTCACTGATTGCGGGAGAGCACCGACGACAGGCGGCGCACTATGGAACATGTACGGGATACGGATCGGGAGAGTAGCCCGGCGCACGTCATCCAGAATGCCTTTCGCTCGTATCAGCACGCGCGCCGCGGCACGCGTGGCGTGTCATCCAGTGCGAGGCGCGGCTCCCTACTGACCGTGTCATCCAAAGCGAGTCGCGCCACGCGTTGCGTGTCATCCAGAGCGCCCCTGAACACCGCCATCGAGTTCGCTGAATGAGCGCGAAGGATCCCCGCCGGAGACTCCCATGCTCCCGGGAGGACGACTTTCAAGGACAAAGGAATCCGACAGGAAATCCTGCAGGACTCGTCCCGCGCTCATTCAGCGAGTCAAGACCTTGTCTGTGGCTGGGCGCTCTGGATGATACGCGGCGCGGGCAACCCGGCGCTCGAGATGACGCGCCACATGAGAGGCCCGACGCTCGGAATGCTGTTGAAGGAGACGTCGGGCACGACTGAACGTCGTCAACTCCGTTGTGTCATGAGCCCGCATCCCACATTGACCATATCGGTTGAATAGCCATTCAATCTTCGTCAAACGTCCCTCGGCCTTCGTCGTCTGTCTTGCGCTGTCAATCCCTGGCGAGCATCGGCAGCCTGACGAAGACCACGTATTCGGTGGCGCCGATGTCACAGAGCGCGCCGGGTACGGCATCGCCATCGAAGGGCCGGGCAACGCCGCGTTGGTCGGCGGAATCACAGTGGAAAGACAGGAAGCCTGTGGGTACTGTCTTGCCGCGGTCGATAGCCGGACTGCCGGTGAGCAACAGGTGCGTGGGCGTGGGGCCGCCAAAATCGCCGAGCGGGCCGAGCAACGGATCGATTGGTGCCGCCGGCGTGCCCACCTGGTCAGTGGCCAGCGACGTGAACGTGCAGGCCTGGTTGTTACCGATCAGGTTGTAGCCGATGCTTGTGAGCGTGCCGGCACAGTCGATGCCGAAGGTCGTACCGGCGTTGCCGGCCAGGATCGAGCTGCCAACGTATAGTTGCCCGGACTGGTTGACCACGCCGTTGTTCCCGACTCCGCCTTCGAGCGTGTTGGCCGTTACCGTGACGAAGGTGAGATAGGTGGCGCCATCGTTGATATTGCGCACGACCCCGGTGCCGTTTGAGTAGTTGCCGCTGAGCGTGCTGTCGATCACGAGCAAAGAGCCGCCGTCATTCGTCAGACCCGACCCCAGATTGATTTGCTGTGAACGCCCGCCTGTCACCGTGCTATCCGTGACGGTAGCGTTGCCGCCGACGTTGTAGACGCCGCTGGCCAGGTTGTCGCGAAAAAGGGTCTGACGCACGGTCAGCGTGCCGCTGTTGTAGATGGCGCCGGTGGTCTCGAAGGCGTTCTCGATGATCGCCCGCTCGACCGTGACGGTCGGGCCATTGGAGATGGCAAGCGCCGGCGAACGCGAGTCGGCCAGGGTCAGGTCGCTGATCACCACCTCCGGCGCTTCGGAAGATTCCACGAAGGCCAGGCAACTGGGTGTTGTGACACCGCTGCCGGCGGTGATCAAGGCGCCGTGCGGCCGGCCTGTGCGGGCGTCATAGCGCAGGATCTGCTGGGTGCCCTGGCTGATCACATACAACATGCCGTCCGGGCCGAGCGTGAGGTCGGTCGGGCCATCGAGACCGCCACTGCCCGCCGGCACGATGTCGCCGGCCGAAACCCAGGCGGACGTGCCGGAATCCCAGGTGAACGAGGCAACCTTGTCGTTGTTCTCACTCGCGACGTACAGGCGGTCCGGGACCGACAGCCAGTTTGCCGCCATGCCGCGCGGTTGATCGAAGCCACCGGTGCCCGCGCTGATGGCCACCGCCTCGTAGACGCCCGTGCTGCTGTAGCGCAGGACGTTGTCGTTGGTGGGATCGACCACCAGAACATCGTTGTCGGGCTCGAACAGAAGGCTGTTGGGAATACTCAGCCCGCCACTGCCGTTCACGACGGGCTGGCTGAGGTACGCGCCGGTGTTTTGATTGAAGCGGTAGAGGCCGCCATCGGTGCCGGGCTGATAGTTCGCGGCCCAGATCACCGATCCGAGCAACTCGATGTCGGTCGGCGCAAAGATGTTGCCGTTGGCCGTCGTCCCGACCAGATCGGCCTCGTGAGCACCGGTGCTGAGGGTATAGCGGTCGATGCCACTCAGATAGCCTGCCACGTACAGGTCCTCGCCGACGACCAGGGCGTCCATGGGCATGTTCAGGCCCCCACTGCCCGCGGTCACCGTCGTGCCGTAGAAACTCCCGTCCAGGCGGTAGCGCCGCACCGTGTCGTTGGAACTGTCGCAAACCAGGGCGTACATCGGTGCGTTCACATTCAAGAGGCCGGTCCAGGTATCGCCAACGATGCGCGTCACTCCGGCGCCCGCGCCTCGCACCGTGACGGAGCCGATCAATTGCAGGGGATTGGTTCCGGTATTACCGGGCCCGGGCGTGATCGCAGCGACGTTATAGGTGCCGGCCGGGAGGTCGATGATGTCGCCCCCATTACCGGCCGGGCAGGCATCGACGGTCACGTCGTAGTTCGCGGCAGCGACGGCCTCACGCAAGGAGCAGTCGCCATCCGTGTTCAATTCATCGGCCGTGGTTGTAACGTTGATTGTTGTCCCCGCGAACGCCGACGGCGCTTGCGGCGCGACAGCCAGGGCGCCGCAGCCCAGGCTGAGCACGAGCGCGGCGTGCAGGATCTTGCGGACGGTCATGGTCGCCTCCTGTTCTGGTGAACAGATTAACGACCATTTATGTCTAATTTACAGGTCGCAAGAGGAAGGACGCCGGCTGGCTCCCCCAACCGGCGTCCTTCCTCTTGCGCGATCAGCGTTCCGCTGTCTGTGATCCGTCGTCTTTGCGCAACCGCAGCAGCCCAAGCGCCAGGAGCCCGCCCAAAACGGCTCCCACGCCGGGGGCGACGGTCGAGGCATTGAAGTTGAACAGAGCGCCCGTGCCGCTGTGCCAGATCCAGACGCTGCCGTCCGAGATCGCGATCACATCGAGCAAGGTCGCCATCTCGTCGGTACAGACGCGGTGATGAACCGCGCTGACGACGTAGCCGGGCGTCTCGCCGGGCTTTCCGGCGTCGTAGTCGGCGCAGGCCGGAGCTTCGGGCGGCGTGGGCTCGACATCGGCGGCGGCCACCGGAGCGCAGTCGAACAGGCCGGCGTTGCCGGTCGGCTCACAGCGCGTGTTCTGACCATCAGACGAGCGGACATAGACGATCGAGTCGTCCGTCACGCTGACGACTTCGACAGCCGCAACGTCAGTTGACGCGACTCGCTGCCAACCCACCAGGTCGGAGCCCCCGATAAGTTGCCCGACTACAACGCCAACAAAGAAGCCCCCCACCAGGCCGATCACCACCCAGACAGCGGACAGCCTGAACAGGCCGGAGATGTCCTTCAAGACCGTCATTCCTCTCCCCCCTCGCTGACAGACTTGACGAAGGACGAAAGACGAAGGACGAAGGTTGAACGGCCGTTCAACCTTCGTCCTTCGTCTTTCGTCCTTCGTCAGTTCTCTGATCTTACTTCAAACCGGCCATGATCTTGTCGAGCGATTCGGCCGACGGACGCGTGCGGTTCTCGGGCAGCCAGGCCAGCGGCGTGTCGATCAGGTTGGCGGCCTGCGCCAGGCTGGCGCGCTCGGGATTGAGATAGATCAGGCCGGTGATGAACTGCTGGTTCTGGCGAGCCTCATCGAGCAGCGTGATGGCGGCCGAGCGGTTGGTCGGATCGTGTTTGCCATCGAGTTTCTTGAGCACGATCGACGAACCGTCGTGCAGTTCAACCGCCTTGGTCTCACCCTCTTCGTATTCGACCGTGATCTCATCCTGCTGCATCACGAACGTGAAGTCGTTGATGCGCTCGTCCTTGGTCTTGCCCCAGTGGTAGCTCTTGGTCGAGTCGTCTTTGTCGTTGAACGTGACGCACGGGCTGATGATGTCGAGCAGGGCCGTGCCGGGGAAGTTGAACGCAGCCTTGATCAGCGCTGTCACGTGCTTCGGATCGCCGGCGAACGAACGCGCGACGAATCCGCAGTCCGCGATGATGGCCTCGAGGCACAGGTCAAGCGGGGGCAGTTCGTTGCGGCCGGCGTGCTTGAGTTCCTGGCCGACGTCCGCGGTGGCCGAGAACTGGCCCTTGGTCAGACCGTACACGCCGTTGTTCTCGACGACGTAGACCATGCGGACGTTCCGGCGCACCATGTGCTTGAACTGGCCGAAGCCGATCGAGCCGGTGTCGCCGTCGCCGGAGACGCCGATGCCGTAAAGGGTGTGGTTGCCCATCAGCGCGCCGGTGGCGACCGACGGCATGCGACCGTGCAGGGTGTTAATGCCGTGCGAGCGGCCGAGGAAGTAGGCCGGGCTCTTCGACGAGCAGCCGATGCCCGACAGCTTGATCACCTCATGCTGCTTGAGCCCAAGGTCAAACGTCGCGTCGATGATCTTGTCCGCGATCGAATTGTGGCCACAGCCGGCGCACAGCGTGCTCGGCGCGCCCTTGTAATCGGCCTTGGCAAGGCCGAGGATGTTGACGTTGCTCTTAGCGGCGGGAGCGGGTGCGGTCATTTGCTCTCCTCCTTCGCGAGAATGGTCTCGGTGATCCAGCGGGCCGTCAACGGCAGGCCGTCGCACAGGTTGACGGCGCGCAGCTTGTCGCCCTCGACGCCAGTGAGGTGCAGACGCAGCAGTTGCAGCATCTGGGCGTCGTCGTTGAGCTCGACGACGTAGACGCGCTTGTGCGCGGCCACGAAGTCCTTGATGCCATCCGAGAGCGGCAACGCACGGACGCGCAGATACGAGGCCTTCACCCCGGCCTGCTCGAGCCGCGACAGCGCTTCGATCACTGGCGGGTTGGCCGAGCCGTAGGCGATGATGCCGACCTCGGCCCCATCGACCTGTTCGACCACAGGCTGCGGCAGCTCGACCCGGGCCGTCTCGAACTTGGCACGAATGCGATCCAGGTTGCCCGTCCAGTCATCGGGCCGCTCCGAGAGGCCGGCTTTCTCGTTGTGGCCTGTGCCGCGCGTGAAGTACGCGGCCAGCGGATGCGGCGTGCCCGGCAGCGTGCGGTACGGAATGCCGTCGCCATCGACGTCCTTGTAGCGCGCGAAGCCGCCAAGCTGATCGAGCTCCTGGGCACCGAGCACCTTCCCGCGATCCTGCGGGCGATCCGGATAGTCGAAGGGCTTCGACATCCACTGGTTCATGCCGATGTCCAGGTCGCTGAGGACGAAGACCGGCGTCTGGAAGCGCTCGGCATAGTCGAAAGACTTCCAGCCGAACTCGAAGCACTCGTACGGGTCGCACGGAATCAGGCAGATGTGTCGGCTGTCGCCGTGGCCCAGGAAATAGGTCTTGAGGACGTCGCCCTGCGACACGCGAGTCGGCAGACCCGTCGACGGGCCCATCCGTTGCACATCCCAGATGACGGCCGGGATCTCGGTGAAGTAGCCGTAGCCCGCGAACTCGGCCATCAGCGAGATGCCCGGGCCGGACGTCGACGTCACCGCACGCGCGCCCGACCAGCCCGCGCCGAGCACCATGCCCAGCGCGGCCAGTTCATCTTCGGCCTGCACGATCGCGTAGGTGCGCTTGCCATCGGCCTCCGTGCGCAGCTCCGGCGAGAAAGCGATCAATCCTTCTGGCAGGCTGGTGGCCGGCGTGATCGGATACCAGGCGCAGAAGGTGAAGCCGCCGTAGATCGCGCCGAGGGCCGCGGCCGTGTTGCCATCGATCATGATCAGGCCTTCGGTCTTGTTCATGCGCTCGACCTTGAAGGGATCCTGCTTCGGCAGGTTGGCGGCGGCATGCTCGGCCGACGCGCGGATCACGGCCATGTTGACGTCGACGGGTTTGCGCTTGCCCTTGAAGTGGTAGAGCAGGGCCGACTCGAGCTCGCTGAGCTCCATGCCCAGCAGGTGCGCGAGGACGCCCACGTAAACCATGTTGGCCACGTAGCCGCGCAACTTCGGGTCTTTCTCGTGTTTGACCGAGATCGCCTTGGCCGGGATCGGATAGTGCGCGATGTCCGTGCGGTCCATCGGCATCTTGATGTCGTCGGCGTACAGGAACGCCCCGCCCGGCTCGACGCCGGCGTAATCCTCGATGGCGGTCGCCGGGTTCATGGCGACCACGATTTCGGATCGCGGGCGGCGGGCGGCGAAGCCCTCAGCACTCAGGCGGATCGTGTACCACGTCGGCAGGCCCTGGATGTTCGACGGGAAGAGGTTCTTGCCCGTCACCGGGATGCCCATTTTGAACAGCGCCCGCAGCAGCGCCGTGTTGGCGGTCTGACTACCGGAGCCGTTCTTGGTGGCGACCCGGATGGAGAAGTTATTGACCACCGGGTCGCGCTCGGTTTGCTCCGAGCCAGCGACTTCACTCAATGCCATGTCTGATCTCCTGTTTCACATCGTGGTGAAAGGTCGATGGATGTTTGTGGATCTCAACCGATGGAAGCCATCGTCGCCACAGTGCCGGCGTGACGCTGGTCCAACAGGTTCCAGTGTTCATGAAGAAGACGTTGCCCGCCCTCGACGTCTCCGCACACGACAGCGGCGACGATCTGAGCATGGTGTGACCAGACCTCCTGCAGATAGGCATAGTCCGAGTAAAGGCTGAGGCCTACGGCTTCATAGGCGTCCCAATACGCCTCGAGTAAACCCGTCACAAAGGGATTGTCGAGGCGCGAGAAGATCGTCAGATGCAGGGCGCGGTGTTCGGTCTGTGGGATCTGGATGGGTCGGCCGTTGAGCTTGGCCTGGGCCGACGCGATCAGGCGCTCGAGCTCCGCGTGGTCTTCGGGCCGCAGCGCGGCGACGGCCTCGCGCCAGAACGCCGACTCGAGATGCTGGCGCAGCACACCGAACTGCTCGAACGTCGCCTGCCGGCAGGCCAGGGCATAGAACAGGCTCTGCCGAACGGCCGGCTGAAAGCTGTAAGCCGTCAGCCGGATCCCCAGCTTGGGCTTGACCTCGACCAGGCCGAGGCTACGCGCCACCTCCAGCTGCTCGCGCAACTTGCCGGCGCTGACACCCATTTCGTCAGACAGCTTCTCGATCGACGGGAGCTGCACGCCGGGTTGGCCGCCGCGTTCGGCGATGTATCGCAGCAAGGGTGAGTCGATCCGATCAACAACCATCTTTCCACCGATTAATACGATTCATAGTACAAATCACCCAAAAGGATACACCCTCTCCCGACAAGGGTCAAGTGGACTCGGTGAGGAGGAATTGAGGAAAGGCGGCTGGCATGGCGCGGATTCGGCCACGAGGTAAGTATCCCCCGCAAACGACCCACCCCGCCGGACCTTAGCGCTCAAGGCGAGCCAGGGTGCCGACCACGCGCACACAGGGTCGCGTGAAGACGTCCGCCGCATGCGGGGCATCAGCAAGTTCGTCGGTCAGGTCGATGCCGGCAAAGTGGAGGTTCTTGTGCAGACCTGTGCGCCACTGCGGACAATCGCTGACGTCGTAGACGATGCCGCGATACGCGATGTACGCGGGTTGGCCGCGCTCACCGTTGTAGCGCATCAACTCGAGGTCGCTGAACTGCCGACCAGGGCCTGGTTCGGAAGGAGCCATAGACGACTGCATCGGAGCCTCCGACCGGGTCTGGGGCTCCGGTGCCACCTGTTGCGCGAACGATGAAGGGTCGCGTCCCGCTGCCGTTCGTTTACGGCGCTGTCGGATAACCCTCGAATGTCGGGACAGGCGCGGCCGTGCCATCGCTGCCCTGGATCGAGTCGATCGGATAGCCTTCGAGCGATCCACCATCGATCACGGGCGTGGCTCCGGCGGGCGCGGTCGGCGTGCCGTCGCCGCCCCCACAGGCGCTCAACAAGAGGCTGGCTCCCAAAACGGCCAGCAACAGGTAGCGAGACGTGCGAATGCGCATGGTGTTTCCTCCAAAGGGCTCCCTGGTCAGGTTCGATGAATTCACAATGCTTGCAAGGAGAAGGCCAGAAGGCCCGGCAGCTGGCTCACGGCCCGACCGATGCGCGTCCCGGCCCAGGTCAGCAAGGTGCCGTCCACCGTCACCACCCGATTGTCCCGCACGGCCGCCAACGAAGCAAACTGTTTTGAAAGGCCCTCGACGTCGGCCTGGGAGAACGGATACGGCTCGCTCGGCAGAACGATGACAGCCGGATCAAGGGCCTCGATCTCCGACACTGTCACGCGCGGATAACGTGTGTCGTGTTCGCCGGCCGGCTGAGGGTTCGCCTGCCCCAGATCGGCTGCAAGCGGATACAGGCGTTCGCGATCAGCGAAGACGTTGTCGAGCCCCATCAGGCTCAGCATGTCGTTCAGGAAGGTCCGCCGGTTGGCGGTCATGAACCACTCGACCGGCGCGGATCCGGCCGGCTCGCGCCAGATCGGGCAGAACACGGTTCGCCGTGGGCCAGACTCGGCGGCGCGCCGTTGCCATTCACAGGCGCGCTCCATCTGGTCGACGCGCTGCGCCATCGTCGGCGCGCCGATCAGGGTCGCGAGGCGCCAGAGCATGGTCAGGGCGTCGTCCACCGTCAGCGGACACGACACCGCCACCGGAAGGCCCGCGGCCCTCAGTGCCTCAAGATCAGCGGGCCGGTTCTCTTCGTGATTGGCGAGGACAAGATCAGGTTGGAGGGCGAGGACGCTTTCGAGATCCGGATTCTTGGTGCCGCCGATGGAGGGCACGTCGGCCACAGCCGCCGGGAAGACGCAGTAGTCGGTTCGACCAACCAGCGCCGACCGGCGGCCAAAATCGCAGACCGTCTCCGTCAAGGACGGGACGAGCGACACGATCCGTTGCGGCGCGCCGGGCAATTCGGGCCAGACATCCATCGTTGCGGTCGGGGCGACGGCTTACTTCCTACGATTCGGCCGATCGGGCCGATCGGGCCGATCGGGCCGATCAGGACGATCAGGTCGGTCGGCGCGATCGGGTCGATCAGGACGATCGGCGCGATCAGGTCGGTCGGCGCGATCGGCTTTGCCGCAGCTGCAGCCGCCGTTCTCGTGATGGTCGCAGGGATCCGCGGCCTTCTTCTGCAGGGCCTCGAGCTCGTCGCGCGGCTGGAGTTCGTCTTTGTGGAACTCGTAGAGGCGGTCGTCGTCGCTGTCCTGCAGCCGGGCGTAGACCGTCTCCTTGAGCGGGTTGGCGTCGATGACCTTGGCGACGCCCTTGGGAGTCACCACAATCTTGTTGCGCTTGGGCAGTTGTTTGCGGGCCTCGACGTACTGCTCATACTCGTAGACCAGGCAGCAGCGCAGTCGACCGCACATCCCCGTGATCTCTTCGGGGTTGAGCGAGATGCCCTGCTCCTTGGCCATCTTGATGCTGACCGGGCTGAACTCGGTCAGGAACATCGAGCAGCATCGGTTTTCGAGGCCGCAGGCCCCGAGCCCGCCGACGATCTTGGCCACGTCGCGCGGCCCGATCTGGCGGAAGGTGACGAGCTGCTGGCCGAAGGCGGCCTGCATGTCCTCGCGCAACGACTTCAGGTCGATGCGGGCGTTCTCGTCGTCGGGGCCCGACCACAGGAACGTGAGCCGCGAACCATCGTAGCTGAACTCGGCCTTGACGATCTTGATGCCGTCGAGCTGGAGCTCGAACGACCGGGCGCGGCAATCGATCATGGCCGCGGTTTCCTTCGATTTCCAGTGGCTTTCCATGGCCAGATCGCGGGCCGTGGCCGGGCCAAGGATGCGCTTATAGCCACCAGGGGGCGGCGCGATCCTCTCCGGCGGGATCTTCTGAACGACTTCCCCGAGCTGCCGTCCGCGGGTGGTCTCGACAACCACCTTATCTCCGGCGCGGACATCGAGAAAATCGGTGGCGTCGAAGTGATACATCTTGCTGACGCGCATGAAACGCACACCGATGATGTGCGGCAGCGCGACGGCGGTGGGGGTAGGCAGGGCATCCGTCATGGCGGTCTATTATCGCAAAGAACCTGTGCCAGCACCAGCCGGCCGGAAAAGGCGTGGGCCGAGAGAGGAGAGAGGAGCGAGGTACCCCCTCCATGCAGTACAATGCGGCCAGACTGTCGGAGGAGGGAACGCATGTCGACAACCATTGCGGTGCTGGGGGGCACAGGCCCCGAGGGCGGCGGATTGGCGCTTCGCTGGGCGAACGCCGGGCATACCGTCATCATCGGTTCGCGTGACGCCGCCCGCGCCCAGGCAGCTGCCGAGGCCATCAACGCAAAAATCGGGGCCGAACGAGCCAGCGGGGCCGCGAACGCCGAGGCGGCAGCCGCCGCCGAGATCGTGGTGCTGACGGTGCCATACGCGGCCCACCAAGCCACGCTCGAATCGGTCAAGGCCGCCTGCCAGGGCAAGATCCTGGTCGACGTCACGGTGCCGCTCGTGCCCGGCAAGGTGACGCGCGTGGCGCTGCCCCCGGGCGGCTCGGCCAGCCAGGAGGCTCAGGCCCTGCTCGGCCCCGAGGTGCGCGTCGTGACGGCCTTCCAGAACATCTCGGCCGAACATCTGCAAGAACTCGGCGGCCCGGTCGACTGCGACGTCCTGGTCTGCGGCGACGACAAGGCCTCCAAAGCCACCGTCATCGCGCTCGCCAAAGATGCCGGCATGACCGCCTACGACGCCGGCCCGCTCGCCAACGCCGTTGTCCCCGAAGGCCTGACCTCGGTGCTGATCGGCCTCAACATCCGACACAAGGTCAAGCACAGCGGAATCAAGATCACTGGGATTGCTGATTGATGATTTCTGATTGCTGATTGGCTTGCAATCAACAATCAGAAATCATCAATCAGCAATCCTGATCGCCAACACTTTCTTGAGGAGCACATCCATGATCGTCACCACCGCGCAGTTGTTCAAGCTCGCCTACGGCAAGTACGCCGTGGGGGCTTACAACATCAACAACATGGAACAGGCGCTCGGCCTGTTCGAGGGCTGTCTGCAGTCGCAGGCGCCGTTCATCATTCAGCTGTCGAAGGGCTCGCGCAAGTACGCGGGCGCCAAGATGATCGAGGCGATCATCCGCGCCGCCGAAGAACGCTACCCTGAAGCCGTTTTCGCCGTCCATCTGGACCACGGCGACGAGACCACCTGCTACGACTGCATCGACTCGGGCTTCTACAGCTCTGTCATGATCGACGCCTCACACGAGGTCTTCGACGAGAACGTGGCGATCACGAAGCGCGTCGTCGAGCGTGCGCACGCCAAGGGCCTGTCGGTTGAGGCCGAACTCGGCATGCTCGGTGGCGTCGAAGAAGACATCAAGGTCGACGAGAAGCATGCGGCCCTGACGGATCCAGACGAAGCCGAGAAGTTCGTCAAGCTCTCGGGCTGTGACTGCCTGGCTGTGGCCATCGGCACCAGCCACGGCGCCTACAAGTTCAAAGGCCAGCAGTCCCTGCACTTCGACCGCATCGAGGCCATCCAGGCCAAGATCCCGGGCTACCCGATGGTCATGCACGGCTCCTCGTCGGTGCCGCAAGAAGAAGTTGCGCGCATCAACGGGGCCGGCGGCGCGCTGGATCCGTCGGCGCGTGGCGTCGATGAGAACGAGTTCGCGCGCGCCGCGAAGCTCGGCGTCACAAAGGTCAATATCGACACCGACGGCCGCCTGGTGTGGACGCGCGTCCACCGCGAGTTCTTCAAGGACAAGCCCGCGGACTTCGACTTCCGCACGCCCGGCAAGATCTTCATCGCCGAGTACGGCAAGTTCATCGCCCACAAGAACGAGAAACTCGGCTCCGCCGGCCAGCTGGCCGCCGTCAAGGCTGCCCTGAGCTGACTCATTGCTGATTGACGATTTCTGATTGTTGATTGGCGCTCCCGGGTGCTTCGCGGCTCAATCAACAATCAGAAATCGTCAATCAGCCATCCACTCCTCGTGCATGCGTTTCAGGGTCGCAGTGGAACGCTCCGCTCACTGAACCGGGCGCGCGTCGGAACGCTGCCCGAAGCGCTGGCGGACCCCGAGATCGTCGGCAAGACCGGCCTGCAACTGGCGACAGGCTGGGCCCTGATTCATGATCTGACCACGCACTCAGCCGAGCTCGGTCTCGACCCCGCCGCGCCTGATCTGCCGCGCGCCCTCGATCGATTGCTCGGCGATCCGGCCACGTCTGAACCTCAACGCCATCGAGCTGAAGAGATCGCGCGCCGGCTCGGGCATCGCTTGGGCTGTCTGCTGCTGGCGCTCAAACGCAGCGAGCCAGCCACACGTGCGACGCGGCCCGAATGGGCTGACGAGCAGTGGGTGTTCTGGCGCGATCTGCGGCGCGTCGTCATCGGCGGCGGGTTGTTGAGCGGGCGCATCGGAGAACTGGCTTTGCCGGCGGCTCAGGCTGTGCTGGACGGGCAGGCTGCGTCGGACTTGAGGCTCGAGCGCTCGCGTTTCGGAGCGGCTGTGGCAATCGTTGGGCTGGCACGCTGCATGCCCCTGCCCGCACAGGTCCGTTGGGTCTTCGACTTCGGTCAGACATCGATCAAACGCGGTGTCGCCGCGTACGTCGACGGAAAGGTGGCCGCGCTGAAGATCCGGCCCTCTGCGCCGTCGGTGTGTCCGTCGATTGAAATCACAAGCGCGGATCCCGGCGACATCGAGCGGCAGTGGGCCGCGATGCTCGACATCGTGGCCGAGAGCGTGGAGACGGGGCCAACTGTTGTTGACGCTCTCGATCTTGGCATCTGCATGGCCACGTATCTGTTCGATGGCCACCCCGACCCGGGCGACGTCGGTTGTTACGGGCGCTTGCGGGTGCTGGCGCCGAATCTGGCGATGTGGATGCGCTCTGCCTTCGAAGCGCGATTTGGTCGGCCGGTGCACCTGCACCTGTTCCACGACGGCACGGCCGCGGCACTCTCCGAGGACAGCGACGCGCACACGCTCGTGCTCACGATCGGCACGGCGCTCGGCAGCGGCTTCCCCGAGAGGAATGTGCCGGTGGCGCCCTTCGCCGAGAACTTCAATCCGACTGGATAATCATCAACCGACCAGCGCGATCACCAGCACGCCGGCGGCGATCAACAGAACGCCCGCCAGACGCCCCCGCCCGACAGGTTCCTTCAACACAAGTGCGCCGAGTGCCACACCAAACAGGATATTGAGCTCGCGCACCGCGCCGACGTACGCGATCGGCGCGAAGCTGTAGGCCACGAGCACCAGCAGATAGGCGGTCAGCGACAGCACGCCGATCAGGGCGAGCCGGCCGGCATGTCGACGGCCTTCGGCGCGCATGGCCGCGAAGCCCGAGCGCCACGCAACCAGCGGCGTCAGGAACACGGCCGTCCACAAGAACGCCAGTGATGTATAGGGCAGCGCCGGCACCTGTCGCACGGCAGCGCCGTCGATGATCGAGTAGGTCGAGATGCAGACCGCGACGCCGAGGGCATAGAGAACGCCGCGCGGCGCGAGGCCCGCTGATCCGGTTCGGCGCGAGAACACACCACCGGTCACCATCAGGCCGACGGCGAGCAGCGCCATGCCGGCCCACCCCGCCGGGCTGGGCGACTCGCGCAGAAACACAAGCGCCCACAACGCGAGCAGACCCGGCGCCGTGCCGCGCGCGATCGGGTACGCCACCGAAAAGTCGGTCGCGTCATAGGCCGTGGCCAGCAGGAAGTAATAGGCCGCTTCGGCTGCGGCGCTTCCCAAAACATACGGCCAGATCGAGGCCGGCAACGGTGGGAAGAATGCCAGCGCGGGCAGGAACAAAGCTGAGCCGAATAACATCGCCCACCACGCCGCGGCCTGTTTGTCTTGAGCCTGTTTGAGGAGAAGATTCCAGGTGGCGTGCAGCGCCGCTGAGAGGAGGAGGAGCCCCAGGGCGAGGGTGGTCATGCGAGGAGCGAAGGGCGAGGAGCGAGGAGCGAGAGTCACGCTTCGCCCTCCGCTCTTCGCTCCTCGATTAGCCTAGATCTCGGAGATCGTCACCGGTCCGTCGGCGGGCTCGGCGTCGGCGCGATCGTAGACCGCGCGGGCGAGGGCCTCGAAGGCCAGGGCCACCGACGACTCGGGCTGGCTGACGACGACCGGGACGCCGGCGTCACCTCCGACACGCACCTGCGGGTCGAGCGGCACTTCGCCCAGGAACTCGGCATCGGCGTCGCGGGCGAGTTGCTTGCCGCCGCCGTGGCCGAACACGTCGAGCTTGCTGCCGTCGGGCATGAGCATGTAGCTCATGTTCTCGATGATGCCCAGGATCGGCACCTGCATCTCGCGGAAGCCCTCCAGGCCGCGCCGGGCGTCGGCCTGCGAGACGGCCTGCGGCAGCGTGACGATCACGGCGCCGGTCATGGCGAACGACTGTGAAACCGCCAGCTGGGCGTCGCCGGTGCCGGGCGGCATGTCGATCAACATCACGTCGAGATCACCCCAGGCCACGTCGGTGACGAACTGGCGAATGGCCTTGTCGAGCATCGGGCCACGCCAGATGATGGCCTGCTCCGGCCGCACGATGAAGCCCATCGAGAACAGCTCGATGCCGTGCACGTGTGCGGGCGGCAGCTTGTTGTTGACGGCCACGGGCGCATAGTCGCTGGCGCCGAGCATGATCGGGGCGTTGGGGCCGTAGATGTCGGCGTCGAGCAGGCCGACCTTATGGCCGGCGCGCGCCATGGCGACCGCCAGGTTCGCGGCGACCGTGCTCTTGCCAACGCCGCCCTTACCGGAGGCGATGGCGATGATCTTCTTAGCCGGCGTCAGCAGCGGCGCGGGCTGTTGGCCGGGAAACGGTGGACGAGCGGGCATGCGGGATCCTTCTGAGGGAGTGAGAGTCGGACGAGAACTGTACCATACGTGGAGCGTGGAGCGTGGAGCGTGGGGCGTGGAGCGGAGAGCGTGGAGCGGAGAGCGATCACGCGACGCGATCTGGCGCGGTAGCGTTCGCTCCACGCTCTACGCCCCACGCTCCACGCTCTACGCCCCACGCTCCACGCTCTCCGCTCCACGCTCTACGCTCTACGAATCCCCTGCCCCACCTGCCGCAGCACGCTCTGTTCGTCGGGGTGGATGTCGCCCCAGGGGCGCGGGCCGACGTTGAGGATGAAGGTGGCGTTGCGCTCGCGGACCTTACGATGGAGCGCCAGGATGTCCTCGGCGCTGCGCAGACGATGGTTCCAGGGCTGGTACGACCAGCCGACGTTGATGTTCCACCAGGAGGCCAGCGGCCTGTCGCCGACGTCGGTGGTGTTGAAGCCGATGGTGTTTTCGCCGGGGAGGTCGAGCTCCCAGACCTGATAGTCCTCGCCCTGCATCGGCAGCACGTGCGTGTTGTTGCCGACGACGGCGTTGGGCTGCAGGCTATGGATCAGGTCGTAAGTGCCAGCCAGATCCCACTCGCCGCGCGCCCCGAAGTAGTCGCGCTCGTCGGCGGTCTCCAACACGTTGCGCGGCCAGTAGCCGTCGAAGACAAAGCCGCCGATCTCGCCGTAGTGCGTGCACAGTTCGCGGATCTGGCCCTGGTAGTAGGCAACGTACGCCGGCCAGTCGTTGCGGTACGCGGGGTGGGTCCAATCGACAAGCGAGTAATAGAAATGCAGGGCGATGCCGCGCGCGGCCAGGGCGGGCGCCAGTTCGCCGATGATGTCGCGCATGAACGGCGCGCGCGTGCTCTTGAACTCGGTCAGAGCCGAGTCGAACAGACAGAAACCATCGTGGTGCTTCGTGGTGATGATCAGGAACTTCTGCCCGGCCTCGAGCATCAGATCGCCCCACTCGTCGGCGTTGAAGCGCACGGGGTTGAACTGGCTCATGCGCGAACGATACGTCTCGAACGGGATCCGATCGTTGAAGTACGTCCATTCATTGCCGCTGTGTCCGAGGCTGTAGAGACCCCAGTGCACCGAGAGGCCGTATTGCGCCTCCTGAAATCGGCGCACCCCTTCGGGCGAGGCACTCAACCGCGCGCTGCGCGTATCTTCTAGCGTAAACGTTTCAACGGCCTTCATATTGTTTTCCTTGGCGGTAGCCGGTTCGTCGTGTGGTCCTTCAATTGTATTTGAAGTCGACGCTGCCGTGGGGCGCGCGACAGCATTCGATCAAGCCTTCAAGCGCGCAATCCTATCCGACCCTTCTCTATCGCCCCTCGCTCCTCGCCCCCGCTCTCACGTTGGCGACGGACTGGGGATCTCGATGCTCAGCGTCACCCCACCCTGACGAGCGGTGTCGACGCGCATACTGCCGCCCAGCAGGGCCACCCGCTCGCTGATCCCGACCAGCCCGAAGTGCTTGGAGGCCGAGAGGGCGGCCAGGTTGACGGGCTCGGTCATGCCCAGGCCGTCGTCTTCGAGGCGCAGAAGCAGATGAGCTGAGGCGGTGCGTTGGAGCGAAAGGCGCACGTGCCGGGCGGAGGCATGCTTGCGCACGTTGTTGAGGGCTTCTTGCACGATCCGGAAGATCGACAGCTCGATCGGTTCCGGCAGCCTGCCCAGGCCGCTGTCGACGTCGAGGTCCAGGCCGACGCGATGCTTGTCGGCCCACTCCTGGGCGTGCGAGCGGATCGCCGCGGTGAGGCCGTGGCTGTCGATCGTCGGGGGACGCAGGTCGCTGCACAGACGGCGCAGGTCGCCGACAATGGTGCGGATGTCCTCACGCAGCTCCGCTAACTCGGCGCGCTGTTGCCCATCAGCGCTATGGCTCTCGAGATCCTCGAGGCGGTAGTTGAAGCTGAGCAGGTCCTGGATCATTGAGTCGTGCAGCTCGCGGGCCAGGGCCTTGCGCTCTTGCTCGCGCTCGGTCATCAGGCGGCGCTGCGCGGCCTGCAGGGCGACGTTGAGTCGATCGAGCGCATCGACCTGATTGCGCATCCGCACCAGCAACTGCTGATTGAGCGAGCCCTGGGCCTGCAGATCTTCCTGAAGCGCCGTCTGCTTGCGGCGCAGATCCTCGGCCTGTTGTTGCAACTGGTGGTAGCTCTCGAGCGCCCAGATCACGGGCGTCACCTGTTCGTGCTGCGCGGCGCCCACGATGCGCTCGACAATCTCGCGCGGTGTGGCTTCGCTGGTCAACTGATCGGCGACAAGCCGGCCTTCGTAGAGCACGAGGATCCGGTGGGTCACCTCGAACAGGTGCTTGAGGTTGTCGCTGGCGATCAGGAAGGCGATCCCCTGCGCCGACAGGCGGCGGATCAACGCCAGGCAGCGCTCCTGGCGCTGGAAGCTCAGCGCGGCCAGGGCTTCGTCGAGCAAGATGACGCGCGCCGGCTGGCAGAAGGCTCTGGCGAGCGCCACGATCTGTCGTTGTTCGTCCGACAGACCGTCGAGGCGAGCATGAAGCAGGTCAGCGGGGGTTTCGAGCTCGGCGAGCAGTTCGCGCGCGCGCCGCGCCTGACAGGCCAGATCCGGAAACCCGATCTGCGCGCGCCAGCTCCTGTCGCGGCCGAGGAAGATGTTTTGCGTGACGTCGATCTGGTCGGAGAGCACGGGGCGCTGATGGACCAACTCGATGCCGTGTCGGCGCGACGCTGACGGACCCGTGGACCGCAGCCGTTGATCACCCAGCCAGACCTCGCCTGTCTGCGAAGGATAAGTGCCGGCGACGACGTGTAGCAGCGTCGACTTACCTGAGGCGCGCCGACCGACGACGCCGACTACCTCGCCCGGCTGCACTTCGAAGCTGACGTTCTCGAGGGCCGACAGCCGACCAAAGCGCTTTGACAGATTGACCGCACGAAGCACAGGTTCGCTCATGCCACTTTCCTCTCGGGTCGCCTGTCAGCGAAGAGCTTCGCCACGAATGACACGAACTGACACGAACTGACACGAATGAAACGAAGTCAGTTCACTTTCGGCCATTCGTGCCAATTCGTCCCAACTCGTGTCATTCGTGGCTTGTGGCCTCACTCGCCGGCGGCAATGCGCCGGCGACGGGCCAGGACGTCAAGCGTGACGGCGCCGAGCAACACGGCGCCCGTGACCATAAACTTGACCGGAGCCGCCACGACAAGCAGGTCCATGCCGTTCGAGATCGAGCCGACGACCAAAGCGCCGAGCACGGCCGACCAGACGCTGCCGCGACCACCGAAGACGCTGACGCCGCCGATGACGACGGCCGCGATGGCGTTCAACAACACATCGCCGCTGCCCGAGGCCTGGTGCACGGCCAGCAAACGCGACGCCGCCAGGATGCCGCCGAAAGCCGCCAGCATCGAGGCCAGGCCGAAGACCGTTATGCGAATCAGGTCGACATCCAGGCCCGCCTGGCGCGCCGCCTCCGGGTTGCCGCCGACCACGCTGATGCTGCGCCCGAAGACCGTCCGGCGTGTGATGAAGTCGAACACGACCACGACGCCGATGAACAGAACCAGTGCAGAAGGCAACCCGCGGTCGGCGTTGAGGATCATGATGGCGCCAAGGCCCGCGACGGCGATCACGATGATCTGTACTATGAGCGCGCGTAGTGAACGCGCTGCGAGGCCAGCCATCAGGCGCTGGCGACGCTCCCACCATAGCCCGAACGCATACGCGCTGACGAACACACCGCCGATCACCCAACTCAGCAACTCGCCACCGGGCACGTCGCGCTTGAAGAAGGTGCCGGCCAGGCTCAGGATGAACGGGTCGCGCAGGTTGACGGTGCCGGTGTTACCGAGGACGTAGAGCAGCGCCCCCTGCCAGGCCAACTGCCCGGCCAGCGTGACGATGAAAGACGGGATGCGCAGCCTTGTCGTCCAACTGCCCTGAATGAAGCCAATGGCGAGCCCGGTTCCGATCCCGGCCAGCACCGCGATCGCGCCCGGGACGCCGGCCTTGACATTGAGGACGGCCATGACCACGGCCGCCAGGCCGCTGACCACGCCGACCGACAGATCGATCTCGCCGAGCAACAAAACGAGCACGAGGCCGACCGCGATCGTGCCCATGGCCGCGATCTGCAGCATCAGGTTGGTGAGATTGAGCGGGCTCAGGAAGTTTGGGTTGACAAGTTGCAGCACCAGCCAGACGAGGGCCAGGCCGACGACAGTCGGCACGTACGCGAAGTCCGGGCGGTTGATGCGAACCCACGCCTGACTCAGCAGACGTGGCAGGCGCCGGGTGACGGCCGCGTTCATGGAGCACCCTCCCCGCTGTCGATGCCGGTGCGCCTGCAGGCGGCGGCGACCTCGCCGACGCAGACCTCGGCCGGATCCCAGAACTTGTCGGCGAAAATCGTGACGCGCAGGTTGTCGCGGGTCACGCCGACGGGTTCGAGCAAAATCGCGGGCACCTGTATGCGCCCGTTGTCGACCAGGCTGTTGAACAGCCCGGCCTCCGGCTTGCGCCCCTGCCAGAGCACGTAGGCGAGGTCAGCGGCCGCCGTGGCCTCGCGATGGATCGCCTTGTAGACAGTCATGTATTGTTCACCGACGAGGATGCGTTGGATGGCCGCCAGTTCGGCGTCCTGGCCGGTGACCGGCGGCAGCGGCTCGAGGCCTGCCGCCTTCATCGCCGCGATGGCGCCGCCGGCCATACCGTCGTTGGCGACGTAGACGCCGTCAACGCGATTGCCCAGGGCGGTCAGGGCTTGAGCCATGAACTCCTGGGCCTTGTCCGGGCTCCAATCGGGAACGTCGAAACTCTGCGCGATCGTCACGCGGCTGCCCAACACCGCCATCGCCCCCTCACGATACTGGGTCGTGTTGCTATCCAGCGGGGATCCGTTCAGCATGACGATGCGCGGATCTTGAACGTCCTTCAGCGCATTGAGCAATGCCTCGGCCTGCAATCGACCGACCATGACGTTGTCGAACGACACGTAGTAGTCGACGGCCGCTGAGTCGGTGATCAATCGGTCGTAAGCAATGACCGGCACGCCGCGCGATTGGGCCAGTTCGGCGATGGCTGTGGCTGAACTCGAGTCGACGGGATCGAGCACCAGCACCTTGGCGCCATTGGTCAGCGCCGCTTCGGCCTGCTGCTGTTGAGCCGCGGCATCCTGGGTGGCGTTGCTGTAAATGAGATCACGATCGACGTTGAAGCCATGCGCGGCGAGCTGCGCGCGGAAGATCGGCAGGTCGTGCGACTCGTAACGCGTCGTCTTCGTCTCGGGCAGCAGCAGCGCGATCTTGCCCTGCGTCGACGTTGACGTCGGTGGCACACAGCCGACCAGCATGAACACGAGGATCGAGCAAAGGATGAGGCGAATTCGCATGGTGGCTTGGGTAGATAATACTCGAGTGGCGAGGAGCGTAGAGCGGGGGGCGGAAACCCGACACGCACAACCCACAAACCAACACCCCACAACCAAATAACAAAAAATAAAAAACCAATATCAAACA
>CAYZRP010000020.1:0-36209 GCA_964480865.1 uncultured Anaerolineales bacterium | reverse complement strand
GGGTCGCGGCGAGTCGGGGGTGTCGAAAACCCGCCCCCCCCTCCACGCTCCCCCCCCCCCGCCACTCGCTCTTCCGACATTTTCCTACCCGATTAGCCCACTCCGCATTAGGGGAAATCCCCCTAGGGGGCATCCCCCAATGACCAGAAGGGGTGGGTTCTGTTACATAGAAAGGGTCACGGTATGGCTGCTATTCGAATTGTTCTCGCCGACGACCATGCGGTCGTGAGGGCGGGTTTGAGGAACGCCCTGACCGGCCGGCCGGAGCTCGAAGTCGTCGCCGAGGTCGGCAATGGGCCGGATCTTGTCGCGGCCGTGGCCGAGTGGCAGCCGGATTTGATCGTCATCGACGTGGCCATGCCCGAGTTCGAGCCTGTTGAGGCGGTCCGCACCTTCAAAACTCAGTACCCGGCGATGAGGATCCTGGTGGTCAGCGCCTACGCCGACGAGGCTTATTTGGTGGGCCTGTTAGGCGCCGGCGTGGATGGGTATCACTTGAAGGATCAGCCGTTGGCGGACCTTCAGCTTGCGGTGGCGCGCGTGGTGGCCGGCGAGCGCTGGATCCCGGCGCAGTTGGTCGACCGGCTGGTGCATCGCCAGCCGACGACACCCCGTGCGACACCGGTGCTCACGCGTCGGCAGCGCGAGTTGTTGCGGCTGCTGATGCAGGGCTTCGACAACCGCAAGATCGCGCAGGCGATGGAGCTGAGTGTCAAGACTGTCGAGAACCACCTGACCAGCCTGTACCGATCGCTGGCGGTGGAGAGCCGGCTCGAGGCCACCAACTTCGCGATGCGCTACCCGGATGTGCTGCGCGATCCGGAGCCGGTGAGTCAGGTGCCCGAGGTCAGGCCGGCCGGGCAGCTGAACGTGTTGCTGGTCGACGACAACCCGCGCTATCGCGAACAGATGGCGCGATTGATCGGCAAGACACATCCGTCATCGCATGTGGTCGAGGCCGGCGACATCACCGACGCCTTGGCCGCGGCTGAGCGGATCCATCCGCACCTGGCGTTTGTCGACGTGGTGCTGCGTGATGAAGACGGCATCCAGTGCACGCGGCGGTTGAAGGCGATCTCGCCGGAGACGCGCGTGGTGCTGATCAGCGCTTACCCGGACCGTGAGTTCCGGCGACTCGGCTTCAGCGCCGGCGCTGTGGCGTATCTCGACAAGAAAGACCTGGACGTGGCGGCGCTGCGACAGGTCATCCAGGACACGTTGGGCTCGTTGAGTGATCCGAGCCACTAGATCTGCCGAAGGGAGGTGATGCGCGCGAGACAACAGACGGACCATCGCATCCACCTCGTTCGAACCGCATGATCTATAGGAGAGAAAGATGAGTCGCACATTCAATCGGTTTGCTATGGGTGCTCTGTCCCTCGTGGCCAGCGCTTCCCTTCTGATGACCGCCTGCACGCCGGCCGCCTCCCCGACCGCCGCCCCTTCAGGCTCCGGCGAGACGGGCGAGAAGCTCGCTGTCGGCATCGTGCTCCCCACCAAGGATGAGCCCCGCTGGGTGCAGGATGAAGCCCGCTTCAAAGAAGCCCTGACCACGGCCGGCTACGACGTCGAGATCCTGTTCAGCCAGGGCGACTCCGCCAAGGAGAAGGCTAACGTCGAAGCCCTGATCACCAAGGGCATCCAGGTCCTCATCATCTGCCCGCAGGACGGCGCTGCCGCCGCCGCAGCCGCTGAAGCCGCTCGCGCCGCCGGCATCAAGGTCGTGTCGTACGACCGCCTGATCACCGACACCGACGCCGTCGACTACTACGTGACGTTCGACAGCGTGGCCGTGGGCGCCGCCCAGGCCCAGTACCTGGTCGACAAGACCACGGGCACCGGCAACCCGCTGTACCTGTACGCGGGCGCTGCGACCGACAACAACGCCTTCCTGTTCTTCCAGGGTGCGTGGTCGGTGCTGCAGCCCAAGATCGCGGACGGCACGTACGTGATCAAGAACTCGAGCGAAGCCGTGGCCCTGCAGGGCAAGGCCGAGCTGAGCCGCGATGAGATGAGCAAGATCGTCGGCCAGGTCACGACGAACTGGGACTTCAACACGGCCAAGGGTCTGGCTGAGGCCAACCTGACCGCCGCCCCGGCCGCCGACAAGGGCAACGTCTTCATCCTCGCCCCGAACGACGGCACGGCCCGCGCCATCGCCGACGCCTTCGCCGCCGACAAGGACGTCACGTCCTACGTCGTCACCGGCCAGGACGCCGAGAAGGCTTCCGTGCAGTACATCATCGACGGCAAGCAGTCGATGACGGTCTTCAAGGACGTGCGCACGCTCGTGGCCGACGCCATCACCATGGCCGTCGCACTGCTCAAGAACGAAGCGCCCGCGACGACCGGCTCGTATAACAACGGCAAGATCGACGTCCCTGCCAAGCAGTCCGAGGTCATCTCGGTCGACAAGGACAACGTCAAGGCCGCGCTGATCGACTCCGGTTACTACGCGGCTTCCGATTTCACCGGTTTGCCGTAAACTAACCACAGTCTGAATCAGGCGGGGCGAAGGAAAACCTTCGCCCCGCCTGCCCTCGCTTCACGTTCAGGGAGCCTCCCGCCTATGAAACCCCCGATCCTTGAGATGCGCAACATCACCAAGGAATTTCCGGGCGTCAAAGCCCTGAACAACGTCAGCTTCAAAGTCGCCGACGGTGAGATCCATTGCCTCGTCGGCGAGAACGGCGCCGGCAAGTCAACGTTGATGAAGGTGCTCAGCGGCGTCTACCCGCACGGCTCGTATTCAGGCGAGATCCTTTTCTCGGGTGAGCCGCAGCGCTTTTCGGGCATCGCCGACAGCGAGCGCGCCGGCATCGCCATCATTTATCAAGAGCTGGCGCTCGTGCCTGACCTGACAGTCTACGAGAACATCTTCCTGGGCCACGAAGTCCGCAACGGCTTCCTGGTCGACTGGAACGAGACGATCAAGCAGTCGGTCGAGATGCTCAAGAAGGTGCGTCTGAACGTCAACCCGGCGGCCACGATCCGCGAGCTCGGCGTCGGCAAGCAGCAGCTCGTCGAGATCGCCAAGGCGCTGAGCAAAGACGTCAAGCTCCTGATCCTCGACGAGCCGACCGCGGCGCTCAACGAAGACGACAGCGCCAACCTGCTCGATTTGCTACGCGATCTGCGCAATCATGGCGTGACATGCATCATGATCTCGCACAAGCTCAAAGAGGTCATGGCGATCGCCGACACGATCACGGTGTTGCGCGACGGGCAGACGATCTGCACGCTCGACAAGGAAGCCGACCACGTCACAGAGGGCATGCTGATCAAGCACATGGTCGGTCGCGAGATCGACAACGTCTATCCGGGCCGCGAGGCGCATGCTTTCGGCGAGCCGGTGCTCGAACTGCGCGGTTGGAACGCGGTCGAGCCGGGCAGCAGCCGCCACATCCTGCGCGACGTGAATCTCAACGTGCGCAAGGGCGAGATCGTCGGGCTCGCTGGCCTGATGGGCTCGGGCCGCACGGAGCTCGCCCTGAGCGTCTTCGGAAATCCGGATGGCTACCGTCTGAGCGGGGACCTGTATCTCAACGGCGCACGGCGCGATCTGCGGACCCCGGAGAGCGCCATCCGCGCGGGCATCGCCTACGTCACTGAAGACCGGAAAGGCGACGGCCTGATCCTGATCCAGGACGTCAAGCAGAACATCAGCCTGGCCAACCTGCGGGCGCTGGCCGAGCGCGGCGTGGTCGACGCCAACCGCGAAGTCCAGGTGGCCAACGGCTATCGCACATCATTGAACATCAAGACGCCGAGCGTCGAGCAGACGGTGGGCAACCTGAGCGGCGGCAACCAGCAGAAGGTGTCGCTGGGCAAGTGGCTGTTCGTCAGCCCGAGCTTATTGATCCTCGACGAGCCGACGCGCGGCATCGACGTCGGCGCGAAGTACGAGATCTACACGATCATGAACCAGCTCGTGCAGCAAGGCCTGAGCATCCTCATGATCTCGTCCGAATTGCCCGAGATCCTGGGCATGAGCGATCGCATTTATATCGTTGCCTCCGGACGGATCGCCGGCGAAATGCCGATCGGCGAGGCGACGCAAGAAAAGATCATGCACCTGGCCACGAACTAGGGGGAGAAGAAGATGTCATTTACCCAGAGCCTTGGCAAAGTCCTGCGCCAAAACATCCGCGACTATGGGATGTTGATCGCCCTGTTCGTGATCATGGTCATGTTTGGGGTGTTGACCAACGGCGTGTTCCTGTCGTCGCGCAACATCAGCAATCTGTTCAACCAGACCGGGTACATCGCGGTGCTCGCCGTCGGCATGACGCTCGTCATCGTCATCCGGCAGATCGACCTCTCGGTCGGCTTCCTGGCGGGTTTCATTGGCGCGCTGGCCGCGATTGCGCTGACCGCGTGGTCGCTGCCCGTGTATGTTGCTATCCCGGTGGTGCTCGTCCTCGGCGCTTTCGGCGGCCTGATCACGGGCTTCCTTGTGGCGAAGATGAAGATCCCGGCCTTCGTGGCTTCGCTGGCCGGCTGGCTGATCTATCGCGGCGCCTTGCTGCTGGCGACTGAGGGCACCGGCACGATCATCGTGCCCGACCCGATCTTCAACGCCATCGGCAACGGCTACATCCCCGACATTGTGCAGGGCGCGGGCGTACACGTGCTCACGCTCATCATCGGCCTTGTGGCGATCGTGCTTTACATCGCCAGTGAGTTCAACAACCGGCGCAAGAAGCAGTCATACGAATTTGAAGTGCTGCCGTTCGAGATCTTCGTGGTCAAGCTCGTGGTGGTCTCGCTCATCCTGGCCGCTGTCACCTGGGTCATGGCCGGCTACAACGGGCTGTCGTGGACGGTGGTCGTTGTGCTGATCGTCGTTGGCCTTTACCACTTCATCACCTCCGAGACGGTGCTCGGCCGGCACATCTACGCCGTGGGCGGCAACCCTGAAGCGGCCGAACTGAGCGGCATCAGCTTCAGCCGGATCACGTACGTGGTGTTCGGCTCGATGGGCATGCTCGCGGCGCTCTCGGGGATCCTGTTCACGTCGCGACTGCAATCGGCGACGACCACGGCCGGCAACCTGTTCGAGCTCGACGCGATCGCGGCGGCCTACGTCGGCGGGGTGTCGGCGGCCGGCGGCGTCGGCAAGGTGACCGGCTCACTGATCGGCGCCCTCGTGATGGGCTCGCTGATCTCGGGCATGAACCTGATGGGGACGGGCATCGCCTACCAGTACATCCTGCGCGGCGCCGTGTTGGTCGCGGCCGTGGTCTTCGACGTGGCCACGCGCAACTCGGGCAAGTAAAAGCGGACGACGGACCGCAGTTCGACGAATGACGAAGGACGAATGACGAAGGTTGTGTGAGACAACCTTCGTCATTCGTCCTTCGTCGTTCGTCAGAAGATCAGACGCCTGCCGCGATCCGCCATCTGGCTAACGCGCCAGATTGGTGCGGCGCTTACGGGGCGGCGGCGGGGCGTCTTGTGGACCGAGTCGGGTGGGGTTCGCCACGATGCCCCAGACAAGGGACATGATGGCGTAGACCAACAGACTGACGAGCACCGTCAGAGCCAGGCTGGTGACCTCAACGGTCACCGGGCCGATCTGGCGGATGGGCTCACTCAGCTTGAACGGGCCGTACCCTGGCACCGGCCATTCGGTCACCGGGCGCGGGAACGTGTAGGTCCCCAGTTGCAGCTCGAGGGTCGGGATGCCGCCTGCGCCGAACGGCGCTGGCATGAAGACCTTCTCCCGGTTGGCCGTGTTGAGGATCTTGATCCCACCGTTGACGGCGAAGTAGCTTCCGACGGTCAGGGCGACCAGGATCACGAGACCCACACCGCGCCAGATCGGGTTAAGTCCTTTGTTGTTGGACTTCTCGGGAACCTTATAACTACGCATCACACCCTCCGCTAACGTGCGCGGCCCGGGAACGGGCTGCTCATGGCGGACCGCCGTCAGCATCGAGGCTGCGCGGCCCGTGATCCCAGGATATTTGCACTTAGCGTGCCAGGATCTCGACCTGACGCAGCTCAACGACGTCTGAGGCGGGCCCGTTGGCGTTGGTATCGGCCAACCCGACGGCAACTCGAGCCCCGGTGAGCGGGTCGTACAGACCGACAGCAAGGGTGTAAGTGCCCGGTTCGAAGGAATCTGGAAGGGCGATGTGATGCGTGTCGACGATGATCTCGGGCGGAAGCCAGCCGGTGGTGGGCCGTTGGCCGGCCGCCGGTAGCGAATCAGACTGGGCAGCCGGTAAGCCATCGGCACCCAGAAGGTGAACGAAAACCTTGAGCGACTGAGCCGTCTCCTCTCGCGAACGCCAGATCAACTCTAGTGTGATCGCCCCACCCGGCACGGCATCGCCGGATAACCGATAACCGATGAGGTCTACGGCCTCTGCGAAGGGGATAGTCGCCAGGGTGACGTCCGCCGGGATCTCATAGGAGCGCATCGGGATCGTCAGATCGACCCGACCCAGGACCACGTCGGCGCTGCCAAGGGTCAAGAGCCAGGTTGCCGGTCCAGCCGCCACGTTGGCCGGGATCACCACCGGGGTGGTGATCTGAAAGAGATCTCCAGCGCGCCAGTCGGCCGGCCCGAAGCTGTCCGACGTCAATCGTGCCACGCCAAGGTCGTGAACGATATCGGCCGAGTCTCTCAGGCGTAGATGCGGCTCCGCTTCGATACCAGTAGTACGCGCCAACCAATACAGGTCGATGTGAACGGAGTCCCCGGCCAGGGCCCGGTTACGCAGCCCGTCAACGCCGACGGCCGCCAGCGGCCCATCTGTCAGATCATGCCAGGTCACGCCCTCGACTGTTGCAGGTTCTGGCGGTCGATTGGCCCGGGTGACCATGACCTGACCGATCGGCACATAGGCCTGGGCGGGGCCATCGGCGATGCGGCCGGGCAGCGTCGCATGGCCTTCCTCGGCGGCATAGGCGGTGACCATCAGGCGGTACGTGCCGGGTGGCGTGGTCGGGTCGATGGCGATCGACAGGGTATCGACGGCGTATTCGCCTGCGAACCAGCGCCGAGTCGGCCAGTTGCCCGGATGCTGTCTGTCGACATGGCCGATCGAGCGATCAAAGGGGTCCCAGATCTGGAAGCTGTAACTGACATCTCGTTTGAGCGCGGCCCCCGTCAGGGTCCAGTACGCGGTCAGGGACAACGGCTCGTCGGCCGCAACCGTTGGGGCGGCATCCAGGCCAAGCAACACGAGTTCGTCGTCGAAGACCACCCGCAGGGGTTGAGTGACGGCCGATACCGTCATGCCGTCAAAGCGCGTGCTGGAGAACGGGCTGGCCGTGAAAGCCAGGCTGACCCGCCCAACGACCAGGGCCAATCCGATGACAAGCAGCACTGGCTTCGCCACAAAGGGGGCCAGCGTCGGCCGCTGTGGACGCCAGGCGATCTGTTGATGAACAAAGGCCCAGAGAGCCAGGCCCAGGCCGACCAGCAGAGCGACGTCCGACACCCCACTCACGATCAGCCTGAGCGGGGTCAACCCGAGCCAGACCGACACACGGTGGCGGCCTGGCGGGACGTCGACCTGAACGAACCCTGTTCCGGGCGCGGCAGTGACGGGCACAGCACGCTCGTCGATGGATGCCTGCCAGCCTGGCCACTGGAACCAACGAAAGATCAACGGCAACGCTTCAGGCGAATCGACTTCTACAACGGCCGTCAGTCGATCCTGCGCCAGTGAAGTCACGCGCGCTTGCGAAGGTAGGCTCGCCCGATCGAGACGTTCCGCGGTTCCGGCGTAGACAGCCTGTGCCCAGGTTGGGTCCGGTTCAGGCAGAACGGCCGTGACGGGCAAGAACTCGCCGTTGGACGTGAGGCCAATCGTGCTGAGTTCAACTTCAGCGCTGTAGAGATCGTTGATGTCAGGTCGAGCCGGCAGAGTCGGATCGACTCTTGAAAAGGTCCAGGGCCAGGACGCCATCACGACCAGAGCCAGCAACCCGATCGGCAGGCTGCGTTGGAACGACAGTGGCCATGAGAACGTCTCGAGGTGTTCCTCGAGCCACGCGAAGCCGCGTGCGCCACACAGGGCCAGGAAGAGCGAGGCGGGCCCCAGCCAGCGATACGGAAACTGGATGAGTTGGGCCATGGGCAAGGCTTCCCACACTGGCTGTGAGAGCGAAAGCGTCATGACAAGGCAGCCGACGGCCAACGCCAGGAGTGCGGCACTATGGACACTCCGGGCCCGACACTCTGGCCGGGTTCGTCTCGGTGCGAACCGCGGGAACATAGACAGGACGCCGAGCAAGGCAAATGCGAGCGCGCCCCAACCGATTGCGATGGGCACTGGCGTGAGGACGCGGCGCGGGTCAAAGGTGAAAGGGCCAGCCAGGAGGGTTGGCAGGCTGAGGTAGTTCTCCCGAAAGTCGTATCCGGCCGGCCCGGTAACGGCGCTCAACTGGACAGCCGAGGTCTCGAACACGGCCGGCACCCAGAAAAACGAAGAGGCGGCCAGACCGAGTGCGCCGGAGGCGATCAGCCAGGCGACGCGGCGAACAAGGCCCGATCGATGACCGCACCGAAGTGTGGCCAGGATCTCGGCCAGGCCCACGAAAGTCAGCAAACCAAAACCGATCAGGGCGGTGAGGTTGTGCGTGAGCATGAGGCCGGCGGCGGCAATGCCGAAGAGGAAGCGCGATCGCAGCGTGCCGTGCTGCAGGCTCTCAGTCACGGCCCAGCCCAGCCAGGGCAGCCAGGCCAGGCCCAGCACTTCGGGCCCGGCGCCGCGTGAATACACGTTGAACAGCGTATAGGGCGCGGCGGCCCAAAGCACTGCGGCGGCGAACCGGGCACGATCGCCAAACAAGGCGCCGGCCCAGGCAGATGCGCCGAGGGCACCGGCCAGGACGCTGATCGCCAGCGTGATCTGATACGCATGACTGAGACCGAAGCCCAGGATCCCAATGACGGTCGTGAGGTAATACGTCAGCGGCGCGTAGTAGCTGAGGAGCGGCGCACCGTAACCGTAAGCCAACTCTGGGAAGTAGCGCGCAAACCAATCGCCGCCGACAAGGGCGCGTTCCACGAGCAGTGTCCGCAAGATGTGATTGCGCCCATCGGCTGTGAAGGGAAGCGGATTGAGCGCGAGCGGGACCACCAGCGCGCTGACGAAGATGACAAGCAGGAGTCTGACGCGCCAGCGACCCGGGGCGCCAGGGTTTGGGGTTACGACCATCGCAGCGACGGGTCTGTCTTCAAGATCGTCTCCGACAGATGGAAGGCGTGACGACCACCGGATTGACGATCCTGTCGGAATTCCCGAGCACGGTTAGTGCAGCCAGGCAAGCCACCGGCGATCGCATTCGGCGATGCTGCGACGTCCGTAAGCATCGAGAAATCCACACGGGTCAGCGCTCCGTCAAATCACGGGTGCCGTCGGATCCGGATACACGCGCCAACCGAGGACATCGACTTCATTGAGGTGCAGTTTGCCCGGTGGCAGGTCGGCCACGAGGATAGAGGCCTCGGTCAGGACCACGCCGTCCAGGGTCTGGAGGGTGGCTTCGGCAGTGACCAGGCGGCCGCGATCTTTGATCAGTCGCCCGATTGCTTTGAGTGGAACGCCCTGCGGAACGGGCTGGCGGTAACGAAGCTCCATCTTGGCCGTCATCCCGAACCTGTCGGGTGCCCCGATCATCATCGACCGACAACCCACCTCGTCGAGGATGGCAGCGCAGATTCCACCATGCACAACGCCCGGGAACCCTTGATGTGAAGGAGCTACGACAAAATCCGACCAAACCGTCTCGGCGCCGTCATCATAGAAATGCAGGCATAGACCGGCCGGGTTCTCCAGGCCGCAGACAAAACACATGCGCGAATTCGGTTGCTTAAATGCCATGGGCGCAACTATACCGCAGCGGGTAGAAGTGTCCCGTGAGTCGCCTTACTCTGCCAATGATGTGATTGCCGACCACAGTGGAATGGGTAGCGATGTGTTGGCTGAACTGACACCAAGGACGATCGGATCAAGTGCAGGGCCCGGCCTGCATAGAGTAACGAACAAGAAAGCCTGGCTCTTTGCCGAGCTGGGCTTTCCGGCTTTCGAACGGGCACCAGACTCGAACCTACGACCTACGAGTGAGCCGACTCATGGTCTTAGAGTACAGCCCGAGTCCTATCCCCTGAGCCTGATGAATTAATCCTGTTCACCAAAGTTGCTTCACAGATAGGCCGGCAGCATGGATGAAGCCCAAGAGCAGGTCGGATCGCTGACGCAATCGTGCACAGCCTCCGTTGAGCAGCGTGCGGATCTCTTTGGCCGATCTGGGAATGGCGTTCTTGATAGGAGAGTCGTCCAACTCAGCCGCGCCCATGACCGGATCCCCACGACGTCACTCCGACCGGTATGCCGACGGTCATGTTGAAACATGGGCCAGCCCGTTGCGGACGGTGTCGCCTGGGTTGTCGATAGGGGCCGCTCGCTTCGAGCTAAGACCACGGCGGACTCAGATCTCACCGTCAAGAGGCTCACGGCAAGGCATAAGCCCACCACGCCTTTCCGCAAAATAGGTTGCATCATCCCCCTCCCCTTCACTTCTAGCGGCCCGAGCATCGCAGACGACATCCATGGCAGACACCCTCAGGTGAGGCATGTTCGCCACTGTCACCTGGCTGTACCGGCCTTCGATGAGGAGTGCGATGCGGTTCAAAACCATGTCAAAGACTATTCGGCACCTATATTCAAAAGTGTACCCCAACCGCATAACGCCTGATCCACCAGCGGCGATCGGCTCCTTGTCAACCCGCGGATCAATCGACCTCGTCTGTCCGCTCGCCGGAAAACACCTTACACCGGATCGACACCCGGCCGATAGGATCCATCACGTAGCTGAGGTCTTCGTGCGTGAGCGCGGCCGCCCAGGCGGGCCGTCTTCAATGCACTCGTGCTCAAGGATCGCAAGCTCTGAAGTGGTCGCTCCTGAATAGTGGCCGCAACTCAGGCTCGACCGTCCGTTTTAGGCCAAACTCGAATAGGGGCCAACAGCACCCACACGGAGCTAATGTCGATGAGGTCCGGTGCTCGTCCACAGGTGCCCCACCCCATCCCGAGCGTGGACCTGATCGATTATTCAGGACGGGAATATCTTTCATTCAAGGCCCGTCCGTCATCCGTGATCGCGGCTCCCCGCTCGCTTCCAAACGCCCGGTGTCATCTCCCGCGAGCCATACTCGCCTTGATACTTTGGTTGCTAGGATTCCGACCCTGTCATCGGTAAGCTGATGTCATCTTGCGCCCATGGGTAAACGGCATCTCACCCGCATAGGCCGGCGCACCTCGCGCCGGAGGAGGCTGACGACATGAACGATCGACGCGCTTTGCTTACGACTCTGTGGATCTTTGTGACCTTCGACTACCTGTACTGCGATCTCATTGGCATGATGGACCCGGCCTTCCTCTCGAAACTCCTGACCGGAGTCGTCGGAACCATCACCTTCACGCCGTCCTTCCTGCTCGGAGCCTCCATCCTCATGCAGATCCCGATGGGCATGGTCCTGCTCTCCCACGTGCTCGCGCCCGGTGCTAACCGCTGGGTGAACGTCGTGGCAGGCATGATCATGACCCTGGTCCAGATCGGGTCACTGACCATGGGCGCGCCGACCAGCTCCTACCTGTTCTTCAGCGTTTTCGAGATCGCCGCAACGATGGCGATCGTCTGGTTGGCCTGGACCTGGCGCGCCACCGCGCCGGCCGTCACACCCGCCCGCCAACCCGCTCACGGGTAACGGTGAGCCTGACGGGTTCTGGAAACACTCAGCGGATACAGGGTGCGTGCTCCCACCCTGTATCCGCACAGCCGGGCGCCGTCGGACAGCCTTTGGAATTACCCTTCGTGGATGGGTTCGCTCAGTCGGCTGTGGACCGCGGGCCAAATGAGAGTTGCCGTCATGGACCAGGATCGCCATCATGACGAGTCGGTTGTCGCAGGTGGTGCCCTGGTTGTCTGGGCCGCCCCGTATAATCGCGCCATGATGGGGCCGCTTCTGGTCAGTAAGTTGCGCCTCCCTGTGGCACGCGAATGCGGGGTGCCGCGCCCCGAACTTCTGTCACGACTCAACCATGGGCTCCGCGCCGGACACCGGCTCACGTTGATCTCGGCCCCGGCCGGGTATGGCAAGACCACGCTCGCCCGAGACTGGGTCGCCGCAAGCGAGCGGCCTACCGCCTGGCTCTCCCTCGACGAAGCTGACGACGAGCCGGGCCGGTTCCTGACGTACTTGATCGCGGCCCTGCAAACCGTCGTGACCGGCCTGGGCGCCCAGGTGTTGACCGCCGTGCAGAGCGGTCAAACGGGCTCGACGGACCTGCTTCTGACCCCACTCCTCAATGAACTGGCCTCGCTCGATGACGATCTGATCCTGGTGCTCGACGATTTCCATATGATCGGTTCGTTGGCCGTCCAATCGGCCGTCACCTTTCTGGTCGAGCAGCTGCCGACGCAGGTGCATCTGGTCATCGTGACGCGCGAGGATCCACCCCTCCCCCTGGCGCGTCTGCGGGCTCGCGGTCAGATGAGCGAACTACGCGCCGCCGATCTGCGATTCACCGAGATCGAGGCCGCTGCCTTCTTGCAGGACGTCATGGGCCTGACCCTCGCGCCGTCGGACGTGGCCGCCCTCGAAGCCCGCACCGAAGGCTGGATCGCCGGCCTGCAACTGGCCGCCCAGTCGCTGCAGGGTCAGAAAGACATCGCTGAGGCGGTGCGCGCGTTCACCGGCACCCACACCTTTGTCCTCGACTTCTTACTCGAGGAAGTCTTGGGGCGTTTGCCCGGCCACGTGCAGACCTTCCTGTTGGAGACATCCATTCTGGATCGACTCTGTGGGTCGCTGTGCGACGCTCTGCGCCCTGAGCAGGATCCGGTGGGGGCCGAGACACTGGCGCAATTGCAGCGCGTCAACGCGTTTGTCGTTCCGCTCGATCACGAGCGAAGCTGGTATCGCTATCATCATCTCTTTCGAGACCTCTTGCGCCAACGCCTGACTCGCACGCTGCCCCCGCCTGACATCGCCCGGCTCCACCGCCAGGCCGGCGTCTGGCTCGAAGCGCACGGTGAGGTCGGTGAGGCGATCCTTCACGCACTGGCCGCTCAGGATGTCGAACGGGCGGCCCAGATGGTTGAAAGCGCCTGGGAAGGAATGAACCAGACCTTTCAGTCAACGGGCTGGCTGCGGTGGGCGCAACGCTTGCCGGAGCGCTCGATTACGACGCGCCCGGTTCTGTGTGCGCAGATCGCCCAATCCCTGATAGACGTTGGTGACGTCGTCTCCAGCGAGGCCTATCTGCGCCTGGCCGAGCGGTGTCTGATCGATTCGACGGTCGAGCCCTTGGCCATTGAGCGGACCCAGCTGGCGACGCTGCCTGCCCGACTCACCCTGGCACGCGCGTACAACGCTCTGGTGGCGGGCGCTTTGTGCGAAGCCGTTCGCCTGGCTGAACAAGGCCTCGCCCTCGCACCGGCCGACAATATCGTCCTGCGCGGTCAGGCACACGTCACGATGGGCTGCGCCCAATGGGCCACCGGTCATCTGGACGCCGGCGCAGCGGCTCTCACCGAATGGGTCGAAACGACCCGCCAGGCTGGCGTCGAGATGTTCGCGGTCGCTGGCGCTTCAGGTCTGGCGGACGTTCTGGTCGAGCAGGGTCACCTGACTCAGGCGCTGGAGACGTATCGTCTGGCACTCGAGTCCGCCGCCAGGCTTGGCGCCAAAGCCGACAGCGTCACCGCGCGTCTGCTGTTGGGGTTGGGACTCTTGCATCACGAACGCGGCGAGGACGATCGCGCCGCAGACGTTCTGCAGCGAGCTTTCGCGCTTGGCGCGCGCTCAACGCTTGTGGATTGGGGCCTGCAGCGCAGTCTGGCCGAGGCTCGACTCTGCGTGTCCGATGGAGACCTGGAGGGCGCGCTCGAACGGCTCGGCGACGCGTCGCGATTGTATGTCCGAACTTCCGTCCCGAACGTCCGTCCAATCGCGGCGATGCAGGCGCGCCTGTATCTCCGGCAGGGTGACCTCCCGCGCGCTCGGGCCTGGCTCCATGCCAGCGGGGTCACACCCGACGACGCGCCGAGTTACCTGCGCGAATACGAACTGGTCACCCTGGCGCGCCTGCTGACGGCCGAGTACCGGCGGACGCGCGCGCCCGACACGATCGCGACGGCCCTAAACCTGCTCGAGCGCCTGCTCACGCCAGCCATCGAACAGCGCCGGATCGCCAGCCAGATCGACATTCGGATCGCCCAGGCACTGGCCTGGCAGGCGGCCGGCGATGAGTCGCGGGCGCTGGACCTCTTGCGCGCGGCGCTCGCACTGGCCGAGCCAGAGGGCTATCGCCGCGTCTTCACCGATGAAGCCGAACCTCTGGCGGCGCTGTTGGCTCACATCTCACCCGGGTGGATGCCCACAGGCCAGGGCGCCGGCCGGACGACCGGTGCGACCTATCCGGCCGATCGCCACCCGACCGAATCCACCGGGCTCATTGAGCCCCTGAGTCCACGTGAACTCGACGTCCTGGAGCTGGTCGCCCAGGGCTTCACCAACGAAGAAATCAGCCGCAAGCTCTTTCTCGCGTTGAGCACGGTCAAGGGCCACAACCTGCGCGCCTTCGGCAAGCTTCAAGCGCGCAATCGCACTCAGGCCATCGCTCGTGCTCGCGCGCTGGGTCTGCTGAAGGCGTGACGGCCGGCGGCGGCGCCGACGCCGCTCGGCAGAAGCGCGGGCCGTCACGGTGCAAGTGGCTCGCCCGTGACAGAACCCTGGGCGTGTGCTTGACCTTGCGCTTCTCCCCTTGACCGACTGATCACCATCAGGAGCCGGCCTGCCGGGCCTGCCACTCTCGCCACAGCCAGGGCCAAAGCCCGTGATCGTCATACTGTCCGGCCCGGCACAGCTCCTCGCACAATGGGCCGACGTCGGGATTCGAAAAGTGCTGAAACACAGCCATCACATCGCTGGCGTCATCGGTTCAAGGAGGAGTCTGTCGGTGGTCAGTCCCGGGAAGGTGGTGCTCATGAGGATCGTGCATCCGACTCGCGTCCGTGAACGTGAGCGACCAGCGGCTCGCATGAGTCTCGTGGCGCAGGAACAAAGGCCACGCCCAAAAACGGCGACGGCGAACCCATCATGGGTGGCGAGGCGACCCGCGTGGCCCGGCGGCAATCAACCTCCCACCGACGACGCGGGTCGTTACGGACCGCCCTCCGATGACCAAGCTGCCGCGCGCGGCCGGTCGCTCGCGAGACAGCGCCGGGCCGTGACCGCGATCCACTTCCCGTGCAGTGCCAGATGCACGACCGCCGTGAGGGACCACGCGATGGAAAACGCGACGTGCAGCCCTACTGGAACGCTGACCCCAACGCTCACGCCGCCCGGAGGTAATGCCGCGGCCAGAACGCCGATGGCGTTTGCGGAAAGGAAGCAGACCCACATGACCCGGTCCACCAGGCGGTTGGCGCGAAGCCTCGCTGGCATCGTGCGGAGGGAACGACCGCGCAAGGCCCTCAGCCAGTCCCAGTGCCAGGCGACGTGCAGCCCGACGCCCACGAGTCCCAACAACCCTGCACCCCCATGAAGCGTCAGCCAGACCGGGCGCGCCAACCCAAGCAACTCCAAGGTCAGCGATGCTCCAGCGATCCGCCACAGCACCAGGCCGGTGGCTGCCGTCGTCAGCCAGACACCTAAGATCGTCACGTCGAGCCAGAAGTTGGAAATCGACTTGTCCATCAGTCGCGTGCCTCCTGAGACGAAGGAGTCTCGACCAGGCGCAAGCTCGACGTTCCGGACGACAGGGCCGTACCGTGCACAGCCTGCATCATGATCTTCAGGCCATACGGGACGAGGGACACAGCCAACATAACCGATGCGCTCAGATTGACGATCTCCAGGCCATCCGGGACAGCGATCAACAAGACCGCGATCAGGAACAGGCCGCCTTGCCAGCGTGGCAACGCGCGCGCTTTGAGCAAGGCCACGGCCTGGATCGCGAAGCCGATCGGCAGGCAGACGATTCCCCACAACAGGACGAGCCAGCCCTGCTTCATGAAGATCGCCGAAACACCTGGAAGGGTCTGCGCGAAAACGCTCTCCGGAAGCGTATCCAGGGCGCTCATAGTCAGACACAAGGCGCCTTTGTCCGCGGCCAACGTCAGCGCTCCGACGATGGCAATCGCGCCGCCAACAAGGCCGGCCCAGCCGTTCGAGTGACGTTCCAGAACGCCCATCAAATGCAGGGCTGCCGCCACCAGCAGGGCCGTGTTGAGCGTGACCAATGCGTGGGCGAGTTGCAGGAGATCGTTGCCATGGGCCCTGAGCGCGAGCTCTTCTGGACCCAACAGGCGAGGATGCAGCAGATCTGGATGCACGGCGAACGCAAAGACGAAGATCAGCGGAAAAATGATGAAGGCCAGGCCGACGCCAACGCGTTTGGTCTGTGCGAGGGTAAAGAGGGTGTTCATGTATGCTCCTCCTTCATGGACGGTGTCATGAGGACTATCATTCAGTTGCTGACATTGTCTTTGCCGTCCGTTCAGGGAGCAATCTACAGACGCGTCGAATTGACCCTTACGGGACAGATTGGGCGTTTTGTCCACGAAAGAGGCAGTCGCATGGCCCTCAACCGACACGATCGTCGTTCGCAACGCACGCAACAGGCTCTCATCGATGCGCTGTTGGCGTTGCTTGCCGAAAAGCACTACGACGAGATCTCGATCCACGAAATTGTCGACCGGGCTAACGTGGGTCGGTCGACGTTTTACGCGCATTATCAGAGCAAGGACGAGCTACTGAAGAGCGGTTTCGAACGCGCGCTCGATCTGCTGACCCAACACGTCTGCGTCGATGTGTCTAATCAAGAGGTGCGGCTGGATGCGACGCCATTATTCCGTCACGCCCAGGGACATTACGACCTCTTTAGGACCCTGGCATGGGGCTCGGGTTTGGAAGTGCTTACGGGCGAGGGACACGAAGCACTCAGCGCCAAACTTCAGGAACGCCTCGCACCGGAACTTGCCGGCAAGCCGGAGCCACGCGTTCCACTCCCGATCGTGGCCTGCTCATTGGCGGGCACCCTGCTCATTCTGCTGAAGTGGTGGCTCGACCACAAAATGCCATACCCGCCAGAGCGCATGGACGATTTTTTCCAACAGATGGCGATGCCGGGTGCCCGACGGATCTTGGGGAACCCGTGAAGCGCCTGATTCGCCACAGGCCTCAATCGTCGTGCCATCCCTTGCTGGCCCGTGCGGCTCAGGGTGCGTTCACAATCACGCGCATCGACGCCGAGCATGTCAACCCCAAACGGAAATGGCTGGAGTTGGACGGCCCCGACTATCCGACGATCACGCAGCTGGCCGAGATCGAGGCGGCCTCGCATGGAGTCGTTCAGCCCATTGTGGCGGAGCCGCATGAGCGTGGCTGCGTGCTGCGCTTCACGCTTCCGCCGCACGGCGTCGTGGCGATCACAAGCGAGTAGGTGTCGGGCTGGGGCTGTGATCGGCAGAGGGCACGTCCTCCTCCAACAGCCGGGCCATGAACCCTCATGCCACCTCGTGGGGTCCGGCTTCGCCCTTGGCACGGGTCGGCCGAAACAGCGCCAGACCCAACAGCGTCGCAAACCCCGCCAGGCAGAGCCAGGCGAAGAGGTCGCCGATCATCGAGTAGATGGTCGTCACCCCATCGGTGGGCACGTACGCGATCATGGCTTGCTGCGTGGTGGCGAAGTCGGCCGCGGCCAGGGTGCGCCCCTGATAGTCGTAGGCGGCGGAGAGACCATGCGCGGTCGCCCGTACGACCGAGAAGCCGTTCTCGATGCCGCGGAACGAGGCCATATAGGTATGGAAGGGCACGACGCCCGGGTAGTCGTTGGAAGGCACAATCATTACGTCCGTGCTGGCCCGCCCGGCCTGTTGAACGTAGATCGGGTGATCGATATCGAAACAGATCACCGTGGCGATCGCGCCGAACCCGGTCTGTTCAACGGGGATGACCCCATCTCCCACGACGATGTTGCCTTCGAGCCCCGGAACCGGACGCGCTTTGAGATAGTGCCACTTCACCTCGCCGTCCGGCGTGATCCAGACAGCCTGGTTATCGGCCTTCACTTGCGGGAAGCCTTCAGGGATCGTGTACAGGCCCAGCAGGAGAAAGACCTTCTCCTCTTGAGCCAGGGCGCGCGCTTTCTCAATGAAGGGAGCTTCGTCTTTCTCGACCATGATGACGGCCCCTTCCTGCCAGACAATCACATCAGCCCCGGCTTGCGCTTGCTGGCGGCTCTTCTGGAGCAGGCGTTCGCCCACTTCACGGGATTGTTCCTGCGAGGCGCTCATGTCTTTGACGCTGAAGTGATTGGCCTCCTCAATCAGCGAGGCCACTCGCAGAGTCTCGGACTGCGGCAGGAGGAAGACCATGCGCGCGCTCCCGGCCAGCAGCACCAGTGACAGGATACTGCTGTAGGTCAGCGCGCCGACGCGCACCCGCTGCAACGCAAAGCCTTGTTCCCAGGCCCAGTTGACAACGGGCGCCAGCCAGGCGATCAGGAAGCTGAGCCCCCAGATCCCCGTGATCGCGAGCAGCTGAAGCAGCGGCAGAACATCGTGCTGGGTGTACGCCAGCGAGCCCCAGCTCCCGAGGGGATTGACCAGGGTATTGATGTATTCCAGGATCACCTGCACTGTCGGGAAGACCAGCGTGGCGGCAAAGCTGCGCAGACGATTCACCAGCAGGCGGTCGGCCAGATAGGGCAGCCAAAAGATCACGCCCAGACCGGTCGCGACCGGCACGTGCAGGACCCCGGGGATGATCCCCTGCCACATGAACACGTACCCCAGCATGTTGGCGACCAGCAGCACCCCCAGCCCCCTGAGAGCCGGCTGCGTGCGCGCAAAGCGGATGAGGAAGATCGGGGCCAGCCAGGTGGCCAGGGCAATCGACCAGTGCCCGTTGGAGAAGAGCAGCAGTCCGACGCCAATGACCAGCCAGAGATAAGCCCCGCGATCCTGGACGGACGCGGCCGGATGGCGTCGTTGGTGGGCGGAGGCGTCGAGCGGTTGAGAGAGTGTTGTCTGTTTCATCGGGCACTCCGTTTCATTGGTCCTGCGAGGGAACGGCTTTGGCCACGACCTGTTTGTGCGGCCCCACCATCTGTTTCTTGATCATCTTGTCGAACTTCTTGCGGATCGGTGGCAGGTTCAGGAAGGGCGCCCCAAAGGTGTTGAGCAACATGTTGCCCACATCCATCTGGGGGAAGGTCTTATACAGGCCGCTATTCTGATAGGCCTTGTGATCGGCAGGGAAGATCGTTCGCAGACGGCCATAGATATCGTCGCGGAAGATCTTCATGCCGCCCACGCCCAGGAAGGTCTGCGGGCGCACGTAACCGTTCAGGGCATACCTCAGGGACCGCAGCATCAGCTGGTCGAGCAGACGATCAAGATCTTCCGCTGAATCGCCCTCATCGCTGACCGCGCCGACCAGGGTGGCGCCCTGAAACTCAAAGAAGCCGCGGAAGACTTCCAACAGGTTGGCCTCCTGGCTTAACGGGCCCGACACCACAAGGGCTACCTGCTTGCCGACGAGCACCGGCGTGTGCGTGTTAAAGAAGATGCGGTCGAAGAACAGCTTCCACCGCGCCGAAAGGAAGCGGTCCACCATGGTACCGGCGTAGACCAACACATCCGCAGTCATCACCGTGGATGTGTAGAACTCGACATAGCCGTCGGTATCGCGGAGCGCACAGCGATAGTTCGAGCCGCATTCGATGCAACCCAGACAGCCGGACTTGATGCTGACGTCGTGGATGTTGACGACCTTGGCGTCGCCGCCGAACGCGCTCCGACAGCGCCGGACCATGTGGGCCAGGTTGCCATCTTCCGTGAGGCCATCGTGCAGGATGACCACTTTCTTGCCCTGGATCGGGGCCGGGTTCGGCGGCAGCACCGGCTGATAGGTCAGGCCGGGGGCTTTGAGGGGCGGGAACTGGCGCGGAACCGCGACCTGGTCTTCGACGGCCTCGAGAAACTGCCGACCAAACAGCTCCAGCTGTTGGCGGCCCTCTTCGCTCAACAGGTCATAGCTGTCCGCGGCAAAGTAGTCGACGAACCGCATGCCCAGATCGTCGCAGATGCCGTGGATGTAGTTGTGGGCGGTGTGGTCAAAGAAGTGGATCGAGGTCGACACAGAGGCCGCATATTTCCCTGCGAACGCATCCTGGACCTGGCGCTCGGCGATGAGCTCGATGAACCGCTTGTAGTTGGCGTGAACATGCAGGATGTACAGCGGAAACGCCCACAGCACCGCGTCCGACGAGCGGATCTGGCCGATGACTTCGTCGAAGGCAGCCCGATCCTTCTCCAGGCGTCTCACCCGCTGCGCAATGTGGTGAATCAAGAACTCATGCTGGGGGTACAGCCTGGCCAGGTAGGCGACGGACTGCAGGGTGACGCTCAACTCACCTTTGGGACTGCCATTGAGGACGGTGATTTTCATGTGGTCAGATCCTTTCTGCTTTCGTCTTCGAGAGTGCCTGGCAAGCTGGATGGACTGAGCAGAGACCGGCCAGGAGCGTGTGAGATATCAAGGATGGGTCAGACGTTGTTACCCTTGACCTTCAGAAGATCCACGGCCAGCCAGAGGGCGCCGGCCGCCCACACCACCCCACCGACGGTCAGCACCCACATCGGGACCGGCCCCGGGGGCAGATTGAAAAGGATGCCGCCCAGCAGGAAGAGAAGAATGGCGCCTCGCGACAAGACCCCGGCTCGCCAGAGAGCGACGCCGAAGACGACGTAGCCGATCATCGCGGTTGCCGCGATGACGATGAAGGCGATGAGCACGCCGCCGGTGTTCATCGCGCCGGTCACGTCCAGGAGATCGGGAGCCGAGTCGGCCAGCACCGGGAAGATGGCCAGCGCAATCAGGCCATCCGCGAAGAACAACACAGTGCCGGTGATCGCGAGCGCAAAGCCGACCAGGCCCAGCGCCCCGAGCTTCTCGCGTTGGACCGCATACAGGCCTAAGAGCCCGAAGAGCGTGAGCAAGGCGGCGAGGACATGCAGAGTCTGGCTCGGCAGCCACAGGGGCGAGTGCGTCACCGCCGCGCCGGCAAACGACCCCAACACGCCCGCCAGCATCCAGAAGCCGGCCATGCAGAGGGCCCCGCCCATGAGCGAATAACCACCCAGGTGGTACAGTGTCGTCGGTTTCATAACGCTCCTTTCACGTTCAATGCTTCTGGGTCGCCATCTTGCTGGAGCCGGATCAAGCGCCGGCCCCGGCGCAGGATCGCGGCTCAGCTACGTCGATCGGACCACGGACGAATCAACGACGCGTCTCGATTGGAGACTCCAGACCATCACGGCGATGAGCGCAAACGTCCCGGCCAGCCAGCCGAAGAGCGGCAGCCGCGCGCCCAGCCCCAGCGCACCCGGGAAGACCAGTTCCGCGCCGACGTTGAACGCGTAGTGCGCGAGGACCATGGGCACCAGGCTGTCCGGCACATGTGTGGAGATCCAGACCATCAGCAGGTTCAGCGCGACGATGGCCACCGTGAACTCTGCGATGTACATCAGCAGATCTACCCCGGTAAACCCGGAGGCGACCAGCCACAGCAGCAAATGCCAGAAGCTCCACATCAGGCCCAACAACAGGCCGGCTCGCAGCGGGCTGTAGCGCTCCAGCAATCGAGGCAGCGCAAAACCGCGCCAACCCGGCTCCTCACCCGTCGGGCCAGCGAGCAGGTTGACCACCACGAGGTGAAACCAGAAAGCAGAGGTCAGGGGCGCACCGCCCTCCGGCGCGCCGCCGGTCAACCCATAGCCGAGCACTGCCAGGGCGACGACCCCGAGCGGGATCAGGCTGGCCAGGACCCAGCGCGCCGGCAGCCTGAAGCGCCCGAGCCTGGCAAAGAGGTCCGCGACGGCTGCAGGACCTTGGGTCGCTCGAACGACGAGGGCCGCCGACACGGAGGGAATCCATGAGCCCAGGATCGTCACGAGCCAGACCGTCCAGGGTTGGGCGTTCACGTCCACATGAAGACCGCTGACGATCGCCCCGAACAGGCTGAGCAGCGTCCAGAAGAACGCGCAGCTCATCAGGTAGAACGAAAGCACCGGATGCCGAACCAGGAAACGCTTTTGCTCAGAGGCAGTCATCGAACCCTCCGCCACCGATCCCGGGTCTCGAACGTGGAAGGGGATCAAGCCTCACCGAGATCAAGGTCAACCCCAGATCGCACAGCCGATTGACCAGGCCGTAGAGCACGGCCTGGTCCGTGGTCGTCACCCACAAGAGGGTTTCGTCGCATGCGCGGTCATAGGTCCCGGACAGATCGAGCCACTCCAGCACGTCTTCGCTCAGGTAACCCTTGACGCGGACCTGATAACCATCCGCCTGGTCATCGCCATGCGCAGGAACGTCACCGGTCATTGGTCTGTCTCAAATCAGATCTTGGTTGGGTCTGGTGCAGGAACTCGGAGAGAGCGAACCCTGATCGCCGACGTCACGTGGCCGTCCGCCACCCCGCCGTCGTTCGCTGAAAGCCGTATGGGTCTTCCGAATTCCCGTGACCGTGAGGAGCGTACGCCAAACAAAACCCACCGACATCGACCGGGAGGACGATGTCGGTGGGTTGATTTTTCGGCGGTCTCGATTACAGCAGGTTCAGCTCTTTCGCTTTGTTCAGCGCCTCGATCCGGTTCTCAACTGCCAACTTTTCGAAGATGTGACGGATGTGGGTCTTCACGGTGGGCAGTGAAATGTGCAAACGGTCGGCCATGGCCCGGTTGGAGAGGCCCAGCGAGAGCAGCCGCATGACCTGCGTCTCGCGTTCGCTCAAGGGTTCAACCCACGTCTCGGATGGCGCCCCGCTCGTTGATGCCTTCTTAAGCGGAGCGACAGGGAAGGACTCAAGGACACGCCGGGCAAAGTGCTGCAGAGCCGGCTCGGTCAGGATCGGGTAGACGCTGACCAGCAGGTCCCGCACAGGCTCGCCCTCATCCAGGAAGGGACGAAGAGAGCCCTGGAGGCAGGCCAACGTCAGACTTTTGTGGAGTGCCGACTGTCCGGCGGTCGATCTGCCGAGTCGGGCCTGTGCCAGCGCCTGAAGCAGGAGAGCTTCCATCTGCCAGCGCCGGCTGCCAGCGCCAGCCGCGAGTTGGTCCAATCGCACCGCAAAGGCGAGAGTGGACTCTGGCTGACCGGCCATGAGATGAACGCGCGCCTGGTTGAGTTGTCTGGAGCCGGCCGAAAAACCCGGGAGATGGTCACCGATCGACGGGGGATCGGGCAGCAGGCGCATGGCTTCGGTCAGCTGTCCTTCCTCGGCCAGGTAAACCGCCAGCAAAGACTGGAGTTCTCTCAGAAAGTCCAGGGGCTCGGAGCGCTGGAGACTGTCGATCCCTTCCCGCAATATCGCGATGGCAGCGCCGGTCTGGTTGACGGCGTGAAACAACCGGGCTTGCAGGAGAGAGCTGTAAGCCACCAGTTCCCAGAAACCTCCGCGGTCCATGTGGCTCCAGACCGATTTGAGCAACGCGGCCACCGAGTCCAGGTCGTTTTGTTCGTAGAGTACTTCTCCCAGTCCCACCTGCAGAATCCCGACGGCCGGGGACGACGCTTGAGGCCCCATCCGCTCCAGCAGATCGCGGTAGACAGTGACGGCTTCGGCCAGACAGCCCTTCGATTGATACAGGCGCCCCAATGCAAGACCGCTGGCTCCAGCCGCCACGAGATTGCCCGTTTGGAGGAGCGCCTCGATCCCCTGACGGTAGATCTCAATGGCCGGCTCGATCCTCCCCAATTCGCGAAGCGCAGCGGCTTGAGCCATCAACGCCAACCCGAATGCTCTGGATTGCGACTTGTCCGCCGGCAACAGCTGGATCGCTTGCGTGGAAAAGTCGAGGGCCGCGTCGTACCGCTCGAAGCGCACCGCCGCCATCGCTCGCAGAGTCGCCACTTCACCTGGGATCGCGGCCCATTCTGGCGGAAGTTCTTTGCCCAGCGCCAGCCAGCGCTCATACGCCAGCTGCGCGTGATCGTTGTGCACTTGAGCAGCCTTGGCTTTCCCGCGGATCCACTCCGTCCACGCCAGGGCGATGTTCAGGTCAGGATGATCCTGAACGACCGGAGCCGGTAGCGATTCAAGCCAACCGAGGACCTGATTGGGCCAACCACGGTAAATGGCCTGCTGCCAGTTGTGCAGAACGATCTTAACGGCATACTCCACCGCCCCCGCACTCAGCGCATGCTGGAGGCTGTCGTCCACCCGGCCGGCCTGTTCATACCAGTGGGCCGCCCGCAGATGCAGCTGGGCGATGGCCTCGGGGTCCAGGCGATCGAGGCGCATCCGCAACATTTCGGCAAACAGGTGATGGAAGCGGAACCAGGTGCCTTCGGTGTCGAGCGGGATCAGGAAGAGGTTCTTGCGAATGAGCGTCGACAGAATCTCGGCGCTATCAGGGCTGAGAGTCACGGCCTGACACAGGGGTGCGGACAGCTGTTTCAAGATGGAGATCTGCAGCAAGAACCGATGGATTTCTTCCGGTAGATGAGCCAGCACCTCGGTTGTCAGGAAGTCCAGCACATATTGATGGCTGGCCGAAAAACGGTCGATGAAGTTCTTTTGCGCGTCGCGATGGTTGGCCACCGGCGATTCTTGCAGGGCCAGCGCCGCCAACTGCAAGCCGGCCGCCCAGCCTTCCGTTCGGGCTTCCAGACGGTTGATATCGACGTCGTCCAGGGGCAACCTCATCAAATCTCGAAGGAAGGCCTGGGTTTCGGCGGCGGTAAAGCGCAGGTCAGGCAGGCGGACTTCGGTCAGGTAGCCGCGCACGCGCCAACGGCTGAGCGGTACGGGTGGGTCCGATCGGGTACAGATAGCGACGAACAGGGTTTCGGGCAGATGCTCGATCAGGTAGATCAGGCTCTCATGGATATCGGGATTCTCGATCAGATGGTAGTCATCGAGTACGATCACCATCCGGCCCGGCAGCTGGGCAGCCTGGTTGAGAAACTCAGGCAAGATCGTTTCGCGCCCCGGCGCCTGCGGGGCGAGCAGCTCGGCCAGAAGCGCCTGAGCAAATCCGGCCGTGTGCTTTTGAACAGCCGAAATCAGATAAGCCCAAAACAGGGGCAGAGCATTGTCTGATGCATCGAGGGAGAGCCAGGCGCAGGGCACGGTTGCGCTGGCTGCCCAATCCGCCAGGAGCGTGGTCTTGCCCGATCCAGCCATGGCCGAAACCAGGACCAGCCGGCCTTCGTTTAAGAACGCCGTGTCCAGTCGCTTCCGCAGACGCGCGCGATCCACTCGCCTCAACAAGGGCCTGGGCAGGTAGGTCTTGGCCGCAAGCAGCGGGGTGGTCATGGATCGTGTCCCAAGACGCGGTGCCACCGAACATGAACGTCATCGGCGCCGCACCGTGGAGTCGTGGCACCCGTCCCCCCCAAGAGGCCGGCCGTTGACTCTTCCACTAAAACATTGATCGAGTGCTCGCGCAAGCCAGAGTAGGAGCTGGATGGGGATGGATGTGTGCCATCAGCCCGTCTTGGGGAGCAGCGTCGCCCGTTCCTTATGGGCTGAGGAGTTGGTCGGCGGTCTGGTGACGTCGGCCCAGGCGCGTTTTCGGTTAGTCCTCATCCTCCTGCGCCTGGGGTACCCCCGCTGCGATTCAGTCGTGGAATAAGTAGCTACCGGAAGTTTGTTGATTCCGGTTAAGCCGTGCTATAGACGTTGATGCCATTGCCTCGGCGAAGCCATGCGAGCAACTCTTGAAGGGCGACTCACTTATTCTCCGAAACGTATTTTCCTCAAGAGAAAGCCCGCTGGGCCATCGAGGTGATCCGCGGGATCGTGAGGGGTCCGTCACCGGTGTGGGTTCCGTTGAGGGGCGCTTCAAGGTAGTGAGAGGCGCGCCCATGACCGCTCGACTTGCCCCGCGCGACGCGCCGAAGGCTTGAAACCATAGCGCACGCCGCCCTCTGCTCCACCTATAGTTCACGCCACAATGCCCCTCTGGATGCTTCCCGCCGACTCAAGCCTGACGTAACCTCAGAGGACCGACGACCACGACCGCAGCCGGTTGGTCATGGTCGTCGACCCTGTACAGGTCGGAGGGAAAACGCATGACTGCCACGAGGTCAAAGCACATCAGTCGGCCGCGGCCAAGCCGCTGGAGGGTGCCTACGGCGATACTGGCGCTCCTTGCGATTGCGGTTCTCGGGTTGTGGGTAGCGGGAGGTTCAGATATGGCCCCAGACGTTCGAGCGCTCTATGATCAGGGTGAGCAAGCCTATTATGCCGGACGCTTCATGGGCGCGCGCGAGGCCCTGACCAAGGCGCAGGCCCTCGATTCCAACCAGCCGCTGATCCTGTCGCGCCTCGGCGATCTCGCCCTGCTCGACAACCGTCCCGATCTCGCGATCGGCTGGTACCGACAGGCGCAGATTCACACGCCGTGGTATGAGAACGTTTGGCCGCTAAATGCCGACCTCAAGAGGCGCCTGGCGATGGCCGAGTACCGGCGCGACGGGTTCGCCGAAGCCGCCCGGTACTTCAGGGAAGCCGCGGGCCCGATCGCGATCGGGCCCTTCAGTCAATTGAAGGCCCTTGGCACGCAGGCTGCCGACCTGGCCTCCGCGCCCGCCTACGTGATCAACGGGCCGCATGAGACGCGGATCCCGTTCGCCGCCACCGACCCTTTGCCAGTCGTCCCTCTATCGATCGACGGCCAACCGCCTGAGTTCTTCCTGATCGACACCGGTGGTGCGGAACTGATCCTCGATCTAGCCTACGCACAGGCACTTGGCGTCGAACCGGTCAGCGTGCTGACGGGCTCGTATGGCGGTCAAAAAGCAGCCGAAACTGGGCTCAGCAGGGTCGACACCGTTCAACTCGGCGACTTTGAGGTGGCCAATGTTCCCGTTCATCTTTTGGATCTGACGACCACGGCCGCAGCCGGGTTCGCGAAGGCGCCGATCAAAGGCATCCTTGGAACGCGCCTGTTGATGCATTTCGCCACGACGTTGGATTACCCGAATGGCGTCCTGACGCTGCGGCGCCTCGACGCCGAGAGCCGAGAGGCACTGGCTCAGGAGGCTGCGGACGAAGCGGCCATAGCCATCCCCTTTTGGCTGGCTGAGACCCACTATCTCGTGGCCCGTGGCACCGTCAATGGGCAAGGCCCCATGCTCTTCCTGATCGACACGGGCTTGGCGGGTCAGGGGTTCACGGCCACTGCCGAACTGTTGCAAGCGGCCGGGATCACCGTAGACTGGTCGATGGCGACCGAGGGCGTCGGGGGAGGTGGAACGTTGAAGGCGGCGCCGATCCAGATCCAGCGGCTGACCCTCGGCGAAGGCGCACACACGGTCAGCGCGGCCGACCTGCCCGGCGTAGCGATGGAGCATTCCCTGGCCGTGCTGGGAAACACCTTGGGGTTCGAACTGCGCGGGTTGGTTGCGCATCAGTTCTTCCGCAACCATGTGCTGACATTGGATTTCCAGCAAATGCGGCTGATTGTGAAATAATCGACCGCGATCCATGTCCACCCGACTCGGACACTTCGCCTCGTTGCGCTGGAAGCTCGTCTTGTCGTACGTCGGCGTCACGCTGGCCACGATTCTGACGCTCGAGGCCCTGTTCCTGCTGGCTATTGCGCTCTTCGGCCCGGGGCTCGATCGAGCCCTAGCCAGCGAGGCATTGCGGGCGGAGGCGGGTCAGCTGGTCGATCTGGCCGCTGTCCCTTGGGGCGACAACGACGTTGCGCAATTGACGCCGATTCTCTATCGCCCCATCGGGCTGATGCTGGATCTCCAATTCGATGCTGAAGAGTCTGGGCCGCGTCAGACGGTACGCGTCGCCATCGCGCCCGATGGCCGGATCGTGGCCAGCAATCGGCCTGACCTCTACGCGCCTGGGGGTCTCTTGGCCGACGTGGGTTGGCCCGGTGCGGGGGCCCTGGCAGAACAGGCGCTGAGTCAGGTCGAAACGATCTTGAGAAGCGACCCTGAGGGGGAGACCCTGGCGGTGGCTGCTCCGGTGCAGGCAGCCAGCGGCCGGTTGTTGGGCGTTCTGGTCGTCATCCAGCAGAGCCCTACGTTCGCCGGACTGACACCGGCCAAAGTGTTCGGTCCGTTGGTCCTCACCACAGCCGCCTTACTGCCCGTGATCGTGCCCCTCGGGCTCGTCTTCGGACTGGCGACCTCGGGCAGTCTGACCCACCGGTTGCAACGGCTGGCGCGCGCGAGCCACGCCCTGGCACAGGGAGATCTGACCCAACGCGTGGACGACAAGTCGGCCGACGAAATTGGCCAACTCAGCCGGCAGTTCAACCACATGGCGGTCGAGATCGAAAGTCAGACGATGCGCCTGCACGAATTAGCGGATCGGAACGCGCGCCTGGCCGAGCACGCCCAGCGCGCGGCGACGCTCGAAGAACGCAACCGGCTGGCCCGTGACTTGCACGATGGCGTCAAACAAAACTTGTTTGGAGTCAATCTGGCGTTGGCCACCGCCATGCATCTGCTCGAGACGGACCCGCAAGCGGCACGCGCACGTCTGGCCGAGGCTCGCGAGTATAGCCAGCAAGGCCAGGCGGAATTACAGACCATGCTTCACGAATTACGCCCCGCCGGACTGGGCGACGACGGCCTGGCAGCCGCGCTTGAGCGGTTCGCCTCCGGTTTCGAGCAGCGCCACGACCTGGCGATCACGCGGACACTGGAGCCCGCGCCGACATTGCCCCTCGGCCACGCGGAGGCGCTGTATCGAATCGCCCAGGAAGCGCTGACAAACGTCGTGCGCCATGCCGCGGCGCGGACCGTCACGCTGACGCTATCGGCGACCGATGGCGACTGCCGGCTAACGATCATCGACGATGGGGTCGGGTTCGATGTCAACCGGATCGACACCGACCGCATGTTTGGGCTCCGCGGAATGCGTGAACGGTTGGCCGGAATCGGCGGTGACCTCGCGATCGAGTCTCAACCCGGTCGTGGGACCACGATCTCGGCGACAGTGCCGCTAGGGGACCGAACCCCTGAAGGAGGCCAGGATGTCTGATCGGATCCGGCTCATGATCGCTGACGATCATCCCGTTGTACGTCACGGGCTCCGCCGATTTCTGGAGACCTGCCCGGATGTCGAAGTGGTGGCCGAAGTCGAGGACGGGCAGCAGGCCGTGGAACAGGCTCAGGAGTGTCTGCCCGACGTTGTGCTGATGGATCTGCGCATGCCGCGCATGGACGGTGTGGAGGCGATCGATCAGATTACTCGAACGAGCCCGTCGACCCACATCGTTGTTCTGACCAGCTACCCCGAAGATGAGTATCTCTATCCGGCCATGCGCGCAGGCGCCCATGGTTATCTCTTGAAAGACGTCCAGCCGGAAAGCCTGCTGCTTGCCATCCGGGCCGCGGCGCGGGGTCAGGCATCCCTCCACCCGCTCGTGGCCGCCCGACTGGTCGAAGGAGCCCGAGACCCTGACGCCGCTCCGGCCGCCGAATTGAGCGAACGCGAGCTCGACGTGCTACGTTGGGTGGCCAAAGGCCTCAACAATCGTGAGATCGCCGACAGGCTGGTTATCGCCGAGGGCACAGTCAAGAGCCACGTCAGCAACATCCTCTCGAAACTCCACCTCGCACATAGAACCCAGGCAGCCTTGTATGCCCTGAAGCGCAAGCTGGTCTCCCTTCAGGACCTCCCACCTTCGACCGTCGATCACTCCTGATCGTGGTACCACAACGGGAAGCGTCAGCGACCCGTCAATCTGAAGGCGACGCATGGGCAATGATATGCGGCCCATGTTAGTGCCGGTGTCAGGCCCCTGCGTCAGGAAAAGTGATCGCATGGATTTCTGTATTTGCACTATTTGCCGCGGATCGGTTACCAAGCCGCCGTGATGGCCTCGCCAGGGAAGGGTCGTGCCGTGAGGTTTACAATCGTTCATCAGATAATTGACAATTTTGGGCAGATAGTTTACAATATTCGCCATGAATGTTGACAATCCAGACGCTAAGTCGCAAAGCGACTCCATTCGCAGCGCCCTGCTCCATGCTGTTCAACGGGACGATCCATCACCGGTGCGATCGGTCGCCCTGGCCTTTGGGGTGACCCGTCAGGCCGTAAATCGCCATCTGTCCAACCTGATTGCCGAAGGCTGGATCCACGCAACCGGTCAAACGCGCAATCGTCGGTATGAGCTCCGCGCCGCCTCATCGGATCGTTTCGTTTTGAAGCTCGCTGAAGGCCTGGAAGAGGACGTGATCTGGCGCGAACACGTGCGGCCCGTCGTGGGCGACGCTCCCGCCAATGTCGTGGGGATCTGTCAGTATGGTCTCACCGGGATCGTCAACAATGCCATCGACCATTCGAATGGGACGACGCTCACGATTGACGTACAGCGCACCGCCCTCGACATCGTGATGCAGATCGCCGACGACGGCGTTGGGGTCTTTCAGAAGATCCGCTCGGCGTTTCAGTATGCCGACGCTCAGCAGGCGGTGTTGGAGCTCTCCAAGGGCAAGCTCACCACAGACCGTACGCGTCACTCGGGTGAAGGCTTGTTCTTTGTCAGCCGTGTCGTTGACGTGTTCGAGATCTGTTCCGACCGACTCGCTTTCCGGCACGACACGCGTCAAAACCAGTGGGACCTCAACACCGCCGACGATTGTCCACGCGGAACGCGTATCACGCTGGTGGTTGCCGTGGATTCCCAGCGCAGCCTCCAGGACGTCTTTGACCACTTCACGAGTGGTGCTGATGATTACGGCTTCACGCGCACTCAGGTGCCCGTCTTCCTCGCCCAATACGGAGATGAAAACCTCGTGTCGCGCAGTCAGGCGAGGCGCCTGCTGCTTCGGCTCGATCTCTTCTCGGACATCTTGTTCGACTTTCAAGGTGTAGCGACCATCGGTCAGGGGTTTGCCGACGAGGTCTTTCGGGTTTACCAGAGGCAGCATCCCGACTCGGTCTTGAATTGGGCCCATGTCACATCTGACATTGAGCGCATGATCCGTCGTGCGCGAGCGGGTCTCGCGACGGGATCCTAAAGCGATGCTTGCGACGTGAGAGCACGTGCTGGGCTAATACCGCAGTTGAACTCACTCCGCTCAGTTCCCATGCCACGCTATTCTGATTCAGGTCAGCGCTTTCCCGGCGCCAAAAAAGCAACTCACCGCGACCGCATCGATGGTCTCAGCGTTTAGCCCGCGATGTCAGCGGCCAGTCAGATCGTGACCCGGTCCCACGCCGCTCGCACCATCAGCTCGAGGCGTTCAGAGGCGCCGGGCAAGGCAAGGGCTTCATCGTCGGCCCGGCTTTGCCCAGCGCGGCGAGCAAAGTATCGCGCGGTGCGTTCGCGAACAATTGCTGCGCGAGTTGCGCTGAGAGACGCTGGTGGACCTCATCGGGCAGGCGATCTCGCAGGGCCTCAAAGCTCTGACGATGCTCGGCTGCCACTCACGGGACGATGCCATGGGGCGCCGACGTCGCGAGGATCACGACGCGATCGACGAGGTCCGGATGAGGCGCGGTCAGGGCAAGAGCGACCCGCCCTCCCGCGGACCCGCCACTCCGACCGGTCCGACCGCGCGCTGGCGCAGTACTTCTGCAGCGTCGTCTGCGGCCGAAGCGACCGTGGCCCACTCCCCAATACGACCGGAGGGGCTCCATATCTCGGTCGATCCGAGGCAAGCAACGTCACCGCGCGTTTCATCGTCGTTGTCGAATCGGGATCGAAGTCGCTGGCATCGGGCGCAAGGAGACAAAACAGCCCTGTTCGTGATCCTGAGCCCATTGTGAGCGCGTGCACGGCAATCCTTCGGCCCGAGGACAGCATCAGTTGACCTGGCGTGTTCATGCGACTCGACTCCTTACTCGCAACAGCCCGTTTGTGATTTGGTCGTTCTGGGGGGCCAGAGGACAGAATGACACTCATAGAAATCCTCCGGAGTTGGGGACTGCGCACCACCAGATACCAGGTGGCCTGACTCAAGACGCCGAGGTATCGATTGGGTCGATCAGGAGCCTCGCCGACCAGCATTTTCGAACAGTACGAGGAATTGGGTTGCCTAATGAGCATAACGGCCAACTTAACCGCAGCCCGATTCCACACGTAGCGACACAACAGGTGGTGTCAGGCGTTCTTCGAGAACGCATAGGCATCTCGGGTGCTGCGCTGATGCTCATCTCCAGACAGCTTCGCAGCGACTGAATGTCTCCGAAAGGTGCTTGTCCCGAACCGCTGTAAACCCAGGTCAACCCACAACAGGGCGTGATCCAGTACCGCGTCCATGGATTTCGGGATGGTCTCCAGATCCGGAACGAGTGAGCCCTTTGAGCAGCCCCACACACCCATCGCTCGCTCCCCCGCCCTTGACGCGAGCGGCCATTGGCCACGATCTCGGCCGGCGTGTTCCGGGGTTGTTTGACGAAGTCGCCGCGGGTGGCCCGCAGGATCAGAGAGCGGCTCTCCGGCTGGCTGATGAGACCCACGTGCCGCTTGAGGATCGTCAGGAGTTCATCTTTGATCACCGGCGTGTCGACCGACTCCTGGATGAGCGTGTTGAGGCGTTGATAGTCCTCGAAAATCGGCTTGCATTCGGCCCAGGTAGCCAGATCCATCGCGCGAGCGCGCTCGAACATGTTCTCGACGTTATAGGTGGCCAGTCGCATAGTCGTCCCCTTGAGTCATGGAGGAGAAGGATGCGTCGCGCGTCAGCGGCGTGACGCGGTGAACGCCTATCAACCCGCTTGGACATTGCCCCATGAGAAAACCTGTGGTCCTTCGTCGGCCCCCTATTTCGGCACGGTGCGGCGTTAAGTGGGCTGTAGGCTCACCGGCCCAGGAGCACGTGCCCCGGTCAGCGAACACGTTTGACGAACGACAAGGATATTTCGGCCATGGAGTCTCGTCGTGTCCTATCCACAACTTTCGGCACGGTGCTCTCACTTGCGGCCATGAGCCTTGCGGGCGCGGCGCCGTTTACCGCCAGTCCGTTGGCCGCCCCTACGCCGGGCGGAGGGTCGACGGGTGTGACCCCGATTCCACCAGTGGTGAACCCGTCCGGCGTCGTCGTGCTCACCCAAACGTATCGCGACATCGCCCTGAGCCAGGACGGCAACGACCTGTATGTGTCGGGCAGTCAGCTCGAACGATATGCCGTCGCCCCCGACGGCGGCCTGACCCTGGCTCAGACCTGGACCCCTTCACGTGGGTTCATCAGTCAACCCGGAACCCTCATCGCCGGACCGGATGACACCTTCCACGTCGCGGTCAAACAGGGTGAGAACGCGGGGCTGGCGGCCTTCGCGCCGATCGAGCCGCGCGGACCAGCCACCTATGTCAGCACGTTGTGGAACACGCAGGCGTGGGTCGTGTCTCCTCGGCAATCGGTCCACAACACCTATATGCGCTCAGCTGACTACACAGCCATCAGCCCAGACGGCCAATTTGCCTACGTAACGCCCTTTCAGAACGTCCGGTTGCTCGTGTATCGACGCGCTGCCAATGGAGACCTGACGGCCCAGCCCCCGCTCCAGACTCTGGATCTCTCCCCCGTGACGATTGATCCAAGGGCCATCCTCATCAGCCCGGACGGGTCCCACCTGTATGTCAGCTACAGCGCCATTCACAACCTGCTCGCCTTCAGCCGCAATCCCACCACTGGCTCCCTGACCTGGATTCAGTCGCTGCAGTTTGCGCCCAACGTGAGCGCCAACGTGAACAGCCTCACCATCAGCCCCGATGGCCGCCATGTGTACGCGCTGGGCTATCGCCACGTGGAACCGCAGACACCGAGCCTTCAGACCTATAACCGAGATCCAGCCTCCGGCCTGCTGACGCTGGCGGCCGCAACGCCCACCGACGCTGGCTATGGCGAGGTCGCGCTGACGCACAACGGCTACTACCTGCTCCATTTCGTCAATGGCACCCTGACCGTGTATCGGCGCAGCACGGTGTCTGGCACGCTGACGAAGGTGCAGACCCTGGCGGTCACCGGCCTGACGGGAACGGGCCACCAACTCGTGGTCAGCGCCGATGACACCTTCGTGCTCGTCGGCCGGGGCAGCGCCATCGTCCGCCTGGCCCTGAACGCCGCGTGTGCGTCTCAGACGACCCTGGGTTGCCCTTAGAGGAGTGCCATCGCCGATCGGTGCCATGAACTCGCACTCCTGCCGACACGTCAGGAGCTTTGGGCGGCATGGCCTGGATATCTCGCGCAGGCCGGCTCCCCTGGGCGGCCCCTCGAAACAATGCATCGCAAATCGTTGCAACAGTGGCGGATGTTGCGACGATTTCCCACGCGGAGATCAGCCACATGGAAGCTAATGAACCCACTTCCATTCGGCGAATGTGGGGCATTCGGTACCAGGTCACCGATGTGGAACGCGCAGTGCAGGTCTACACACAGGTGCTCGGTTTCCACGTCATCGCCCGGGTCATCCACATCACGCCAAGCAGCAGCGTCGTCATGATCGACCCAATCGCAAAATCAACAAAGGGATTTCACCCCGTTGGAGTGAATAACGAACAAGCAGATACGCCAGAAGCCAGGTGAGGACACTCGCCAGAAGTTCACACGAGAGCTTGCGGGAAATCATCGTCTCGCCGAGGTGCCAGACGGCATTCAGGGTCCGCTCCAGAGCCAACGAAAGGAGAAAGATCAGCTCGTCAGTGTTCTCCCCGCCGCTGGCCCTCATCGACATAGTCGATCCCCAACGATTGCAGCCACCCTTCAGCAAAGGTCTTGTAGGCGGCGTCACGATAGGCATACCAGCGATCCTGCCATCCGGATTGCTCGACGACCCGCCGGAACCGGCTAAAGGCACCGGACCCGTGGATGACCTCCTCAAGCCTGCTCCGCGTGGATCCCGGAGGCTGGGCTCGGACGAACTCCGCCATGATGTTCCAATCATCGAGCTCGCGCTTCGAGGGGAAGGCCACATAGTCGCCAGTCTTGACGATCCCAATGCAATGGCTGAGTTCGTCGGGCTCGTCGTCCGCCGAGGAGTCGATCACGACGGTCTCGTCGACGTCCTCATCGTCCTCGACCGGAATGCGACCTTCTTCAACCATCCGCAGCAATTCTCGCTCCACGACGACCACCCGACCGCTGGGCTTGTGGATGTAAGCCGCCAATCCCTCAAAGGACAGATAAAGTTCTTCAACGACGTCTTGCAGCGAGACGGGCATGGACATGGTTGTTTCTCTCTGATTCTTGTCCCCTATCACATATGCGGGTCGAGCCCCGGTCACCTGCCGGGCTCTTCATGCTCGAGTCTACAGGGCCTTTCAACGCCAGGGTCGCTCTTGCTTGCTTCTTGAGCCTGGCCAATCGCAGGTCGTCCGGCCGGATACGGCTCCACAACTCAACCCTGGCTTCCTCCAAGCGCTGAAAGCCGTCCGACATGATGATAACTTGGTGCCTGGATCGACGCCTGAGCGATGAATAGATGTTGGAAACCGAACTCATCGCGTGCGAGAACCGCTGCAATCGAGCCGCCCCACCAATCGAATGGCAGAGTCCTGGAAACGCGCCAGACGGGTCTTTTGTCTCGCAAACGCCGACATGCGGCTCCTGACCGGGACAGGCCGTCGCGCCGGCCGGTCTCGACGGTCCGGGTTGGATTACGAGCGGTTCGGTGCTGACCCTCTCGGTCACGGCGCGCGCCTCGCTGACGGGCGGGACCCTGCTATTCAACACCGCCACCCTTGACGGTGCGGAGCCGGAGCACTCGGCCGGGAACAACACGGCGTTCAATGCCACCTCTACCGTTCGCCGCAGCGATCGAGCCTTGACGCTGAGCGCGCCGACCGGCCCGTTCTTAAGCGCCACGGTCGTCACCTACACGCTGACTGTGACCAATACCGGCCCCTCGGACGACACCGACGTCATCGTCGCCGGAACCTGCACCCAGGGCGCGCTCGGGGCAATGGCGGTCGGCGGCAGCCGGGTCATTCACTTCGTGGCTCAGCCGTTGACCACCGCGGCGACGACCGTCGTGCTGGATATCTCAATCACCGGCGACACTGTCGAGGCCGACGCCGCCCTTTGGCCGAATCAGGCGACGGCCGCAGTTGATATCGTCCCCTTCCAACAATGGTTGCCCTACGTCGGACACCCTTGATGGTGATTGACTCGGTGTGCGAGCACGAGTTGTCAGGCGCCTGAAGATCGGTGCCGGATCCTGTGCACGGATGGCGCGGATCGAAAC
>CAYZRP010000019.1:57171-69621 GCA_964480865.1 uncultured Anaerolineales bacterium | reverse complement strand
TCCGCGTGCTTCTCGCGCGTGATGGGATAGCGATAGACGGCCCAGAGGCTGAGGAGCAGGATCACGGCGCCGGCCGGTCCGACGAGGATGCGCAGGACGAGGAGCACGCTCTCGGGTTGGGCGGGCACCGCTTCGCCGGGCGTCACGCGCAGATAACCGGCCAGATCGAGCAGCCAGCCCGAGGCGAAGAGGCCCAACGACAGCCCGATCTTTTGCAGGAACACGAAGAACGCATAGAAGAGGCCTTCGCGGCGCCGGCCGTGTTCGAGTTCATCCTGATCGATGACGTCGGGCAACATGCTCCAGGGCACGAGATAGCCGACCGCGACGCCGATGCCGCCGAGGACCGCGAGGATGTATAGGCCCGTCGTCGCGCCGCGCGGCAACAGCGAGAGCCCAATGAGCGTGAAAGCGAAGATCGTGGCGCCAATGAGATAGACCTTGCGCTTGCCGATGCGCTCGCTGATGCGCGCCCAGACCAGCAGTGCCAGAAAGGCCGTGAACTGCAGCGCCAACAGCACGAAGCCGAAGTCGGCGTCGGGCATGCCGAGCCAATCGCGCGCGAAGATGAAGAGGTTGCCCTGTACCAGCTGGATCGTCAGCCAGGCGCCCAGGTAGGTCAGCGTGACAAGCATGAAAGCACGATTGGCGAAGGCCTGGCGCAGACCATCGAAGAAGCTGACGTCATCCGTGACCGGCACGGCTGGCTGCTCGGCGTAGCCACGCGTGCCGACAAACGTCCATAGCAGGCCGAGAGCACCCAGGGCGGCCCAGATCCCGACACTGACCAGCGCGCCAAGCGCGCGATTCGGCGCGAAGGCAGCCACGATCAGGTTGTGGAAGAACGCGGCTAAAACTCCTCCGAGGATCGAGAAGCCGAAGCGATAGGTGTTGAGGCTCGTGCGTTCGTCGTAGTCTGCAGTCAATTCGGGCGTCAACGCCGTATAGGGCACGCCGACGATGGTCAGGGTTGTGTCGAGCAGCAGCGCCACGACCAGGTAGTACCAGAAGAGCCCTGTCGTGTCGAGCGGAGGCACAACCCAGTGCAGCCAGAACGCGATCCCGAAGGGCACAGCGCCGAACAGCAGCCACGGTCGGCGGCGCCCCCAGCGGCTGACGGTGCGATCCGTCAGCCAGCCCATGAGCGGATCGTTGACCGCGTCCCAGATCTTGGTGATGAGGAAGATCGTGCCCGCCGGCCCGGGCCGCAGCCCGGCGACGTTCACCAGAAACTCCAATAGGAAGAAGCCGTTGATGGCCGTCAACACAGCCGGGCCGAGATCACCAGCCCCGAACGCGAGTTTGGTCCAAACGGTAAGTCGTCGCATGTGGAATTGGGTGATCGGGTGATCGGGAAACCGGGTCGGTGAAGGACGTTTGCGCGGCGCGCTCAGTCGTCCAGACCCCCGGTCACTCGGTCACCATTCTCTTGAGTAGTGTCCAGGCCGAAGCGTCTTCGAGCCTGAAGGGCTTGTACAGCGTGACCCGATCCAGCAGGCCTGCATACCGCTCGCGCAGCCGGGCGCCAAGGGTTTCGAGCGAGCCTTCGATGGCAAAAGTATCGAGCATCTCGGCGTCGATCAGGGCCCCCATCTCGCCCCAACGTCCGCGGGCCGCCAGGCCGGAGAGGCGCTCGCCAACTTCGCCCCAGCCGTGATGGTCGAGCACCGGGCGATAGGAAGGTGTCGACGCGTAGAACGCGATCTGCTCGCGCACCGACTGGCGCTCCGCGTCGTTGGTGACCACAAAGGCAGTGGCCGAAACCGTGGGCAGCGCATTGCCGCCCCGACCCTCCGCCAATGCGACGCGGACCACATCTCGCAAATATCCGGCTGTGTGAAATGGATGTACGTGAAAACCGTCCGCCACCTCGCCCGCGAGCCGCGCCAGCCCGGTGTTGACGCCCGAAAGATAGATGGGGATGTCGGGATGCGGGATCGACCCCGGGTCGAAGAACGGGGTCATGAGGGTGAGCTTGTAGTAAGTGCCTCGGAAGTTGAGGCGCTCGCCGGTCTGCCAGGTTTTCCAGATCGCGCGAATGGCCAACACGAGTTCGCGCAACTGCGCCACCGGCGACTCGGGCCACGGCATGCCGAAGCGGCGTTCGATGTGAGCCTTGATCTGAGTGCCCAACCCGAGTCTGAAGCGGCCGCCCGACTGCGCCGCCAGATCCCAGGCGGTCTGCGCCAGCGTCATCGGGCTGCGCGCGAAAGCGATCGCCACGGCCGTGCCAAGTTCGAGGCGGCTTGTGTGTTCAGCAATCAAGGTCAGGGGCAAGAACGGGTCGTGTTGCGTCTCGCTCGTCCACGTGCCAGCGAAGCCGGCGGCTTCCGCGGCCCTGGCCAGCGTCGGCATCTCGGCCAGAGGTACCGCCATGAACGCCACGTCGAGCACCATTGTGCGATTATAGACCGGTGCGGGACACTTTATCCAAACATTCGAGAACATACAGCCCATTGTTCACGTTTTCCACAACAGCATGACAGGAGACCCGGCTGTCTCGAAACTAATCGCGACTTCGGTTTGATCGGCGGAGCAGTCCCGGGTCCAATCCAGCGATCCATCTATGGGCAAGCTATGAGCAAGGATGATCTGATGCTGTTCGAAGAGTCTTGTGCCAGAGAGCCTGGGGATCTCGTTCGCGGATGACACGGATCAAGACGGATTCCAGGGATGATCTCGACCCCGGGGAGTGGCTCCCAAACTGATGGCGCCGGAACAATCCGCCACGAGAGTCTCACAAGAGACTACTGAGAAGCAGAATGCGCCCGGCCGTCGATGGGCGCGGATGGCGCGGATCGGAACGGATCACGCGGATCCATCGACAATCGCTCCGCGTCATCCGTTCCGATCCGTGCCATCCGCGTACAAGGCCTACCATCCTGAAACGGCCTGACAACTCGCCCGTACGCACATCGATCTTCGTCGACACCGGCACGTTAACATTGCATCTACAATAGATGTGCTACGCTTTTCGTTTGAGGCGCTGAAACGCAATGGACTATAAGGATTACTACAAGGTACTCGGGGTGACCAAAACCGCTGACGAGAAGGAGATCAAGAGCGCCTTCCGGAAGCTGGCTCAGAAATACCACCCAGACAAGAACCCGGGCGACAAGGCCGCCGAGGATCGCTTCAAGGAGATCAACGAGGCCTATGAAGTCCTTGGCGACGCTCAGAAGCGCCAGCGCTACGACCAGTTGGGCTCCAGCTACAACCAGTGGGAGCGCTCGGGTCGGCCGGGCGGCGGCTTCGATTGGGGCCAGTGGTCGCAATACGCCGGCGGCCAGGGCGGCCAACGGGTGGAGTATCAGGACCTTAACGAGATGTTCGGCGGAGGTGGCGGGTTCTCCGACTTCTTCAACATGCTCTTCGGCGGCGCTCGTGGTTTTGGCGGAGCCGGCTTCGGTGGCCAGGGCCTTGGCCGCGGCGAAGACATGGAGCAGCCGATCGAGATCACGTTGGTCGAGGCCTATGGCGGCGCAACCCGTACGCTGACCAAGGGCGGACGCCGGCTCATCGGCAAGATCCCGCGGGGAGCGCGCACCGGCACCAAGGTGCGCATCAAGGGCGAGGGCGGCCCCGGACAAACGCCTGGCGACCTCTACCTTGTTGTCTCGGTGCAGCCCGACGAGCGTTTCACGCGCGACGGCGACGATCTCCGCGTCGAGGTGCCGGTCGACCTGTACACAGCCCTGCTCGGCGGCGAGGCGCGCGTGCCGACTCTCTCGGGGGATGTGGTCCTGACGATCCCGGCGGAGACCCAGAACGGCAAGACCTTTCGCCTCTCGGGGCGCGGCATGCCCAAACTGCGCGCGCCCGACACGCACGGCGATCTGCTCGCGCGTATCAGCGTCCGCATGCCTACGCACCTCAGTGACAAAGAACGCGAGTTGATCCGCGAACTCGCCCAGTTGCGGCGTACTGGATCTGAGTGAGCAATCCTCCTACAACCGATATTTGCCTTCGCCTAAGGTCGCTCTCAGCGTCGGCTTACTTGCGACCGATATTGTTTGAGGCAGTAGTCACACGAGTGAGAGGTGCAGTGAATATGAAAGCAAGGCTTCTGATTCCAACGGCGGCGCTGGCGGCCGCGGCCCTGGCCTGTTCGTTTCCCGCCAACCCGACGGCGCCCCGCGGCGTTCCGACAGCGGCGCCGGTGGTGGCCGCGCCCGTCACCAACACAGCGAGCGTCACGGCTCCACCCGCGAATGTCACGACCAATATCCTGACCAGCAGTGAAGAGCAGGCCCTGATCGACCTTTACACACGGGTCAATCCATCGGTCGTATCCATCCAGGTCAGCTTTGGCGTGGAGGGTGCCCAGGGCTCAGGGTTCCTTTACGACGCTGAGGGCCACATCGTCACGAACCAGCACGTTGTCGAAGGCGCGCAGTTCATCGAAGTCGACTTCCCGAGTGGCTTGAAGACCGAAGCCAAGGTCGTCGGCGTCGACACCGATGCCGACCTGGCCGTGATCAAGGTCGAGCAGGTGCCCGACGGCGTGACACCGCTGCCCCTGGCGGACAGCAATGCCGTGCAGGTCGGTCAGCGCGCCATCGCAATCGGCAATCCGTTTGGCGAGTCGGGTTCGATGACGCTCGGCATCGTCTCGGGCAAGGGGCGTTCACTCAGCGACAACCGATCCGGCGCGTCAGGCTCACGCTTCACGTCACCGGACATCATCCAGACCGATGCGCCGATCAATCCCGGCAACTCGGGCGGCCCGCTGCTGAACATGAGTGGCGAGGTCATCGGCATCAATCGCGCTATCGCCTCGGAGACGGGGTCGGGCTCGGGCGTCGGCTACGCGATCCCTTCCAACGCGGTTCGTCAGATCGTGCCGCTGCTGATCAGTGAGGGCTCGTTCACCTACCCGTACTTCGGCATGAGCGCGGGCCCCGAGATCTCGCTGCAGGCCGCTCAAGAACTGGGTCTGGCGCAGGCTGAAGGCGTGTACGTCGTCAGCGTCGTGCCCGGCGGCCCGTCGGACCAGGCCGGCCTGCGCGGCGACAGCGCCACCGAGAGCGATGTGCGCTTCCGCGGCGACGGCGACCTGATCGTCGCCATCGACGGACAACCCGTGAACATCTTCGAGGACCTGATCGCTTACATCAACTACAACAAGCGTCCGGGCGACCCTGTGACGCTGACCGTGCTCCGTGGCAACGAGCGCACCGATCTCACAATCACGCTGGGCGAACGGCCGAAGAACTAGAAAGATAGAGCTGTCTGATAGCGGACGAACGACGAAGGACGAATGACGAAGGTTGTGTGAGACAACCTTCGTCATTCGTCCTTCGTCGTTCGTCAGTCGGAGAGACCGTCGACCACCTGAAACCGACTTGTCGCCGCGCGTTCGCGGATCGCGCGGGCTTCGGCGTATTCGGGGCTGGCGTGCCAGGCCTTGACCGTGGCGCGATCAGGGAAGCGGATGATGACGACGCGGCGCGGCGCGGGCCAACCCTCCAGCAACTCGGCCTCACCACCGCGGGCGATATAGACACCGCCATACTGAGCCACGGCCGCGGCGGCCCTGGCCTTATAGGCCTCGTAGGTGATTGGGTGATGCACGTCGACTTCGGCAATGAGATAGGCGGGCATCGAGCACCTCACTCGGGCGAGACGCTGCCCGACCGAACGCGCCAGACCGTGGCGCGCGCCAGAAACTCCGGCGGGAAGGGCGCGAGGTCTGTGGTGGTGATGACGAACTGATCGGCCGCGCTCAAGCGTCGCAACAGATCGCTGCGGCGCTGCGCGTCGAGCTCCGAGAGCACTTCGTCGAGCAGCAGGATCGGCCACTCGCCCGTGCGCTGGCGCATCCACTCGGTCTCGGCCAGCTTGAGCGCGAGCACGGCCGTGCGCACCTGGCCACGCGAGCCGTAGACGCCGACGTCGAGGCCATTGGCCACGAAGCGAAGTTCGTCGCGGTGTGGGCCATAGAGCGTCTGCCCGCGCGCGATCTCGTCGCTCCGAGAGGCTTTGAGGCGCTCGCACAGGAGGGTTTCGATGTCGGAGGCACTGAGGCCGAGCGTGTGCACCGGCGTGCTGAGCGGCAGGCCAAGCTGACCCTCCGGCGCGGCGGCCGCGTTCGGATCAAACGATGGGTGATACGCGAGGCGCAACCCTTCTTTGCCGGCGGTCAGTTCGCGATGGATCGGAGAGGCCAGCGCCTCGAGCTCGGCGACGGCGTGTGTGCGCGCTGCCTGTAGCTGACCGGCCAACTCACACAGCTTGGCGTCCCAGAAGTCGAGCAGATCGGGGGAAACGCCGCTCTCCTGAATCTGTTTGAGGAGTGCGTTGCGTTGCGATAGGACTTTGCCGTACTCGCTGAGGTTGTGCTGATAGATCGGATCGACCTGGCACAACGCGACATCGAGGTAGTGCCGTCGCTCGCTGGGCGATCCCTCGACGATGGCCATATCCTGCGGCAAGAACATGACGGCCGTGATCCGCCCGGCCAGATCCGCGAGGCGCTTCTTGGCGCCGTTGAGGAGCACTTCCTTGCGCAGGCGCCCCTCACCGCCCATTTCGGCGATGACGCGGAGCTCGACCCTGACCCGATCGCGCGCCGAGCGTGCCTCGGCCACGACCCGGGAGAACGGTTGAGGTTCCTGCAAAGCGAGGAAGTTGATCAACTGGCGCTCCGAAGCCGCGTGATGCGACTGGCCGGTCGCCAGAAAGTAGAGGGCTTCGAGCAGAGCCGTCTTGCCCTGTGCGTTCGAGCCGACGAGGATCAGGGCACCGGCCGGCAGATCCACTTCGAGGCGCGCGTACAGCCGGAAGTTGGTCAACGACAGTTGCTGGATGTGCATGGCAGCCCGGCCAGTTTACCACCCCCACCCCCTGCCCCTCCCACATCCGCCCAATATGCGCCTTGCCTGTCGGATCCCCTTGAGCGGATGTGGGAGGGGGGTTGGGGGTGGGTCACCAGACTGGGGGGCCTCTTTTTTTGTGCACCCTGACCCCCCGTATAACCTTGACGACGCCTTGTGGCCCCCTATAATGAGCGTCGGCAACAGCCACATCACCCGGACGTGATGGCCCCACTTGCCGGGGTTATTCGCGTCTTTTTTTCTTTAATACATCGAGGAGAGCTATGTCCGATTCACTCCGAACCTTCCTTGAGCTTCCTTACGATGAGTTGGAGGAGCTCAACCTCGCGGCGAAGGCTCAGCGCTTGGCCCGCGTGGCGCCCGACCAGATCGCCGAAGAGCGTCTGCGCTATCTGACCGACGAGAAGCGCATCAAGGCCGTCACTGTGCTGTTCAGCGACCTCGAGGGTCGTCTGCACATGCTCGACTACGACAAGAAGTTCTTGCTCAAGTCGCACGACAACCTGACCTTCGACGGCTCGTCGATCCGCGGCTTCACGGCTCAGCGCGAGAGCGACCTGCGTCTGTACCTCGATTGGGCGTCGTTTTACTGGGCGCCGGCCGACATCTTTGGCCCGGGCAAGGTGCTGGTCTTCGGCCAGGTCATCGACAAAGACGGCTCGCCGTATTCGGCCGACATGCGCGGCGTCCTCAAGGGCTTCGCCCAGCAGGTCTATGACAGCGACGGCTACACGCTCAACGCCGCCAACGAGATCGAGGGTTTCCTGTTCAAGGGCGTCGACGCCGAACGCCGCTATCACGAGACCGGCAAGTTCGATTTCGTCAACACCGGCGGCTACTACCACTCGCTGCCCGGTGACGCGCTGCGCGCCTTCATCGACACGACCGCCGAAGTCCAGCGCGCGATGGGCTTCCAGAACGAAAAGGACCACCCCGAAGTTTCGCCGTCGCAGTTCGAGATCAACTACAGCTACAGCGACGCAGTCTCCGCGGCCGACAACATCCAGCTGTACAAGCTGATCTGTCGCCAGGTAGCCACCAAACTCGGCATGACCGCCAGCTTCCTGCCCAAGCCCGTCGTCGGCATCAACGGCAACGGCATGCACACCAACGTCTCGGTGAGCAAGAACGGCAAGAACCTGATGTGGGACGCGAAGGGCGTCGAGAGCCTGAGCAAGTTCGGCTGGAGCTTCGTCGATCGCATCCTGACCCATGGCAACGACATCTGCCTGATGCTCAACGCCAGCGTTAACGCGTATCGCCGCCTCGACCCGCACTTCGAGGCCCCGAACCAGATCAAGGCCTCGGCCACCGACCGCGGCTCGATGGTCCGCATCCCGATCGGCAATGAGCGCAGCATGCGCGTCGAGGTCCGCTCGGTCGGGCCGGATGCCAACCCGTACATGGTGATGCTCTCGGTCTTCAAGACCGGTCTGAAGGGCAACATCAGCCGCGACAAGAACCTGCGCCAGGCCGCCCGCTATCTGCCCGACAACGTCTACGACGCCATCACCAATTTCGAGGCGGCGGAATGGACGACCGAGTTGCTCGGCGCCGACGTCAAGGGCCGCTACATCGACCTCAAGAAGGCCTCGGCCGACCGCTGCCCGCGTCTCCTCGGCACGTTCGTCAAGGCCCAGGAAGTGCAGTACCACCACGAGGTCTACAACCAGTACCTGTGGAACCTGTTCTAAATCGGTGACCGCGTCACAAAACAAAAACGCCGCCAGGATTGGCGGCGTTTTTGTTTTGTGACGGGCACTCAAGGCTCGACGATCTCCCAGCCACCCGGCATCGTGCGCCCTGTGATGTGCACGATGCGGTTGTCAACAAGCCTGAAGTAGTAGTCGATGGCCTTCCAGTCTCCGCCTGTCGAACGCGCCTGCGTCTGACTCGAGACCGGCGTCTCGGGGAAGAAGGCCCAGCCCAACGCGTCGCGCACGCCGGGTTGCTCGCGCCAGACCTTGCCGAAGCCGCGCGTGGGAGCGAAGAGATCGGCTGGCGGCACGATGGTGGGATCGCTCGCGGGTTGGCCCTCCGTCCACGTGTCCGTGAACGTGCCGATCCTGCCGCCGTCGTACAACACCAGGATCGTGCCGCCGGTCTGATGCGGGAACCAGACCATGATGCCGTGCTCGAAGTTCTGCTGCACCATCGACAGCGGCCGGGCCGGACCGAACGGGCAGGCGCCCAGATCGCGCGTTGTGAAGAAGAACGTCTCGAGACACGGGAACTTCACAGTGACTTCCCGCTGCGCCCAGCCGCCGCCCTGACCGTATACCGTGAGGATGAAGGCCGTCACGCCTTCATCTTTGGTCGTGTCGGCGATCTCGGTCTGGCCGCTGACCGGGAAGTCCCCGGCGATTTGCGTGCCCCACCAGTTGTTAGGGTCGCGGTGTTGCAGCGTGGCCGTGAGGCCGTTGCTCGACTCCCAGGCCAGGGTCAACGTCTGCCCACGCTCGGCAGTCGTTGGCGAAACCGTGAAGCTTGAGATCGTCGGTGTGACGATGACCGTCGGCGTGAGGGTGACGACCGGTAGTGTGCTCGTCGCAGCCGGCGACGCTGCCGTCACGCCCGGAAGGGGCGTCGGCAGCGCGCCCGCGCTCGCCGTGAGCCTCGCCAGCACAGTGCCGGCCGCGTCGCGGAACTCCAGGGCGGTGTTGCTGACCGTCCACTCGCGGGCCGCGTTGAACGCCGCCAGATAGGTGGTCTCGATCGAACCTATCGGCTCAGCGCAGAGCATCAATGTCGAGGCCAGCGGTTGGATGACAAGATCGGATCCCGAAACAGCGTAGTCGCCGCCGTAATTGTTGCAGCCCGAGCTTCCGCCAAGCGATGTCGCCCCGATCGTCAGCGTGACCAACGTTGTGCCCAGATCGGGGCCGCCGGTCAGGGCCGTCAACGTCCAACTCGTGCCCACGAAGGCCGCAGGCGTGACGCCCGTGAGGCGCACCGTCTGGACGCCGGTTTCGGGCGACCCGCCGGGTGTTGGCGTCACGGCGTTCTCGTCGACGCGCGCCCAGCGAGACGTCAGACGCGTGGTGGTTTCGAGGATCAGGTCCCCAGACTCAAGCCGAAAATAAGCGACCGAGTCCAGGGCGTTGATGACGGGCTGCTCCATGTCGAGCGAGGCTCCCGCCACCGAGCAGTCGGTCTGCGCCATGCTCTCGGAGTTGAAGTGAAGACGATCGCGCTCGGTGGTGTAGTCACCGCTGAAGTCGCGGCAGCCCGTGTGGCCAACGAAACGCGCGCCGTCGAACGCGATCCACGGGCGAGTCGGCGCGGCCGTGTCGCCCACCCACTCCCAGCGGCCGATGAGATCGTTGGCTGACACGGCCGCCGGCACACGGCGTTCGAAGATCACTTGAGCGGAGCCACCCGAATCTCGCCATTCAAGTATGTCGCCATCACGAACCCAGGTCAGCGCCGTCGTCAGACGATCCTGGAAGGCCTGCTCGAGTGCCATCAAGGGCTGGTCGCACAGCCGCAGCGTCATCACGGGTTGGGCCCAGGCGAAGCCGGTTCTCGACGGCACGTAGGCGCCGCCGTACCAGTTGCAGCCCGAGTAGCCACCGATACGCTCGGCCTGGATCTCGAGCGTGGCGGGGTTATTCTCGGGCAAGTTGACGCCCGGGATCTCGACAACGCGCCATTCGGTGTCGATCAGGTCGCCCGGAGCGGATCCCGTGAGGGTGATGTCAAGGGGCTTATCGAGCGGCGGTTGGACGTCGGTGGGCGAGGCCACGCTCGTGGGCGCCACCGTCGGGGTTGCGTCAGGAGATGGAAAGCACGCGCTCAATGTTGTCGCCAATGCGATCAACGTGGCGAGCCAACGGTTTCGCGAGGGGCGCTTCGATAATGCGTTCATGGGATCCTGCCTTATGTGCGGAAGAGCATAGCTTAAGACTCCCCTGCCGGCAGCCGGGATCCCTACAACAAGAAAAAACGGGTGTTCAGGCGCCTGGCCCGAACACCCGTCGAGGGGCAGATGCGACGAACTTCAGACGCTCTGAATCCAGGTCATGGTCTTGCTCGCCAGCCGGTCAAGCGCAGCCACTGAGTCGCGCAGATGTTCTTCCTTTGTGTCTTCGATCTTGTTGTGTGAGATGCCATACAGGCTCTGCACGAACATCATGATCGTTGGCACACCGGCGCGCGCGACCTCGGCCGCGTCGTGAAGCGGCCCGCTCGGCAGGCGATGCACGCTGCCAACGGTCTCGCGGACTGCGGCATCGCAGAACTCGATCAATAGCGGGTGGAACGGGATCGGCTCGATCGACCAGATCTTTTCCCAGACGACCTCGGTCTTTTCCTCCGCGGCGAAGCGCGTGGCGGCTTCATGCGCCTCGGACCACATCCGCGCGAGCGCTTCAGCGTCCATATGGCGCTGATCGAGCAGGGCCTCGCACTCGCCGACAACGGCCGTGACGATGCCGGGGCGTGTGGTCACACTGCCCATCGTGCAGACACCGCCGTTGCGGGTCGCGATCGGCCGGATCTCGAGCGCCAGTCTGGCGGCGGCTGCCAACGCATCGCGACGCTTGGGCATCGGCGTTGACCCGGCGTGGGCGGCCTGGCCCGTGAATTTGAAGCGATGGCGTTCGACACCGTAGGTGCCGAGCACGACGCCGAGTGGAAGTCCAAGGTCCTCGAGCACCGGGCCCTGTTCGATGTGCAACTCGAGATAAGCGGCAGCGTCCTTGAGTTCGGCGCCGGCTTCGCGGGCCTTATCGAGGTCGACGCCAAATGCGCCCACGGCCTCGGGCAGCGGCACGCCTTCACGGTCCTTCAGCAGCCGCAGTTGATCGGGATCAAAAAAACCTGAACACGCGCTCGAGCCGAACAGGCTGCGCCCGAAGCGAGCGCCTTCTTCATCAGCCCAATCGACGAGCCGGACCGTCACGGGCGGAGTGCCTTCAGCCGCGATGCGCCGCAGCACCTCGAGCCCGGCCAACACGTTGAGGCAACCGTCGAGCCATCCGCCGTTCGGCACCGAGTCCATGTGCCCGCCGATCAAAAGCGCCTTCTCCGACGCACCACGCAGCGTCGCCCAGGTGTTCCCGGCCGCGTCGTTATGTACCTCGACAGGCAACTCATCGAGTTTGCTGCGCAGCCAGGCACGCCCGCGCTTCCAGGTCTCGGTCCAGGCCACACGTTGGGCGCCGTTCTCGTCGCCGGTCAGCGCGCGCAGTTCTTTGAGCTCATCGACGGTGCGTTGCGGATTCAATGACATCTCGGCTCTCCACTGGGCTAGAGGATGGAGACGATATCCCATACCTGCGAGGGTTTGTCAATGATTCGGAGGCGTCTGCGTCGTGTCGAGCGGCGGATGACGGATGACGAACGACGAAGGACGAAGGTTGGGCGGCTGTTTCGGCGCGCCTTTCTCGGCCACCGCGGTTCGGTCCTGCAAGGTCACTTGACGTGGCGGAGTGTGTGGTCATCCAGCCTTCGTGTGCTGAGATTCATCCCAATGGCGCCTCCCACGCGCATTGCGTGTCACCCACGGCATCCCCTCTCCACGCCTTGCGTGTCATTCGCAGCTTCATCTCTTCACGCCTTGCGTGTCACCCACGGCGTCCTCTCTCCACGCGCCTTGCGTGTCACCCGAAGC
>CAYZRP010000019.1:56817-57071 GCA_964480865.1 uncultured Anaerolineales bacterium | reverse complement strand
CTTGCGTGTCACCCACGGCGTCCTCTCTCCACGCGCCTTGCGTGTCACCCGAAGCGCTTACTCCTCACGCATCGCGTGTCATCCAGAGCGCCTGGCCACCCTTGCCCAAATACAACCGTAATGAGCGCGAAGGATCTCCTCCGGAGACTCGCATGCCTTCGGAGGAGATCCTTCGCGCTCATTACGGTTGTCTATCCTTTATGAAGGGTTAGGCGCTCTGGATGACACGCAACGCGTGAGGAGGGAGCGCTCTG
>CAYZRP010000019.1:35187-56717 GCA_964480865.1 uncultured Anaerolineales bacterium | reverse complement strand
GATGACACGCAACGCGCGTGGAGAGAGCGCTCTGGATGACACGCAACGCGCGTGGAGAGAGCGCTCTGGATGACACGCAACGCGCGTGGCGTGGAGTGAGGGGGCATGGGGTGACGCGTGGTGGGCAAAGGACGAAGGCGCACCGCATCGGGTTCAGCCTTCGTCCTTCGTCCTTCGTCCTTCGCCTTCGTCCTTCGTCCTTCGCGTTCAGCCTTCGTCATTCGTCATTCGTCATTCGTCGTTCGTCGTTCGTCCCTCGTCCTTCGTCCTTCGCGTTCAGCCTTCGTCATTCGTCATTCGTCATTCGTCATTCGTCGTTCGTCGTTCGTCCTCCGTCCTTCGTCCTTCGTCGCCGTTCCTCAATTACTCCCCCAGAAACGCGAGGACATCCTGATTGAATCGTTCGGCCGCCTCTTCGAAGGGTTGGTGACCGACGTTGGGATAGACGATAAGGCGCGTGTTCGGGAAAAGTTCGGCGAGACGCCGGCCCTGATCGAGGGGCGTGGCCGTGTCGGCTTCGCCCCAGATGAGGAGAGTGCTGGCCGTGATCGAGCGAAGCTGGGCATCGGTTGGTTGAGGCGTCTTGCCACGGTCGCGCACAAGACCGATGAAGCCGACGTCCCAATCCTGCATGCGCACAGCCCGGCCATAGCTTTCATCGTCGGAAGCTGTCCAGAAGCTCGCGTCGTGCTGCAGGCCGCGAACGGCCGACGCAAGGTTGGCCGGTGTGACAAAGGTCCGCAAGGCAAGACGGCCCCACCGATTGAAGGGCGCAAACTCAACCAGCGGCCCGACGTCGACCGGCGGCGCGCCGGAGAGAGTCGCGCCGTCGACGATCACCTGACGTTCGATACGGTCGGGGTAGCGCAACGCGAACTCGGCCAGGACGTTGGCGCCGGCGCTGTGCGCCACGAAACGAGCTTGAGCGATGTCAAGGCGATCAAGCAACGCTGCCAGGAAGTTGGCCTGATTGGCGACGCTGTAGTCGAAGTCGGCGCGCGGCTCCGTCAGGCCAGCGCCGGGTCGATCGTAGGCGATGACGCGATAGCCGGCCGCGGCAAAGACATGGGCGTTGTAGCGCCAGCTGGAGGTCGAGCCGAAGAGGCCGTGCACCAGCACCACGGGCTCCCCATCGACCGGCCCTTGCTCGAGCACATAGGTCTGGAGCCCGGCCACATCGATGAAGACGCCATCCGGGTCGGCCAGATCGCTGGCCGACTGCAGCCCGCTGTTGTCGAGCGGGAGCGCGAACGGAAGGCCGAACACGATCAGGACGATGACGACCACGATGACCAGGAAGATGTTCTTACGCATGACGGTTCAGGGTTGAAGATCCCATTGTTCAGTGACGCCCTCGACCTGCACGGCGAGGTGATAGTAAACACCATCGCTTTCGATAACCGAGTACGGGCCGGCATTGACGATCGACCAGGCGGTGCTCAGCGCCTCACCCGTGACAACTACACCGCTTTGCGCGTCAGCGAGACGCACACCGTCGATGCCCTCGGCCGGCCAGGTGGCATCGACAGCGCCGGTGTAGCCGTCGAGCCGCCAGGCCAACAGGTAACCGCGCTCCGGCACGTAGTCGCTGCCCACAGCGCCGGCGCCGCCAACCAGCCAGCTCGCCAACTCATAGAAGGCCGCCGGCGGGTCACCGAAGTCATCTGCCACCACCGTCTTGGTCGCCCCGACGAGCGAGACGGTCAGCGCGCAACTCCCGGCATCCATCACGGGCTCGGCAGGCGCATATACATCGCGCCAGCCGAAGAAGCCAACATCCGCGATGTGCTGGAGCACGGCCCTGAGTTCATCAGCTGTGAACCGCGCGGTTTGCAGCCGTCGCCCGCCCGACTCGCTCGAGCCAGTCCACAGCGCTCGGCCATCACCCCAGATCCGCATCGGCGCGATCGCGTTGGCGTAGCTGTTGACGGGCTCCATGCCGCCGCCGCAGTTGTAGGTGACGACTTCAACATCCGCAGATGGATCCCAGACCAGCTCCGGCGCCGGAATGGGTGACAGGGTGGCACAGGCCAGCGTGGCGAGAGCCAGCGCGCCGATAGCAGGATACAGTCGCAGCGTGCGGGCACTGAGGATTGTCGAACCCATAGGTGACTCCGAAAACTATGGCGAGCCAGGCCAGCGATCCGTCACACCCTGAACCTGAACGACCAGGGTGTAAAGCATCCCATCGCTTTCAACCAGGGCAAAGCGATTCGCGTTGACGATATCCCAGGCCGTGGTCAGCGCCTCGCCCTCAACCGCCACGGACTGAGCGGCCTCGGCCAGCCTGACGCCGTCGATGCCGTCACCAGGCCAGACGTACGCCGCGACGGCGTCGGCGTTGCTGCCGGCCGGGATCGCGGATAGCCAGCCGCGCTCGGGCACCACATCCTCCCCGGAAGCACCCGCCCCAGCGACGAGCCAATCGACAAGGTCGACGAAGGCAACCGGCGGCTCAGCCCCGGCGCGGACCCAGACGTCTTTTTGTTCAGCCTTCAGCGACACACCCAGGCTGCAGTCGCTGCCGTCGTAGATGACGGTCGTGGACTCGATCTCCTGGGGCCAGCCGAAGAAGCCGGCATCGACGACGCGCGTCAGCAGCGAACGCATCTCGTCGGGTGAGAGCCGCGCTTCGAGCACGCGTCGCCCTGAGCCGGCATACTCGAGCCAGACCAACCGGCCGTCGCCCCAAAGCCGAACGGGCGCAATGGCGTTGTCGTAGTAGCCGTTCGGCACGAGCCCGCCAAAGCAGTTGTACTCGAGCACGACCTGATCGCCGGCCGGTTCCCACTCGATCGTGGGCTTCGGCGTCAGGGTCGCGCAGGCCAGAGTCGCTCCGCAAAGGGCTGTGAAGAACAGGAGGTGGGGTCGCATGGTGGGCAGGACGTCGCTGAACCGCGAAACGATCCTATACGCTGGTCAGGGATTGCCGGGCCAACGGTCGGTGACGCCCTCGATCTGGACGGCGATCCGATACGTTGAAGCACCCGACGCGACAGTGGCATAGAAATCGGTGTTGACGATGTCCCAGGCGGCGCGCAGGGCCTCGCCCTCGACGAGCAGGCCGCCCTGAGCATCCTCCAGGCGAACGCCGTCGATGCCGCCGTCGGGCCAGGTGTGCGTGGCGGTCGAAACAGGATCCTGCAGAAGCGTCGCGAGGATGTAGCCGCGCTCCGGCACGTAGGGGGCACTGGCGTGATCGGCGCCGCGCGAGAGCCAGCCCGCGAGCGTGTAGTAATCATCCGGGGGCTGACTGCCGGTCAGATCCGACACCGATTTGGTCAGGCTGATCAGGTTGACCTGCATCTGACAGGCGCCGCCGTCCAGGATTTCGTAGCCGGGTTCGTAGGTATCGGCCATCGTGAAGAAGTGCCGCGTGGCCATTTCGTTGAGGAGCGCGCGGACTTCGTCGGGCGTGAACGTGGCAGTGAGCACCTTGCGTCCACCGCCCATCTGATCTTCTACCCAGATGGCGCGGCCGTCGCCCCACAATCTGAAGACCGGCATGCCGTTGTTGATGTACTCCATCGGCACGAGGCCGGCGAAGCAGGCATACGACACGATCACGTGCTCGGGAGATGGATCCCAGGCGAGGTCGGGCACGAGCGGGATCAGGGTGGCGCAGGCCAGAGACGCGATGGATAACAACGCCAGGCCCACGGCGGTTGTCAGTCGAGTAATCATGGCGGTGTCCTCAAGCCTGCGGCACTAAGGCGTGGCACCCCAGGCGTCGAGTTGATCAAGTGCGACCGTCCAGCGCGGGTGTTCGACGAGTGCACTGCGCAGGTCGGCCACGGCATCTTCACGATCGCCCAATGCGTCACGAGCGCGAGCGCGCCAGTAGAAGCTCTCTTCGAGGCCCGGCGATTGCAGCATCAGGTCGGCCAGATCGATCACATCCTGATAGCGCCCGGCGTCGAAGTAGGCGGCGTACAGGTCGTGGCGATACCACAGCAGCCGACGGGGCAACGTATCGTAGCTGCGGGCCTGATCGAACGCGATGACGGCGTCAGCGGCGCGGCCCTGTCGATACAACAACACGCCGACGTTGTGCCAGGTCAGGGCAAGTTGCTCGCGATCGCTCAGAGCCTGTGCGTCGACCTGAGCCATAGCCAGCGCGTTGGCCAGATTGGCCTCGGCATCCGCATCCGAGCCGAGCAGGCCCATGACCTCGGCCTCACGACCCGGCGGATAGAGGACGATGTACAGATAGCCGAACGCGCGCCAGTCGCGCTCGATGAGGTCGTAGGCGCGCCGATAGTTCGCGCCGATGTACGAGTCCTGCGTGGTGAACTCGTCAAGGACGTCGTCATAGCCCGTGAGCAGGCCATAATGGCCTTCCCAACCTTTGCCCTCCTGGCCGTGCTCGTCCTCGAGGAAGCCGCGCTCGATGATGACCGGATACCCGGCCGCGATCAAGCGCTTGAGGCGATCAAGGGTGCCGCCGAAGCGCAGAACGGCGCCGAGCCCGGCGCGCTCGGTCGCGTAGGCGATCAACTCTTCGGGCGAGACGTTCTTGTCCTTCGCGCCGGGTTTGACCAAGGCGGCGACGTCGCGCTGCCAGCGGATGTCGACGCCGTTGCCGTACCAGTTGAGCGAATCTTCTTCGGCGCCACGCCAGCCCCAGAAGACGAGGGCAGCGGTCAGCGTGGCCGGGCCGCAGTTGTTGAAGAGCTGTGGTTCATAGCGCGCGCCCTTGAGCGTCACAGAGGCCGGGATCGGCGCCAGGGTCGGCGTTGGTTCGGGCGTGGCCGTCGGCAGCGCGCTCGCAGCGAATGTGGGACTGGCCGCGGCAGTTGCCAACGCTGCGGCAGGCGTCGGTGACACCTGCGGCGCGAACGTCGGCGGGGCGGCCAGCGAAACCGCGACGGTGGGCAATGCGGCCGGCTGCTGACCGTAGATGAGATCGCGCCAGCTCTCTTCGAGATTGGCCAGACGCGGCGCCAGACGATCCTGAACGGCCGGCATGGTCCAGACGATCCAGCCAACAAGCGCCAGGGCCGCAATCAACACGAAGCTCATCAGCCCGCAGCCGATCTGATTGGCGCGGCGACGACGTTGCCGAAAGCGTCGAAAGGTTGTGTAACCCATCGCTCCATTATAGGGAGGATGGTCGGGATCTGACCGGCCAGATCACGATTTTGAGTTTACGGTGGCCTCGAGCGTTACGAGCCGGTTCCAGACAGACTCAAGCCCGGCGATGATCTGCTGATCTTCCGCGTCCGTGATGGTGCCACCCCCTTGTTGGCAGATCGTGACCACCGGGCTCGCGACGTTGACGGCTTCATGCACGAGGGATCGGTACTGGAAGTACAGGCCATACCAATCGGCAGGCACATCCGATCCATAACCGGTTCGCACTCGTGTCAACTCCTTGTTGGCGTTGAGTGGTGAGGCACAATCGCCGGTCCGACCTGAGCCGACCACGTAATCGCGGTGATAGACCAGAAACCGCTCGACGTTCAGCCGTGCTTCATACACCTGGCTTCGAAGATCGGCAACGCTCCAGGCCACAATAGGAGTGCCTGGAAACACGGGCGCCGCTGGAACCGGGCTTGGTGTCAGTGTGTGGGTGGCCGTCGGCGGCGGCAAAGTGCGCGTTGAGGTCGGCGTTTCCGTCGCCTCAGGCGTCGCGGTGAGCGTGCGTGTGGCCGTCGCGGTTGGCGTGGCCGTCGCCGTCGGCGTGGCTGTAGCGGTCGCCGTCGGTGTGGCCGTCGCCGTGGGAGTCTTTGTCCAGGCCGCGGCGGTGGCGGATCGCTCGACCGCGACCGCGGTCTCTGCAGTGGCCGTCTGCAACCCGATTTGCTCGGGTGTGGGGCCGCAGGACGACAACCCGAAAGCAGCGAAAAGCAGGCTTACAACAGCAACGCGAGACAGACGACCGTTTCTGAGCGACAACATCTATTCCCCCTCCAACTCGCATATGTATGGTCTGTACAATTGTCCCATGACGGTCTCTCGATCTCAATTCGATCGCATGGTTGACGAAGCCTGGGCGGAGGTGTTGCGGCGGCTCGCGCCGGATCTGGCAGCGCTGGCCGCAGGTGTGATCGTTCACACCGCGCTGGCTGCGGAGCCGGAGCAGGATCCGGATTCGCCAGATGGCGAAAGCGACCTGCTCGGCCTGTATGAGGGCGTGCCGCTGGTCGAGCGCGGCGCAGATGGCGATGTCGGGATGCTTCCGGATCGCATTACCCTGTTCTACAGGCCGCTGATCGAGATGTGCGCCGATGATGACGAACTACGCGACGAGATCTGGGTCACGCTCGTCCATGAACTCGGCCACTTTTTCGGGCTCGACGAGGATGAACTCTGGGAGCGCGGCTTTGGTTGAGCGGAAAGCCGTGGCCATCGCAGATTGGGTGGCCCGCCTCAAGGCGGCCTCAGACAGGTCCTTGCTCCCGAGAGACGGCCTCATCCGTGAAAGCCGCACAATCGGCGCCAGAACTGACGCCACATCCCTGCTCACCAGCCAACCCGGTTGGATCCCCTACCCAAGCACTATGGCAAAATTCCCGAATCGGTCCAAAATCAAACCCGGCGTTGCTACAAGGGCTGTGTTCTGGTGACAGCCGGCAAATCACGGTGCGAACGCCGTTTAGTTGTGCTGATACTCTGCCACCGGGCAGTCACGGAGAAGAAACATGCGGAAGATTTGCGTCGTTGGCGTCGGTTACGTCGGTCTCGTCACAGGGACCTGCTTTTCGGATCTGGGCAATCAGGTCACGGCGCTGGATATCAATGAAGAGCGCATTGCGAATCTCAGGAAAGGCATCCTGCCGATCTACGAACCGGGCCTGGAGGAGATGGTCAAGCGCAACGTCTCGGCCGGCCGGTTGAGCTTCACGACGGATTACGACGAAGCGCTTGATGGCGCCGAGATCGCGTTCATCGCTGTGGGCACGCCCGAGGGCGTGGACGGCGAGGCCGATCTCAAGTACGTGCGCTCGGCGGCCGAACAGATCGCCAGGCATATGAAGGAGCCGGTCATCATCGTCAACAAATCGACGGTGCCGGTCGGCACCGGCGACTGGGTGTCTGACATCGTCACGTCGAGCCAGGTCAAGCCTGTGCCATTCAGCGTGGTGTCGTGTCCTGAGTTCCTGCGCGAGGGCTCGGCCATCGTCGACTTCATGAACCCGGCGCGCATCGTCCTCGGCTCGCTCGACAAGGAGGCGGCCCACAAAGTCGCTGACCTGCATCTCTCGCTGCGCGCCCCGATCGTGGTGACCGACCTGCGCACCGCCGAGATGATCAAGTACGCGTCGAACGCGTTCCTGGCGACGAAGATCTCGTTCATCAACGAGATCGCCAACATCTGCGAGGCGCTCGGCGCCGACGTCAAGGAAGTAGCCGCCGGCATGGGTTACGATCCGCGCATCGGCCGCGGCTTCCTCGACGCGGGCCTTGGCTACGGGGGTTCGTGTTTCCCGAAGGACGTCAAGGCTCTGGCCTACATGGCCACCGTGCAGGGCAAGCACCCGCAGCTGCTCCAGGCCGTGATGGAGATCAACAAGTACCAGCGTCGCCAGATTCTGCTGAAGCTGCGCGAGATGCTGGGCGGTTCGCTCAAGGGCAAGACGGTCGGCCTGCTCGGTCTGGCCTTCAAGCCCAACACCGACGACATGCGCGAGGCGCCCTCGGTCGAAATCGCGCGCGCGATCCTGAGCGAAGGCGGCATCGTCAAGGCCTACGATCCCGTGGCCATGGAGCATGCCGGACACTATGCCAAGGGAGTGGGGATGTGCGGCGACGCCTATGAAGTCGCCACCGGCGCCGACGCGCTCGTGCTCGTGACCGAGTGGAACGAGTTCAAGCAACTCGATCTGAGCCGGCTCAAGTCGCTGATGAAGTCAGCGATCATGGTTGACGGGCGCAACCTCTACGACCCGAAGCTCATGTACAACGCCGGTTTCACATACCGGGGCATGGGCCGCGGGTACAACGGCAAGTAAGCGAAGAACGAGGAGCGAGGAGCGAAGGGCGACCGCTGCCGCGCCAGGCAGGGTCGCCCTTCGCATTTCGCCCTTCGCGCCTCGAATATTGGGTCGACTATAATTTCCGCATGAAGCAGCCCAAGGTTCTCAAAACCCGTTTGAAGAACGGTTTGACCGTGGTGCTCAAAGAAGTGCGTATTGCGCCCGTCATCTCCTGGTGGGTGTGGTACCGCGTCGGCTCGCGCTTCGAGCGCCCCGGCGTGACCGGCATCAGCCACTGGGTCGAACACATGATGTTCAAAGGCACGCGCGCGTTTCCGGCCAGCGTCGGCGATCGCATGATCGCGCGCGACGGCGGGTTCCGCAACGCCATGACCTGGATCGACTGGACGGCCTACTTCGAGACCATGCCCGCCGACAAGATCGACTTCGCGCTCAAGCTCGAAGCTGACCGCATGCGCCGGGCGCTCTTCCCGCCCAAGGAAGTCGAATCGGAGCGAACTGTCATCATCGCCGAACGTCAGATGAACGAGAACGAGCCATCGTTTCGGCTGGGCGAAGAAGTTCAGGCCGCCGCCTTCCGCGTGCACCCCTACCACCACGAAGTCATCGGCGACATGGCCGACCTGCACAGCATGACGCGCGAGGACCTGTTCGGGCACTATCAAAACTACTACGCTCCCAACAACGCCATCGCCGTGGCTGTGGGTGACTTCGACGCGCGCGAGATGCTCGCGCGGATCGAAACGCTCTTCGGCAAGCACAAACCCGTGACCCTGCCGAAGCCGCTCGCCCGGCCTGAGCCCGAGCAGCGCGGCGAGCGCCGGGTGCTGTTGACGGGCGAAGGCGAGACGGCTTACATCCAGATCGGATACCACGCGCCGTCAGCCAACGATCCCGACTTCTACCCGATGGCCGTCCTCGACAGCATCCTGGCCGGGGCCTCGTCGTTCAACATGTTCGGCGGCGGCGGCACAAGCAACCGCTCGTCGCGCCTGTATCGCGCCATCGTACAGACCGGGCTGGCCGCCAACATCGGCGGCGGGCTGTCGCCGACGGTGGACCCGTTCCTCTACACGCTTTACGCGACAGTCAGAGCCGGGCGCGCGCCGGCGGAAGTCGAGCGCGCGATCGACGTCGAGATCGACCGCGTACGCAACGAACCGGTCAGCCAGGCCGAGCTCGAGAAGGCGATCAAGCAGGCCAAGGCCATGTTCGCTTACAGCGCCGAGTCGGTCACCAACCAGGGCTTCTGGCTTGGCTTCACCGAGATCCTGGGCGACTATCGCTGGTTCGACAACTACCTGCCGCGCCTTAGCGCGGTGACGGTGGCCGACATCCAGCGCGTCGCGCAGCGCTATCTGGCGCCGAGCAACCGCGTCGTCGGCGTGTATGTGCCCGCGGCGACCACCCCCGTGCAGGAGCGGTGAGGCTTCTATGGCCAAGAAAATCACCCCCTCCTTCCCCGGCCCCGACTCGATCACACGCCGCGAACTGCCCAACGGCATCGTCGTCCTGGCGCGCGAGAATTTCAGCAGCCCCTCGGTCGTCGTCGACGCCGATCTGCGCACCGGCGCGCTCTGGCATGGCCGCGACGTCGCCGGCCTGGCCGACTTCACCGGCACGGCCCTCATGCGCGGCACCGAGCGCCTGGCCTTCAACGAGATCTACGAGCAGATCGAGTCGGTCGGCGCCAGCCTGAGCCTGTCGTCGGGCACGCATACCTCGGGCTTCTACGCCAAGAGCCTGACCGAGGATCTCGACCTGATGCTCGGCCTGGCCGCCGACGCGCTGCGCCGGCCGGTCTTCCCCGAACACGAAATCGAACGGCTGCGCGGCGAGATCCTGACGCGATTGCAGATCACGGCCAACGACACGCGCGACCGCGCCCTCGAGGCCTTCTACGAACTGGCTTATCCGGATCATCCCTACAGCATCGTCGAAGAGGGGTACCCCGAGACGGTCAAGGCGCTGACGCGCCAGCAGATGATCGACTTCCACAAGCACCACTACGGCCCGAAGGGCATGGTGGTGGTCGTCGTCGGCGCAGTGCCGGCCGAGAAGGCCGTAGAGTTTGTCGACAAACACTTTGGCGATTGGACCAACCCCTCCCAGCCGGCCGAGCCAGCGCTGCCCGAACTGGCGCCCATCAAGGGTGTCCGCCGACAGCATGTCTCGATGCCGGGCAAGGCGCAGGCCGACATCGCCCTGGGCGTGCCCGGCCCGACGCGCAGCCACCCGATGTTCCTGGCCGGGAGACTGGCCAACAACATCCTGGGCGTGTTCGGCATGGGCGGTCGCATCGGGCATGAGGTGCGCGAGAAGAACGGCCTGGCGTATTACGCGGCCACCAGCCTGAGCGGCGGCTTCGGTCCGGGGCCGTGGTATGCCTACGCCGGCGTCAACCCGGATAACGTTGAGAAGGCGGTCGGCCTGATGCAGCGCGAGATCGCGCGCTTCTTGAAGCGCAAAGTGACGCCCGACGAGATCGCCGACAATAAGGCGCAGTTCATCGGGCGCCTGCCGCTCGGCCTCGAAACCAACGAAGGCGTGGCCAGCACGATCAGTTCCATGGAATTGTTCGACCTGGGCCTCGATTACCTGCTGCGCTTCCCGGCGATGTTCAACGCCATCACCCGCGACGACGTCATGACCGCCGCGCGCACCTTCTTGAGCGCCGAGGATTACGTCCTGGCGACGGCTGGACCCTAAGTTCGTGGAGCGTGGGGCGTGGAGCGTTCACTCGCTCCACGCCCCACGCTCCACGCTCCACGACATGCTCCGTACCGGCATCGACCTGATCGAAGTCTCCCGCGTCGAAGAGGCGATCACGCGCCACGGCGAACGCTTTCTGGCGCGCATCTTCACGCCGGTCGAACGCACCACCGTCGGGTCGCGCATGGCGTCGTTTGCGGCGCGCTTCGCGGCCAAAGAGGCGGCGGCCAAGGCGCTCGGCACCGGCCTGGGCGAGATCGCCTGGAGCGAGATCGAAGTCGTCAACGACGAGCAGCACGCGCCGACCCTTGTCCTTCACGGCGCCGCCCTGGATCGTTTCAACGCGCTCGGCGGCAGCGAGATCGCCGTCAGCCTCAGCCACAGCCAGGGCTTTGCCGTGGCCGTGGTTGTCATCACGGGACCCTGAGAGACGGCGGACCGCAGACCGCAGACCTTCGGTCCCAGATGAACTCAACGAACAGCGGTCCGCGGTCTGCGGTCTGCTGTCTTCCATAAATGAAAGGCCTTCCCCATGTCCATCGTCGCCGAAATCAAAACGACCGAAGGAAAAGTGATCGGCACCATGAGCCTTCCCGAGAAGGTCTTCAAGACCGGTTCGCGCGGCTTTTATGCCAACGGCAAGATCGAGATCGAGGGCAAGCGCTACCAGGCGCAGATCCAGCTCGTCGAGATCGGCTCGAAGCCCGAGGAGAGCAAGTAAGGCATGCCGACCTTCGAGCAGGCGCGGGGTTGGTACGCTGGAGCCGACCCGGTCCATGATTGGTCACACGTCGAGCGCGTGACGCGGCTGGCCGAGCACATCGCCGGCCTTGAAGGCGCGGATGTCGAGATCGTGCGCGCTGCGGCGTTGCTCCACGACGTGCCGGCGCCGCCGACGCCTGAGGCACGGGCGCGCCATCACCTGTGGGCCGCTGACTTCGCCGCCGACGTCCTGTCGGCCGAGGGCTGGCCGGCGGAGCGCCTCGCCGCCGTCCAGCACTGCATCCGTGCGCATCGCTTTCGCGGCGACGAGGCCCCGGCGACGCCCGAGGCCCGTGCGCTTTTCGACGCCGACAAGCTCGACGCGATCGGCGCGATCGGCGCCCTGCGGGCCGGCGGCTACGCGGCCCGACACGATAACCCGCTCGCGGGGGCGGTTTCAGAGGGCTTTCGAACCACCGGCCAACTCGACGCTGGCGAAGCGCACACGCCCCAGCACGAGTTCATCATCAAGCTGTCACGCATCCCGGCCCGCCTGACGACGCCGACCGGGCGCGCCTTGGCCGAGCAGCGCAGCGCGTTCCTGGCAGCGTTCTTCGAACAACTCGAGCGCGAACTGGCCGGTCAGGCCTGAGCGCGAGACCGTTCCATCATGTCAAACCTCTCGCGTCGCGACAAGATTCAACTCGCCATCATCTTCATCGCCGGCCCGGTGTTGTTCGCGGTCGCCACGCTCGTGGTTTTCTACCTGCGCGCCACAAACTCACCGATCCTGCCGACCCCGCCGCTGACACTCGTCCCGTAATGCAATCGGCGGTTGCTTCCACCTTGCTGGAAGCAACCGCCGATTCGTCAACGCGACTTCGCTGCAAACCTACGGCAAACCAGCCACCTCGTTGAAGATCTGCGGCACACGCGCCAGGATGTGGTCCAGCGTTGGGATCGACACTGCCGCGTCCTCGGCATTGAACTGCGCATCCTCCCCACCCATCATGATCGGGCAGTTGGCCGCGATCGGCGCGAGACCCGCGAAGGCATCATTGACCATGATTCGGTACTCGTAGTAGGTCCGGTACCAGATGTCGGGCACTCCTGTATAACCCCGCTGGTTGATGTACAGCTGTTCAATGTACTGGTTGAGCAAACGGCAACTGCTGCCCTTGCGCCCGTCCAGGACAAGTTGAAGATGGGTGCGAAACGCCTGGGTGTTGTCAGACAACTCGCCGAGTTCTTTGCGGAAATCCGCGGAATCCCAGGCCACGATCTCCGTCCTCGAAAACAGCGGCGCGTCGACACGCGCCTGTGTGTTCGTCACGGTCGGCACCGGGGTGGCGGGCACGGCTGTCGGTCGCGGAAGAGTGGCGCTCGGTGTCGGGGTGTCCGTATCGGCTGGTGTGGGCGTGAGCGTCTGGGTCGGGCGTTCGGTCGCCGTCGGCGATGGCGTCAGGCTCGGCTCGGCTGTGGCCGTCGGCGGAATCGGCGTGGCGGTAGACGTCGCCGGCAGAGGCGTGGCACTCGGGGACACGGTCGGTGTTGCCGGCGGGGTGTTGCAGGCCGTGAGGAGAGCGGCCAGGATGAGGAGAGACGGTTTTGGTTTCATGCTCTTGGATTCGATTCAAGATATGCGAGCGGTGAAGACATGACCTGACGGCCCCTGGTGAGACCAGTGCCGTCATTTGATGATCCGCGCGTGAACGATATGAGACCAGCCGTATCAGACTGCTTCGGCCACCACAAGCATCCGCGGCGAGTCATCGCCAAAGCCGCTCCCATCATAGTCACCGTACAGGTGCTTGAGTGCGAAGCCGGTGCGTTCGAGCAGCAAGCGCATCTCGCCCGGAAACACATAGCGCAGCGTGATCGGCACGTTCAGCCGCCTGACCACGCCATCGCTGCCCGTCGCGTCGTAAATGTAAAGGATCTCGGCCTGCTGCGCGGCGCGGTCGACCGTCAGCGTCGAGAACTGCTGCACCGTGCGATCACCAAACGCGAATGTGCGCTCAAGATGCAAACCGCCCTCCACGCTTGCGTAGGCGGCCGGCGCGTTGACTACGTCGAGCGCCAGCACGGCTCCGGGTTTCAACACGCCACGCACATGGCTCAACACGCGCAACTGATCCTCGACCGTCAGCAGGTGCATGAACGTGTTGAACGGCGCGATCGCCAGCGCGAAACGCGTCTCGGTTTCGAAATCGCCGAGATCGGCCTGGAGCACGATGGGCGCCGGATCCAGCGCGGCCGACCGCAACCGGGCCTGCAAGCGCTCGAGCATGGCTGGCGCGTTGTCGACGCCGGTCACGGGGTAGCCGGCGTGTGCCAACGGCAACAACACCCGCCCCGTGCCGCACCCTAACTCCAGCACCGGACCCGCGGCTGCTTCAGCCAGGCCCAACCAGAAATCGAGATCGACGTCGAACTCCGCGTTTTCGAGATCGTAGTAGCGAGCGAGCAGGTCGTAAGACATTGGCTATTTGCTATTGGCTATTGGCTATTGGTCTTTCAGTGGCAAATCGCCAATAACCAATGACTCAATGAATCGGTTGTTTTGATGGCAGGCCAGGTCGGCGCGGGTAGTCGCGCGGTGTCGCGGCTGTTTTGCGGACCACGACGAGGTAGCGCGGATCGACGACGCCGGGCAATTCGACTTCGATCAGGCGTTCCAGATCGCCACCCAGCTTGCGCAACGCGCTCTCGGCGGCATGGGCCTCGGCCGGCGCGTCCTTGCTCTTCTGAGCGACGAATCCACCGCCGCGCACCACAAGCGGCAACAGGTACTCGGCCAGCACAGACATCTCGGCAACGGCCCTGGCAACCGCCCAGTCGTAGTGCTCGCGATGCTCGCCACGCTGACCGACTTCCTCAGCGCGGGCGTGAACCACGCGCACACCTTCCAGGCCAAGGCGGTTTGCCACGTGCTGGCAGAAGCGCGCCTTCTTGCCGGTGGCCTCGACGAGCGTCAACCGGATCTCGGGACGGACGATCTTGAGCGGCAACCCCGGGAAGCCGGCCCCGGTGCCGACGTCGATCACACGCGCCGCTCCCGCTGGCAAGGCCTTGAGCACCGTCAACGAATCGAGGAAGTGTTTGATCTGGACGTCGAGCGGCTCTTTGATGGCGGTCAGGTTGAAGCGCTCGTTCCAATCGGCCAGTTCCTGGGCATAAATCTGAAACGCCGCACACTGCGCGGCCGTCAACTCGAACCCCAGAACGGCTTGGGCGTTTTCTTTCAGTGCATCCATCGGTTGCGATTATAGCGGGGCTAAGGGTGTGGAGCGTGGAGCGATCACGCTACCGCGGCGGCGTGATCGCTCCACGCTCTCCGCTCCACGTTCCCCGCTCCCTCACGCCCTCGCTTCGCGCGTGGCCAGCCGTGTGGCGTGCTCGGGGAGCATGACCGTGAACGTCGTGCCCTTGCCGGGTTGCGAGTTCACCCAGACGCGTCCGCCATGGTTCTCGACGATCGACTTGACGATCGAGAGCCCCAGGCCAGTGCCTTCCTGGCTCAGGCTGGCGTTATCGGAGCGGAAGAATTTATCAAACACGTACGGCAGGTCGGCCGGCGGGATGCCGATGCCGGTGTCGGCCACCGACACGACCACGAAGTCGCCCTCGGCGTAAGCGTCGACCTGAATCCGGCCTTCTTCGGGCGTGTACTTGATGGCGTTTTCAACAAGGTTCGAGAGCATCTGACGCAGTCGCAACGGGTTGCCAAACAGCGACGGCAGCGACGTGCCGATCTGATGTGCAAGCGCCTGATGCTTCGCCTCGGCCTGCGGGCGAAGATCCACCATCACACGTTCGATCAGCCGCGTGGTGTCGAGCGGCTCCTTCTGCGTGTCGAAGCCGGCCTCGATCTTGCCCAGGTCGAGCAGGTCCGAGATCAGGGTGTTCATCTGCTTGACGCTGATCCGGATCTGCTGGATGAAATCGGTCTGCTGCTCACTGAGCGGCCCGACGCGATCGAGGAGGTTGACGTAGCCGAGCACGGCCGTCAGCGGCGAGCGCAGGTCGTGCGACACCGTTGTGACGAAGTCAGCCTTGATGCGGTCGAGTTCCTTGAGGTGCGTGATATCGATCAGCATCACGGCCCGGCCGATATTCGTGATCGGCGTGACATGGGCGTTGAACGTCCGCCCGTCCTTCAGGCGGATGTCGCTCTGGCGCTTCGGGCGCTCGAGCAGGTCGCGCAGGTCGTCGTCCTTGATGACGTCGAAGATCGGAAGACCAACTACATCGCCATCGCCGACCTTGAAGGCCGTGCGCGCGGTGTGATTGACAAGGATCAGGCGGTTGTCGTGATCGATGACGATCACGCCGTCTTCGGTTTCGTTGAGGATCGTGTAAAGCTGAGTGCGTTCGTGCTCGACGGCCGTGTACAGCCGCGCGTTCTCGATCGCGATGGCGGCTTCGTCTGCCAGGGCCTGCAGGAGGCGCTGGCTGTGCGCATCAAATGTCGCGCGCTTGAAGCGGTTGTCGACGCCCAGCACGCCGATCACGCGCCCGCGCACGCGCAGCGGCACGTAGACCAGGCTCTTCACAAGGTAAGCCGTGACGATCTTGGTTGGCGTGTTCTCGTCGACGATCACGGGCTCGCCGGTGCGCACCACCTGGCCGGCCAACGAGTCTTCGGAGCGCAGGCGCAGCGTACGAGCCGTGCGCTCGTCGAGGTTCTTGGCAGCGCGCACCGTCAGTTCGCCGCTGGCTGAATCGAGCAGCAGCAGCGTGCTCTCCTCAGCGCCGATCAAGCTCACGGCCGCCTCGACCACGCGGGTCAGCACCCTATCGAGATCGAGTTGCGCCACAGCCTGGCCGATGCTGATCAACGTCTCAAGTTCGGCCACGCGCCGCGATAGGGCTTCGCGCTCGGCCATCAGCGCCGGAGACTGCCGCGACGGCTCGCGCGTAAGGCGCTCGAGCGTCTCGAGCATCTCGTCCGGATCGAAGGGCTTGGGGAAGTAATCGTCGGCGCCAATACGCAACGCCTGGCGAGCGACTTCTTCGGAGCCTTCAGCCGTGATCAGGATCACGGGCAACGACGGCTTCTCGCGCTTGAGGAGTTGAGTCAGTTCGATGCCGGTGAGGTCCGGCATCTTGATATCGCTGATGACGATGTCCGGCGAATGGGTACGTGCGAGATCGAGGCCTTGCGCGCCTGAAGCCGCCGTCAGGACGTTGTAGCCCGACGGTCGAAGGATCAGGTCCGCCAACAGGTCGCGGATCTCGGCTGCGTCGTCGACCACCAATACCGTTTTGGTCGCGGTCATGATCCCTATTCTGCCAGAAAACCGCTTCGTGAGCGGAAGATACTCGTTGATCTTCGTCAACCGAACCATATTTGCCACGAATTACACGAATTGAAACGAATTTACACGAAATCCTTTTATTGGCGGTTCGTGCCAATTCGTTTCAATTCGTGCAACTCGTGGCAAGAAAGTCCTTGATCTACAACTTCACGAGCCCGACGTGCACGGTCGCGCCGAGAGCCGGGTCGGATTCGGCCCAGATCTTGCCGCCGTGCGCTTCGACGATCTGCCGCACGACGGCCAATGACAACGCGCCAGGATCGCGCACCGACACCTGGCCGGGCATGCCGCGCAGGGTGCCGGCCACCTGCTCGGCCGAGAACGACCCGCCGACATCCTGGACACTCAGACGCAGCATGCCGTCGTTGTTGTTACGCACGCGCACCCAGACCTGGGCGTTGTGCGGCGACACCTTCACGGCGCGCTCGATGAGCCGATCGATGACGCGCGATATCTGTGTGGCATCGCCCGCGGCCTTCAAGACGAACGGGGGCAGATCGGCGTGCAGGGCCACGCCCAACCGGCGCGCCTCAGGCTCCAGGCGCGCGATCGACTGCTGTGCCAGAGCCGCGAGATCGATCGGTCGCGGGTTGGCGGGCCGTTGTGGCGCTTCGCCCAGCGTGGTCAGGTCGTCGGCCAGCCGGCGCGCGGCGTCGACATGCTCGAGCGCCTGCTTGCCGCTATCGATCTGTCGTTGGCCGAGTGCGCCTTTCGCGCCGCTGAGCAGCGGTTCGAGCGCCGAACGAGCGCCGGCCAGTTGAATGGTCAACTCGCGGCCGACTGAGAGCGTGAGGCTGCCTGTCGCCAGATCGGTGTAAGAGCGCTGCAAACGTGACGCGCGGGCTTCGAGCCCACGGAACAGACGCGCGTTGACCAGCGCGATCGACGCATAGTCCGACACCGACGACAACAACGCGAGTTCGCGCTCGGTGAAAGCATGATCGACGCGCCGACCGACCACGACCACGCCAAGCACCTGATCCTTGGCGCGGATCGGGGCCGCGGCGACGGCCCGAGCGGCCTGGCCGGCGCGCAGGCGGGCCAGCGGTTCACCCGCCAGCGAAAGCGCCTCGCCCGATTGCATGAGCAGAGCCGACACGCCGTCATCCCACGGGCTGCCGAGCTTGAGCCCCGTCATCGCTGGCATATTCTTGGCGGCGCGCGCCACGAGGGTCGGCTGCGCGCCTTCAGTGGTCGGCTCTTCCATGAGCATCAACCACCCGAGGTCAGCCTCACAGGCCAGCACGGCGCCATCCATCAATCGTGTGAAGAGTTGAGCGAGATCGGTCAGCGACGTGACGGCCTTGCCCAGGCTCGACAGCACGGTCAATTCGCGGACTCGTTTTTCGAGTTGTTGATTGGTGGTGGTCAGCCGCTGGCTGAGTTGATCGCGATCGCGCTTGAGGTTCAATTCCTCGAGCGCGCGGTCGAGTGTGTTGACCAGCTCCGCCTCGCGCACCGGGCGGATCAGGTAGTCGCGGGCGCCGAGCCTGAACGCTCGCAGCAGTTGAGACTCAGCAGCGCCCTTCGGGGCGAGCACGATCGAGTACGGCATGACGCCGCGGCTGCGCATCCCGGCCAACAGGTCGTAGCCGGTGACGCCCGGGAGATCCAGGCCCGCGAAGACGATGTGGGGTTGATGTTCGAGCGCAAGCTCTAGGGCTTCGTGGCCGTTGCGGGCCGTGAACAGGGTATATCCCATCGGCCCGAGCACCTGGTCGGTGATGGCCTCCAGCGCGGCCGGATCCCCCTCCGCCACCAGAATGCGTTCCAGCGGTTTCGCCATGCGGTTACTATAGCACGCCTGATTATGGAAGGTTCGGTATGCAACGGTTTGCCTTGCGCGTGTCGATCTGACGTCGTGACAGTACGCGGATAACGCGGATGAGGACGGATCTCGCGGATCAGCCGAGAGGCTCAGCGGCATCAGCCAACATCCGTGTGCATGTACGACCTGTCAGGGCTTGCTTCGCCGCGGCCGACGACTCGCCCGTGCACACGGCCCTGACCCCGATCCGCGTACTCCGCCGAGGCTGAGGTAAAATCAACCTCGTTCGGGGTGTAGCGCAGATGGCAGCGCACCGCGTTTGGGACGCGGGGGTCGTCAGTTCAAGTCTGACCACCCCGACCTGACGACGAATGACGAAAGACGGATGACGAACGTTGAACGGCCATTCAACCTTCGTCATCCGTCCTTCGTCATTCGTCTTTATTCCTAATTTCGCAAACGAACTCCACTTTGTGGTACAATTCTTGCTGTTCGTACCCGCAAGGCGTTTGACCCCTGCATGACTTTATGGCGACCTCCAGGTTCGTCGCCCGGACCAGCAGTTTCAAACCTCAACGGAGAAAGATCGGCCCCGGTGCGCTTTGTGCTGCCGCCCCGCAGGCTTATTGGACCAGCACCCATATTCACACGTTTACTGCCGCCACGTTCGGCGTCCTGATCGACATCGCTAATCGACGTTCCTCATACAGCCCCATTCCGGCAGTCTCGAAACCAGAAAGAGTCTGATGCATCACACTTTGAAAATCATTCCCCTCAGCGGCCTGGGGGAAATCGGCAAGAACATGACCGTTCTTGAATACGGCCGCGATATGCTCATCGTCGACTGCGGGGTGAAATTCCCCGACGACGACATGTACGGCATCGATCTCGTGCTGCCGCAGTTCGACTACGTGGTCGAGCACCGCGATCGCCTGCGCGGCATCGTCCTGACGCACGGCCACCTCGATCACATCGGCGGCCTGTCATTCTTGCTGCGCCAGGTGTCGACCACGGTCTACGGCACGGCCCTGACCATCGGCATGGTCAAACGCCAGCTCGAAGAGGCCGGCGTGTCGAGCCATGCCCGGCTGCAGATCCTGCAAGACAACGAGCGCTTCTCGCTCGGCGCCTTCAAGGTCAACCCCTTCCCGGTGGCGCACTCGATCCCGGGCTCGGTCGGTCTCGTGATCGACACACCGGTCGGCGCCGTCGTGCACACCGGCGACTACAAGCTCGACGAGACCCCGACCGGCGGACGCACGACGGACCTCAAGCGCCTGCGCGCGCTGACGCCGCACGGCGTGCTCGCCCTGCTCGGCGACAGCACCAACGCCGACCGGCCCGGTCGCACGCCTACCGAGCAACTCGTCGCTGATGAGCTCGATCGGTTGTTCAGCGAGGCCACTCACGGCCGGATCATCATTGCCACATTCGGCTCGCTGCTGGCCCGCCTGCGCGAGATCATGGCGCTGGCGCTCAAGCACGGCCGCAAAGTTGCGCTGACCGGCCGTAGCCTCGAGCAGAACGTCGACCTGGCGCGACAGCAGGGTTACATCAAGGTGCCCGACGATCTGATCGTGCCGGCCGACGCGCGCATCCCCGACGAGCGCCTGCTGATCCTCTCGACAGGTTCGCAGGGCGAGCCTGGCTCGGCCCTCAACCGCATGGCCATCGGCCAGCACCGACAGGTGCAGGTGCGGCACGGCGACACGATCATCGTCTCGGGCGGCACGATCCCGGGCAACGAGGGCGACGTCAGCCGCATGCTCGACAGGCTCTTCGAGCGCGGCGCCAACGTGATCTATGGCAAGCTCGCCAACGTCCACGTCTCGGGCCACGGCAGCCGCGACGAGATGCTGGCCATGCTCAAGGCCGCGCGGCCGAAGTTCCTGATCCCGGTCCACGGCGAGATCCGCCACCTTCACCTGCACGCGCGCCTGGCTGAAGCCAACGGCATGCGGCCGGAGCAGGTCTTCATCCTTGAGAACGGCGCTGTGCTGGCCACCGATGGCAAGCGCGCCTGGCGCGAGTCGCCGGTGCCGGCCAACGACGTGCTGGTCGACGGCCGCCTGATCGGCGTCGTCGGCGAGCCCGAGATGCGCGATCGGCAGCGGCTCTCGCAGGACGGTTTCATCGTCGCCATGATCCCGGTCGATGGCCGCGATCTGCTGGCCGGCGAGCCTGAACTCATCAGCCGTGGCTTCCTGCCGGCGGCGGGCGCGAGTGAATTGCTCGCTGCCGCACGCAACGAACTCAAACGTCAGTACGGCCGCGGCGAAGCGATCCGCCGTGAAGCCGTCGAAACCACGTTGCAGAATTTCTTCTATCGCGAGACCCAGTCGCGGCCCGTCGTGCTGCCGAGCCTCATTCAGGTCGGCGGGCGGAGCGTCATCGAGGCGCATCGCACCGGCCTGAACGACTCGCAGCAACGGTGGAACGAGGGCCAGCGTGGAAATCAACACGGCCAGCAGCGCGATGGCAGACGGCGGGCGAACGCCGAGAGCGCGGGCGGCCAGGGGACGGGCGGCCAGGGGACGGGCGGCCACAAGGGCCGCCCCAACAATCGATCCAACAGCCGACCGAGTAACCGTTCGGATAACGGTCCTAACAATCAGGCCGGCAAGAGCAGCGGGCAGCCTGGTCATAATACCGGTGGTCGGCCGGCCGGGAACCAGAACGGAAGCCAGAGTAAACGTTCGGGCAACGTCAGGACCAGCGGTCAGCCCAGTGCGAAGACGGGACAGAGCGGCCGCGGTCGAGCCCAGTCGGGGACACCAAACGCCTCGAATGCCGGGCGTTCGAAGACGAATCGTCGCGACGAGCGCGCGCACACGACCCCTGAGAGTTCCAGCTCTGCAAACACCCGGGCGCCGCAGAGCAATCAACAGCCACGACCCAAAAAGGGACCGAAGGGCCAGTCGAGCAACCGACCGGCGCGGCGCAACACCTCGCGGCGGCGCTGATATCTAGCCATCGGGAGTGCGAACGACGAATCAAACAGACATCGGGAGTGGGGGGGGGGGGGGGGGGAGCCGGAGACAAGCCAAACCCACACCCCCAGGGGGTAGAGGGAGGGGTAGAGAGGAA
>CAYZRP010000019.1:12730-35177 GCA_964480865.1 uncultured Anaerolineales bacterium | reverse complement strand
GCGGTTTGCCTCTGGTGTCTCCCGCCCCCCCCCCCCCCCCCACCCCCACTCCCGATGTCTTTCCTGGTCGTCTACTCGCGATATTCGCCCCACACCGACTTGAGCGTTGACACGACCTCGCCAAGCGTGGCATACGCCGAGACCAGTTCGAGCGTGAGCGGCATGAGATTGGCGTCGGTTGTGGCAACGTCGCGCAGTTGACCAAGCAGGCTTTGCACACGCGCCTCGTCGCGCCCGGCCTTGACGGCCGAGAGCCGCTCGAGCTGGCGAGTCGCCACCGCCGGATCGGGCGTATGAACGGCGAACATCGGGCCCGGCCCTTCCTCGACATACTTATTGACGCCGACGCTGATCTTCTCGCCGCGCGCCTTGCGCTGCATCACGGCGTAGGCCGTGTCCGCAATCTGGTTCTGCACCCAACCGCTCTCGGTGGCCGCGATCATGCCGCCGTGCGCGTCGATCTCATCGAGCAAGGCCTGGATGCGGCGCTCGATCTCGTCGGTGAGCCACTCGACGTAGTACGAACCGCCGAGCGGATCGACGACGGCGTCGACGTTGGTCTCCTCGGCCAGGATCTGCTGCGTGCGCAGCGCCAGCCGCGCGGCCTCCTCGGTCGGGATCGCATACGACTCGTCGAAGCTGTTGGTGTGCAGGCTCTGCGCGCCGCCCAGCACAGCGGCGAGCGCCTGGAAGCCGGTGCGCACGAGGTTGAGATGGGGTTGTGCGCGCGTCAGCGTGATCGCGGCCGTCTGGGCGTGGAAACGCAGGCGCATCGACTCGGGGTTGCGAGCGCCGAAGCGTTCGCGCAGCAGCCGGGCATACAGGCGTCGCACAGCACGATACTTGGCGATCTCCTCGAAGAAATCCGCCTGCGCGGTGAAGAAGAACGACAGCCGCGGCGCGAAGTCGTCGACGGGCATGCCGGCGCGCACGACCTCATCGATGTAGGTCAGGGTGTTGGCCAGCACGAAAGCGGCCTCCTGCACAGCGTTCGCGCCGGCTTCACTGATGTGATAGCCGCTCAGGCTGATCGGGTTGAAGCGCGGCGTCTCGCGCGCCGACCACATGATCGTGTCGCGCACCAGCCTCACGCTCGGGCGGATCGGGTAGATCCATTCCTTCTGAGCCTGATACTCCTTGAGGATGTCGGCCTGGATCGTGCCGCTGACCCTGTTAAGGTCGTAGCCGCGTTTGCGACAGAGTGCGACGTACATGGCGTAGACGATCGGGGCCGTGGGGTTGATCGTCATCGACACGCTCAGACGCTCGAGGTCCAGGCCGTCGAAGAGCACCTCCATGTCGGCCAGGGTGTCGATCGCCACGCCCTCCACGCCGACCTCACCCTCCGACATCGGATGGTCGGAGTCGTAACCCATCAGGGTCGGCATGTCGAAGGCCGTGCTCAGCCCGGTCTGGCCGTGCGCGACGAGCGCCTTGAAGCGCTGGTTGGTGTCCTCGGCGGTGCCGAAGCCCGCGAACATGCGCATCGTCCACAGGCGGCCGCGATGCATCGTGGCGTACGGCCCGCGCGTGAACGGATAGCGACCGGGCAACTCGAGTTCCTCCGGCGGCGGCGCGTCGAGAGGCGTGTAGACGCGTTTGAGCGGGATGCCCGACTCGGTGGTGAAGGCGCGCCGCTCGGGGCTGCGGGCCAGGGTCGACGCGAGCTCATCATCCTCCCAGAGCTTGAGCTGGCGACCCCACTCAGCGACGCGCGTCTCGACCGCGATCGAAGGCGACTCGTTCATGTGCCCTCCTGGATGGTTAGAAATAGCACCGCTAATTCGGACACCGATTTTCTGAGAGCCCTTGTTTTCTCGGAAATCCCGGGTCGACCTGTCAGGTCCAAGGTTAGGGCCGCGCCCGGCGGGTCGCGACGGCCGTCTCAACGGCGGCCACAATCGCGTCGGGCGGCGTGTCTTGCAAGAAGACCTCGGCGACGCCCATGCCACGCAGCGCCTGCGCGTCGTGATCGGGGATGACACCGCCAACCATGACGACGACGTCCTCGGCCCCGCGCTCGCGCAGCAGACCGAGCAGCTTCGGCACGATCGTCATGTGCGCGCCACTGAGCAGGCTGACCCCCAACACATCGACATCCTCCTGCAGCGCGGCCTCAACCACCTCCGTCGGCGCTCGATGCAGGCCGGTGTAGATGACCTCGATGCCCGCGTCGCGCAAGATGCGGGCGACGATCTTGACGCCACGGTCGTGCCCATCGAGACCGACTTTGGCCAGCAACACGCGGATCGGTGGGGTCGTCATGGCATCACCGCGCCAGCCATGGTCTCAGGCATCCGCACCGCCAGCACCTCGCCGCGCACACGCACCGATCCCTCGGCCAGCAACTCGCTCACGACCTGCACCTTGCGCGCGCCGAGGGCCTCGGCCCTCGCCCGCAAAGTCAGTTCCGGTCCGAGCGGTGTCGGGCGCACGTAGTCGACCTTGAGTGAAGCCGTCACAAAGCGCTCGACCGGGCCGTCGTAGCTTCCGCCATTCGCCGTCGAGGCCGCCGCGATCGAATGGCAGTCGATCAGCGAGGCCAGCAGCCCTCCATAGACGAAGCCCGGCACCGCCATGTGCTGCGGCCCTGGCGTAAAGCGGCAGACGCACACGTCGCCTTCCCAGACGCTTTCGATGTGCAGACCCACCGGGTTGAGCGAGCCGCAGCCGTAGCACTGGTTGTAGGCATCGGGGTAGCGAGATTGGATCGGATAAGCCATGGCGAACTGTCCTATGGACCGCGGACCGCAGACGGCAGACCGCGGTCTTGACGGCGATTGTGTCTGGGATACCTGGCGACTTCACATCGTGGTTCGCGGGTCGCCGTCTCATCGCGCACCGCTTGCCTCCGATAGCTTCAGCGAGCGTTCGGCGTAGGCCAGTCGCTCGTTCAGACGGCGACGCAACGCCCGCAACGTGGCGAGGCGTTCATCGACCACCGCGAGACGATTGGCCGTGATGTCGCGGAAGCGTTCCATCTGGCGACGCGTACCCTCCGGGCCGGGCTGGTCGTCGTAGAGTTCGAGCAACTCCTTCATCTCCTCGAGCGTGAAACCCGCCTCACGATGCTGGAGGATCAGCTTGAGGTGGCCGCGATCGCGCCGCGTGTACATCCGCTGTCGCCCGGAACTGCGCGCCGGTTGAAGCAGACCACGCTCCTCATAGAAGCGGATGGTGCGCGTCGTCACGCCCAGTTCCTGGGCCAGATCGCCAATGCTGAAGGTGGTTTCGTCGGTGGAAGGTGTCGAAGCAGGCATAAGTCAGGGTGGGTGGTTTGGATCTCTGTACGCGGATGGCGCGGATGGTAGCTGATGGCGCGGATTTGTATCTCGTTCCGCGAAACCTGAAACCATCCGCGTCATCCGCGTACTCCTTACCGGCTTGGCCGAAGCTCAATTAGGCAAACCGGACCAAGTTTGGTAGAGTCATTATATCCACAACTTGACGTTCACGTTAAGTGTAGATACTGGAGCTTGCCAGCATCACTTATCGAACCTCGCGCGTCGCGTGCATTGACACCTGACGCCCCGACGCCTGACCCCTTCAGGAGGCCCCATGACCAGCACCGGCAGCCAGGACATCGTCACCCAGGTCGCGCTTTCGGCAGGCGTCAGCGCCGCTGAGGCCCAGGCACTTGGCGAGGTCGCCGGCGCCGACGACGCCGCCAACGCCCTGTTCGCACCCCAGTATCAGACCGAGAGCAGCCCCGTCCATCGCGCGGTCTGGTCAGATCAATGTCCCATCGACCTCTTCGACGCCCCCTTGCCGACGCCGCTCGTCGGCCGCGCGGCAACGGCCATGGACAGTGCGCTCGAGGTCGTCAAACGCCACCTGACCGCTGGCACATTCCTCAATCGCGACGGTGATTGGGCCGGCAAGCTCGCGCCTGAGGTCACGCGTGAGATCGGCGCGCTCGGTTACTACGGCGCGCTCGTGCCCGAGGCGTACGGCGGGCTCGGCCTTGACTTCCCGTCCTTCGCGCTCGAGGAGACGCGCATGGCCGTCCTCGCGCCGAGCGTCGCCATGCAGAACAGCATCCACGAAGGCATCGGCGCCGTCGGGCCGCTCGTCGTGTTCGGCAGTCCGCAACAGAAGGAGCGCTTGCGCTCGCTGGCCACCGGTTGGCCGCAGAGCTGCTTCGCGCTGACCGAGAGCCAGGGCGGCTCGGACCTCAAGAACATGCAGGTGTCGGGCGTCATCGACGGCGACTCGATCGTGCTGACCGGGCAAAAGTGGTTCATCACCAACGTCTACTTCGGCGGCGTGATGTGCCTGGTGTGCATGCTCTCCGGCCCCGATCTCAAGCCGGCGCCGCAGGTCGTCCTCGTCGATCTGCCCGAGCAGGAAAGCGAACAGTTCTGGCTGACGCGCTACAGGCTCTCGGCGCTGCAGCAGCTTCACAACGTTGGCGTGAACTTCAAGGGCCTGCGCGTGCCGCTGGCGAACTGGATCCGCCCACGGACCGTGCCGAACGGCCTGACCATCGCTTACCACCTGCTCAACCGCGGCCGGGTCAGCGTCGCCGCGGTGGCGGCCGGCCGGCTGCGCCGGATGCTCGCGCACATGCGGCTGTGGGGCCGCACTCGGATGAGCATGGGCCGCGCCATCGACACGCGCGACATGCCGCTCGAGGATTACGCGCGTATGGCCGGCCTGATCGTCTGCGCCGATGCGCTGCGCAACTGGACGGCCTGGCTGCTCGAGGACGGCTACCGCGGCGAGCTCGAGTGCAGCGCGGCCAAGGTCACTGTCAGCCGTCTGACGGCCGAGGCCGTCGATCGGATCTATCCGCTCTTCTGGGGTGGTCGCGCACTCGACGTCGAACATCCCTACTCGCGCGACGTCACCGAGGCCAAGGCGGCCGAGATCTACGAAGGCCACAACAGCATGTTGCTGCTGGCCTACTTCGCAGCGTTGACCAAACAACACAGCAGCACCTACATGATGCCGATCTTCAAGGGCGTGCAGGCGGCCGGCATCCGCGACTTCAATCCGCTCAACCCGCAGCACGTCCTCAAGGTGCGCGAGCCCGCGATGGCTTACGGGCGCTGGATGGTTAGCCGCGCCGTCAACCCGCGTGGGCACGAGCCGCTGCCCGACATGCCGCGCGCGCTGACGAAGTGGGCCCTGCGCGGCATCCACGGCCTGCAGCACATGGGCGACGCGATCGACTCGGCCATGCGCCAGCACCGCGAGCAACTCGTCAACCGCCAGGGTGTCGTGGCCGACCTGGTTTCGGACGTCCATCAGTACCTGGCCATACTCGTCACGGCCCTGCACGCGCGACGCAGCGACGACCGCGCCGTGCAACTCGCGGCCGAGACCTTCTGCGAGGAACAGTGGCGGCGCCTGCATGGCGGTCGACGCACCGCCGGCCAGCACGCCCGCCTCGTCGAGCTGGGGGCGCTTATCCGCGACGGCAGGTTCTCGCTGCTGGAGGGCGCGCCCGAGGGGGCTGTCAACATGCCGTGGGGAGAGATAGCATAGCGAGAGTGTTTGGCCGCGAATTGCGCGAATTGCGCGAAGGGTTGATGGGTATCACCTTAGGGCTGACGTCAACGATCCAATTCGCGCAATTCGCGCAATTCGCGGCCAAAGATCTGGGCTCGTTGACTCATCGGATCCCTGCTGAAATCGATCTCAGCCGAAAGACTTCTCGTTTTCGGGAATAGGACCAGTGAACTCTTGAAAAGTACGGCTCAGAATGTTAAATACATCACGCACGAAGCCGTTGGATGAGATCGACAAGGCGATCCTGCAGGAGTTGCAGGAGGACGGCCGGCTAAGCGCTTCGGAACTGGCGCGAAGGATCAAACTGTCTGTGGCCGCGACCCATACACGGGTGCGACACTTAGAACGCGACGGTTACATTAGCGGCTACCGCGCTGTGGTTGATCCGGAAAAGCTCGGCTTCGATCTGTTGTGTTTTGTCAGGATCAGTTTTCGTTTGCATCAGCAGGATGAAGTGGCCCGCTTCCTGGATGAGGTGCGCCAGATGCCTGAAGTCCTCGAGTGCTACAAAGTGACCGGCGAATTCGACTGCGTCCTCAAAGTGCTGGTCCGCAACCATCGCGACTTCGATCGTTTCTGGAGCGAGAAACTCATCCACATTCCGGCGGTGGCGCGCACACACACCGAGATCGTCACGCACAACGTCAAGACGAATGGCAACACGCCCGTCGTCTGACCTGGAGGTGAGATGCTGGTCGTCCACGACTCGCCAACCCACGTTTCCTCCGACTCCTTCAACCTTCTGACGGCCGTCGACTGGCGCGCTGTCGCCCGACTCGCCCTCCTCAGCCGCGCGCTCGACACTTTCGAACTGGAGACGATGCTGCCGCTCGGGCAGGCCAAGTACCAGTTCTCGGCGGGGGGCCACGAGCTCGGTCAGGCGCTCCTCAGCCAATGGCTCGATCGACCCTTTGACGCCGGCCACGTGTACTACCGTTGCCGGCCTTTTCTTTTGGGAAGCGGGCTGACGCCGGTCGAGGCGCTGCTGTCCACGCTCGGCAAGCCCGGCAGCCCCACCGATGGCCGTGATCTCTCAGCGGTCTACAACCTTCCTCGCCGCGGCCGCGCCATCGTCCCACCGAACGCCGCCGACATTGGCGCCCAGTACTGCGTCGCCGCTGGCTGGGCGCAGGCGATCCGCTATCGCGTCGAACAGCTCGGCGAGCGCGACAAGGCCGATAGCATCTCGGTCGTCTACGGCGGCGACGGCTCGGTGGCCTCATCCGGTTTTTGGGCGATGCTCAACGTCGTCACCACACTCAGGCTGCCGCTCCTGATCATGATCGAGGACAACGGCTACGCGATCTCCACTCGCGGCTGGCGCCAGACTCCCGGTGCGAACATCGCCGAGAACCTTTCGACCTTCAAGAACCTGTCGATCTATGACGGCGATGGCACGGAGCCCGAAACTCTGGCGCCGCTGCTGCACGCCGCGCTGACGCAGGTTCGCGGCGGCAACGGACCGGCGCTCGTCCACCTGACGATGCCGCGCCTGTGCGCGCATAGCGGCGTCGACAACGCGGCCTACAAGAGCGATGAGGAGAAATCGGCTGAACGGCTGCGCGATCCATTACCAAAGCTCGAGCGCTTCTGCGTCGAGCACGTGATGAGCCAGAGCGAGTGGGACGCACTGAACCAGGACGTCGAGGACGAGGTCCGCGAGGCTTACGCCGAAGCCCTGGCCCGGCCTGAAGGGACGCCCGAGCAAGCCGTGCGCTACGCGTTTACCGAGCCGGGCAGGCCGCAACTGCATGGCGGGCTTTTGCCGGAAGGCGTCGAGCTTCCCGCCGGCACGACAACGCCCGACGACTCGGAGCCCCGCCGTCTGACGATGGCCGAGGCCATCCGGCGCACGCTCGACGCCGAGCTGCACGTCAATCCGCGCATGCTGGTCTTCGGCGAGGACGTGGCGATCAAGGGCGGCGTTCACTCGGTGACCGCGGGCCTGCTGGCTGACCATGGCGAGGCGCGCGTGTTCGACACGAGCCTGAACGAAGAAGCCATCATCGGCCGCGCGGTCGGGATGGCGCTGGCGGGCCTGATGCCGTCGCCCGAGATCCAGTACCGCAAGTACATGGACGCGTGCTATGAGTCGCTCAACAACGTCGGCGCGCTGCGCTGGCGCTCGGCCAACCGCTTCGCCGCGCCGATGGTCGTGCGCACCAGCGGCGGCTATCGCAAGGTCGGCGACCCGTGGCACAGCGTCACTGGCGAGACCACGTTCGCGCACATGACCGGCTGGCGTGTGGCGGTGCCCTCTACCGTGGCGGATGCGGTCGGCCTGCTGCGCAGCGCCCTGCGCGCCAACGACCCGACGATCTTCTTCGAGCACCGCTACTGCTACGACTCGGTCTGGTCGCGCGGCCCCTACCCTGGCGACGACTATGTCGTGCCCTTCGGCGTCGCCAGGCGCATCAGCGCCGGTGACCGCCTGACCGTGATCGCCTGGGGCGCCATGGTCGAGTTGTGTGAGCGCGCCGCCGACGCGCCGGCGCTGGCCGGGGCCATCGACCTGCTCGACCTGCGCACGCTCGTGCCGCTCGACGTCGAAACGATCCTCGACTCGGTCCGCCGCACGGGCAAGTGTCTGATCGTGCATGAGGATGCCGAGTTCGTGGGCTTCGGCGCCGAGATCGCGGCCCTGATCGCTGACCGCGCCTTCTTCGACCTCGACGCCCCGATCCGGCGCGTCGCCGCGCCGCGCGTGCCCGTGCCCTTCGACCCGGCCCAGATGCCCGGCGTCGTCCCCGATGCCGCGCGCATCGAGGCGGCGATGGTGGGGATGCTGAGGATGTGACGAGACCGCGGACGGCGGACCGCGGACGGCAGTAAGGCGCCTCTCTGACGCCCGCTGCGGTCTGCGGTCCGCCGTCCGCGGTCGTCCAAAGGACAACCATGACGACTCCCGTGATCCTCCCCTCCCTTGGCGCCGGCGTGAAAGACGTGACGGTGCTGCGCTGGATGAAAGACGTCGGCGAACCCATCAGGCGCGGCGAGACGCTGGTCGAGGTCGAGACCGACAAGATCGCAACGGAGATTTGCGCCGAGCGTGACGGCACCGTGATCGAGATCGGCGCGGCCGTGGGCGAACGCGTGCCAACCGGTGCGGTGTTGGCGGTGATTGAGGAGGCGTCCGCCGCAGGGGCGGCCCTTGTGGCCGCCCAACCCCTTGTGGCCGCCCAACCCATTGACACGGCCCGCGCGACCCCCGCATCCGCCGTCAGCGATCAGCCGTCAGCGGTCAGCGATCAGCGATCAGCGACCACCAATCATCAATCATCAATCAACAATCAACCATCAGCCGCTTATTCCGGCCCCATCAGCCCTGTGGTGAGCCGCCTCATCACCGAGCATGCGCTGGACATCAACGTCATCCCGGGCACCGGCCAGAACGGGCGCGTGACAAAGCAGGATGTGTTGGCCTATCTGCAGCGGCGGACGACGGTTCCGGAACCGACCTTCGCACCACCGTCGGCCAGGCCCATCGACGATGCCGAGGAAGTCGAGCCGGTGAGCGTGATGCGCGGCCGCATCGCTGAACACATGGCGGCCAGCCAGCGTGAGGCCCCACACGTCACGACGATCTGGGAGGTGGATTTCAACGCGGCCGCGACACATCGCGCGAAGCTCAAGGCCGACGCCGAGCGAAGCGGTGTGCGATTGACGTATCTGGCCTACGTGATCTGCGCGGTGGCGAGCGCGCTGCGCGAACACCCGAATGCCAACAGCCACTGGCGGCTGGTGAATGGCAAGGCCGGGCTGGTTCGCAAACGCGAGATCAACGTAGGAATCGCGGTGGCCGTGCCGGAGGGGCTGCTGGTGCCTGTCATCCATCACGCCGATGAACTCAACGTGATGGGCGCGGCGCGCGCCATCCAGGATCTGGCGGATCGCGCGCGCTCGGGTGCATTGAAGCCAGGCAACATGCAGGGCGCGACGTTCACGATCAGCAACCACGGCGCCTCCGGCAGCCTGCTGGCGACGCCAATCATCCCGCAGCCGGGCAGCGGCATCCTGGGCCTCGGCGCCGTCGAGAAGCGCGTGAAGGTCCTCTCTGTCGACGGCGCTGACGTCATGGCGATCCGGCCGTGCGCGTACCTGAGCTACACCTTCGACCACCGCGTCCTCGACGGCGCCGGTGCGGACGCCTTCATGGCGACGATCAAGAAGCGGCTCGAGGCCTGGTGACCGGTTTCACGGCAACAGCCGCTGCCAGGTGTCGCCGAAGATCAGATCGCGGACGTGGTCGCTGTGCAGGAAGCCGTTTGGGAAGCCCGGCTTGAAGTCGGCGATGGCATCGAGGCGGGCCATCTGATCCAGATCGAGCGACAGGCTCAACGCGCCGAGGTTGTCTTCCAGTTGCGTCTCAGTGCGCGCGCCAAGGATCGGCACGATCAGGCCCGGCTGTTGGCGCACCCAGGCCAGGCAGACCTGCGCCGATGTGCAGCCGGCTGAACGCGCTACCTCCGCGATCACGTCGCCGGCGGCCAGCTCGGCCTCGCTGGCGGCGGCCTCGCGTCGCGGGCCGTTGGCCGGCAGCCGATACTTGCCGGTCAGCGCGCCGCCGCTGAGCACGCCCCAGGGCAGCACCGCCAGGTTGAAGGCCCGCGCCATCGGCAGCTCCGCGCGTTCGATCGTCCGGCTCAGCACCGAGTACGGCAGTTGAAGGGCGATCGGCTTGGGCCAGGCGTGCTGCTCGGCCCGGGCCAACGCGTGGCTGACCACCCAGGCCGGCGTGTCTGAAAAGGCGAAGTACATCACCTTGCCCGACCGCACGAGATCGGCCGCGGCGGACAGGACCTCGTCGACCGGCGTCGTGTCGTCCCACATGTGCAGGTAGAGGACGTCGACGTAGTCGGTGCCGAGGCGGCGCAGGCTGTGCTCGACCGAACGCAGCATACTGCGCCGTGAGTTGCCGCCAAGGTTGACATCCGCGGCATCGCCGCCGCGATTGCGCAACGTGTACTTCGTGGCGACGACATAGCGTTCGCGCTCGACGCCGAGGAACTCGCCGAGCAGCGTTTCGCTTTCGCCGTTCGTGTAGTTGTTGGCGGTGTCGAAGAAGTTGCCACCGGCCTCGACGAAGCGCTCGCACAGGCGCAGGCTCGTCGCGCGATCGGCGCCCCAGCCCCAGGCCTCGCCGAACGTCATCGTGCCCAGACACACCTCAGAGACGCGCAGCCCACTCGGGCCCAGAAGCTTGAGCTTCAGCATGGTTGCCTCCAATTGAGCGTGGAAAGATGTGAATGACGCGAACGCACCGTCGTCAGGTCGGCGCAGGAGAAGGGCCGACCGGAGCCTGCAACTCGGTGACGTACTCGAGGCTGTCTGAAGCGACGTAGCCGCTGGCGATGCCGAGAGCCTGAGGGTCATGCGCGCCGAAGCGCAGATACACCTCGCGCAGCGGCCCGGTGAGGATCAGGCTGTGTCGTTCGATCCAGGCCGAGAGCGCGGCCCAGCCGGCGGTCCCGCGATCGTACGAGCCCTGATAGACAACGCAGGCCATCGACGGCTCGGCCTTGAGGATCCGCGTGCGGATCCTGTCGGTCTCGGGCAGCGGCCGGTTGACGGGCACGGCCACTTCGACGTCGAAGCCCTCGAGATCAGGCTCATCGTCGGCGAACGATCCCGGTGAGAGCGGCTCATCGCCGTAGTAGAGGGTGAGCGGGCTGGCCTGAGACCGGGCCTGGTGGCCGGCGATGAAGGCTTCAAGCTCTTCGAAGAGATCCGTGATCGCGTCGTCCTCGACGACCCGGGCGCGCAGCGTCGCGACCTGCAACGCGGGCACCGGGCGCACGATCACGTCGAACTCCGGCAGGCGATTGTCTTGAGCGAGATGCTCCAGGTGCGCGTCGACCTGAGCGAGCTGGCGATGCACCTCGGCGGCACGCCCTTCGAGCAGCGCGCGATGCAGCTTGAGCACGCCGCGCAGCTCTTCGGGCGTGAGCGCCTCATCGACCAGCGCCGCGGTCTGCTCGAGCGAGAGCCCCAGATCCTTGAGCGCGATGATGCGGTTGAGGCGCGGCATTTGGTCGGCGCTGTAGTAGCGATATCCCGTGGCCGGGTCGACGCGCGCCGGCTTGAGAAGCCCGATCTCGTCGTAGTGCCGCAGCATCTTGACCGACACCTTTGTCAGGTGGGCAAACTCGCGAATCTTGAACATCGTGACGTGAGGGTACACCTTCCGACGATGGGAGAGTCAAGAGGGTTTTTTGCCACGAATTCCACGAATTTTCACGAATTGGCACGAAGTAAGAACCAGATGATTGTCGTGCCGTTCCCAATACTGTTTCTTCGCGCCAATTCGTTCCAATTCGCGGAATTCGTGGCAAATATTCGCTGCTTGTGTCACACGGGTAAGCATTAAACGAAACAGACGCCCCGAGTCCGGGGCGCCTGTTGGGTTCACGTCGCGCGCGTCCGCGGTCCGCAACCTGAGGTTGCGCGCGGTCCGCCGTCCTTATGACGCTACGTCTTGCTTGATCACGACGGCCGTCGCGCCTTCGCTTCGGAGCGTGACGCCGTCCTCCTCGGTCCAGTCCACCAACACGGTGTCGCCGGACTTAATTTCGCCGCGCAGCATCTGCGTGCTCAGCGGGCCCTCGATGTACTTCTGCAGCGCGCGGCGCAGTGGCCGGGCGCCGAAGGATCGATCGAAGCCCTCGCGGGCCAGCCAGCGGCGGGCGGCATCGGTCAGCTTGATCGCCAGACCGCTCTCGGCCACGCGCTCCTGGATCTCGCGCATCTGCAGGTCGACGATCCGCTCCACGTCTTCCACCTCGAGCGGCTTGAACGTGATGATCTCGTCGATGCGGTTGAGGAACTCGGGCCGGAACGTGGCCTTGAGCGCCTTCTCGATCCGCTCGTTGTTCGGATCCTCGCCCGAGCCATCATCGCCCTTGCGCAGGAAGCCGAGCGAGCCGGACTTCTTGACGAAGTCGGTGCCCAGGTTCGAGGTCATGATCAGCACCGTGTTGCGGAAGTCGACGATGCGGCCCTGGCCATCGGTCAGTCGACCGTCGTCCAGGATCTGCAGCAGCGCGTTCCAGACCTCGGGGTGCGCCTTCTCGATTTCGTCGAAGAGCACCACGCGGTACGGGCGCCGGCGCACGGCCTCGGTCAGCTGGCCGCCTTCTTCATAGCCCACATAGCCAGGCGGCGCGCCGAACAGGCGACTGACGGTGTGTTGCTCGCGGTACTCGCTCATGTCGACGCGCACCAGCGCGTCTTCGTCGTCGAACAGGAACTGCGCCAGCGCCTTGGCCAGCTCGGTCTTGCCGACGCCTGACGAGCCCAGGAAGATGAAGCTGCCGATCGGGCGCTTGGGGCTCTTCAACCCGGCGCGGGCGCGGCGGATGGCCTCGGCAATCGCGTGGACCGCTTCATCCTGGCCGATGACGCGCTCGTGCAGGCGCGCTTCCATCTGGAGCAGCTTCTCGGCCTCGGTCTCCATCATCTGGTTGACCGGGATGCCCGTCCACTGCGCGATGACGACAGCGATGTCCTTCTCATCGACCACCTCGTCGAGGTGGTGTTCCTTCTCCCAGTTGTCGCGCTTCGCCTTGAACTCGGTCTCGACCCGCAGGCGCTCGGCCTTCTTCTGAGCCGCGCGCTCGTAGTCGCGCGAGAGGCCGGCCTGCTCCTCCTCGGCCGTCAGGCGGTCGAGGTTGGTCTTCATCTCCTTAAGCTCGTTCGGCAGCGAGTACAGGGCGACGCGCAGCTTGGCCGCGGCTTCGTCCATCAGGTCGATGGCCTTGTCGGGCAACCGGCGGTCGGTCAGATAGCGCTGCGAGAGCTTGGCGGCCGCCGTGAGCGCGGCGTCCGAGAAACGCACCTTGTGGTGGGCCTCGTAGCGGTCGCGCAGGCCGTGCAGCATCTTGATCGTGTCTTCGAGCGATGGCTCTTCGACGAACACGGGAGCGAAACGGCGCTCGAGGGCCGCGTCCTTCTCAATGTGCTTGCGGAACTCGTCGAGCGTTGTCGCGCCGATGCATTGCAGCTCGCCGCGCGCCAGCGCCGGCTTGAGCATGTTGCTCGCGTCCATCGCACCCTGCGCCGCACCGGCACCGACGACGGTGTGCAGTTCGTCGATGAACATGATCACTTCGCCCTCGGAGCGCTGCACTTCTTCGACGACGGCCTTCAGACGCTCTTCGAACTCGCCACGGAAGCGCGAGCCCGCGATCATGGCGCCCAGGTCGAGCGAGACCACGCGCTTGCCCGACAGGATCTCGGGCACGTCGTTCGACGCAATCTTCTGGGCCAGGCCCTCGACGATCGCGGTCTTGCCGACGCCGGCCTCGCCGATCAGCACAGGGTTGTTCTTGGTGCGGCGGCTGAGCACCTGGATCACGCGCAGGATCTCGCTGTCGCGACCGATGACCGGGTCGAGCTTGCCGCCCTTGGCCATCGCGGTCAGATCGCGCGAGTACTTCTCGAGCGTGCGGTAGCGGCCCTCGGCCTGCGGGTCTGTAACGCGCTGGCCACCGCGGATGTCCTTGATGACGTCGTTGACGCGGTCTTTGGTGACGCCGGCCTCGGCCAGGATGCGGGCCACGGCCGTATTGCGCTCGCTCAGGATGGCGAGGAAGAGGTGCTCGGTGCTGATGAACTCATCGCGCAGCCGGTTGGCCTCTTCGTTCGCCAGGTCCACGATGCGCTTGACACGCGGCGTGATGAACACCTGGCCGGCGCCGCCGCCGTAGATGGCGGCCTTGGGCGACGCGCGCAGCACGTCGTCGAGGCGGCGCTTGATGTACTCCTGATCGATGCCCATGCGGTCCAGGATCTGCGGGATCACGCCGTCGGGCTGCTCGAGCAGGGCGAGCAGAATGTGCTCGGTATCGATTTGATTGTGCCCATAGCGCTGCAGGATCTCGGTTGCCCGAGTCGCGGCGTCTTGGGCACGCTCAGTGAAGCGATCAAATCGCATGATCAATCCCTTCTCACATTGCTGATCGATGATTTCTGATTGTTGATTGGATGGCGATCAACAATCAGAAATCATCAATCAGCAATCGCTTTCCCCATCACCTTCCGGGTCGGAGTCAACTCGAGGAGCAGGCTGTAATCCGGATCGGTGTCGATGTTCCAGTCGTACTTGGCGCGGAAGGCGGCGATCACCGCCTCAGTAGGCTTCACCGGTCGGGCCGTGCCCTCGAGGACGAGGGCGTCGTCGCCATTTTCGAGCGACCAGGTGCAGCGCGGCTCAGCCTGCAAGTTCCGGGCCTTGACGCTGTTCGGGTTGACGCAGACATACCAGGAGCCGTCCACTGCGGCGAACCAGATCGGAACCAGATGCGGCCGCCCATCGGGGCGAGCCGTCGCGAGCCAGAGATTGCGTTCTTGAGCGGCTCGACGGGCTTCTTCTTCAGTGAGACGCATCGGGAGATTATAGGTGAACGATCTTCTTTGCGCCGACCATGGCTTAACGTACCACCGGCGGTGTTAGAGGAGTATCAGCAGGGCCGTGCGACACGAAAGCTTTTGTGCGCTTCTCGAGATCGCGGCGCTCCAGCAAGACCCGTCGCTTGCAGGTCAGGCACTCGAGGCCGATGTCGGCGCCCAAACGAACCACGCGCCACTCGAAGCCGCCGCAGGCGTGAGGCTTGCGCAGCCGAACGACGTCCTCCAGACGATACTCGACCGGTCCCTTTTCCATAAAGAGATTATAGGGCTGGAATGATCGGCGGCAAGAGATCCAGCGGGCCGGTCTCGCCCAAGCTTAGTGGATCAATAGAGTCTCGCCGGCTCCGTCTGGAGCGAGGTCGACGGCATATAATTCGGGCTCAGGAACCCTTACATGCTTTCATCTGCCCTCTTCGATCCGGTGGTCTTGCTCTCAAAGCTCTTGATCCTGCTCTTTGCGTTCCCGTTGCATGAACTGGCGCACGCCGTCACAGCTGATCGGTTGGGCGACCCGACGCCGCGCAGCCAGGGGCGTCTGACGCTCAACCCGCTCGCCCATCTCGACGTGCTCGGCTCGATCCTGCTGTTCGTCAGCTTCTTCGGCTGGGCCAAGCCGGTCATGACGAACCCGCGTTACTTTCGGAACGGCCCACGCGCCGGGATGGCGATCGTGGCGCTGGCCGGCCCGATGATGAACCTGTTGCTGGCGTTTATCGGATCGCTCTTGTTGCGCGTGTTGGTGTTGATCGAGCCGTCTGGCGGCCTCCTGAACGCCACGGCGCTTCAGAACCTGCTCCAGTTCGCCAACATCTTCGTGCAGATCAACCTGTACCTCATGCTCTTCAACCTCCTGCCGGTGGGCATGCTTGACGGGTTGAAGGTGCTGCGGGGGATCGCACCGTACGCCTGGGATGGGGTGCTCGATCAACTCGAACGCTGGGGCATGGTCATCCTGATGCTCCTGATCTTCCTGCCATCTTTCACGGGCATCAACCCGCTCGGGCTCCTGCTCGGCGTTCCGTTCAACTTCCTGTACTCGCTCCTGCTGATGGGGATCCGTTGATGAGTGCCGGACGGATCGCGTTCGTCGGGTTGACGCGCTGGAGCGCGGCTCTGGCTCGCGCTCTGGCCGGGCGGAGCGACGCGAAGCGCGTGCTGTACGCCGATGATCCCGAAGCCGCGCGGGCCGCGCAGAAGAGCGGAGCGTTCACCGGCAGCGACTGGAACCTGATCGGCGCCGTCGACGGCGCGCAGGCCGTCATCGTCTCGGGACCTGTGGCGCGCCAGGCCGAGTTGATCGAGGCCTTCGCGCCCGAGCTCGCGCCCGAGGCCTCGGTGATCGCGTTGACGCCGGTCTTCGGTCCACTGCTGAGTCTCACGTTGCCAGCGGGTCGCGGCCTGGCTGTGGCACACCCGTTGCTCGCGCCGCAGGCCCCGGATGAAACGGAGCCAGACTGGCAGAGCGCGACCGGCGAAGACTTCGCCGGCGGCGCGTGGCTGCTGGCGGCAGCGTCCGGTTCAGATACAGCCCTCGGGCTGGCAGGCCAGATGGCGCAGGCCGCGAAGGCCCAGGCCTACTTCTTTGATCCTACCGAGCACGACCTCGCGGCGGCCGGCGCCGAAAGCGCGCCGCAGCTGCTGGCGGCCGTGCTGCTCGCCGCGGCAACTCGGCCAGGTTGGGCCGAACTGCGCCGGGTGGCCGATCGCGGGTTCGCCACTGCGACACGCGCCATCGACGGCGCTGAGGCCGGCGACTGGCTGGCCAACCGCCAGGCGCTCGTCGGCCAGATCGACGCGATGGCGGGCGAACTGACGCGACTGCGCGCCGCGCTGCTGGCCGGCGATGTGGCCACGCTATCGGCGCTGCTGGCCGACGGACAAAGCCAGCGCGGCATCTGGTTGCGCGCGCGGTCATCGGGCGATTGGGATCCAACCCGAGACAATCGCGCGATGGTGCCTTCGCTCAGCGAGAGCCTGGGCCGGATGTTGTTCGGCGGTCTGGGACGCAAGAAGGGATCCGGTTCGTAGGAGGACTGCGGTGAAAAGCAGCGTCGACGAAATCCGGGCGCGCTTCGACAAAGACGTCGAGCGGTTCAGCAACCTCGAGACCGGGCAATCGGCCACGATCGACGCCCCGCTCGTGCTCGACCTGATCACGGCCGCCGCGGCCGCCGTGACGCCGCACGCCCGCGAGTTGCTCGATGTCGGCGCCGGGGCGGGTAACTACAGCCTCAAGATGCTGCAGGCACTGCCGGGCCTCAACGTCACCCTGGTCGATCTCAGTCGACCGATGCTCGACCGCGCGCTCGAGCGCGTCTCGGCCGCAACGCCGGGTTCTGTGACGGCCCTGCAGGGCGACATCCGCGAGCTCGATCTGCGCCCGCATCGCTACGACGTCATCGTGGCGGCGGCCGTGTTGCACCACCTGCGCAGCGACACCGAGTGGGAGGCTGTCGCCGGGAGGTTGTTCTATGCGCTCAGGCCGGGCGGCTCGCTCTGGATCTCGGACCTGATCACACACAGCGCGCCGGCCATCCAGGAGCGTATGTGGGCGCGCTACGGCGATTACCTGACCGGTCTCAAAGGCGATGCCTATCGCGACCAGGTCTTCGCCTACATCGACAAAGAAGACACGCCACGCCCGCTGATGACTCAAATCGACCTGCTGCGCAAAGTCGGCTTCGAGTCGGTCGACATCCTCCACAAGAACAGCGTCTTCGCGGCTTTCGGTGGAGTGAAACCCGGAATACGGACCGTTGACCGCGGACCGCAGACCGCAGACCTTTCACTACCGACGAATGACGAAGGTAGATGACCATCCAGCCTTCGTCTCGGATATTGGATACCCACTGCGGTCCGTCGTCAGCGGTCCGCGGTCCTCATACAGGAGCGCCTCCGATGTCACTCAGCTTTCATTTCCACGGACATGGCACTTATACGCTCGACGTCGACGGGACAAGGTTGTTGATCGACCCATTCTTCACCAACAACCCAGGTGTGGATGTGTCGGCCGACAGAGTCGAGGCGGACTACATCCTCGTGACGCACGGCCACTTCGATCACGTGGGCGATCTGGTGCCGGTGGCGAAGCGGCTGGGCGTGCTGGTGATCTGCAACGTCGAGATCGCGGGCTGGCTCGGGCGACAGGGCGTCGAGAAGGTCCACGCCCAGCACATCGGCGGCGGCTTCAAGCATCCATTCGGCTATCTCAAGTTCATCGTGGCGCATCATGGATCCGGCCTGCCCGATGGAAGTTACGGCGGCAACCCGGCCGGCTTCCTGCTGCGCACCGACAAATACCGCGTCTATCTCGCCGGCGACACGGCCCTGTACAGCGACATGCAGTTCATGGCCGAAGAGAACCTGGATCTGGCGGTGCTGCCGATCGGCGACAACTTCACGATGGGGCCGGACGACGCGCTGCGCGCCGCCGCTTTCGTGAAGGCCAGGAACTACATCCCTGTGCACTACGGCACCTGGCCGCCGATCGCGCAAGATGGGCCGGTCTGGTGTCAGGCCGTCGAGGCCAGGCTCGGCGCCCACGCCTTCCCGCTCAAGGCCGGCGAAACCTGGACGTTGGCGTGACGCCGTCTTGCGAATGGGTGAATGCGAACGCCGAGGCCCCGGGTCTCGGCGTTCGTGATTATTAGCTCATTGAGTTGTAGAACCAAAGCAATCGCGTTTTATTTTTCCGCAGCCCGCCTTTGCCACACATCCCACGGATTGAGGTAACTGTTCGGCCTCAACTCCTTCTGGCTGCGTCGTTACGAATTGAGACGAATAGGCACGAACGGTCTCCCTTTCGCGTCAACTCGTGGAATGCGTGACAAGCCTCACACATTGCCACTGTTGATCCGATTGCTCTGGCCACAGCCCGCAGCTGAGTGGGGCCGGCGTGTTCCACAGGCTAAAATCGATCCATGGATCTTTCAACACTCGGTCTGGCGCTCGGGTTGGGGTCGGCCCTGGCTTATGGCAGCGGCGATTTCAGCGGCGGCCTGGCCGCGCGACGCGTCGAGCCATTGCAGGTCATGGCTCTGTCGTCGCTGGTCAACGTCGCGATCCTGCTCGTCATCGTGCTCGGCATCGAGCGCACGCCGATCAGCCTGACGGCCGCCCTGTGGGCCGGGTCCGCCGGCTTCCTGGGCATGATCGGCCTGGCGGCACTGTACACAGGCCTGGCGCGCGGGCACACCGCCGTGGTGGCTCCGGGGTCCGGCGTGTTGAGCGCCGCCATCCCGGTCGTCGTGACGGCCATCTGGGGTGGATTGCCGGCGGCGCCGCAGATCATGGGCTTTGTGCTCGCCATCGTCGGCATCTGGCTGGCCTCGAGCGCGGGCAAGGCGGGCTTCGACCGCGAGGGCCTCTTGTTGACTCTTGTGGCGGGCTGCGGCTTCGGCTTCTACTTCGTCGCGATTCCGCAGGCGCGCGAGAACGGCGTGGTCTTTCTGCCGCTCCTGATCGGGCGCTGCGTGATGCTGACCTTCACGCTGTTGAGCCTGGTTCGCATGAAACTACCGGTGCCCGACCCACGCCTGGCGCCAACGGCTCCGCTCTCCGGCGTGCTCGATATGACCGGCAGTGTTCTCTACATGGTCTCGCAGCAGCATTTACGTCTCGACGTCGCGGCCGTGCTGGCGTCGCTCTATCCCGCGTTCACGCTGTTGCTCACCGCGGGGCTTTTGCGCGAACGACTCTCGCGAAAACAATGGATCGGCGCCGGGTTGTGCGTGGCGGCAGCGATGCTGATCGCGTTGTGAGGAAAACACTCAGGGAACGTGCAGGGGATCTGGCAGCCTGACTCGATCGTCGGCGCTGCGCACGCCGTCGAGGAAAGCCGCCAGGCGCGGCGCTCCGGGCCGAGCGGGGTCGTAGAGTCCGACATACACGTCATAGGTGCCCGCTGCCACACCCGTCAGGTCGATCGTCACAGTCTCGCTGACGACCTCGCCGGGAAGCCAATCCCCGGTCGGGTGCGCGCCGCCGCCCGGCTCGGCATCGACCTGCGCGGCGAGCGCGCCGCTGGCCGGGTCGACGAGGTGGACGAAATACTTGTAATCAGCGCCCGGCTTGCGCAGCGTCTGAAACACAAGGGTCAGCCCCCCGCCCGGCGCGGCGTCGTAGCCCGCCAGGGTGATGTCGTCCCCAAAGACTGCGCCAACCACTCGCTGCAGCGACGGAAGCCCAAAGACGCGCGTGGTGGCCGTCACCGCTACGGCACCGACGTCGGTGGCCGCGCTCGAGCCAGCCTGGACCTGTAGCGAGTAGTCTCCGGGAGCCAGATCGGAAGGCAGGTCGATCGACACAACGTCGCGGATGGCGGCTGAGGGTTGCCAGGCTTGCCCACGGGGAAGCGAATCGTCGACGCTCGCGACGCGCGTGCCGTCGGCCGCGAAAAGCGACCAGGTCGGCCGCGCAACGATCTCTGTTGAGCCGGTCAACCAGCGCGCGACGAATCGAAGCGGTGTCCCCGCTTCGGCCGCGGCCGGCAGATCGACCGACTCGAGGCCAAGTTCCGGCAGCACCTGCCAGCGCGCGACGCGGTCGAGGCGTTCGGCCATCGGGACGATCCAGACCGGGGTCGAGCCCGACCCAACCGGTTCGAGCGTGGCCGGCCGGTAAGCGACTACATCGAGCGTGTACGGGCCGGCAGCGGGATCGTCGCCCAAAGCCAGGCGCACGGTTTCGGTGTAAGCCTGGCCGACGACCCAGTCGTGGGTGGGCAGGAAGCCGCCGCCGGGTTGGCCGTCACGCTGGCTGATCGGCTCACCCAGGGGATCGATGAGCCGGTACGATAGCGCCAGATCCTGCCCGATGGGCTGCGTCGCTGACCACAAGGCGCCGAGATCGACACCCGCTTCGCGCACCGATGCCGACACGACATGCAATCGCAGCGAGCCGAGTTCGGCGAGGGCGCCGGTTGGCGCGGGCAGCGCGGCATCGATGATGAACGGGCTGAGGAAGACTCTGCCGCGCTCGCGACCGCCGGCTGTGACCGCCGCGATCGGGCCGTCAGGGCCAGTCAGTTCCACTGTCCACCAGTACACGCCGGGTGACAACGCTTCAGGAAGCGCGACGACGATGTTCGTTTGCGGCATCGCGTTCGTCGCGCCCACCACTGAGACGATGGGCGCCGCCTCGGGCATGACGGGCGCGGACGGCGGCCAGAGGGTCACCGTCGCTGTCACGGCGGCAGCGTGTTGCCAATCGAGCGTCAGAGTGATGGCGCTGCCGGGAGTCGGCCGCTCCGAGGACAACCCGACACGAGTCAGCTCGGAGCCGTCTGCGAAGCGCACGACGTCGCGATGCGGGAACGCGAGGACAACCGAATCGATGTTGAGCGGCGCGGCGTCCGCTGCCGACCGGGGCGCCACGTCCCAGCGGCCTGGCCCGGCGTTCCACGTGCCGGCCTGCCAGAGCGCGCCCGGCAGTGGAACGATCACGACGACGAGCAACAGGATCAACGCCTGGAGAACGCCTGTGGGCATTTGCCACGGCTTGCGTGCACGACGTACCCTGGCCGCGTAGACGACCACGGGCAGGAGCAGAGCCAGGACGCTCGCCACGTTGGCGGCCGCGCGCAGGGGTGTGTCCGTCAACGCCAGCGTGACGGTGTGTATGCCGGCCGGTAGGTCGAAGGCGATGAAGCCGATGCCGTCGGCAGCGCGGGTCGGCACGGACCTGCCATCCACCTGAGCCGTCCAACCCGGCCACCAGTAGGTCGGCAACGCGACGGACGCGGCGCTCGCTGCGGTGAGCGACCAGGTCTGCCTCGATGCGCCACGGCTCACGAGTTCGCCGCTCACGGTGCCGGCCAGAGTCACCGGCTTAGGACTTTGATCGAGCAAACGGCTCGAGGTCCACGGCCGTGGCACGACGGCGAACGGCAGGTACTCGGCGTTGGCGGTATTGCCGATCATGGACGTGGCCTGTTCAAACAGGTTGAGCCGGACTGCCGTCACTTCTTCGTCGGCGAGCGGCACAAACTCGGGCCGCAGCCCGATCAGCACAGTTGCTGCCAGCACGCCGCCCAACACCAGCATGAAGCCGGTCGACGACAACGAACGGCCGTCGACGCGCGGCTCGAGCACGGCCTCAGCCGGCCAGAGCCAACCGGCCAGCGCGGCCAGGAACAGCGATTGCGGACCGAGGAACCGCCACGGGAACTGCACATACGCAAGCCCGGGGATGTGGGCATACAGCGCTTCCGACCAGGGTGTGATCAGGAACGTCGTGACTGCCAGCCCGACGAGCACGAAGCCATCGCGCCAGTTCAGCTTTTCGCGACGCGAGAGAAACGCGATCAGGCCGGCCAGGGCCACGAAAGTCTGGGTCAGGCCCATCGCGAACGGGTTCTGGCTGTAGCTGAAGATCCAGTCGCTCTGCAACAGATCGGCCGAGCGGAAGTGGCCGGTATAGCTGAAGTAGCCGTTCGTCAATGACGAGAGTTGAACGGCGCCTGTTTCCGCCAACGCCGGCAGCCAGAAGAAGGCCGAGAGCGCCACGCCCCACGCCAGCGCCGCCA
>CAYZRP010000019.1:0-12630 GCA_964480865.1 uncultured Anaerolineales bacterium | reverse complement strand
CCGATGAACGGCAGGATCATCAGCGCGGAGACGTTGTGTGTGCAGACGATCAGGGCGATGGTTGCGGCGAGCGCCGCCGCGCGCCCAAAGCCGCGCCGCTGGCCGAGACGTTCGGCAGCCCAGAACGCCAGCGGGGCCAGCGCCAGCGCCCACAACTCAGCCAGCGAGTCGCCGCGCGCATAGACGTTGACAAGGTGGAACGGCGCGAAGGTGTAGGCGATGGCAGCGGCCAGGGGCCTGGCCTGCACGCGGCCGGAAGGCGCCGAACCGAATGAACCGATCCAGCCATACACGGCCCAGGCGCCAAGCGCGATCGCGGCGGCCTGCGCCAGCTTGATCGCGAGCGCGTACGAAAAACCCGCGAGCTTGAACCAGGCCGCCACATGCGTCGAGAACGACGCGTAGTAGGTGAAGTACGGCAGGCCGTAGCCATAAGCGCCGTCGGGCATCCAGCGCGCCGGAAAGTCACCGCCGGCGTAGGCTGCAAGCAGTTGTTGGACTCGAAAGAGGAGGTTGGCCGAGTCGCCGGCGCCACGTGTCAACAGAAATCCCGCGTGGCCGAACAACGGCGCGCTCGCCACGACGGCCAGCGCCAAGGCGAATAAGACACCGAATGTGCGAATGGCGAGTCCTGGTCTTTGAGACTCGTCGTTCGCGCATCCGGTGTCTTCACCGACTCGTCGTTCGCACATCCGGTGTCTTTGCCGACTCGTCTTTCGCGCATCCGGTGTCTTCGCCGACTCGTCGACCACCCATCCGCGTCTTCGCTAGCGTCGCCGCATGAACAACGTGACGGCCAGGCCAGCCGCCAGGAGCAACAGCATCACGCCCAGCGCGCCGAACAGGGCCGTGCGCAGACGATCACCCGATTGGCCCGCGGGAACAGGCGTGGCCTCGGGGGCCGTGCTGCTGCGCTGAAAGCCGAAGGCCACGCTGTATTCGCCGGTGCTGCCCGCCGGAACGGGCACCATCACGTCAGGCTGGACCGTCGGGTTGTAGCCGCTTGGCCCGGCGACGGCCACCTGGTAGTTGCCACCCACGAGGCCGGCAAAGCAGTAGCTGTCCTCACCGGCGGCCATCTGATGCGTCGTGATCTGCGCACCGGTGTCGGCGTTGATCAACGTGAGCAGGCCTTCGTAGAGCGCCGTCTCGCCGCTCGCGCTTTCGAACTGGCGGTTGCCGTTGGCGTCGTTGAACAGACTGACGCAGATCTGAGCACCGTCGGCGGTCGTGGTCGCGCCGGCGGTCGGCTCGGCCGGGCCAGCGACCGTCGCAGTCGCCTCTGGCGTGTTCTCGGCAGCTGTGGTCGCCTCGCCGGTTGCAACGGCCGTCGCGCCGGGCGCTGCAGTGGCCTGAGCCGGCGTGCCGCCGACGATCAGTTCCGTGCCGACGGAAAGGAGGTTGATGTCGACGCCCGGGTTCAGCGCGCGCAACTGGTCGATCGTCAACCCGGCCTGGGCCGCGATCACCCAGCCTGTGTCGCCCTCCTTGACAACATACGTGACCAGGCCATCCGCACGCGGCGTGGACGTGGCAGCCTGCGCCACCGGGCGTGTGGTCGCCACAACAGGCACAGCCGTCGCACCCGCGGCAACCGTCGCAGCCGGAGCAACCGTGGGAGGCACGGCCGTAGCGGCCGGCTGATCGAGCACGACGAGTGAGACCTCGTCGAAGAACACCGACATGAATTGACGGGACGCGCCGCGGAAGTCGCCGCTGACGACCACGAGCACCTTGCCACTCGCGCCGACGGTCGCCTCGACCGTCATCTGCGCCCACGCATTGTGCGGGGCCGCCGCGCCCGACCAGACCATGGCGCCCGAGAACGGGTTGTCGTTACCATCGGGCTCGATGCCGACCTGCGTACGCACCGGCATGTTGGTGTCGGATGGCGCCGGCCAGAAATCTTGCGAAGCCCAGGCGCGGGCACTCGCCGTCAGGCGCACCCGCGAACCCGCCGGGGCCGTGACCGTCTGTTTGGCGCCGCCCCAGAACGGGTCCCAGTTGTTGAACACGCGATACGACGCATTGCCGGCCAGCACGACGCCGGCGGCTGCGCCGCTGGACAACATCTCCACATTGAAGGAGTTCGGCTTGGCGGCGTAGTTGAACGAGCCGTCGGCGGGCTTGGCGATCTCGGCCCACCACGGTGACCAGCCGCTCGCGCCGCTTTCAAAACCAGGGTTGGTGACGAGGTTGACGCCCTGGCTTGCCGGGGCCGCGCTCGCAACTTGAACAGAGGATGGCCAGAGGCCCAGGGCCAGCAGCCCGACCGCCAAAATCCGAAACACTCGCATCATCATCGTTCTCCTGTCGACGCCGGCTGAATCCCGACGCGCCCCCAAGCCCCCCATTCTACAGTAGGCATCCTGTCAGAGAAAAGACACCTCGCAAAATTCAGCGAGTGGCAAACAATTAGCCGCGAATTTCACGAATTTCGCGAATGGGCGTTGATCCAACCGACCCATCCACGGGAATCGCGAAATCCGCGGCTAAGGAATCGGAACGCGGCGCCGAAGCACCGCGTTCCTGTCCATCAGTGTCGTGATCGAGAGGCCTACGGCCCGATGAGCAGGGTCTGGCCGATGACGATCACGTCGGTCTTGAGGTTGTTGAGTTGCTTGATGCGCTCGACGGTCGTGTTGAAGCGCCTGGCAAGGCGCGACAGGTTGTCGCCCGAGACCACGACGTACGACACGATGCCGCCGCCGGGTGCAACTGCGGGCGGCGCGCCCGGCACCTTCAGCTGCTGGCCGATCTGCAGAGCATTCGGATCCTTGAGCTCGTTCAGCTTGAGCAGATCTTGAATGGTGACGTTGAACTTGCGCGCGATCTTGGCCAGGCTGTCGCCGGACTGCACGACGTAGACGCCAGCGGGTGTACCGGCCCCCGGCACGGGTGTGCCGGCGCCAGCCACCACCAGGGAGCCTTCATCGAAAAAGGCGCCCATGAACTGGCGTGAGCTGCCGCGGAAGTCGATGCTGACGAACACCGAGACGCTGCCGCCCGCGCCGACGGTGGCTTCCACCGAGGCCGCGTTCCAGCCGTTATGCGGCGCGATCTCGCCCGACCACACGACCGACGCCGCGAACGGGTCGCCGCCGCCGTTGGGTTCGATGCCCACCCGCACGCGAGCCGGCATCGTCGGGTCTGACGGCGCCGGCCAGAAGTTGCCGGCCGCCCAGACCCGCGCGTTCATGGTGAAGCGCACACGCGAGCCGGCCGGCGCGTTCACGGTCTGGCGAATGCCCGCCCAGAACGGATCCCAGTTGTTGAAGATCCGGTACGACTTGTCACCGGCCAATACCAGGTCCTGTGCTGCGCCGCCCGCGCGGCTCTCCGTGTTGAAGGAGTTCGGCTTGTACGAATAGTCGTAGCCGATGTTGGGCTTGGGGATCTCGGCCCACCAGGCCGTCCAGCTGCTCGTGCCCGACTCAAAACCGGGGTTCGGGAGCAGATTGTCTTGACGCAGTGGAGCGGCCTGTGCCACGGGTGCCGCGGCTGCCCAGGGCATGGCCAGCGCCAACGCACCCACAGCCAGCACAAGTCGCCTCAGTCGATAGGATGCATGCATGCGATGTTTCCTCTCTTTCGAGTTGTGGATCCACGGGCGTGAGGGCGCCGGCCAACGCGCCAACCCGCGGCCATTGAACTCGACCCGGCTCACGGCCGGATCGTCACGTGATCGTCACCGGTCTCGGTCAACAGCCGATCACGACTCCCGAAATCATACACGCCCACCCAGACCGCCGAGTCCACCGAGGCAGCCCCATCCAGGACAAGGCTCTGCTCCACCTGGTCGCCGACGCGCCAGACCTCGGCCGGCAGCAACTCGCCGCCCAACGGCCCATCCCACTGCGCCAGCATCTGATCGCCGGCCCGCCAGTGGATGAAGATGTGGAGGCCAGCAGGGAGCGGTTCCTCAGCAGCCCAGACCAAATGCACGCCCAGCCCGTCGGATCGGACCGTCACGTCAGCGAGCAACAATCGCGGGCCGTTGACGAACGTCGCGATCGGCTCGAGGGGCAGGAGCGGGGCGAAGTGGAAGATATTGTAAAGCGGATAGGGTGCCGGCGTCCCTTCCGTCTGGTCGAGCCCGCCCGACGCGACCATCAGCCGCACCGGCGACGGCCAGTGCGCCACAACCGGCAGCGGTGATTCTCCGGCCGTAGTGAACAGGCAGACGCCGCGAGCGTCAATGCCCGGCAACGTCGCGACATCGACCGGCCGGGTCTGCGGCGCCAGGTAGCGGATCGACGGGAACCGCTCCCACATGCGCGAGTCGATCCAGGCCGCGCCGGTCTCAACGCACGTTTGTGCCGCTTCGGCCAGCTCGACGGCAGCCGTCTCGAAAGCATAGCGAGGCGCCTCTGAGGCGGCGTAGGCCTGCTCGGCCTGGAACGTCGCAGCCGCGTGGACGAGGATGACCAGGCCACAGACGGCGGACGGCAAGCGGCGGAAAGCGCCTGTCATCAAAGACACCCGCTGCCGTCTGCCGTCCGCCGTCTGCCGTCCGCTGATCCCCGATCCCCAACCCTTCGCCACGCGCTCGAGCGCCAACGCCGCCGGCAGGAAGACGACGGGCATCAGGCCGATGGCGCGCAGGAAGTGCGGGGCGCGGTCGCTGAAGATCGTCGGCAGCGAGAAAACCACGAGCCAGCTCAGGACGAGCGCGGCGCGCAGATCGCGGGTCTTCCACAGACGCCAGGCCAGCCAGGCGAGGCCCGCGGCAAAGGCGAGCGCTGTCAGCGGATCGAACACGGGGCGACCTGAGAGGTTGTGCCGCCAGTTGTCATCGCCGTGCCAGAAGAACATGGCGACGACGCGCGGCACGTTGGCGATGACGGCGTCGATCGGGATCGAGACCTGGCCGGCGCGACCGAAGTACAGATCGATGTGCGTGCCCGCATAGAGCATCATCGGCGCCGCGACGACCACGGCCGGGACGATCACGGCAATGATCCAATCCCACCGCGGGAAGGTCTCGCGTTTGAAGATCCACCAGACGACGCCCAACGCGATGAACACCAGCGGGATCAGGCGCGCGGCGATGTAGGTGTAGAAGCACAGGCCGAGCAGCGCGCCGCCAAGGATGAGGAGACCACGTCGTCGAGTGCGCCAGCCGTAGACCAGCGTCAGCAGCAGCAGCCCGAAGACGAACGGCACCGTCGTCGCGCGCAGGCCGATCCGACTGAACTGGATCGCCCAGAGGCTTGTCGCCTGCAACGCTGTCGCGAACAGGGCCACGCGCCCACCGAACAACGCGCGCGCGGCGCCGTAGCCCGAGAGCAAGGCCAATGAACCATAGATCGCGGCGATGATGCGCACTGCCAGAACCGTGTCGCCCAACAGGCTCTGGCTGAGCGCGACGCTGTAGATGAAGAGCGGCTCGCGGCCGTTGTTGGCCTCGAAGTAAATGGGCTGCGCGCCGTGCCGCACAGAGACGGCGTCGAGCGCGTAAAAGGCTTCGTCGTAATACAGGCCGGGCGGAGCGACGTCGAGTTTGTAGAAGCGCGTTGCAACGCCGACGATCAACACGACAGCCAGCGCGATCACGTGCCACAGCGTTGGGCGCGCCGATCGGTTTTCTGCGATTGCCTTGAGGGAGTCGTCCATTCAGGCGGGCCGGGCCGGGTCGTCGGGCGACAGCGTCGGCGCCTGAACGTGCCAGGCCGCCAGCGGCAGGGCATAGCGCGTGCGGATCTCGAGTCGGATGGTCACCGCATCGGCGGGCGCCGTGAAAGCGATTGTCAACGATCCGGCCCGACCGAAGGGGAGCGCTTCGCCCGTTTGCCACGTTGAGGTGCCGATCGTCTCGGCTTCTCGCGGGAAGGCGGGCTCAGCGCCCTCGATCACACTGAGTCTCGTCTCGCTCGCGCACAGGTCGGGGGCGTAGACCAGCCGCGGTTGATCGCGCACAACCGGGTCGGCGACGAGCTTCACCGTCACCCGGTAGGTCAGCCCCGGCACGAGGCCCGGCACGACCTGATCGAGCGCGACATGAAACGGCGCGCGCGCCGCGACCTTCCATACGTACGGTCCACCGCCGAACAGTCGCTCGCGCTCAGCCGGGCGCACGTCTGTGGTGTTGAGCAACGTCGCGAAGGGACGCCCGAAGGCTGGCAGCGGGGGGTCTTCGCCCTGCCCCTGCGCAACGCCTTCGACCACTCGCATTCGCCAGCCGAGCGGCGCCGCGAGCTCTTGCGTCAGATCAAAGTCCTCGACCCAGCCTTCCTCGAAGCCGCGTTTGTCGAGCAGATTGTCGCGGCTCAGCCGTGGCGGTTCAGGGCCGCGAGGAACCGGCCGATGCGACGGAGCGGGAGCAGCCAGGCCGCTCGACCCGTACGGTTGCGCGTTACGGATGTGTTCGACCAACCAGACGCTCGCCGCCGTGTCCGCCAGGTCGTAGGCGGCATGGCGTTCGTCGGCGCCGACGATGCCGACGGCAGCGCCGACGACGACGGGATCGCGCTGGATCTGCGAGTCGTACCAGGCCAGTTGTTCAGCCACATACAGCGCCGGGTCACGCTCGGCGGCATCCCGCCAATACGCGATCGGGTCGGCGGCGCCGTCGTGTCCGCGCCAGAACTCGGTCAGCAGGGTCCAGGGTGCACCGGTGTGTGGACCGTCGCCCGCGTCGAGGCGATCGAGGCGCAGCGACGTGATCAGGATCGGCAGCGCTTCGATGCCGTTGGGCCGGAAGACGCGTTCTTCGACGAAGCGATGCCGAAGCGTGGTCCAGCCGGCCAGGCGTTCCGGCTCGTCGCGCAGCGTTGGCGCAAGGCCATCAGCGGGTTGATGCGATCCGGATAGCCACCATAGCCATGGCCCGCTGTGCTCCTGCAGGCCGAGCCAGCCGGCATGCTGCTCGGCGGCGTCGAGTGCGGGCAGGAACGCCGACCACAGCGGCAGATCGGGGCCACCCGTGGCGAAGTTGCCGACCACGGCCTTCAAGCCCAAATCGGCCAGGCGGCGCACCCGCTCGGCCTCGAAAGCCGCGTACCAGGCCATGAGCCTCAGGGCCTCGACGTCTGTGGCTTTGCCAAGCGTCGGCGCCGGCGGGCCCTCCCAGGCCGTGATCTGCGGGAACCGCCCATACAGGTCGCGCTGAGCATTGACGAAGGTTTTGGCCGTCACATCCGGCCGCGCGCCGTGGCGGGCGTCGAGGGCGATGTCGATGGTCGAGGCCGCGGCGCCGATCACGAGCGCATCGGGGTGGATCTCGACGATCTCACGCGCGAGGCTCAGGTCTCCGGTGAGGCGCGCCACGCGCGCGCCGGCCTCCATCCAGCGGCGGAGGTCGGGCGTGGATCGCTGTGCGTGCGGGCCGAGCTTGCTTTGAGTCATGCGTGTACGGCAGCCATTATACTTTTGACATGCGTGTCCTCATGCTCTCGAAGGCCCTGGTGGTCGGCGCGTACCAGCGCAAGCTCGAGCTCCTCGCCGCCGAGGGCCTCGACCTGCACGTCGTCGTGCCCCCGCGCTGGGCCGGGCAACCGCTCGAACGCGAGCACACCTCGGGCTACGCCCTGCACGTCACTCCGATCGTGCTGGACGGGAACTTTCATTTGCACGCGTATCCGTTCCTGGGCGGCCTGGTCACCCGGCTGCGGCCCGATCTTGTGCATATCGACGAAGAGCCCTACAACCTCGCCACCTGGTTGGCCTGGCGCGCGGCGCGCGGTGTTGGAGCCAAAACGCTCTTCTTCTCCTGGCAGAACCTCGAGCGGCGCTATCCGCCGCCCTTCGCGTGGATGGAAAAAGCCGTGCTGGCCGGGGTCGACGGTGCTCTGGTCGGCAACGCCGAGGCCGAAAGCGTCTGGCGCGCCAAAGGCTTCACGGGCCCGATCGCGCAGGTGCCGCAGTTCGGCGTCGATCCCGCGATCTATGCGCCGGCCGAGCGGCGCGCCCCCGACGGCGTCTTGAGGGTCGGCTACGCCGGCCGCTTCGTCCCCGAGAAGGGCGTCGATACGCTGCTCCTGGCGCTCGCGCAGACCCCGGGCGCCGAGCTGCGCCTGATCGGCGCCGGCCCCGAGCAGCGCCTGTACGAGCACCTCATCGTGACACACGGCCTCGGCGATCGCGTCCGATTCGAGGCGCCGCGGCCCTCTTCGGCCATGCCCGGGTTCTACAATGCGCTCGACGTCCTGGTCCTGCCGTCGCGCACCCGCCCCAACTGGAAGGAACAGTTCGGCCGGGTCGTCATCGAGGCCATGGGCTGCGGCGTGCCCGCCATCGTCAGCGACTCGGGCGAGCCCCAACACCTCATTGCAGCGAACTCGATCTCGCCTTCAGGCCTGCTCTTCCCCGAAGACGACGTCGAGGCCCTTGCCGCCTGCCTCGCCCGTCTCCGCGACGACCCGGCGCTGCGCGCCGCGCTCTCCACTGCCGCCCGTTCCCGCGCCGCCTCCATTTACAGCATGCATGGCGTCGCTCAGCGAACGGCGGAGTTCTATGGTCGCGTAGTCGGGTAGTCTTGTAGTCGGCTAGTCAACTCGTCCTTGAGGGCCAATGAGCCTTCGACCAGCAGACCAACTGACCAGCCGACCAGCCGACCAGCCGACTATAATCGCGCCATGCCGCACGTCGCGCTCAATGCGCTGCTATTGGATGGCCGCGCGACGTACCGCAGCGCCGGCATCCATCAGTACATTTCGAACACGCTTACGGCGCTGGCCGCGCAGCCTGAAGAGTTTTCGTTCACGGCGTATGCCCGGCCGGGCGCCCTCGATTTGCCCAACATGCGGGTCGAGCCGGTGGCCGCTGAGGGCCGGCTGAGCCGCATCCTCTGGGAACAACTGGCACAGACGCAGGCCTGGCGGCGTCTGGATCGCCCGGTTGATCTGACACACGGGCTGGCCTTCAGCCTGCCGCTGGTGAGCCGCGTGCCCGGCGTCGTGACGATGTACGATCTGTCGTTTCGGCGTCTGCCCGATCGCTTTCCGGCCGCCCAACGTCTCTACCTGAGCACGATCACGCGGTTGAGTTGCCGGCGCGCGCGACGCGTGGTGGCGATCTCGGAGGCCACGCGCCGTGACGTCACTGAATTGCTGGGTGTGCCACGTGAGCGGATCGACCTGGCCTACCCGGGCGTCGACGCGCGCTTCAGGCCGCTGCCCGCCGAAGAGGTGCGCGCCTTCCGGGAACGTCTCGGCCTGCCCGAACGTTTCATCCTCTACCTCGGGACGCTCGAACCGCGCAAAAATCTGCCGGCGCTGGTCGAGGCCTTCGCGTTGTTGCGACGCGATCAGCCGGATCTGCATCTTGTTTTAGCGGGCGCCCGGGGCTGGTGGTACCATTCCTTGTTGCGCATGATCAGCGAATCTAATTTGGGCGACAGGGTGCATCTGCCGGGTTTTGTGCCGGCCGAGGACCTGCCCTCCTGGTACAACGCGGCAACGGCGTTCGCCTATCCCTCGAGTTTCGAGGGGTTTGGGCTGCCGGTGGCCGAGGCTTTGGCCTGCGGTCGACCGACGGTCACGAGCGACGTGTCATCGTTGCCCGAGGCCGGCGGCGACGTCGCTCTGCGCATTCCACCTGGAGACCCGATCGCGCTGGCCGATGCGCTGGCGCGCGCGTTGACCCCGGCCGAGGCCGAACGCGCGCGCATTGCCGGACCCGCGCACGCTCACACCTTCACCTGGGAGGCCGCCGCAGCCAGCCTGTGCGCGGCCTACCGGCGCGCGCTCACCCCGGAGCCGCGCCACTGACGCGCGCCGCAAAGGCCGATAGCCTGCCATGACCCGCGCCCAGTTCCTGTCCGCCCTGATCGACGTGGTGCTGATCAACGTGGCCTTCGCGCTCAGCTACTACATCCGCTATGAGCTCGAGCTGCTTGTGCCGGTCGATGATCAGTTCTCGGCGCCGTACTACGCCTACCTGTCGATGCAGGCCTCCTATACGTTGCTGTGCCTGTTCTTCCTCTGGGTGGATGGGGCCTACACCGAGCGTCGCGGCGGCAGTCTCTTCACCGACCTCTATCGCCTGATCAACGCCGTCTCGACCGTCGGCGTGATCATGTTCGCGGCCGTCTTCCTCCTGCTCCCGACGGTCTATTCCCGCGGCCTGATCGTGTGGGCGATCTTCCTGACGATCGTGATCCTCTGGTTCGCGCGGATCGGGCAACGGCTGGTGCGGGCGCAGCTGCGCCTCAGTGGCGTCGGAGTCTCGCGCGTGCTCGTCGTCGGCGCCGGCGACATCGGGCGCACCGTCATGCGCACGGTGGTGGCCGAGCCCAGCCTTGGCTATCAGATCGTCGGCTTCCTCGACGACGACCCGGCCAAGGTCGAGATCGGGCGCTTCAAGTCGCTCGGCAATCTCGAGCAGGCCGAACATGCGCTCAGCACCGAACGGATCGACGAAGTCATCATCACGCTGCCCTGGATGTATCAGCGCAAGATCCTGGCGATCGTCCGGGCCTGCGAGGCCCGCGGCGTGCGCGCCCGGGTCGTGCCGGATCTCTTCCAGCTGTCACTCAACCAGCTCGACGTCGAAGAGGTCGGCGGCCTGCCGTTGATCGGCGTCAAGGAGCCGAGCCTGTCGCAGCCCGGGCGGATCGCCAAGCGCGCGCTCGACATCCTCGCCGCCCTCGCCATCCTGATCGTCTCGGCCCCGGTGACGCTGCTGGCCGCCTTGTTGATCCGCTTCGACTCGGCCGGGCCTGTCCTGTTCTCGCAGACCCGCGTCGGCGAGAAGGGCAAGCCCTTCACTGTCTTCAAATTCAGGTCGATGCGCGTCGGCGCCGAAGCTGAGCAGGAGCAACTGCGCGAGCGCAACGAGGCCACCGGGCCGTTGTTCAAGATCCGCAACGACCCGCGTCAGACCCGTTTCGGTCGGCTGTTACGGCGCACCAGCGTCGACGAGATCCCGCAGTTTCTCAACGTGCTCAGGGGTGAGATGAGCGTGGTCGGCCCGCGGCCGGGCCTGCCGAGCGAGGTCGCACGCTATCAGCCCTGGCACCGTCAGCGTCTCGAGGTCAAGCCGGGCATCACGGGCCTCTGGCAGGTCTCGGGCCGCAGCGATCTCACCTTCGACGAGATGTGCCTGCTCGACATCTATTACATCGAGAACTGGTCGCTCGCGCTCGATATTCAAATCATGCTCCGCACGATCCCGCGTGTGCTATTCGGCAGCGGAGCCTACTAGCATTGGCTATTGGTCATTGGTTATCGGCTATTGAGTCTTCAATAGCCGATAACCAATGACCAATAGCCAATAGGAATCTGCCATGGGTCTCACCATACTCCTCGGTGCTCAATGGGGTGATGAGGGCAAGGGCCGCGTCACGGATCTGCTGTCGGAAGAGGCGGACATCACGGCGCGGTTCTCGGGCGGCGACAACGCCGGGCACACCGTCACCGTCGGGGAAGGCGCGGCTGCGCGAACGTTCAAACTGCACCTGCTGCCCTCAGGCGTGATCCAGCCGCGCACCGTCAACGTGCTCGGCAACGGAATGGTGATCAACCCGGCCCGGTTGCGCGGCGAGCTCGCGGCGCTGGCTCAAACCGGCGTCACGCTCACGCCCGAGCGCCTCAAGATCTCGCACGCCGCGCACCTGATCACGCCCGCGCACGTCGCCCTCGATCAGGCCGAGGAGGCCGCCCGTGGTGCCGACAAGATCGGCACGACAGGGCGCGGCATCGGCCCGGCCTACACCGCCAAGATCTCGCGCGGCGGCCTGCGCGCCGAGCTCTTCACCGAGCCCGAGGCGCTCGCTGACAAAATCGAGGCGCACGTGGCGCAGGTCAACAAGACCCTCACCGGCCTGTACGGCGCAGCCCCACTTGATGCCACGGTAATCGCGGCCGAGTACGCCGATCACGCCAGGGCCCTCGCGCCCTTCATCACCGAGACATCGCTGTATCTCGACGGCCGCCTGAAGAACGGCGCGCGTGTCATCGCCGAAGGCGCGCAGGGCTCGCTCCTCGACATCGATCATGGCACCTATCCGTTCGTGACGAGTTCGTCGCCGACGACCGGCGGTGTGCTCACCGGCCTCGGCGTCGGCCCGGGCTACATCGACCGGATCATCGGCGTCACCAAGGTCTTCCAGACCCGCGTCGGCGAAGGCCCCTTCCCGACCGAGGCCTTCGGCGTCGAGGCCGAGCGCCTGCGCGGCACCGGCGCCAACCCGTGGGACGAGTACGGCACGACCACCGGCCGACCGCGCCGCTGCGGCTGGCTCGACCTTGTGCTGCTGCGTTACGCCATCCGCATCAACGGCCTGACCGAACTGGTGCTCACCAAGCTCGACGTCCTCAGCGGCCTCGAGCGCATCCGCCTGTGTACGGCCTACCGCGACGCCGACGGCCGACGGCACACCGAGTTGCCGTACGGGCCGTCTGACCTCGCGCCGTTCACGGCCGAATACGAAGACCTGGGCGGCTGGGCCGAGGACGTCGGCGCCGCGCGCCGGCCAGACGATCTGCCGGCCGAGGCCCGCGCCTACATCGAGCGCATCAGCGCGCTCACCGGCGTGCCCGTGTCGCTGGTCTCCGTCGGGCCCGAGCGCAGCCAGATGATCAAGAGCGTGGAGCGGAGGGCGTAGAGCGTGGAGCGTGGGGGGGGGGGGGGGGGGGCCCCACCCCCCCGGGCGGGGGGGGGGGGGACCGCCCCCCCCCCCCCCCCCAC
>CAYZRP010000018.1:2477-71935 GCA_964480865.1 uncultured Anaerolineales bacterium | reverse complement strand
TCGAGCCATGCGGCTGTTTGCTTCAAACGTGGCAGGGGCGACTTTACTCGGTCTCAGATTCGGTCTTGCTCTGGACATCGCCGGCAAGCTTCGCCTGCACCTCGGCCGGGATGCTCGGGCGCTTGGGCTGCTTGCGGATGAAGTCCTTGAGTTGTTTGACCTGCACGGCGGGCACCGGGGAGTCGCTGACGTCGAGGACAGCCCGAGGGCTCATGAAGACGATCACGGCCTGAGGCTCGATCGCGACATCCGGTGCGTGCTTCTTCAGATGGCGCTGTAGAGCGTCGATCTCAAGTTTCGCGTCCATGGTCGGGTTGCCGAGCGAATCCTGGCGGAAGAAGACGCGCGCGAGCGTCGATTGGCCCGCGTGTTTCCACTTGCCGTCCGCAAACTGGATCGCGCCGGCCTGGTACTTGGGAACGAGCACGTAAGTGCCACCGGGCGCAACCAGGACGTGGTTCGCGCCGAGCACGTAATTGAAGAGCGCGTAGGCGTTGCTGTTTCCGCGGAGTGCCGCCTGCAGCCCCTTATCTGGCCGACGGCCGTACCGGCTGTTGAGCGACGTCGAGATCGTGGTCAGCGTGTAGCCCAGCAGTAAGCCGACGAATGAGAAGATCGTGAACTGGCTTTGCTGCGGCGTGAGCGTGGCATCGGGCGAGTTGTTGCCGAGCATCGGCACGGCCACGTACAGGTTGGCGAACAGCGCCAGGACAAGCACAGCGATGCCGATGATCAGGGTCCAACGCGCGATGGTCTGGTTGCGCTGGATGGATTTGTCGTTGGAGACGATGCGCATACGAAATACGATTTCCTTCAGGCGATGAGATCAGGCCGAGGCCTCGGTTGTCGCTGCCCCGTGGATGGCGCCCTTGATGGCGGTCAGGACGTCGGCGTCGACGGCCTGTTTGGCGATCCTGACGGCGTTCTTGACGGCATTGGCGTCCGAATGACCATGCCCGATGAACACCAGGCCGTTGACCCCAAGCAGCGGTGCGGCGCCATACTCGCCGGGGTCGAGCAGCTTGCGGACCTCGCGCAGGGCGGGGCGAACCAGCGCGGCGCCGAGCTTGACGCTCAGGCCGCTCTGGGTCAGTTGGTCACGTATCTTGATCATCAGCAGTCTCGCGACCGACTCAGAGGTCTTCAGCAAGACGTTGCCAGTGAAGCCGTCGGTGACGGCGACGTCGACCTCGCCCTTGTAGAACTCCTTGGCCTCGATGTTGCCGACGAAGTTCAGACCCGATGTGGCGAGCAGCGGGTAGGTGTCCTTGACGAGCTGGCTGCCTTTGCCGGCCTCTTCGCCGTTGGAGACCAGGCCAACCCGCGGTTTGTTGACGCCACGTACGCGAGCTGCGTATTCGCTCCCCATCAGGGCGAACTCGAGCAGGTTGCGGGGCTTGCAGTCCGGGTTGGCTCCGACGTCGACCAGGACGGCCGTGCCCTTCTCGTTCGGCAGCGTCGGCGCCAGCGCTGGTCGATCGACGCCGGGCAGGGTGCCAAGACGGAAATACGCCGTGACCGAAGCGGCGCCGGTATTGCCCATCGTCACGAACGCCTGAGCCTCACCGCGCTTGACCAGGTCGATCCCGATGGCCATCGAGTTCTTGGCCGCGGGGCGTTTGGCTTTGAGGACCAATGCCATGCCTTTGTCGTCCATGGTCAACACCTCTTCGGCGTGGGCCACGTCGATCGAAAGGCCGGCTGTATCCTGTGCGGCCAGGATCGGTCGGATCCGCTTTTCATCTCCGACCAACACGATGGACACACCGGTTTCCCGCGCGGCCAGGACCGCGCCTTCCACGTCGGGTGTCGGATAGAAGTCACTGCCCATGGCGTCGACGACGATTCGCATGGGGGCGATTATAACTGGTCGCCCGTGGAAGACGGCTCCGGCGCCCAGCGTGCACACGGGCGCATGGTCAGTCCAGGATTCTGTCCGTCGATTGCGCGGATCTCGCGAGTGATGCGAGCGAACTGACGAGATGGGCTCCATGCCCGGCTGCCCGTTCTCCAGATGGTCCATCTGCGCCAATGGCGGGAGAGTTCCTTCCACATGTGCAAAACGGCAAACCTGCGGAACGCGACGTGCTCGGGCTTATTGGTCGGTGATTCCTCGGATGCCGAGGCGGCTAAGGTCATGCTAGGATGCGCCGAATCGCCTGGAGTGCTCGGCGATCCAGGGATCAACGTTCAGGAAGTGGTTGAGAAACTGAAACATGACAGGTCATGTGTATCGTTCGGTTGCCGGGCGGCTCATCTGGGGCAGCCTTATCCTGAACGTCCTGATGTCGGCTGTCGCCGCGTCGGCGCAAGGTCCGACTCCGTTGTACTTGCCCTGGGTGTCCCGACACGCTGGCCCGTCAGGCGACGACACCGCTCTGGCTGTCGCCGCCCGATCGCTTGCGCCGGGCGCCTGGGCACAGATTGACGCAACTGGCGTGACCGCGACCTTTGCTGGCGCGCACGGTGCTTCTGGCAATGTCATTCCATACTCGGAAGACATGATCTGGGATTCAACCGCGCGGCTGGCCTACTTTCTGGGCGGTGATCACGTTTACGCGGCCGGCGACGACTTCCCGCGGTTCGTCCGCTACACCGACGATACGAACACCTGGGAGATACTGCCGGCTCCGGACTGGTTGCCATCATCGACAAGTCACGGTTACGACCACAGTGCTCTGGATCCTGAGACGGGTGTGTTCTACCATCGGGCCTTCAATAGCAATCTGCTCCGCCGCTACGATCCGACGACCGGTGAATGGTCGACGGTGACAGCGCCATTTGTCAACGACTACGGTCCGTGCTGTGATGCCCTCGAGTACTTTCCGGCCCTCGGGGGAGTGATCTGGGTTCGCGGTTGGGGCGAGATCTGGCGTTATTCGGAGGCAAGTAGAGAATGGGATCGATTGGCCGAGTCGCTAGACATCGGCGGGACGTGGCTCTTCGCCGCTTTCAACCCGATCCGCAACGAGATGGTGATCGGTTCGGCGGCTCACAAGAAACTCTATCGACTGTCAGCGACAGGCATCGTCACGCCGCTCAAGGATCTGCCGATCCAGATCTACGACGGCTCGGGGTACAACGGCGACTTCACGGTGGATCCGGTCAGCGGCGAATACATAGCTCTGACGTCACCCGAACACGACGTGTACAGCTACGACAGTACGACGGACGCCTGGGCGGCGCATCCGGCTGCGGCTAACCCGGTGCTGAATGGGAAGAGCGTCATCGCGGCGCCGCTGGATACCTATGGCGTCATCGGCGCCGTCGCCTGTCGGTCTCAAGACTGCTCGATGTGGATCTACAAGCACGCGCCCTAGCGTTTGCCGATCTCCATTCTTGGGTCGGATCCGACCGACCTGTTGTTGTGCAAGGGCTAAAAAGTCCGGGAGGGGAAAATGAGCCATGAGGATCTGATCGCGCGGGCGCGGACTGTCTTGCGGCCGCGGGTGCTGTGGGGAGACAACAATGCCGGTGACGTGGCCTGCGCTCTGGAGAGCGACAGCGGGGCCGTATACCTGGGCGTGTGTATCGATGTGTCGAGCGGCATGGGCTTCTGTGCCGAGCATGCCGCTATCGCGGCGATGGTCACAGCGGGCGAGTCGCGCATCCGACGGATCGTGGCCGTTTGGGGTGAAGACACAGTGTTGCCGCCGTGCGGGCGGTGTCGTGAGTTTATGTATCAAATTGATCGCGGCAACTACAAGAACGCGCAGGTCGTGCTCGGCCGCGATCGCAGCGAGCCGCTATCCGCGTTATTGCCGCACCCGTACGACGAAGTGTGGGATCCGCCGGCGTCCGAGGGGGTTGGCGCACAATGACGAAGCGAACCCGACACTTCATGGTCGGTGTCGCCTGTTGTATGTCGGTGTCGTGTTGAGATCCTTGTCGCGTGCCCTCGGCAAGTTCGCATCGCCGATCGATCGAGCGACTACGGTCGGTCCAGGTGTTGGGCACGCGGAGATTGTCTGTCCCAACGCCTTGCCCTTCACATCCGTCCCGCATTGCGCGGTGTTCACCGTCCGCATCCGCGTCGAACGATGCTGCCCCACGCTCCACTACCTCTGGCCGTGTCGGGTGACTTGGCAGAAGTGCGTCGCGACTGTGCTCAATTGAGGGAGAGGTCGGGGTTGGAGTCGTCTTCGCGATGAGCGAGCAGGGCGCCGATCAATGACACCTCCCGGCGGAAGAGTCGGCGTTCGCGAGCGAGCAACTCGACGGCGCTGGGGCAGGCGAGGAGTGCCTGCTTCTCGGCGGCTGGTACCTGGGCCACGATTGCGGCGAGGTAAGCCAGGGCGGTTGGCTCGTCTGGCAGCGACTGGGTGTCGAGCTTGATGTTGGCGCTTTCCCCCAGGATCTTGAGATAGCGTTGGACCCAGGGGCGCAGGGCGTGGCCGAGGGCGATGGCGTGGGCAGTCCCGCCGGCGTCGAGCGGATAGCGCTCGAGGGTGCCACAGAGGTAGCTTTTGTCGCGGTGCAGCGACACAATCCTGAAGCGCTCCTGGCCCACGACCTCGATATTCATCCGGCCGTCACCGAGACGCTCGACGTTCTGGATGACGCCATAGGTGCCGACCGGGTGCGGCTGGGCAGGCCCGCCGACCTCCTGACCGCTCTCAATGTAAGCTACGCCGAAAGGCTGGCGGTGATCAATGCAATGATTGATCATCTCGCGATAGCGAGGTTCGAAGATGTGCAGGGGAAGCACCATCCCAGGAAAAAGGACAGTGTTGAGCGGGAATATCGGTAGACGTAGCGCCGTCATGGGTCACTGAAAAGAAAAGCCTGTCTGCAGGATGTGATCCCCTTAGGTGAGCCTGGCCATTCATGATAACCGGTTGCAGCGACGCTATCTGGCAACACTTCGGCGTCGTGATCGGCCTTGCGAACCGTCGAGAGTATCGTTATAATTCTATCGCTCTGTTGAACGGCGACCCCTGTAAGACGGGTTGTGTACAACAGCAGCCACGCGCTCGTGGCGGAATTGGCAGACGCGCTAGGTTGAGGGCCTAGTGGCCGAAAGGCTGTGATGGTTCAAATCCATTCGAGCGCACAGGGACCGTAACTGCCCGAACTGGATCGGGGTTACGGTCCTTGTTATTCGCCACCCCGTTCTCTGAACCCCTTGAAACCCTGTCCGCGCCGCGTGTCGATTCGTGCCATGCTTGGCACGCAGTAAGCATCATTCCTCCCGGGCAGACGCATGGTGCCCAAGCCTCCGAAAGCGAACAGCCGATGAGGCTGTGGGCAGCGGCTGAGCGCGATCTCCAGCATCCGCCACCCGACTCTGGTGTTTCGCGTCCGCGTGTGTTCGACTCAGACGGTCCAACCCTTCATGCCGCTGGACCTCCCTTGCTGGCTTTCTGCCTGACCCAATTTCGGATAAACTTGGCCCACATTTCGGGCGCCAGCCCGTAAAAGGAGATACCAACGATGGAGTGGTTGACGAATCCGCAGACGTGGATCGCCTTCCTGACACTTGTGCTACTTGAGTTGGTCCTGGGCGTGGACAACGTGATCTTCATATCGATCCTGTCCGGGAAACTCCCCGCGGCTCAACAGGGGCGTGCCCGGTCGTTGGGCATCCTCCTCGCGATTGGATCACGGATCGTGCTGCTGTTTTCCCTTTCCTGGATCATCGGTCTGACGGAGCCTCTGTTCACGGTGTGGGAGTACCGGATTTCCGGGAGGGATTTGATCCTGATCGTGGGCGGACTGTTCTTGCTCGCCAAGAGCACGCACGAGATTCACCAGAAACTCGAAGGCGAAACCGGTCATGCCAGCGCGCGGATTGCGCCATCATTCACCAGCGTGGTCGTCCAGATCCTGTTGCTGGATGTGGTGTTCTCGCTGGATTCTGTCATCACGGCTGTCGGTATGGTGGACGAGCTGGCGATCATGATCACGGCCGTGGTTGTGGCCGCCATCGTCATGGTCGTGTCGGCTGGACCGATCAGTCGCTTTGTTGATCGACATCCGACGATCAAGATGTTGGCCCTGAGCTTTTTGCTGCTGATCGGCTTCACGCTGATCGTCGAAGGCCTTCACCAGCACATCCCGAAGGGCTACATCTACTTCGCGATGGCATTCTCGGTTTTCGTCGAGTTGCTAAACCTGCGGATGCGCAAGGTCTCAGCGGCGCCGGTACAACTCCATGAGGCCTATGTCCCCGGCGAGGGCGCCGAGGCCCCCCGCTGACCTGACGCCCTTGACGCCGTCGGGTCGTCTCTCGTGAAGGTTCGGTGGCTTGATCGTCAGTGCGTGAGGCTGTTGAGAATTGCGGTGCCAGGATGAGCGACCAGCTCGTGACTTTCTGGCGGGAGCCTGCGAGGGCCGCATCTACTCGGGCCTCGCAGGTCTCCCTGGCAGGGGAAGTGCGGGCAGATCCAGGCGCGGATGTGACCCCGGTTGGGGTTCGAGAGTCATCAGCGCATCCCGGCCACGGCAGCGAGATCTGACGCGTGCTGAACCGCATGAGAGTTCGAGGCTACCGCAGCGCGATCCGAAGGCCCACCGTCGCACCGTCGCCTGGCGCCGTCGGGGTCGTGGCACCACCCGGCACTCCCGATTGCGGTTGATCGGGCGCCCTGACTGGGCTGGCCGGTTCATCCGCTCGACCCTGAACGCACCGCTGCCACCCTGGCGACAGCTCGGATGGTCGAAAGTCCAATCGCGACGGGGTAACGAAGCGCACTGTGGACCCACGCCCCGTGTGAGATTTCCCCAAAAAGTCAGGGTGGACGCGACTGTTCATCTGTGTATAATCACTATACACAGTGAACGAGACAAGCACCCTCTTCCTTTCCACCACCGATCGGACGCCGATGTACGGCCAGATCGTCGAGCAGATCACGGCCAAGGTCCTGGCTGGCGACTGGTCGCCCGGGCAGCCCATTCCGTCGATCCGTCAACTGGCGAGTGCCAGCAAAGTCAGCGTGATCACCGTCAAGCGCGCCTATCTTGAGCTTGAGCGTGCGGGCGTGATTGTCACCCGGCCAGGCAAGGGCTCCTTCGTGGCCGACAGCCTGGATCTCGCCCGGCAGATGACCGCCCGGGACTTCCGGGCATGTCTGGACGGGATGCTTGTCGCCGCCAACAAGCTGGGCATGAGCCCGGAGAGTGTCTTGAACGAGATCGAACAAGAGTTGCTGTCACGCGACGAAAACATGAGTGGGGTGGGAGGTAAAAGCAGAACATGACGACTGCGGCGATCGCACTCAACGGCGTCCGAAAAACCTACGCTGAGTTCTCGCTCGAGGCTATCGACCTGGAGTTGCCGGTTGGCCAGGTCATGGGCCTGGTTGGCGTGAACGGAGCTGGAAAGTCGACCCTCTTTCGCATCCTGACCGGTCTGATCCAGCCTGATGAAGGTCAGGTAGAGGTCTGCGGCTATCGCCTGCCGCACGAGCAGGTGGCGGCCAAGCGCGAGATCGGCTACGCCTCAGACGATATGCGACTCTACAAGGGCAAGACATTGCGCTGGCATATGGATCTGATACGCGCCGCATTTGCGGGTTGGGATGAAACCTACGCCAGCCAGTTGCTGCAGCGGTTCGATCTACGCCCCAATCAGCCCGTCGGAGGTTTCTCGCACGGCCAACGCGTGAAGGCCTTGCTGTTACTCAGTCTGGCCCGGCACCCGCGTCTGTTGTTGCTTGATGAACCGACGACGGGTCTCGATCCGCTGGCGCACGACGAGGTGCTGCAGGCGATCGCCGAGGTGCTACACGATGAAGAACGCAGTGTGCTGTTTTCATCGCACAACACGCGCGACGTCGAACAACTGGCCGACTCCATCGCCATTCTTCACGGCGGCCGACTTGTCGCGACGCGGGACAAAGAGACGTTCCTGGATGACTGGCGCCGCATTCTTTGTCACGGCGAGTGGAGTGACGAGATTGCGGCGTTGCCCGAGGTCGCCTCGGTCCGACGCAATGGATCGGTGATCGAGTTGAAGGTCAAGGCCTTCAGTGACATGCTCTTGCCTCGTCTGCGTCAACTCGGCCTGACGGTCAGCGATGTCAACCGGATGGACCTTGAAGACATCTTCATCACCAGCATTCGTCCCGAGGGAGTCGCGCATGTTTTCTGAACAACGTCTGGAGATGATCAAGCTGCTCGTCGTCAAAGACTGGCAGGTCTATCAGAAACAACTCGCCGGCTATCTGGCCGGGCTGATCCTGGCGTTGGGCTTGATCGGAAGCGGGAGCACCGAAACGTTCAACGCCGGCGCCCTGCTGTTGCTCGTCCTGCTCGTGACGACCGGTTTCTTCACGATCGGCCAGATCGTCATGAACGAGCGGAAGGAGCACACGCTGCCGTTCGTCATGAGCCTGCCTGTCACGCCGACGGACTTCTATAGCGCGAAGTTGCTGGCCGGCATCGTCATCTACCTGGTTCCGTTCTTGCTGGTTGTGTTCACCACGATCTTCCTCGTAGTGTTCACGCCATTGCCGGATGGTCTGCTGGTCTACGCGATCGTGATCTACGGATTCATGCTGATGAGCCATTGCGTCGCCCTGTCTCTGGCAATGGCGATCGAGTCCGAAGGCTGGAACATCGTCGCCCAGATAGGGCTCATGACCACCCTGAGCCCGTTCATTCTTTGGGTCGGCAGTCAGGCGTCTATCGGCGATTACCTTCTGACGGACTTCATTGTCTGGAGCCCGACCGTCCTGGCGGTTCTGGCCGGTGAACTCATCGTGGTCGCCGTCGTGCTCGGGTGGACACAGTGGTCCCATGCCCGCAAGACCTCGTTTCTGTAGGGTGCCATGATCCCAGACCAGCGCCTGCATTCATTTGATAACCTCCGCGCGCTGGCGATGCTCTCCGGCGTGCTGTTCCACGCCGCTCTGGCGTACAGCCCGCTGATGCACCCGTACTGGCTCACAGCCGATCGTGGGCAGTGGGTGGGCGTCGACGTCGTCGTGTGGTTTCTGCACCTGTTTCGTATGCCACTGTTCTTCGCGATCGCCGGTTTCTTCGCGGCGCGCCAGGTGGCCCAACGGGGCCTGGGAGGCCTCCTCCGCAACCGTGCAGCGCGCGTGCTCCTGCCGTTGCTGCTTTTTTGGCCGGTCGTGACGGCCTCGTTCGAGTGGCTCATCGGGTGGGCGACCGTCAGCGTCGTGCATGTCTCTCCCGTGCTGCAGGCGATCCGCGATGATCGGCTGCCCGTCTTGCCGCCCAGCCTGTCACACCTCTGGTTCCTGTACTACCTGATGCTGTTCTATCTCCTGGTGTGGATCGCGAAAACCGTGGAGTTGAAAGTGGATGTCAGCCGCGTCTGGGCCCTGCCACCGTTCTGGCTCGCGGTCGGCGCGCCGCTCCTGCTCATCCCGTCGCTGGCCAGCGTGCTCGCGCCGACCCCGGCGCCGGAGGGCGTCCTGCCCCAGTTGTGGGCGTTGGCTTTCTATGGCCTGTTCTTCGCCTTTGGGTACGCCCTTCACACGCGTCCGCAGTGGCTCTCCAGTCTCGGCCGTCTGGCGCCCGGACTGGCCATTGGTTCGTTGGCCGCCTACGTGGGATTCCTCTGGACCCTCGACCTGCAAAGCGGCGACCTGATGATGCGTCTCGTGCAGGCAGGGTTGCAGGCCTGCGTCAGCGTGTGGATGACGCTGTGGTGCCTCCAGGCGGGCGACGCCTGGCTGAGCACGAAGATCGGCTGGCTGCGGTATCTTGCAGACTCTTCGTATTGGACCTATCTCGTGCACCTGCCGCTGCTGTTCGCGGTTCAAATCGCGATCATGGATTGGGATCTGGCGTGGCCGTTCAAGCTCACGATCTCGCTCGTGGTGACCTTCGCCGTCTGCCTGCTGAGCTACCAATTCACGGTGCGGCATACGCTGTTGGGTCGACTGCTGAACGGAAAACCTCGTGCGCCCATCCTGGCAGAGCCGCCGGTTCGCCCCTTGAGCCAATCGGATTGAGGGCCTGGCCGGCGGCGTTCACGACCTCCCCAACGACTGCGCCCTGTCTCGCGACCTGACGGATGTCAGGAACTGCTGAACCGTCTGGCGACGCCTGGGCTGGCTGACCCAACCTCCGATCCGTCACCGGTGAAGGGAGCTCAAAGATATCGGGCACTGGACATGGCTACGAGCGCAATCACCATCAGCAGAAGACTGATGCGCGAATGGGTCACCGCGCTGCGGGTCAAGCCCGGCCAGGCCCGCCCGGCGGCACCGGGCGGCGTCTGCTTTCCCTGCAGAGGATCGGTCAATTCATGACGCAGGGCCCGCACCGCCCGACCGGTGAGCGCTCCCCCGTGGATGCCGGCCAAAACGCCCACCAGTGCACCGATGCCCAGCACCGCGTTCCCGGTGCTCGAGAAATGGCTCCCTGCGCGGCTCACAACGTATAGAAGAATCCCGGCCAGTATGGTCAGCCCGGCGCTGATCGGAAAGGCCCGGATGATCCAGGGATGCACCAACAAGCCGCCAAGGCCACGGGCTCGAGGTTCGTCAGCCGCCTGGATGGCGGGCAGGATAACCAACGTGAGGCAGGTCCCGGCTGCGATCCAGGCGAAGGCCGCGACGATATGGGTGAGGCGGAGCACGACGAGTGCGTAGTCCATGTGTTTCTCCTTGATGTCACTGTGCCAGAAGATAGGCGACCAGATCCGCGATTTGTTGGGAAGTCAGACGTTGTTCGTACTGTGAGTACATCGAGTTGGTGAAACCATCCACCACGGTGTCGCCGGGGTTGACGATGCTCATGTAGGTGTATGCCAGAGCCTCGATCTCGCCGTGACGAGTCGCCGCCGTCTCTCCATAGTCCTGGAAGCTCGGCCCGACGAGCGTCGCACCGTTGACGGTGTGGCACTCTGAACAGGCTGGCGCGCCGTTGACGGATTGCGAGAACAAGGTTGCGCCGCGCTCGCGATCCCCGTCTGGAAGGATCTCCCGGTTGTCCAGCGGCGCGCAGGCGGTCATGCCCATCAGGATCCAGAGCAGCAAGGGTTCCAAGCGCACGATGCTAATCTCCTCGATCCACGACCGGGACCCGCAGGTCTGACGCCGTGGTCGTCGATGCGGCCGTGTTGGGTGAGGTTGTCGGTGCTGTGCCGATCAGCCGCACCAGGCTCAGGAGCGTCAGCGTGCCCATCGTGAAGCAGGCGATCAGGGCCGTGACGGCGTAGAGGTCGCGCAGTTGCCAGATCACGCCCGCCGGATCCACGACGTTCCCTGCGGTGTTCTGTGAGAGACCCATCGCGACGTAACCGGCAGCCGTGATCCCATAGAACAGCACCGCAGGCAGCTCCAGCCGGTGAGCGGGGCGTGTGTCCGGAGCCGTTCTGGCGCCAGGACGCATTGCCTGATAGAGCGCAAACAACTGGTAGAACCCATACGTGGTCAGGCCCCATCCGACGAAGTTGCTCAGCGGCACGCCAAAGTAACTGCCGCCGTTCGGCCAGACCCAACTGCCGAAGACTGTGGAGTAGACTGGGTCAAACGCCAGATTCCACGAAACCATCGCCAGGCTGGCCACCAGCGGCACCGTGACGATCTGATGCCGCGCGCCGGTCTGACCGACGAGCACGTTGGCGAGCGTCCAGGATAGATAGCCGGTTGCCAGGTACGCGGGACCGATCAGCACAGGGACGAGGAACAACCTTGGTCCCAACACATCGCTGTAGTCGTAGAACCCGAACGGAAAACCCGTGAGGATGCTCAGGTTCTCGAATATGTTGCTGACCACAAGTGTGAGAGCCGCGAACACCAACAGATCTCGGGCCCGATAGTTGAGCAGCCCGTGAATGACGAAGAAGGCGAGCGGCAATAGCGTGATCAGCGCAGTGCTCAACGCTGGCGGTAGCACACGCTGGACGAATGGGCGCAAACCTGTCGTCGGGGCGAAGAGCGCCACAAGGGTCCAGGCCATCGCTGTCAGGTGTTTGGGATGCATGCCCGTGCCTTTCGAACGAATGCGTGCGAGCATCGTACGTGCGCACTGAGCCGCTGTCGTCGTCTGGACGGCGACTATTGGTGTACGTCAATCGGCGTAGTAGCGGGAGGGGGGGGCGACGCCTGGCGGCGTAGAGGGGTGCGGCTAGCCCGGACGCACAAGGCCCGACTCGTAGGCGAAGACGACGAGTTGCGCGCGATCGCGGGCGCCGAGCTTCACCATGGCGCGACTGACATGGGTCTTGGCGGTGGCCGGGCTGACGACCAGCCGATCGGCGATCTCGTCGTTGGACAGGCCGGCGGCGACCAACGCCATCACTTCGCGCTCGCGCTCGGTCAACGCGTCAAGAGCGGGAACGCTCACGGTCGGCTTCCGGATCGAAGCAAACTCGGCGATCAACCGCCGCGTCACCCCCGGGGAGAGCAGCGCATCGCCCTGAGCCACAGCCTGGATCCCGCGGATCAGGTCGGCAGGCTCGGTGTCTTTGACAAGGAAGCCGCTGGCGCCGGACCGCAGGGCTTCGAAGATGTATTCATCGAGATCGAAGGTCGTCAGAATGAGGATCCTGACATGAGCCAGGCGGTCGTCCTCGACGATGCGTCGTGTCGCCGTTAAGCCGTCGCCGCGCGGCATCCGAATATCCATGAGGACCACATCCGGGACAAGGGTGGACACCAACGCCACCGCCTCCTCCCCGTCGGCGGCCTCGCCCACGACCTGCATGTCATCCTGAGCATCGAGCAGGGCGCGAAAGCCAGCGCGGACCAGCTTTTGATCGTCGGCCAGCAGGATCCGGATCATTCGAAAGTCCCTGGCAGTCGCAGCGGCCGACCGTTCAGCGGCAGGCGGGCGACAACACGAAAGGCCCGGTCAGGCCGCGGCCCGGCTTCGACGCTGCCGCCCAAAGCGATCGCGCGCTCCTGCATTCCGAGAATGCCCTGGCGCGATCCAGAGTGGTCGCGGGATGGGTTCGGGCTACCCGGATTCTCGATCTGCACGATGAGTTCCTGAGCGTGCCGTGTGATCTCAAGCGCCGCCATGGTCTGACCGGAGTGACGCATCACGTTGGTCAACGCCTCCTGAATGATCCGGAATGCCGCCAGATCCACGCTGGCCGGCAACCCCTGCAGGTCGCCCGATATCCGGGTCTGCACGTGGAGGCCAGCATCGGCAGTACGCGAGATCAAGTCGCTTAAGTTTGTGAGGCCCGGTGAAGGCGTGCGTGGCGGTTCCTCGTGATCGTGGCGCAACACATCGAGCACCGAGCGCAGTTCTCGCAGGGCGTCTTTGCTCGTAGTCTTTATCACCGACAATGCAACCCGCGCCTGTTCGGGTTGCTGGTCCATCAAATGGAGCGCCACGCCGGCCTGCACATGGATCAGTGAGATGTTGTGTCCGAGCACGTCATGTAACTCACGCGCCATCCGCAGCCGTTCTTCGCCGGAGCGGCGCCGGGCTTCTTCTTCTCGGGCCCTGTGGTCACGCTGATGACGAATGTACGCGATCTCGGCGACAGTGGCCTGCACCAACAACCATCCCGCCAGGCCTACCAGCTGAGCCGAGGTGGGTTCCGGCTCGCGGCCCAGCGCATACGGCAACCACGGGAACAGCACATATTCGGCGCTCAACACCACCCAGGCGATCAGCCGACGGCCCTCCATGACGGCCGTGAAGAACGCGACGAACATGGCCAGAAAGTTCGGCCCCTTCGGATATCCGAGAACCACGTAGAGCAGTGTGGCGGCACTGACGAACACCAGGGTCCACCCCGGATACCGGCGCCGCACCGTCAGCAGGCCGGCGCCTATTCCCAGCAGGACGAGGGCGGTGAGGTCGGGCGCCCGACGGTCGGACTGGTAGGGAGCAACCGCGTACAGGCCGACGATTTCTACAGCCAGGACCGCAAAGGCGATGACCGCGTCGACGCGCCGTGGGCTCAGGGGCCACTTATCTGGCGTTGGCAGAGCGATTGAGAGGTTACCGATCTTCATGCCGGCTCACGGCCTCCTGTGAAGGCGTTGGCGATATGGTTCTGCGAGGCAGTTGGCCGAACGCCTTCCTGCTGGGAAGCGATCGAGGATCGGGACATCGCTTTCCCGGAGATTATAGGGAGGATGGGCGAGCCTGCATACGACGCCGGGAGTATTTCCGCGAGCGACAGGTGCGGTGTGCTCACCTCGGATGGCAGGTGGAGAAAGCGGCGATGAACGCGTTTGATTGGAATCGTTCAGCCTGGGATCGCGCGGTTGACGAGGACAACAACCCCTACACAAGGGCCCTGTCGGCAGAGGAGGTTGCGGCGGCTCGCCATGGACGCTGGAACCTCTACCTCAGTGATCTGAAGCCGGTACCCCACCAATGGTTTCCGCCGCTCGACGGCACAGCCGTGCTGTGTCTGGCAGCGGGTGGCGGTCAACAGGGCCCGTTGCTCGCGGCCCTCGGCGCGACGGTCACCGTACTGGATGCCTCGGCGCGCCAACTGGCTCAGGACGCCCGGGTCGCCGAGCGCGAACGCCTGACGCTCGAACTGGTTGAAGGCGACATGGCCGATCTCTCCCGGTTCGAGGCGGCGCATTTCCAGTTGATTGTCAATCCTCCCTCCACGTTGTTTGTGCCGGACGTCAAACCGATCTGGTCGGAATGCTATCGTGTTCTGAAACCCGATGGGCTGCTGATGACTGGGTTCATGAACCCTGACGAGTTCATGTTCGATTCGGAGGCTCTCGATCTGGGGTCGATGATCGTGAAGCATCGTCTTCCCTATATCGAACATGAGGCACTCACCGAGGAAGAGCGTGACAGAAGGATCCAACGACGCGAGATGTTCCACTTCAGCCACAGTATGGAGAGCCAGTTGGGCGGGCTCATCGACGCGGGCTTTATCATCGATGGGTTCTATGAAGACCGCCGGCCCGAGGCAGACGGCAATCCTCTCCGGGCTTTCATGCCCAGCTACTATGTGGTCAGAGCCAGAAAGGCGGATCGGCCCTGATCGGCCACGACCCACGCCGTTGGACGATAGCACCGACGCTCAGCGACAGCCGAGCCCCATCCCCGTCATCCGCGAGCAGTTCTCCGTTGGCCGTAACTGCGAGATCGGCGTAATCCGCAGCCAGAGACCCTGACTGCCAACACCATCGAAGTCCACACGGGTGTTGGGCATCAGGGACGTTGATCCGTTGCTACAATTTCGGCGGGTCGCGTCGGCCCGACTGATCGTCAGTCACACCTTGAAAGGACGTGCTCGATGCTGAACCTCAACTCCGTGATGCTCGGAACGCTACAGGCTTCGACGATGGCCGCATTCTACGAAAAGGCTCTCGGACGACCGGCTGACATGGTCGATCAGGACAATGGGTTCTGGGGCTGGCAGGTCGGCAGCGCCTACCTCTCGATCCTGACACATTCCGAAATGGGCGGGAACGCCAAAGAGCCCGGGCGAATCCTCTTCAACTTTGAGACCACGCAGGTCAAAGAAGAGTTCGAACGCATCAAGGCCGCTGGTGCTCGAGTGGTCCGCGAACCCTACGAAATGGGCGGCGGCTGGATCGCGACTCTCGCCGATCCCGATGGCAATTACTTCCAGTTGGTGACCCCGATGGAATAGCCAGCAGAAGATCGGTTGGAGTGGAAAAGCCGCTCGCGCCGGCCGTTGATTTGGAATCTGTCTCGGATATGACCATTCGTGGGCCAGGCCCCAGGAGTGCGGCCTGGCCCTTGCGCGCTTCAGAACACTGGGCGCAAGTCGCCGACATGGCCAACGCCTCAACGATCGTCGTGCCGCGTTGGCGCTTATCGTTCCAGTGTGCATGGCGATTATCTTATGACGGCTGACCTGCTTGTCCGCTCAGAACGCCCGTTCTATAATGCGGCCGCATACACCACCCTGTACATCAACCTCATATATGAAGGACACCCCTATGCCGACGTTCATCAGCGCCGTTACCACGATCTATTCGGCCGACCTGGCTCGGGCCGCCGACTTCTATGGTCGCATCCTGGGCCTTTCGGAGACCTATCGCTTCCCGCGTGCGGGCGAGCCAGAGCATGTTGAGTTCCGAGTCGGAAGCGCCACAGTCGCCGTGAGCTCGGCGGCGGGATTGCGTTCGCATCACATGCCTGAGGCGACGCGGGGCCATCCCTTCGAGTTGGGCTTCGAGACGGAGGATGTCGATGCGCTCGTGGATGACTTGCGAGCCAAGGGGGTCACCATCTTGAGAGAGCCCGGTATGAGCCCGGCCGGGATTCGGTACGCGTACATCGAAGACCCGGATGGAACCTGGATATCGCTGTATCGAAGCAAGGCGAGTTGACCCGGTGCCTGCCTGACCCATCGAGGCACGTCGAGCGCGGCTGACGCACTCGGTTGGACGAAACGCATGCGCGGCCGGGCAGGGCGACTCGTCATGCGTGTCCGCGAGTGTCGTGGGTGGTGTTGCACGGCTCACGTGGCCCGGCCCACAGCTGCCGAGCCAATTCCGCTATCGCCGATCGCACCTGAGTCCGGTTTCGTCGCTGAGACAAACAGCGGCATCTGGCTCACTGATGTCGGGGTCTTGCTGGCCCTTATCGGCACCATTGGCGCAGCGCCTGTTACCCTGCCAGCAGGTGACGAGCCGCCTATCGTGCCGATCCTGTGGGAATACTTGAACAGGACTGCCCCACGCTGGTGATCTCGCGCTGTTGTGAGGTACAGGCGGCCTGCCCGACGTCAAGGTCCAGTTGGGCAGGTCGATCGCAGGCTCAAGGTCCATGAGCGAGACAGGGGTCGCGCTCTTCGAGGAGGTCAGAGTCGTTGAGCCACAGGTCTGAGCGCTGTTGAAAAGCTGAGGGCGCCGCAAAGGCGCCCTCAGCTTTTCAACAGCGCTCGAACTCCGTGCGAGGTTCGCGCCGCGTTTTCTACGGATGGGCGATGTCCGCGAAGACAGGCGCCAGAGCCGGATAGAGACGTCGATACGTCTGATAGCCGCGCTCGAAGGCTGTTCGTTCGCTCGCGGACTTCGTGATGCCGACCTCTCGAACGGTCGCATCGCCGGCCGCTTCCACTGACGGCCAGACGCCGGCTGCGACGCCGCCCAGCAGCGCCGCGCCAAAGGCAGCGCCTTCGGTCGATGTCACAAGGGACAGATCGGCGCCGAAGACGTCGGCCAGTAATTGACGCCAGAAGGCGCTCTTGACGCCGCCGCCCGAAGCACGCACGGTGTCGGCCTGAAGACCCAGACCGCGCATCAACTCAAGCGAATCGCGCAGGCCGTAGCTTACGCCTTCGAGCACCGCGCGCGTCAGGTGCGCCTGCGTGTGTCGAACCGTCAGGCCCACGAACGCGCCGCGCGCATCCGGGTCAGGATGCGGCGTCCGCTCGCCGGTGAGGTATGGCAGGAAGAACAGGCCTTCGCTTCCAGCCGGCACTTCCGCCGCGCTCTCGGTCAGCACGTCGTAGACGTCACGGCCTTCGGCGGTTGCCTTGATCAGGGCAGCCGCGCCAAGCGCGTCGCGGTACCAGCGGAAGCTGCCAGCTGCAGACAACATCACGCCCATCCAGTGCCATTGACCCGGCACCGCATGACAGAAGGCGTGCAAGCGGCCCTGTGGTTCAGGCGCATAGCGCTCGGCCGCCGCGAAGATCACGCCCGACGTGCCTAACTGCAGCGACACAAGGCCGGGCCGCACGATGCCCATCCCGACCGCGCCCGCCGCCTGATCGCCGCCGCCGGCCGCGATCGGCGTGCCGGCCACGAGCCCCGTCGCTGCGGCAGCCTCAGCGCTCACCACAGTGCTGGCCACCGGCGACTCGGTCACCGTGGGCAGCCAGGCGCGCGGGATCTCGAGGGCCGCGAGCATCTCGTCGGACCAGGCCCGCGCGCCGACGTCGAACAGCGAGGTGCCCGACGCATCGGAGACGTCGCCGAAGAAGCCACCGCTCAACTTGTAGCGGACATAGTCCTTGGGCAGCAGCACTGTCGCGATGCGCGCGTAGTTCTCGGGCTCGTGTTCCTTGACCCACGCGATCTTGGGCGCCGTGAACCCTGTTAGCACCGGGTTGCCGGTGAGCGCGATGACGCGCTCGGCTCCGACGCGCTCGGTGATCGTTCGGCACTGCTCGGCCGTGCGCTGGTCATTCCAGAGGATGACTGGCCGCACGAGTTCGCCGCGCGCGTCGAGGGTGACCAGGCCATGCATCTGCCCGGTCAGGCCCACGCCGACGATATCCTTGCCGGTCAGACCAGCCTGGGCCAGTGCCGCCCGGATGCTCTTGACGGTCGCGTCCCAGAAGAGCCCGGCCGATTGCTCGGTCCAGCCCGGCCGGGGCGTTTCATACGGATACTCCGCCGCGGCCACCGTCACGACCTTGCCGATCTCGTCGATGACGAGCGCCTTGGTCGCCGTGGTCGAGGTGTCGATGCCCAGCAGGTATGGCATGGTCGCCCCCTCTCAGCGCACGCCCAACAACACCTCGATGGTCAGTTGATCGAGCCGCTCGTACGGCAGACCGCGCAGCGCCAGCGTGGCAGGTTGAAGATCCCGGCCTTTGAGCGCCGCGGCCTTCTCGGCCGAGTAAGCGCCCGTGAGCGCCGCGAGAGAGCCGTCGTCGGCGGTGATCTCGGCCACCAGCGCCTGGATCTCCGGGTCAGCGTTCCAGCGCGCCGCCTTTTCCTTCAGGATCAGGTAGGTGCGCATGCAGCCGCGCGCGAAGTCCTTCACGCCCTCGTAGTCCTCGGTGCGATAGGAGTGCGCGTCGAAGTGCTTGGAGCCGTTGTACTTCACGTCTTCCAGGAACTTGACGAGGAAGAACGCGTTCTTGGGGTTGGTTGACCCGAAGCGGAAGTCCTGATCGTAGCGGCCAGGGTTCTGGTCGTTGAGGTCGATGTGGAAGAGCTTGCCGGCATCCCAGGCCTGTGCCACGCCGTGCAGGAAGTTGAGCCCGGCCATCGTCTCGTGCGCGACCTCGGGGTTGACGCCGACCATCTCGGGGTGATCGAGCGTGTTGATGAACGCCAGAGCGTGACCCACGGTGGCCAGATAGATGTCGCCGCGCGGTTCGTTGGGCTTGGGCTCGAGCGCGAACTTCAGATCGTACTTCTGATCGCGCGCGTACTCGCACAGGAAGTTCAGGGCTTCGCGGAAGCGCTTGCCAGCCTCCACGGGGCTCTTGGTGGCATCGCTCTCAGTGCCTTCGCGGCCACCCCAGAAGACGTAGACCTTGGCGCCGAACTCGACGCCCAGGTCCATGGCCTTCATGGTCTTCTGCAGCGCATATGCGCGCACCTTCGGGTCGTTGCTGGTGAAGGCCCCGTCCTTGAAGACGGCGTCGCGGAACAGGTCGGTGGTCGCCATCGGGACGACAAGGCCGGTGTCGTTCAGGGCCTTGCGGAAGTCTTTCTTGATCGCCTCGGCCTCGGCCGGCGTGGCGTCGACCGGGATCAGGTCGCTGTCGTGGTAGTTGACGCCCCAGGCGCCGACCTCGCCGAGCAGCCGGACGAGGTCCGCCGACGACTTGGGTTCGCGCACCGGGCCGCCGAACGGATCTCGGCCGACGCTGCCGACGGTCCACAGGCCGAAGGTGAACTTGTGCTCGGGTTGGGGCTGATAGTTGGTCATGAGTTACTCCGTTGGCGATCAGCCGCCGATGCTGCGGCCTGATCCTCGAGACGTGCGATTAGTTCGATGAGTCGTTCCGCTTGAGATAGACGTCAAGCAGAACGGCGAAGACGAGCACGGCGCCTTTGATCACATATGTCAGCGCCGGCGGCGCGTTGAGCATCTGTAGACCGGTGCTCAAACTGGCCATGACGAGGCCGCCGACCATGGCGCCCGGGATGGTGCCGACGCCGCCCAGGGTCGAGGTCCCACCCAGGATGGCGCTGGCGATGACGTCGAGTTCATAATTGCCGCCGGCGCCGATCGTGCCGTAGCCGACGTAAGACGCCAGCACCACGCCGGCCACGCCGCAGAGGAAACCCATCAGCACGAACACCTGGAAGATGTTGCCCTTGATGCTGATGCCCGACAGGCGCGCCGCGTCGCGGTTGCCGCCGATGGCATAGGCATAGCGGCCAAAGCGGGTGTTCGTCGACAGGTAAGTCACCGCGACGGCGACAAGGGCCAGGAGCAGCACCGGGTACGGGATGCCCGGGGCCACTTCGTAGGAGTTCACCACCGCCACGTAGACGCTCAACAGGACGGCGTAGCCCATGATCTTGAGGATCTCGATCGTCAGCGAGGGCAGGGGGAACCCGAACTTGCGCTTGTTGTTTCGGCCACGCACCAGGTTGAAGATCAGGACGCCCAGGATCAACACGACCAGACCCCAACTCAGCAGCGAGGGCAGATAGCCCTGACCGATCTCCGAGAAGACGGGTTGATTGGCCGGGATCGTTTTGCCTTCGGTTCGCAGAAGCACAAGGCCTTGCAGGATGAAGTTGCTCCCGAGCGTGACGATGAAGGCCGGCACCTTCAGATAAGCCACGATGTAGCCCTGAGCAATGCCCCAGAGCGTGCCCACGATAAGTCCGACGAGGACCGACCCAAGTGCTGCCACGGCCGGTTGCCCGGGGAAAAGAGCGTTCCAGGTGTTGGCCTGCAAGTACGCGACGACCACCGAGACGAAGCCGGCCAGCCGCCCGACAGACAGGTCGATGTTTCCGGTGACGATCACCAACACCATCCCGGCCGCCATCAAAGACGTCACCGACATCTGCCGGAACAGGTTGGAGATGTTCTGCGGGGAGATGTAACTCCCTTCCGTGGCCACCGCGAAATATACCCAGATCGCGATCAGGGCCACGATCATGGTGTACGTCTGAAAATCCTGTCGCAGCCGTCGAAACAGCCCCGAGGCCACACCCTTCTGCGGTTGAGTTGTCTGCTGCGTTAAGGTTGAATTCGTCATGCCCGCTCTCCTCCTACCGTCTCGCGCATCGTGGCCTCAGGCCAGGCCGGTGGCCATCGTCATGATCCGTTCTTGAGTGGCCTCGGCGATGCTCAAGATGCCCTGCGAACGCCCCTGCCACATAACCATCACCCGATCGCTCATGCCCAGAACTTCCTCGAGTTCGCTCGAGATCATGATGATCCCGATCCCGCGCTCGGCCAGGGTGTTCATGAGCTTGTAGATCTCGAATTTGGCGCCGACGTCAATGCCGCGCGTCGGATCGTCCATGATCAGGATCTGCGGGTTCGACAGCAGCCACTTGGCCATCACGACTTTCTGCTGGTTGCCGCCGGAGAGCGAGCTCACCGGCACCTGCACGCTGGGCGCCTTGACCGACAGTTCCTGTGCGATCTGGGTGCTGGCAGCCATCTCATTGTCTTCGTTGACCGCCAGTGCTCCGCCAAACCGCCCAAGGTTCGCCAGCGAGATGTTCTTGACGATCGATTGGATCAACACCAGCCCGTAACGCTTGCGATCCTCCGGGACCAGGCCGAGCCCGTGCTGCATGGCCGCATGACTGCCGTGGATCTGAACCGGCTTGCCCGCGATCTTGATGACGCCGCTCGTCACGTTTGCGAACTCGCCGAACAATGTCATGACGAGCTCGGTTCGGCCAGAGCCCATCAAGCCGGCGATGCCGAGGATCTCGCCCTTGCGGAGATCGAACGACACGCCTTTGAGCACCTCTCGGCTGGCCCACTCGGCGTGCAGATCTTGAACCTCAAGTATCACCTCACCGGGCTGGCGTTCGCCGCGCGGAAAGCGCTCCTTCATTTCGCGTCCGACCATCTGGCCAACAAGCTTTTCCGGGGTGAGCTCGGCCGTGGGCTGAGAACTCACGACCTTTCCGTCGCGCAACACCGTCAATGTGTCGGTGATGCGGAAGAACTCGTTCATCTTGTGCGTGATGTAGATGCAGGTCACGCCGCGCGCCTTGAGGGTTTCGAGGATCTCCATCAGCCGATCGATCTCGGCTTCCGAGAGCGCGCTGGTGGGCTCGTCAAGGATCAACACCTGGGCGTCTTCCGAGAGCGCCTTGGCGATCTCGGCCATCTGCATCTGGCCGATGCCCAGGTTGCGCACCACATCCTGCGGTTTCACATCGAGCCGATACTTCTCGAGGATCGAACGGGTTTCGGAGTTCAGTCGGTCCCAATCGATCGAGCCGCGATTGAGCGGCTCGCGTCCCAAAAAGATGTTCTCAGCGACGGTCATCGCCGGCACCAGCGTCAGTTCCTGGTACACGATGGAGATCCCTTCGCGCACCGCCGCCTGGATCGAGCCCTTTTGGAGCCTGAGCTCTCTGCCGTTATAGACCACCGTGCCGTCGTACGTGCCATACGGGTAGACGCCGGCCAGGATCTTCATCAACGTCGACTTGCCGGCGCCGTTCTCGCCGCACAGGCCGTGGATCTCGCCTCGTTTCACCTTGAAACTGACATCGCTGAGCGCGGTGACGCCGGGGAACTGTTTGGTGACGTTGCGAAACTCCAGGATCGTGTCTTCGCTCATGAGTTCACCTGAACCAGGCAGCCCACCGCGTCCGGCACAACGCCGGACGCGGTGGGTTCTTCAGTTGCAGATCTACGGGCGACGCGCCTTACGGCTTGGCCGGGCGCTCGTTCTCCGGGATGTCGCGATAAACGTCATCGTACGCCTGGAAGGCGGACTTGACCACCAGGTCGTAGACGTTGTCCTTGTTCACCTGGAACACAGGCAGGAACAACGACGGGACGTCGCCGGTCTTGGTGTCGTCGTTGGTCAGCTCAGCCATGGTGTAGGTCTTGAGCTCGGGCACGGTCTTGCCCGTGACCAGCGCGTCCATCAGTTCGACAGCTTCGGGCACCAGGTTGCGGATGTCCTTGAGGATGCTGACGGACAGCTCGCCCTTGACGATGCTGTTGCAGCCATCGGCGGTCGCGTCCTGGCCCGAGATCGGCACTTTGCCGGCCAGACCCTGGGCCTTCATGGCCTGCAGAGCGCCGAGCGCGGTGCCATCGTTGGAGGCCACCACCGCATCGATGTCGTTCTGCTGCGCGGTCAGGATGTTCTCCATGATCTTCTGGGCGTTGGCGGCATCCCAGTTGTCGACCCACTGGTCAGCCACGACTTCGATGACGCCCTTGTCGACGTAGGGCTGCAGCACTTCGTCCTGGCCCTTGCGGAAGAGGATGGCGTTGTTGTCGGTCGGGGAGCCGCCCAGCTTCACAAGGCGCACCGGCCCGTTGGCGGCCACGTCCCAGTTGTCGATGTCAAGCGCGGTCAGCACACCCTGGGCCTGCTGACGGCCGACCTCGACGTTGTTGAACGACAGGTAAGCCGCGATCTTGGCCGACTTGATCAGTCGGTCGTAGGCCAGCACCTTGACGCCGGCCGCTCCGGCCTTGTCCACCGAGGTCGCCGCTGCGTCGCCGTCTTCGGCCACGATGATCAGGCCCTTGACGCCTTGAGCAACCATGTTGTCGATCTGGTCGTTCTGCAGCTTGACGTCGTGGTTGGCTTCCTGCACGACGACTTCGTAGCCCAGTGCCTCCAGGGCCGCCGTCATCTGATCGGCCTCTTTCTTCCAGCGCTCTGTCGCAAAGTCCGAGAACGACAGACCAATCTTGATCTTGTCTTCAGCCGCCGGGGCCTGGGTGGCCGCCGGGGCCGGGGTGGCGGCGGGAGCACAAGCCGCGAGTAAGCTGGCGGCTGCCACCAAAGAGACGAATTGATAACCGATGCTCCGTAGCGTGCGTTTCATGAACGTCCTCCTAGAATAAGTCTTGAATCGGTGTGCGAGTGGCCTGAAAAACGTCGATCAAGTACGGCAACACTCCCTTCTGAGATCAGTGGCGGGCCGCGCCGCGTGGGGGTGAAACGGCCTCGGCCCGAGTCACTTCCAAAGGTTGCGAGAGGATGCGATGAAAGATCGTGGCGATCCCGCCCATCACGCTCGCGTCTTCGCCGTAGGTGGCGACAACGATCTCGGCTTTGTCACGCGACGCGCGCAAGGCGCGTCGTTCCACCTCGGCGGTGAGGCTCGGCATCAGGAACTCATGGCCCAGGCTCAAGGCACCCCCAAACACCACACGTTCAGGATTGAGGGCGTTGATCAGGTTGGCCAATCCGATCCCGAGATACCGGCCCGTTTCGACGAACGCAGCCCGGGCGACGGCGTCGCCCGCGCGCGCGGCCTCCACCACATCCGGCACGGTCAGCCGGTCCCAATCCCCTCCACACACCCCCGTCAGTGACGATAGTTGTCCGTTCTCGACGGCTTCGCGCACACGTCGAAAGAACGCCCATTGACTGACAAAGGTCTCCCAACAACCGAAGTTGCCGCAATTGCATTGCGGGCCGTTGGGATCCATCGTCATGTGTCCGACTTCACCCGCGAACCCGGCAGCGCCCGGCAGGACCTGGCGGTTGAGCACGATCCCGCCGCCCAGACCCACGCCGGCGCTGACATACAGGACGAAGTTGACGCCGCGGGCGGCGCCGAAGTAACTCTCGCCCAGTGCCGCCAGGTTCGCTTCGTTGGCGACCTCGATCGGCATCTTGAACTTGCGCTGCAGACGTGCCTTCAGCCGAACATCCGCCCATCCCAGGTTTGGGGCGAAGAGCAGGGTGCCGGCGGCCACATCGACAAGGCCCGGAACACCCAGGCCCAGACCGAGCAATCGCATGCCCTGAGCATGCGCTTCCTGACACGCATCCTGGAGCATGCTCTCCAGAAGATCCAACACGGTCTCCTGACGCTCGAGACGGCGCGTGACCTCGCGCCGCCGCCAGACCACCTCGCCGGCGAAGTTCGTCAGAATCACCAGAACAAAATCGACACCGATCTCGGCGCCGATGATGTAACCGGCCTCAGGGTTAAGGTTCAGACGGATCGCGGGCCGGCCGACATCGCCGGCATCCGTGCCGCTCTCGTGGACGAAGTCAGACTCGAGCAACTCGCGGACGAGGCTCGTGACGGTCGCCTTGTTCAGCCCGGTCAGTTGGGCGAGGTGCGTCCGCGATAGGGGCGCATCGCGGCGCAGCGTGTCCAGGATGAGGGCGATGTTCATCTCCCTCATGTGGGTATGGTCCACATTGCGCATCACGGTTTGATCCTGCCGAGCCACCTGTATCCCTCACGGGTTAGTTTGTTTAGGAAATCAATTAATGGCATCGTACCTTGAATTTCGGCAGAGTCAATATGATCGTTAGTTGATGAACAAAACATATTTGCTCACGCGCGACGTTTCGCCCGGCAAAATCCGGTCGATTGACGCAGCCGGGGCAACTTCGTGATTGCCGATAATGGGTAGCGCCCACGATCTGCGCTGACCGAAATGGGCAGTGAGATTGCTCGTGGGCGACGATCCAGGGTGGCGGCTCTTCACGGCGCGGCCCAGCGCGCTGTCGGGGTCGGCCTGACGAACTGTCGCCGCCAGTAGACCTGGGTACAAGGCCGCACCTCGGGCCGTCGACCCGGATCCGCGAGTCGTTCTGTCCATCGACCCTGGTCCAACTTCAAGCGATGTGCGACAACCGCTCACCGGTGGCGAAGGTCATGTCGCCGTGTACGTGACCATGCTCAGGCTCGCGCCACGCAGACTCGGTCGTGGCCGGCTGTCGAGCGGCCGGGGTATCCGTCACAGGAATGGGCTCCGCCAGCGTGCTCACCGTGATACGCGGCCCGGCCCGGCATGAGGCCAGATCCACGCCGGCCGTTCGCAGCAGGCCACGATGTGCGGGGACACAGGGTCCGGTGGCCTGCCGATGCAGGCAAACGTTGGGTTGTCAGGTGTCGGAGCGCGCGACCGAGCCGCTGAGCTATTGACGTGGCGAGCAAGATCGGCGTATCCTAACGCGCGTGTCGCAACCGGGGCTCGACGATCCCGCGCACTTGGTGCGCGCGGTGTGCGTGAGCCTTTCTCAAGCAGAGGAGAATCCGCCATGGCTGGATTGGGACCTGTCGAACTCATCGTGATCCTCGTCATCGTTCTGGTTATCTTCGGTGCCGGCCGCTTGAGCCGGATCGGTGGCGAGCTTGGCTCGGCCATCAAGGGTTTTCGTGAAGCCATAAGGCCGGAAGACGAAAGAAACTGACGTGAACGGCCCCGGTGTCGGCCGTCTTCCCACCCGACACCGGGGCCCGCTGTCCTGAGTATCTGATCCGACCTCGCGACCCCTTCCAACTACCGGTTGCATCTACCCGCAAGATCAGCCGTCGACCGGAGCTGGCGTTCCGCTCAACCTTGAGCGCTCAGCCGCGCTGCCAGACTCCCGTCACGCCTTCTGACATCGAATGGCAGCCTCTCGACGACATGGCGCGTGCCGCGACGCGTCGTGCGCGGATGGTGCACGCTGGCCTTGACCCGTTATACACACACACCGATCGCCTTCCGTTGACGCGGCGGCGTCCACCGTGTGCCCAACTGGCCTGCACGCGAACGCCCACGTCGAAAGTGACCTCACGAGAGGGTTCTCCCGACCGACAGGGCTTCGGCCGGTCGGGTTGTGTCGAACCCGTTAAGGGCCGACATTGCGTCGGCCACCTGGCCTGATGCCGAAACTCCGAGGTGCTGCGAAGGGCGTGATCGACGCGTGGTCGGTTCGACGCCGCAGTTCCGCACACGGCGAAAACACATCAGTGTCGTGCGACTTCAGTCGCCGGAATGCCGGTCCTTTCGGCCCGGATAGGCCAAGCGGCGTCATTCGGACCACCGACTCTTTTGGCCCATGCCCGAAATTAGTACTTGACAGCGCTGCATTCCTGCCAATAATGGCTGTTACCGTTCCCGGTAACAATACCGGAAACGATTTCTCCCAGATGCCCATGAAACGAGCCACGAGAGCTGTCACGATCCGCGATGTTGCACGCCGATCCGGCGTTTCGGTAACTACCGTTTCTCGTGTCCTCAATAACCGATTGGACGTATCCGAAGAGACCAGTCAGAAGGTTATGTCGATCGTCCAGGATCTGGGATATGCCTCCAGCCTGGCCGCGCGCGGGATGCGAAGCCGCCAGACGAACGTGATCGGTCTGATCATCCCCGAAGTGGCGTCGCACTATTGCCAGGAGATCTTGCGCGGCGTAAACCGCGCCATCGCGCTCCTCGACAAGAACCTGATCATCTACACCAGCGGCGTGTTGGAGCGCGAGAACATCGCCGTGCATGAGCGATCTTCCGTGGCCCTGCTGAATGGCAGCATCGCCGATGGCGTCATCGTGGTGACGCCGACCGCCACTCAGTTCTCGACCGATGCCCCGTTGGTGATCATCGACCCGAACAACGACAATCCGGTTTATCCCGCCATCATCGCGACCAACCGCGAGGGCGCGCTCACGGCCGTCGACTACCTGATCAGCCTGGGCCACCGTCGCATTGGTCACATCTCCGGCCGACAGGAGTTGATCAGCTCGATCCAACGCTTGCAAGGCTACAAGGAGGCGCTGGTGGCTGCCGGGCTTCCCGTGGATGAAGAACTGATCGAGATCGGTGATTTCTCGACTCCGACCGCAGTTCCGTGTGCCCGCAAGCTGCTATCGCTCCCTGATCGTCCGACAGCGATCTTCGCCGCCAACGACATGACGGCCATAGCGGTCTATCAGGTCGCAGCGGAGTTCGGTCTGCGGATCCCGCAGGATCTATCGGTGGTCGGGTTCGACAATTTGCGCGAGTCTGCCTTTGTGTTCCCGCCGCTGACCACCGTCGATCAGTCCGTTGAGAAGATGGGCGCCATGGCCATGGAAATTCTGGTGAAGCTGGTGGCGGGGCAGCCCCTGCCCGCGAGCTCTGCCGGTGGACCCCATCTCCTGAAAGTTCCGACAGAACTTGTCATCCGGGGTTCCTGCGCGCCCGCGTCCCCTTATTCGTCACCGGAACCCGACGGTGCGCCATCGGTCGTCACAGGATGATGCGTTCCGGGCACAAGCCGGGAGGTAGCCTATTGCCACAGCCTTGAATTCACACCGACACGGGATGCGATCGACCTAATCATGTACTTCGTTCAGTTAGCCCAAGGAGGCAGAGATGTCTCAACGAATGAGTCGCCGCGATTTCATGAAGCTGTTGACCACCACCACGGGCGGTATCGTGCTCGTGTCGTGTGGAACGCCGGCGACGCCCAGTGCGTCGACCCCGGAGACGATCACCGTCATCCAAACCCAGGAAGTTGACGTTATCCGTGAAGTGACCTCCACACCGCCACCGGTCGTCCAGGAGGCATTGCCGGATGTGTTGGGGACGTTCCCGCGCCGCGAAACCCTGATCGTTCGCCAACTCACCGGCCGTGTCGGCACCCCCGACAACATGAATCTTTGGGTGGGTTGGAAGTGGCAGGACCGCGGCCTGCAGAACCTGGCCGACGAGGCCATGTGGTCGGTCGACTTCGCCACCGGCCAGATCGTCAATGGTCTGGCGGACGGTGACCCGACCTACAGCGCCGACTTCACAAGCCTGACAGTCCCGCTGCGCCAGGGCGTCGCCTGGAACGACGGTGTGCCCTTCACCGCCGACGATGTGGTCTTCACGGTCGAGACCCTGCAGAAGTACGATGGTCTCAACGGCCACAGCTTCTTCGTCGACAACGTGGCCTCTGTGACAGCCGTCGACGAACACACGGTCAAGTTCGAACTGAAGCAGGCCAACTCCCGGTTCCACACCACCTTCCTCGATCGCTGGGGCTGCACGCGCATCATGCCCAAGCACATCTTCGAGAAGGAAACCGATCCGGTTCAGTTCGCCTTCAACCCGTACGTCGGCTGTGGCCCGTACAAGGTCCATAGCTATGATCCCCAGGGCTTCTGGACGGCCTGGGAAAAGCGCGAAGACTGGGCCAAGAGCCCGACCGGCATCCTGTACGGCGAGCCCAAGCCCAAGTACATCATCATCCAGGCCTTCGACAACGAAGGCGCTCAGATCCTGGCGCAGTTGACGCACGAGCTGGACGTGGCCGAGCTCTCGGCCGACGGCCTCAAGGCGCTCCTGGCGCAGTCGTCGACGTCGCGTGCCTATCAACCGACGTTCCCGTTCGTGGTCAACAACGACCCGGCCATCACCGGCATCGTGTTCAACACGGCGCGGGCTCCGTTCGACAAGCTGGATGTCCGCTGGGCATTGTTGCTGGCGATCGAGATCGTCGAGTTCATGAGCATTGCGGTGGACACCACCGGCACCGTCAGCCCGATCCACATCCCGCATCTGGGACCCTATCCCAAGCTGTACCATGAGCCGATGCAGGACTGGCTGAAGTCGTTCACCATCGACGTCGGTGACGGCGAGACTTTCGCGCCGTACGACCCGGATGTGCCCGCGCGCCTGGCGGCCTCCGCCCGAAGCCGCGGCTACGTCTTCCCCGAAACGCCCGAGTTCCTCGAGACGGCCTTCGGCCTGGGCTGGTACAAGTTCGCGCCGGAGATCGCCACCAAGCTGCTCGAGAAGAACGGCTTCTCGAAGGACGCGAACGGCCAGTGGCTGCTGCCCGACGGCAAGCCCTGGAAGATCGTGTTCATGGCGGGCACTGTCCTCACCAACCATGAGGCGCGCAACGCCCTTGCGGCCGTGCAGCAGTGGAAGAAGTTCGGCATCAATGCCGAGGTCCTCAACACCGAGACAGCGGCCGACCTGACCGCCACCGGCGACTTCGACATCTACGGCGTCTGGCCCGGGCGCGAGCCCTGGGGCGCCGGCCCTGACCTGTACCGCGTGCTCGACGATTGGAACTCCGCCTACCTCAAGCCCGTGGGCGAGCGCAATCAGGCCAGCTACAACTCACGCTGGTCGACGCCTGAGATGGACGACATCATCAAGCGGCTGCGCGAGACCGATCCGTTCGATACCGAGAAGGTGGTGGCGGTGGGCATTGAAGGCCTCAAGGAGGCCGTCAAGTACATGCCTGGCGTCCCGACCTACGGGTACATCGGCTTCGTGGGTTGGGATCAGCAATACTGGACCAACTGGCCCGGTAGCGAGAATCCCTACAACGCGCCCTACACCCACTGGCCCAACTTCAAGTACTTCACGCCGTTCCTGACACCCACCGGGAACTAAGCATACTGTCCGTGCTCTGGTAATCTGGGCGGGCCAACTGCCCGCCCAGATTGCGCCGGGGCCCGGCGGCCAGACGTCCAGCGGTGATCGGCCGGAACGCCGTGCTTGAGCATCGTAGGATGTGTTTTCACTTCACATGAGGTAGGCGCCATGACGTTTCTGAAGCGGTATCTCATCCCTCGACTGATCCAGTACGTCCTGGTCATCTGGCTGGGCATCACGGCGGTCTTCCTGATTCCGCGTGTGCTGCCCACCGACCCCGTGACGGCCATGATCGACGTGATGCGCGCGCGTGGCTCGACGCTCGAGCCTGGCGCAATGGACGGCATGATCGCCGACCTGACCGAGATGTATGGGCTGCAAGGCTCCTGGCTCGACCAATACTGGGCCTTCTGGGGCCGGCTGTTTCGGGGCGATTTCGGCGTCTCGTTTTTCAATTATCCGGCGCGCGTGAACGATCTGATTGCCAACGCCATGCCCTGGACGCTCGGGCTGCTGCTGACGACGACGGCCCTGACGACCGTGCTGGGGAACGTCATCGGCGGGCTGGCAGGCTATTATTCCAAGAAGACCTGGGCTCGGACCCTCGATGCAGTAGCGATGATCATCCGTCCGCTGCCCTATTACATCTTCGCTTTCGCCTTGATTCTTGTGTTTGGCTGGGTGGTTCGCTGGTTCCCGATTACCGGCGGCGCCTCGATCGGCGCCAGACCCGCCCTGACCTGGCCGTATATCAAAGACGTCCTCTGGCACGCGTTCCTGCCCGCTCTCTCGCTGACGCTCCTGGGCGGGGCTGTCACGTTCCAGACGATGAAGTTGATCGTGCAGAACGTGAATGCCGAGAGCTTCGTTCAGTACGCCAAGCTCAGTGGCGTCACGGAAGACCGCATTGTCACCAAGTACGTGATCCGCAATGCGTTGCTCCCGCAGATCACGGGCCTGGCGCTTTCGCTGGGTCAGATCTTCAGCGGCGCCCTGATCACCGAGATCGTGTACGGCTACCCGGGCGTCGGCATGTTGCTTTACAACTCCATCATCCGGGCGGACTACAACCTGATCATGGGGATTACGATCTTCTCGATCGTGGGGATCACGACAGCGATCCTGCTTGTCGACCTGGCGTACCCGTTGTTCGACCCGCGGGTCAGGTACTACTAAGGAGTCGAACACGTGAAAGTCTTCAGAGACTTATTCAAGGACTATCGATTCGTCTTCAGTTTCATGGTCCTGGTCTTCATCGTGATCCTGGCGCTGCTGTCGTTTGCATCGCCCTTTGATCCGACGCTCTGGAACGTCGTCCCGCGAGATATGCCGCCGTCGGGCCAGTACTTGCTGGGCACCGATTCGAACGGGCAGGATATCTTCTGGCAGGCGACTTTCGCGGTGCGCAACTCGTTGATCATCTCGCTCATCGCGGGCTTTGTGTCGCGCATCATCGCCATCCTGGTCGGCATGGTCGCCGGTTACATCGGCGGCAATACGGATCGGGTGTTGATGTTCATCAGCGATGGTCTGCTCGTGATCCCGATCTTCCTGGTCTTCGTGCTCCTGGCGATGCTGCTGCGCGAATACATGAACCTGGCCCTGCTCGGGTTGATGCTTTCGCTGTTGAGTTGGCCCTGGGACGCGCGCCTTATCCGATCCATGATCCTCAGCCTGCGCGAACGCGAGTTCACAAAGACGGCCATCCTCTCAGGCTCTGGGACGGTAAGCCTCGTGCTCAAGGAATACCTGCCCTTTGCGACGCCCCTGATCTTCTCGACCCTGATCAACAACATCGCGTTCGCGATCGGGTTGGAGATCACACTGGCGTTCCTCGGGCTGGTCAATCTCACCATTCCCACGCTGGGGACGATGCTCAACTGGGCCATCACCTACCAGGCGATCTTGCTGGGGCGCTGGTACTGGGTGCTGACGCCGGTGGTCCTATCGCTCTTCCTGTTCATCGCCCTGTATTGGCTGTCGGTGAGTATCAGCGAGTATCTGGATCCGCGCACGCGCATCCAGCGGGTCGGAGCGTAGCGCCATGGATGCAGCCACACCCACGAAGAAGAAAGCCATTCTCCGGACGGAGAAGCTCCAGGCCTATTACCTCCTGGACATGCAAGGCACGCAGAAGGTCGTCAAGGCCGTCAACGATGTCAGCGTGACGATCTACGAGAACGAGATCTACGGCATCGCCGGCGAGAGCGGTTGCGGCAAGACGACATTGCTCAAGGCGCTGTTCAACGACTTCGTCCCGCCCATGCGCCTTGTGGGCGGAAAGATCGTGTACCTCCTGACCGACGGGCGTGAAGTCGACGCGGCCCAATTGAGCCCCGACGAGATGCGGCAGTTGCGGATGGAGTACATCGCCTACATCCCGCAGGGCTCGATGAGCGTCTTCAACCCGGTGCTCAAGCTCAAAGAGGCTTACGAGGATTTCGTCAGCAGCCATCGCAAAGGCCAGAGCCGGGCCGAAACGTTTGAGCTGGCGCGCCAACAGATCCAGTTGCTGGGTCTGCCGGCCAATGTGCTGGATCTTTATCCGCACCAGCTCTCCGGCGGGATGCGTCAGCGTGTGACGATCGCGTTGGCCTCGCTGCTCAGGCCGCGGATCATGATCGGCGATGAGCCGACCACAGCGCTGGACGTGGTGGTGCAGCGTGGCGCGATCCAGATGCTGACGACGATCCAGCGCGATCTGCAGAACACCATCATCCTGGTCACACACGATATGGGCGTCCATGCCAATATCGCCGACCGGATCGGCATCATGTACGCAGGCAAGATCGTCGAAGAAGGGCCGACTGGCGAGATCTTCCGCGAGCCGCTGCACCCCTACACCCAATTCCTGATCAACTCATTGCCCAAGTTCGGTGACAAGAACGTGCGCACCAGTGTGCCCGGCAGCCCGCCGTCTCTGGCCGACCTGCCGCCGGGGTGCCCGTTCCACCCGCGCTGCCCGCATGTCAAAGACGTCTGTCGTCAGCAAATGCCTGGTTTCTCTCATCCCAACGAGAACCACAAGGTCGCCTGCTGGCTGATTGGAGAAGGCTCCAATGGATAAACTCCTCGAGGTCAACGACCTGACCAAACGGTACTCGCAAGGCAGCGTCCTGGCCCGTATCGTCCTGACAGCCGCAGATCGTGTCACGTTTTACATCAAGCCGGCCGAGATCTTCACGTTGGCGGGTGAGAGCGGCTGCGGCAAGACGACGACGGCCAAGATCGTCCTGGGCTTCGAGGAGGCCACCTCGGGCACGATCCTGCACAACGGCAAGCCGCAGAGTCGCAAGGAGAAGGTCTGGGTCACGGAAGGTGTGCAGGCGATCTTTCAGGATCCTTTCAGCACCTTCAATCCGCTGCGAACGGTCGATTCGTACTTCCATGAGACCGTGCAGAACTACCGGCTGGCCGCAAACAAGAAAGAAGAGATCGAGCGCATTGACCAGAAGCTGCGCCTCGTCGGCCTGACCTACAAGGAGTTCGCGGGCAAGTACCCCAACGAGTTCTCGGGTGGGCAGCTCCAGCGCATCTCGATCGCGCGGGCGCTCGTGACGGATCCGAAGTTGATCGTCGCGGATGAGCCGGTCTCGATGGTCGACGCCTCGCTGCGCATGTCGATCGTCAACCTGTTCAAGAAGCTGCGCGACGAACTGGGTGTGAGCATCCTGTACATCACGCACGACCTGGCGACGGCCTACTACGTCGGCGATCGGATTGCGATCATGTTCCGCGGCAACATCATCGAGATGGGCACCGTGGATCAGGTGCTGATGAATCCGCGGCACCCGTACTCGAAGCTCCTGCGCGACTCCATTCCGCAGGCCGATCCGACCAAGCGCTGGACGACCACGGTCTCATTGTCTGAGCTTGAACAAGAGGAATATCTCCGCCGGGGGTGCCGTTTCGCGGGCCGTTGCCCGGACGTCATGGAGATCTGCCGTGGCGTTGTGCCCGCCGATATCCTGGTCGAAGGCGTGCAGGTTAAGTGCCACCTGTATTCGGAAGGTCAGGGCGACCGCAAGGCTGCCTGATCCTCCGGCCGACGATCTCGCGCGCTCAGGCTCAACTGGCGCGTTGAGGCGGTCCTGGTGAACCCGAAACCGTCGTTGCTGCGGCGCCCCGGGTTCTTTGAGCCTGTCCGTCTTCCATGAAGGGAGCTGGCCGAATGTCTGGAACGTATCGCAATCCGATCTTGCCGGGCTTCTATCCCGACCCGTCGGTCTGTCGGGTGGGCGACGACTATTACCTGGTGAACTCCACCTTCGAGTACTTCCCGGGTCTGCCGATCTTCCACAGCCGCGACCTGGTCCACTGGCGCCAGATCGGCCACGTCCTCGATCGACCGTCGCAGCTGCCGCTTGACGGCGTGCGCGCGTCGGGCGGGTTGTACGCGCCGACGATCCGCTATCACAAGGGCACGTTCTACGTGATCAACACCCTGGTGGACGGCACGTCGAAGTCTGGCAACTTCATCGTGACGGCGACCGACCCGGCCGGGCCCTGGTCCGAGCCGTACTGGCTCGAGGGCGCTCCCGGGATCGACCCCTCCCTGTTCTTCGATGACGATGGCCGCGTCTGGTACACGGGCAACCGCATCCCGGCCGTCACGGAGTTCGAAGGGCATCGCGAGATCTGGCTTCAGGAACTCGACCTGCAGACGATGACCCTCGTCGGCGACACTGTCGCGTTGTGGGCCGGGGCGCTCAGGACCGGTGTGCACGCCGAGGCGCCGCACCTCTACAAGGTCAACGGCCTCTACTATCTGATGATCGCCGAGGGTGGGACGTCGCACGACCACGCCGTGACCATCGCGCGCAGCGCCAGGGTCGACGGGCCGTATGAAGGCAATAAACGCAACCCGATCGTGACCCATCGACATCTTGGGCTGGATCATCCGATCGTGGGCACCGGACACGCGGATCTCTTCGAGACTCAGAACGGCGATTGGTGGATGGTCCTGCTGGCCATGCGGCCGTACGGCGGCTACTTCTACAACCTCGGCCGCGAGACCTTTCTGGTTCCGGTGCGCTGGGAAGAAGGCTGGCCGGTGGTGGCACCAGGCGTGGGTCGGGTTGAGTTAGTCGACACTGCCCCGAACCTGCCGGCGCACATCTGGCCCGCTTTGCCGGCCTGCGATCACTTCGAAGCGTCCACGCTCGCGCTCCAATGGAACTTCCTGCGGACGCCGCGCGAGGCGTTCTGGAGCCTGAGCGCTCGGCCCGGGTACCTGCGGCTGCAGCTGCGGCCGGAACGGCTGTCTGACAGGGCCAACCCGAGCTTCGTCGGCCGACGCCAACAGCATATGAGCTTCACGGCCCGCGCGGCGCTCGAGTTCAAATCAGAACAGGCGAATGAGTGCGCGGGGCTGGTCTTGCTGCAGAACAACGAGTATCATCTCCGCTTTGTGGTGACTGGCGGCGCGACCCCGACCGTTCGCCTCGAGCGACGCGCCACGTCGGAGCCCAATCCGCAGTTGTTGCCGATCCTCACGGGCACTGAGACGTTGCTGGCCGAGCTCCCGATCGAGGGCGAGCGCTTCTACCTCAAAGTGGAAGCGGACGGCCAGGCCTACAGCTTCTACGTTGCCACCGAGTTGGAGGCCTGGCGGCCGCTGGCCGAGGGCGTGGACGGGCGTCTGCTGAGCACGTCCTATGCCGGAGGCTTTGTCGGCGCCTACCTCGGGATGTACGCCAGCAGCAACGGGCAACCGAGCGCTAATACGGCGGACTTTGACTGGTTCGAATACACTGGGCTGGATGAGCATTGAGCCTGTGTCGATCCTCATCGGCCTTCATCCGATAAAGGACCTGCTATGACGACCCCTGCTTACCTCGACACCAACCTTCCGCTGGCGAAACGCGTGGAGGATCTGCTCTCCCAGCTGACGCTTGCGGAGAAGGTTGCGATGATGAACCACCCGACGCAGGGCGTTCCGCGTCTGGGCATCCCGGCCTACAACTTCTGGAGCGAAGCGCTGCACGGCGTCGCTCGCAACGGCCGGGCCACCGTCTTCCCGCAGGCCATCGGCATGGCGGCGACCTGGGACAAGGACCTGATCCATAAGATCGGCGATGCGATCGGCGACGAGGGGCGCGCCAAGTACCATGCGGCCCTGCGCCGCAATGGCCGTAATGATCTCTATCAGGGTCTGACCTTCTGGTCGCCGAACGTCAACATCTTCCGCGACCCGCGCTGGGGCCGTGGCCAGGAGACCTGGGGCGAGGACCCGTTCCTGACCGGCGAGATGGCGGCCGAGTTTGTCAAGGGCCTGCAGGGCGACCATCCCACGTACCTCAAGGCAGCGGCCTGCGCCAAGCACTACGCCGTCCACTCGGGTCCTGAGCGCGATCGGCACACGTTCGACGCCGTCGTTTCGAAGCGCGATCTATACGAGACCTATCTGCCGGCCTTCAAAAAACTCGTGGTCGACGCCAAGGTCGAAGCCGTCATGGGCGCCTACAACCGCACGTTGGGCGAGCCCTGCAACGCCAGCCAACTCCTGCTCGAGGAGATCCTGCGCGGCGAGTGGGGTTTCGAAGGGCATGTGGTGTCGGACTGCGGGGCGTTGACGGACATCCACCTCAACCACAAGGTCACCAAGGACGCGGCCGAGACCGTGGCGCTGGCGCTCAAGCGCGGCTGCGACATCGGCTGCGACCAGGTCTACGACGAAATCCCCGAAGCGCTTGCGCGCGGTCTGATCACCGAGGCGGATGTCGATCGGGCGTTGGCCCGGACGCTTGGCACGCGCTTCAAGCTCGGCATGTTCGACCCCGAGGAGTCTGTGCCGTTTGCTTCGATCGGCCTGGAGGTCGTCGCCTGCGACGAGCATCGCCAGCTGGCCTACCAGGCGGCGGTTGAGTCGGTCGTCCTGCTCAAGAACAAGAACAACATCCTGCCGATCAAACCATCGACGCGCCGGATCCTGGTTACGGGCCCGACGGCCACCAGCCTGGAAGCCCTGCTCGGTAACTACTACGGCTTCAACAACCAGATGACGACCCTGCTCGAGGGCATCACCGGGCGCATCCCCGAAGGCATCGTGATGGAGTACCACAGCGGGGCGTTGCTCAACCAACCGCGCGCCATTGAGCACTCCTGGGCGCCTGTCATGGCTCAGGCGTCGGATGTCTCGATCGTGTGCGTCGGCCTGACGCCGCACTTCGAGGGCGAAGAGGGCGAGTCGCTCCTCACGCCGCTCAACGGCGATCGCGCCGACATCTCGCTCCCGGCCAACCAGATCGCGTTCATCAAGGAACTGGCCGTCCATGGCGCGAAGATCGTGCTGGTGGTGACGGGTGGCAGCCCGATCGCGCTCGGCGAAGTGATGGAGTACGTCGACGCGGCGGTCTTCGTCTGGTACCCGGGCATGGAAGGCGGACGCGCCGTGGCCGATGTGTTGTTCGGCGACGCCTCGCCTGCCGGCCGCTTGCCGCTGACCTTCCCCGAGTCGCTCGATCAGCTCCCGCCCTTTGACGACTACAACATGACGGGCCGCACCTACCGGTACATGACGGCCGATCCGCTCTTCCCCTTCGGCTTCGGGTTGTCGTACACGACCTTCGCGTACAGCGATCTTCAGACGACTCCTCTGACCGTTGACGGCTTCAACGCGAGCGTGACCGTCACGAACAGTGGCGCTGTCGCGGCTGATGAAGTGGTCCAGTTCTATGTGAGTGCGCTCGAGAGCACGTTGCCGGCGCCTCTTTCGCAACTGGTCGGCTTTCAGCGTGTGCATCTCGAACCGGGTCAGAGCCTGACTGTGAGCACTCTGATCACGCCTGAGATGTTGATGCTGTACGACGAGAACGGCCAGCAGGTGCTCGAGACCGGCAAGTTCCGGCTGACGGTCGGCGGGTGCTCGCCAAGTGCACGTGGCCAGGCGCTGGGTGCTGCGGCGCCCGTGACCGCCGAGTTCGAGATCCGTGAGGCTGCCCGGTAAGCCCGGATCTTGCCCGCTGTCCGAACACAGTCGTCGTCGTCGACGATCCGCATACGTGTGACCGCCATCATCCGGCGAGCAGATCTCGCCGGATGATGGCGGTTTTCTTTTCTGTGTTCAGGCGATCTCAGATACCGATTTTGTCGAAGGCGAGCGATAATCGGGGGCCCAGGTGAAGTTCGACTCGATCCAGGAGCACACACATGCAGAGCCAGGCTCAGACCGTTGACGATTACCTCAAGGAGATCCCGGCCGGCCGTCTGGATGCGCTAAAGAAACTCCGACGGCTATGCAAGGAGCATCTGAAGGGTTTCCGCGAGGGCATGGTGTATGGGATGCCGTGCTACAGTCGCAACGGGGAAGTCGAGGTCGCTTTTGCGAACCAGAAGAACAACCTGGCGCTATACATCCTGCGAAAGGATGTGCTGGATGCGCACCGCCGTCTGTTCCCGCCATCGTCCATCGGCAAGGGCTGCATTCGCTATCGGAATCCGGAAAAGATCGACTACGTCGTCGTTGAGTCCCTCCTCATGAGTACCTGTGACTCTACCGGCGAGATCTGTTGAGCGGTGGCGCTGTCAGTGGGGCAGGTGACTGACTGAGCGCAGGCTGCCGCCGACGTGCCAGCCCAGACCCAGGTGGGGCTTCGTCGCGGGGGCGTCTCGGACGACGCGAGCTGACATCGACCGCCAGCCCATGCCCGATCGTCGGGCTTTTGCGGAGGGGATATGGCTGACCAGGCAATGGGTGTTCTTGTCAGTCTGGCGCTGATCGGCCTTGGCCTGACGTTCGGCTTGCTGGCCGCCGGGATGGCGCGCAAGCTGGTCGAGGCGAGCCGGACCTCTGTCCGAAGCCGGACGTGGTTGAGCACGCCGGGTCGGATCACGCACAGCGAACTGGTTTGGGTGGGTGGCCGTTCCCGTTCGCCGCGTCCGGAGGTCAGGTACGCCTATAATGTCGCGGGCGCCCCGTATGAAGGTCAGCGCATCGCCTTCGAGTACAGCCATACCTACTCGCGCGAGGAGGCCGAGAAGATCCTTCAGGAGTACAGCCTCGGCGCCACGCCCCTTGTCTACTACAACCCGACGGATCCCCGGGAGAGCACCTTGCGCCAGGCGAACCTCGGGCTCGTCTCTGGCCTGATGGTGGCCGCCATGCTCTTGTTGCCGATGGCCCTGTGCCTTGTGGCGGGCCTCATCGGCTTTGTGGAAAGCCTCGGGCTTCGTTAGCGCGATCGCCGGTCAATCGCACCGGGATCGCGAGAGTGCGCCTCTGCGCTCCTGTGATTGGCCAGCCTTACCTGCCCAGGAGCTGGGAGAGACGTCTTTCGATGACAGGCGTCCACCACTCTCGGTAACCGGCGCGGGAAGGATGAACATCATCGGCCATGTACCGGGCCCGGTCGGCCTCGCTGACCGCGTTCATCTCTGGATCGTGCCAGAGATCGATGACGCCGATGTCCCACTTCTTCTGGATCTGCAAGAGCAGGTCGACCATCTGGCCGTAACGCGGGCTGTCGTATCGGGTGTTCGTGAAGAAGATGACTGGCGCCTGCCAGGTTGTCTTCGCATAGGCGATGATGGACTCGATCGCACCCGCAACGGTGTGCGTGTCGAATGCCGACGGCTCGACGCTGTCCGACATCGTCCCCAGCGGCAGATCTTGCGAAGCGTCGTTGGTCGAGAGCTGGCAGACAAAGGCATCCGCCCGCAGGGTCGGGTCCAGGGTCATCAGGCGACGAACGTAGGAGATCTCGCCCTGATCGACAAGTGTGGTTCCCGATACGGCCTCCTTGACCGGGATAATGCCAGCCCACTCGGCCAGAGCTTCCACAAACGACTCATCCTCGGCGGCGGAGCCCGCGGTCACAGAACTTCCAAGGAAGATGATGGTTTTGCCTTCAAGCGGGTTCGTCAAGAAAGCCTCCAGATCGCCGCGCTTGCCATCATCAATACTCGCTTACCGAGTGCGCTCCAACGCCCGGTCCGGGTCGTTGTGCCAACACGGCGCCCGCCAGGGTTGGCTGGCGACCAAGCGTCACAACGCGACCGCCTGCTCGCCCGGGTACAACGGAAGCGTCCGCGTTCTCCAGCGCAATGTGCCGTCGACGCCATCGGGCAGGGCGATACGCCCACGCAGCCGCTCGCCCTCAAAGGCCAGCGAAACCTCAATCGATCCGCGTGGATGAACCAGCGTCGTCGAGAGGCTCGTGAGCGGTCCCGGCAATGGCGCCACTTCGACACTCGCGAAGCCGAAAGACGCCGGCCGTATGCCGGCCAGGGTGGCGAAGAAATGATAGAGCGGATGCGCGCCCCAGCCATGGCAATCGGAGCGGGTCGGCTCGGGCATCTCCGGTGGCGTCTTGAAGCCCTGCGCTGGCAGATCGAACCATAGACCCAGGCGATCGAACAACGCATCCGGTCGACCCAAGAGCCGATACGTCTCGAAAAGGTAGTGCGTGAAGTAGATCGTCGTGCGCGTCAGCCCGGCGTCGTTGAGCAGGGCGGTTCCGACACGCTCAAACTCGTCGCCTTCCACGACGCCAGAAAGCAACGCCAGACACTGTGTGTGTTCCGAGAAGTGCGCGTGCGCCAGGTCATCGGCGAACAGCCCGCGTTCTCTATCCCAGAAGGCAGTCCGCGCGGCTCGGGCAAGATCGTCCTTCGCGCGTTCCCAGCGGCGCGCCAGTGTGGGTTCGCCCACGGACTTCTCGAGGTCGATCGCCAGACCGAGCGCGTAGACGAGGTGCCAGTTGAGCAGGCCGCTGATCCCGGTGAAGCCGTCCGGCGGGACGCCGATCGGCCACCCGGTCACCCAATCCGCGAAGTTCCAGCCAGGCGGCGCGTGCAGGAGGTCGTCCGCCGCCACACCGGCCAGAAATGCATCCAGCACCGCGCGCACGCCGGGCAACAGACTCGCGATGAAGGCGCGATCGCCGCGCCACAGGGCGTGGTCATGCACCATCCCGATCCACCACAGCGAAAAGGGCGGAATGATCTGGTCATCGCGGCTCGGATAGCGTGCCCGGGTGAATCCCTCAGGCAGACGCGAAAGGTCATAGAGCCGAAGGGCCTTGCGTGGCAGCCGATCGTCGGCGCTGATGGCGTACGTCGTCAGCGCTTCAAGCCGGGTGTCGCCCACGTACATCAGTTGCTCGTAGTACGGGCAATCCATGTAGGTCTCATGCGCGCACATCTGCAGCCCGCGCAAGGCCACGGGGATGACGCGCTCGAGGCGCGCGTCGCTGCTGGTGAAGCGGCTCTCCATCTCGAGCGGATAGCGCGTTTCGCGAAGTTGAAACGCTTCGATGGTCAGCGGTTCATCCGCGGTCTCGACCAGGCATTCGAGGTAGCGCCCGGCCCGCCACCAGAGCGGCTCGAAGGCGCGTCGCGTGCCGCCATCTGGCAGGAACGTGTCACGGCTCACCGCCAGAAAGGTCCGGCCATCCATCTCGTCGCGTTGCCCTTTGGCGGCGCCGTGAGCATCCTGGTGCAGGGCTTCGGCCCAGCCCAGGGTCACGCGGCTGCCCCGGCCGCCGGAGACCATCAGTTCCGGATAGGCGCACAGATAATCGTCGAGATCGACAATCACCTGGCGACGCGTCCGCGCCGGGATGACAAGCGGCGACTGCCCGTCCATCAGTGCCTGCCATGCGCCCGCTTCAGCGGATTGATGGGCCGCTGCCTCCACGGTGACAGCCTGCTCGTCGTGCCAGACACCTGCGGCCACATGCCGCACACGTCCACCCGGGCGCGGCGCCGCCAACTGGGCCGGCAGGGTCGCGGGGTGGAGCCTGTGGCTCGGGTGCAACCCGTAAGCAAAGCCGCCGAACTCGTCGCGAGGCCGGGCTGGGCGCCAGCCGTCGCCCGTGCCGTGCTCGACGCCCCACGGATAGTCGGCACCGTCGGTGGTCTGATTCGGTTCCACAAACCAGGCGCCATCGGCCGCGTGCGGCCCGGGCCGCGAGAACCTCAGACCCGGGACCGGGCGGGTCTCCCAGGCTGCGGTCCCGGTCGAGACAAGCGCGTCGAAGGGCGCTTCGGCCTGCAGCATCAGGCCGCCGTCGAGGCTGACCTGGGCCAGGGGGCCGATGGCCCCGAGCCGCCAGACGAGCACGACGAAGACGTGGTCTCCGGCCGCGAGGTCAAGGTCGTAGGTGTCATAGAACCAGATCTGGGCGGATCCGCGTTCCGGTCCGCGCCCAATCTCCTGGCCGTCAGCGAAAAAACGGTAGCGCTCGTCGGCACTCAGGTGCGCACGCAGGGTCGTCGCCCCTGGCAAGGCAAAGCGCAACCGGTAGGCCGTGACTTCGGGCGCGGGGGGCACGATCTGGGGCGTGATCCAAACCGGGCGAGCCTCGGGCGAGGTCGGTGGCATCTCCTGACTGACGCGCAGAGCGTGGTGATCGAGGAGGATCTTCATGACCGTCGAGCCGTATCCTTTCGCGAAAGGGATGATACGCTCTTTTCAGTTGCGTCAGGATCGGCAGGGTTGCCCGGCCCGTCTTCGGTGAGCGACTCTGGCAACGAATGCCGCTGATGTTGTCAACGCTCTGAGTGGGTTCCGGATCCGATGGCGTCCGCGCGGGGCGATCCCATGTGCTCGATCCGCGTTATCCGCAGCCCGGTGTGTTACAGGCGCGCTCGCACAGGCCGCCGCGCTCATGGCCAAGCGAATGCGTGACAGGCCAGGAGGAGACCGACCATGCCCAAGATGAAGATGTATGCCAGCTTCGATGCCTACGAGGCCGATCAGGCTCCTCACAATCGCGCGATCATCCGCGCATTGCGGGCGTTCGTGAAACGTGTGACGCCCGGCCTGACCGAGGCCGTGAAGTGGGGCAATGGATGCTGGATCGGGCCGAACGGGCCAGTCGCGTATGTGTACTCTGCACCCGATCATGTGCAATTTGGTTTCTTCAGAGGCTCCGCGTTGAAGGATCCCCGCGGTATCCTGGTGGGCAAGGGCCAGTACGTCAGGCATGTGAAGGTTCACGACCTCGCAGGGTTTGACGAACGTGCGTGCGCGACTCTCCTGCGTCAGGCCGCCCGAACGGTGTAGGCGTTCCGCCGGCCCGGGTCGAACCCGAGAGTCGGGGCTACCCTACAGGAAGAGCCTGGTTCCTTGATGGGCAGCGCCTATTGCCAACGGCCGAGGCTGCTCGCTGACGGTTCAGGCAGTGGAAAGCAGGCGGGGTTATGGATCCACAGGCGATGGAACCTTTCGGGCGTGCGTTGTAGGATTACCAGCGAGGCGCTCACTCAGTTGCCTGCGACCTCCTTCGGGACGATGGGTATGCCGACCGGATGACGGTCCGCGAGTACTTTCGAGAGTGGCCCGAGTTCTCGGCACTTGAAAGACAGGCGATCGACCTGTGCCGGGGAAGGGTTCTGGATGTCGGGGCCGGAGCGGGTTGCCACAGTCTCGTCCTCCAGGAACGCGGGATCGACGTTCTGGCCATCGATGTCTGTCAGCCAGCCATCAACGTCATGGCAGAGCGTGGAGTTCGGCAGGTCCTGCGGATCGATGTCCTGGATCTGACCGGTGGCGACTTCGATACCGGGTTGCTGCTGATGCACGGCATTGGATTGGTGCAGGATCTGCGAGGACTGGATCGCTTCCTTCGCCAGGCGAAGCGCCTGATCGGGCTGGGCGGCCAGGTTCTGGTGGACTCGTTCGACATTCGCTCAATCCAGGATCCCATCCACACGGCTTATCGGGAGACTAATCGGCGGCAGGGACGATACGGCGGCGAAGTCCGGATGCGCTTTTCCTACCGAGGGACGGCAGGCCCGGCTTTCGGTTGGCTCAACGTCGACCCGGAGACTTTCTGCGATTACGCGAGTCGACACGGTTGGTCTTTCCAAATCGTTGATCGGGCACCCGACGGCGACTACCTGGCGATGTTGACGCCAGTTGCCTGAGAGGCAGTCGATGCCGTACGCTCGAACGTTCTTTGACCTGCAATGGCGGCTCGCCGAGAAAGTCGTGGCGCTCGGCGGTATACCGATCTCGCAGGCGTTGCTCGAGTACACCAATCTGTATATCCGCTTCGGTTGCGGCCGCGACTTCATGCCGGACAATCCCGTCTGGCGCGCCTATCTTCGGGGCCTCGAAGAGTCAACCGATCCGCGCCAGTGGACCTACGACTATTACAGGCTCCAGGACGCGGCGTCGGCTGCGATAAGGGCCGGGCCCGAGTTCGGGTGCTTCAGTTACACACCCCTGGCCAAGACCGCATTCGACTTCACTTCCAAAATAAGGGGGCGTCGGATCAATCGTCGCTGAGCTGTGGGCTTGCCGACCAACGTCGGGCGGAACTCAGAGCACTCATGCAGCACGTCCGCCAGATCATGCCCGAAACGACGCGGGTGGTTGAAGCCTCCTGGCTCTACAACCTCGACGCATACTGCCGGCTGTTCCCACGCGCGTACATCTCCACTGCGCGCGTGTTGCCGGGTAGTTTTCGCTACCTGCCGCTTTGGGGGCAGTTCCTGGATCGACACGGAGAGACCCGACCCGCGCTGGTGCAGACCTTTGACGCGAACCTGAAAGCACTGGTCGACCTGGACGGCCTCGAACGGTGCTTCCCATTCCAGGTCCTGGCCGTTGAAGCGCCTGTATCTCTGTTCCTCGACGACGACGGGCAATGATCAGCGCAAGCTGCTCCTGAACCCGTTCGGTCCACTCAGGCAATGACACGATGCGAAGCGGGCCGCTTGACCCGCGCGGAGCACGGATGGATGTCAGGGTCAGCTGAATCCGGGAAATCCTCGAGATCCGCGGCCAGAATCCTGAGAAAACACCCCTCCACGCGCCATTCGCCGTTGATCACAACGCCAGGCGCGGTTCTGCGCTATAACCGGGGGCGGGCACAGCGGTTCACAAGGCCCGCCTGCCCCGGTGGTGATTTCAGGGCAGACCGGACCGCATCCGTCGCGGACGTGCGGCAACGAGAGTCTGGTCAGGCATCGATATGAGGCAGCGGTACTCGGCTTTTCATTCATTCGCGCAACGCGTGGCGTCCACGACCGGGGGCGCCTGGCTGCTGTCGCGCGTCATGCACCCATTGGATCGGCTTGTCTTGCGACTATCGGCCGGGCGGATGACGGCGGCTAATATCCTGGCTGGCCTGCCGATCATGGTGGTCGAGATGAAGGGCGCTCGCACCGGGCTGCGCCGGACCGCGCCCCTGATCTACGTCCAGATCGAAGCGGAGCCAGATCGGATCGCGCTCATCGCGACCAACTGGGGGCGAAGCCGCCTTCCATCCTGGTATCACAACCTCAAGGCCTATCCCCACGTGCGCGGCACAATGGCCGGAAGGCAACAAGACTATCGAGCACATGAAGCCACAGCCGCCGAGTACGAACGCTTCTGGCAGGCCGGTGTCGCCACCTATCGGGGCTATGCCGCCTACAAGAACAGGATCCACGGGCGACACATTCCGATCGTGATCCTCGAGCTCGGCCAGGCTTCGTCGAACGCCAGCGAGCAGGCCGACCACACGGCCGAAATCCGATGAGAACGCTACTCAAAACAGACGGCATCACAACCTCGTTCGTAATCGCCGACGCTGACCCGATCTATCACGAGGCGCTGCGAGGCCTCTACTATCTTCCGGTTGCGGACGGGTTCTCGAAGCAGTTCGCATCCGATACGCCTGACCTCAACCGGATCTTTCGCCACTTTGAGCGCTCGGCCGAGGAGATGGTTCGACAGGCGGCCGGTCAGGATCCGGTGCGTTGGGACCGGACCTTGGAGCGCTTCCTCGAGATCCTCGGCTCCCACGCCGTCGACTGGTGCCTGGTCGGAAGCGCGGCCCTGGCCGTGCGCGGCCTCGACGTCGCGCCTGGCGATGTCGATCTCGTGACCAGCGCTGAAGGCGCCGAACGTCTGGAGGAGTTGCTGCGCGACCACAGGATCGAGCCTCTCCAGCGGTCGGAAGGATGGATCTGGCAGTCGTTTGGCCGTGCTTTTCTCGGCGGTCGGCTGGAGTGGGTCGGCGGCGTGAACGCGCGCGCCGACATGCCCGAGCTCAGCGACTTCGGACCAACGGCCCTCTCCCGGCTTGAGACCGTTAGGTGGCGCGGCGCTGAGGTGAAGGTGCCGCCGCTCGATCTGCAGCTGGCGGTGAATGAGCGGCGCGGTAGAGCCGATCGCGCTGACACGATTCGTAGACACCTGCGCGCGGCCTAGTAGACCAACTCACTTCTGGGGCAGGGCACCCCTCGTGGTGTTGTGACAGGGAGTCTCGTCAAATGCGAAAGATCATGGGCGCGGTGTTTCAGTCACTCGACGGCGTGATGCAATCCCCCGGACGACCGGAAGAGGATCGCGCCGGCGGCTTCGATCTCGGTGGCTGGGTTGGCGCCTTCACCGATGACACGACGAGCAACGCCGTGATCGGTTATCTCCTCGGCGCTCCCTACGATCTGCTCCTCGGGCGCAAGACCTATGACATCTTTGCCGCCTACTGGCCTTACCGCCCAGACAGCAATCCCATCGCTTCACGTTTCAATGCGGCCACCAAGCACGTGCTCTCGCACAGTGAGGCTCACCTCGACTGGGCGAACAGCCACAGGCTGCCCGGGATCGATGCCGTCGCGGCTCTGAAGGCGACCGACGGCCCGGACCTCCTGATCCAGGGCAGCACGACGCTCTACCCGCAGTTGCTGCCGGTCGGCCTCATCGATCGCCTGATCATCCAGACATTCCCGATCGTGTTGGGTAAGGGCAAACGACTGTTTGGTGCGGGGACTTCTGCTGGCGGTCTGAGACTCGTGAGCAGTGTGGTATCAGCGACCGGCGTCGTGATCGCCACCTATGAGCCCACGGGCGTGGCCCCGATGTTCTCGGCCGAACCCGATGGCGCCAGCGACGCCGAGATCGCGCGCCGTGAACGCGTCAGAGGCGAGGGCTGATCCGTCGCGGGCACTGGCTCACCCAACACTCTTCTTCATGTCCTGCCCTCCTCTCGCTACATAGTTTCAGTGATCTTGTCGGGCTGGTCCAAAAGGATTACAATCCTGGCTGTTATCGTTCACGGGAACGATAACATGTGCCTGTTCCACGATATTCCAATGCAGTGAGGCACGGCCGAACCGCCTTCTGGCCTTGAGTGACCGACTCGCTGCGAACTCATCGGCCGGGTCTGGCAAGGGAGCGAAGCCGTGAACGAACGGGATCTCAAGCTCAGTCGCCTGCAGGAACTGCTCGCCGTTCACGGCCTCAACGCGCTGGTCCTGCGCCGGGTCAGCAACATCGCCTGGATTACGAGTGGCGTTGACGTCCATGTGAACACCGCCGACAGCACCGGCATCGCCGCGCTGGTTGTGACGCCCACCGGGCGTTATGCGGTCACGAACACGATTGAAGCGCCACGCCTGACGCAGGAGGAGAAACTCGGCGAACTGGGCTGGGAGCTGGTCGTTGCCCCCTGGCATGACGCGAGCGACTCGGTGGCGTCATTGACTCGCGGGCTCACCCTCGGGGCCGACGGCATAGACGCAGGTGCAACCGATCTGTCGGCCGCGCTCGCTCGCCTGCGCGCCAACCTCACCCCCGAGGAAAGCGATCGGTTCCGGACCCTGGGCGGCCTGTGCGCCGAGGCCATGGGCGCCGCGATCCAAACAGTGCGACCCGGCCAGAACGAGCACGAGATCGCCGGACGCCTGGCCTACGAAGCCGAGCGCCGCGGCGCTCAGGCGATCGTCAACCTGATCGCGACCGACGAGCGCATCTTCAACTTCCGCCACCCCGTGCCCAAAGACAAAGTGCTGGATCGCTACGCGATGCTGGTGCTGTGCGGCCGCCAGCGCGGGCTGGTATGCTCCATCACGCGCCTGGTCTACTTCGGCAGCCTTCCGGCGGACCTGCGTCGTAAGATCGAGTCGGTGGCTCGCATCGACGCAGCCTTGATCGCCGCGACCCGGCCCGGCGCGATGCTCGGTGACGTCTTCCACGTCGGGATGCGGGCTTACGCCGCTGAAGGCTTCCCGGATGAGTGGAAGCTGCACCATCAAGGCGGCCCGGCGGGATACGAGCCGCGCGAGATCGTGGCGACGCCCACAGCCACCGAGCGAGTCTCCATCGGCCAGGCCTACGCCTGGAACCCGTCGATCACGGGCGCGAAGTCTGAGGACACGATCCTGGTCGGCGCCGACCAGCCCGAGATCCTGACTGCCATACCCAATTGGCCGATGATCGAGACGACGGTCCAGGGCCGGCACCTTTCCCGACCGGCTGTTCTGGAGATCACCTGAGCGATGGCCGCCTCGGACGCCAGAGCCGGTTGTCACGTTGACGCGCCCGCCCAGGTTGGCTAGGATCGACTCCAGATGACCGGGCTCACACCTGTGTTCGGGGTGCGGCCCAGGGAGTCAGGCATGCCCTACAAGGTCTTTTTCGTAGAAGACGAAGATGTCACGCGCGAAGGCATCCGCGACACTGTCGACTGGCGCGGGAATGGCTTCGAATTCTGTGGCGAAGCGTCCGACGGTGAGACGGCTCTGCCGATGTTGCAGGCCCTCCATCCAGATGTGCTGATCACGGACATCAAGATGCCGTTCGTGGACGGCCTGCAGCTCAGTCGTTTCGTCCGCGAACGCATGCCGTGGGTCAAGATCGTGATCCTGAGTGGTCATGACGAATTCGCCTACGCCCAACGGGCGATCGAATTGGGAGTCGCCGAATACCTGCTCAAGCCCATCACAGTGCGCACGGTCCACCAGGTGCTGCAGAAGATCGGCACACAACTCGACGAGGAACGCCGCGCGCAGGGCCAGCTTCGCCAATTGCAGGAGCAGATGGAGGACAGCGTCGCCGTGTTGCGCGAACGGCTGCTGCTCCGCTTGCTGGTGGGCGCCATCTCGGCCGCTGATGCGATCGAGAAGAGCGTGCCGCTCAAACTCGATCTGGTCGCCCGCTGTTACACGGTGGCCGTCCTCAAGCTCGATCCCGGCGATCCGTCGGATGCCCTTGACTTCGCCGAGCATCACAAGGTGCAACAGCTCGTGGCCGAGCTCGTCGAGCACGATCCGGATGCGTTCCTGATCCAGAAGGATTGGGACGAACTGGTGCTTGTGATGAAAGGCAACGCCCCGGATCTGTTGGATGAAGCGCGCGACGTATTTCTTCAAAGCGTCGAACGACGGCTTGGCGCTGCCGGGTACCGCCTGATCGTCGGCATCGGCCCCAACAAGTCGCGCCTGGCGGAGCTTTGCGAGTCGTTTGTCGAAGCCCTGATCGCTTTGCAGAAGCGGGCCGCCGGCCTGCCGCAGCGCGCGATCTCGGTGCCCACACACGAGTTGCTCCGCCTCGATCAGGAGGCGATCGAGACCTTCCTGCGATCCGGTGATGCCGATCAGGTCGAGGCGTTCTTCGACAAACACCTGCGGCCGCACAGCGAAGCCGCTTTGCGGTCGCCGTTGCTCAAGAACTACATCTGTGTTGGCCTGATCGCGGCTGCGGCGCGCGTGATCCAGGAGTGGGGCGGCAATGCAACCGACGTGGTGCCCGAGCTGGACGCTCTCGAAGAGACTCTGACGACCATGACATCGGTGGCCGACCTGCGCCGGACGGCCTTGCGCATCCTCAACCGGGTGCTGGTCTTCCGCGAGGCGCAGAGCCATCACCCGCACGTCCGGTTGATCCAGCAGGCCAAGACCCACATCGACCAGCACTTCGCCGACCCCGATCTCTCGCTCAACGCGATTGCGGCGCAGGTGGGGCTCAGCTCGAGCCACTTCAGCGTGGTCTTCGGCCAGGTGATGAAGCAGACCTTTCGCGATTATCTGACCGAGGTGCGCATCCAGCGCGCCAAAGAGCTGCTGCGGACGACGACCCTGACGATCAATGACATCGCCTACCGCGTCGGCTACAGCGCTCCGCACTACTTCAGCCACGTGTTCCGCAAGGTCACGGGGGCGACACCGACCGAGTTCCGCGAGTAAACCCGACGGCGGGCCGGCCAGGAGGTGCTGATGGGAGCGAGGAATTCAACCGGCCAATGGCCGTGGAACCTGCGCCCGGTCGCGTGGATCGCCCGCTGGCTCAGGCCAGCGCTGGCAGGGGGAGCAGAGCGCGGCGCCGGCGTGCATGTCTCGATCCGGGCCAAGATCCTCATCGCCATGGTCGTCGTCATCGTGCTGATGGGAGCGTCGAACGCGTTCCTGGTCGTGCAGGTCATGAACTACAGCCGCCAGTACGACGCCATCATCAACAACGTCACGACCGCCAACAGCATCAGCGGCAACATCAAGACCGACATCGACACCGAGATGTGGAAGATCGTGGCAGGCAAGATCGACTTCGAGGACGGGCGCCAGTACGTGATCCTCTCCGACGTCGACGCCAAGCTCGCCCAGGCCACCGCCAACACCGACTCCCCACGCGCCAAGATCAAACTCGAGGGCATCCGGCGCACGATCAAGACGCTGACCGAGTACGTCGACCAGATGGGCCTGCAGATCCGCAATCACAGCACGGCCACCGAAAACGAGCAATTGCTCGAGAAGATCCGGTTCGCGACCTCCGTGGTCCAGGAGGTGGCGCAGGACTACGCGCTCTTCGAGGTGTACCGGACAGAAGGCCAGTATCAGACGATGCGCGAAGCCGTCGCCCGCTGGGAGACGTTCTCGGTAGGGCTGATGGCCACGGCCGTCTTGTTCTCACTCGTCGCCACCTGGTACCTATCCCGCAGCATCTACACGCCGATCAAGAAGCTGCATGATGTGACCACCACGCTCACCAAGAACGACCTGCAGGCCCTCGTCACGCATGAGAACGCCGATGAGATCACGGAGCTCGGGTTGAGCTTCAATATCATGATCGGCAAGATCCGTGAACTGCTGGCCGCCAAGATGAAGGAGCAGGAAGAACTGAAGAAGGCCGAGCTCAAGGCGCTGCAGGCCCAGATCAATCCCCACTTCCTGTACAACACCCTCGATACGATCATCTGGATGGCAGAAGCGAATCGCAAAGACCAGGTCGTCGAGCTGGTCAGCGCGCTGTCGCAGTTCTTCAGGATCAGCCTGAGCAAGGGCCGTGACTGGATCACGATCGCTGATGAGGTCGAGCAGACGCGCAGCTACCTCACCATCCAGAAGATGCGCTACCAGAAGATCCTGGACTTTCGCATCGACCTCGATGACGCGGCCGCGGCGCACACCATCCTCAAGCTCACCCTGCAGCCGCTGGTCGAGAATGCCCTGTATCACGGGATCAAGCATCGGCGCGGCGGCGGCACGATCTGGGTGCGAGCCCGGCTGAAGAACGCCAGCGAGATCCAGATCGATGTCGAGGATGACGGGATCGGCTTCACGCCCGAGAAGCTCGCTCAGGTGCGGGCCGAACTCGCCAACGACGACGGCGCTTCGCCGCTCGACAGCGGCTTTGGGATCGGCAACGTCCATCGCCGGCTCAAGCTCTACTATGGCCCGCAGTACGGGCTTGTGATCCACAGCGCCTATCAGTCCGGCACGCGCGTGACCCTGACCATCCCGGCGCAGATCCAGGCGGATGCCGCGCCGCGCCTGGCGTGGCCTGACACGGCCCGGCCGGCCTTGGGAAGGGACCCGGTATGAAACGCGGGAGGATCGCGTCGCTGAGCGCAGCCGCTGTTCTGATGGTCGGCTGCACCACCGCCTCGCCGGCGCCGGTCGACGTGCCCGCCGTGCCAGCGCGAAAAACCTACGCTGACGTGATCATCGGCTTCGCCCAACTCGGGGCCGAGAGCGAGTGGCGCGTCGCCAACACCAACTCCATCCAGGACACGGCGGAGGAGCTGGGCATCGAGTTGCGTTTCTCGGATGCGCAACAGAAGCAGGACAACCAGATCGATGCCGTGCGCAAGTTCATCGTGCAGAAGGTCGATCTCATCGGCATCGCGCCGATCGTCGAGACCGGCTGGGCCGACGTCTTCGAGGAGGCCCGTGCGGCCGGGATCCCGATCATCGTGGTCGACCGGCGCGCGGATGTCAACGAGGATCTCTACACTTCGTATCTGGGATCGGACTTCCTCGAAGAAGGTCGCAACGCGGCGCGCGCCCTGTCCCAGATCGTCAACGGGCGGGCCGAGATCGTGGAGTTGGTTGGCACGCTCGACTCGGCCCCGGCCAACGACCGCTACCGTGGCTTTCGTGAGGTGCTGCGCGATTACCCCGATCTGCACATCCTCGACTCCGCCTCCGGGGATTTCACCCGGGCGCGCGGGCGCGAAGTCATGACCGAGTTCCTGAGCCGTCACGGTCATAAGATCACGGCCGTGTTCGCGCACAACGACGACATGGCCCTTGGCGCTATCGAGGCGATCGAGGCCTTTGGCCTGCGGCCGGGCAGTGACATCAAGATCGTGTCGGTCGATGCGACCCGCAGCGCGTTCGAGGCCATGATCCACGGGACCCTCAACGCAACGGTGGAGTGCAACCCGTTGCTGGGTCCGCAGTTCTTCGAACTGGCGCTCAAAGTCATCAATGGCGAGGACGTGCCCAAATGGGTGCCCTCGTACGAGAGCGTCTTCTTTCCGGATGACGCCGAGGACGTCTTGCTGACGCGCGGCTACTGATCGCCCAGAATCGGCCTAACAAAAACACAGCCTGCTCGAAAGAAAACGATCTTCGCCGGTTGGGCAGGCGGCTTTCGGCGGACAACTTCGCCGTAAAACGCAGACGTTTCCAGCATAAGAGCATGGAGTTTCGCGAGGGTGGCCCTAAGGTAGGAGTGTCCAGAGACCGTACCCCGGAAGAGGCCCTGGACATCCCTCAAACGACTGATCAAGGAGAGCATATGCCAATCGCGAAACACCTCGCCCAGGCTTCGTTGGTGCTGGCCCTGTTGCCCCTGGCGGCGGGCTGCACGCCCGCGGCCCCGGCCCAGCCGACGGCCGCGCCTGCTTCGAACGTCAAGAAGACCTACGCTGACATGGTCCTGTGCTACCCGCAGCTCGGCGCCGAGAGCGACTGGCGCACGGCCAACACCGCCTCGATCAAGGAGACGGCTGAGACGCTCGGCATCAAGCAACTGGTCTTCTCGGACGCGCAGCAGAAGCAAGAAAACCAGATCGCGGCAGTGCGCGCCTGCATCCAGCAGGGCGTCAGCGTGATCGCGCTGCCCCCGGTGGTTGAAGACGGCTGGGATGCGGTCCTGACCGAAGCCAAGAACGCCGGTATCCCGGTGATCATCGTCGACCGCTCGGTCAGTTCCGACCCGTCGCTTTACGCCTCGCACATCGGCTCTGACATGTTCCTCGAGGGCCAGAAGGCCGCTGCCGAGATGAATAAGCTGCTGCCCGAAGGCGGCGCCATCCTCGAGCTCTCCGGCACCACAGGCTCCGGCGCCGCGGTCGGCCGCGCCGACGGCTTCCGCGCTGACCTGAACGAAAACATCACGATCCTCGACTCGCAGACGGGCAACTTCACCCGCGCCGAGGCGAAGCCTGTGATGGAGGCCTTCCTCAAGAAGTACGAGGGCCAGTTCATGGGTATCTTCATCCACAACGACGACATGGCCATCGGCGCCATCGAAGCGATCAAGGCCGCGGGCATCCAGCCCGGCGAGCTCAAGATCGTGTCCGTCGACGGCACGCGCGGCGGCTTCCAGGCTATGGTCGATGGTTGGATCCAGGCCGACGTTGAGTGCAACCCACTGCTCGGACCGCAGGTGTTCGAGATGGCGCTGAAGCTCATGAACGGCGAGCCGGTCGAGAAGAGCGTTCTCACCAATGAGACGGTCTACTATCCGGACGATGCGCCCGAGCTACTCCCGTCGCGCCAGTACTGATCGCCCTCGACCGGCGTCGGACACCCGGGATCGTGACGCCGGTCGCCTGGTTGTAAGATGATGAAAGGCGGCGCGCCTCAGCGCCGCCTTTCATCACGAACCGACGTCACGCTCCGCGCGGCGATGCCGCGCCATCGCAGGGGTGCCCATGCTCGAAACCACCGACGCCATCTTGTTGATGAAGGGGATCTCGAAGCACTTCCCCGGGGTCGCGGCGCTCGAGGATGTCGACTTCGCCCTCAGGCGCGGCGAGATCCACGCTCTGATGGGCGAAAACGGCGCCGGTAAGTCCACGCTGATCAAAGTGCTCACCGGTGTCGAACACCCCGACGGCGGCACGATCGAGCTCGACGGCAAACTCGTCCAGGTCCGCTCGCCCCAGCACTCGCAATCGATCGGGATCAGCACGGTCTATCAAGAAGTCAACCTCTGCACGAACATCTCGGTCGCCGAGAACATCCTGCTGGGCAACGAGCCGAAGCGCTTTGGCACGATCGACTGGCGCAAGATGAACGCGTTGGCCAGGCAGGCACTCAAGCGGCTCGACATCGACATCGACGTTGCGCGTCCACTGGGCAACTATTCACTGGCCATCCAACAGATGGTGGCGATCGTGCGCGCGCTCGAGATCGCGTCGGCCAAGATCCTGATCCTCGACGAGCCGACCTCGAGCCTCGACGCGAACGAGACGAGCCTGCTCTTCGACGTGATGCGCAAGCTGCGCGCGTCGGGCATCGCCATCGTCTTCGTCACCCACTTCCTCGATCAGGTCTATCAGGTCGCCGACCGGATCACGGTCCTGCGCAACGGCCGGTTGATCGGCACCTATGAGACCGAGACTCTTCCGCGCGTTGAGCTCGTCGCCAAGATGCTCGGCCGCACCCTGGCGGATCTCGAGACCGTCTCGAAGGCCCGGTCGCAACAGGAGGCCGACGAGGTGTTGCCGCCGCTGCTCGCGGCCAGGGGGCTGGGGCACAAGGGCACGCTCGAGCCGATCGACCTCGAACTGCGGGCTGGTGAGGTGGTCGGCCTGGCTGGCCTGCTCGGATCCGGGCGCACGGAGCTGGCCCGCCTGCTGTTCGGCGTTGATACGCCCGACGAGGGCACGCTCGCGGTCGATGGCCGGCCTGTGACGCGCTTCTCGCCCAACGAGTCGCTCCGCCATGGCATCGCGCTTTGTCCCGAGGACCGCAAGGTTGAGGGCATCGTCAAGGACCTGACGATCCGCGAGAACATCGTCCTGGCGCTCCAGGCGCGGCAGGGCTGGGCCCGGCACCTGCCCGTGCCGAAGCAGTACGAGATCGCCGAGGCTTTCGTCAAGCTGCTCGGTATCGTGACGCCGTCGGTGGATCAGCTGGTCGGGAACCTGAGCGGCGGCAACCAGCAGAAGGTCATCCTGGCCCGCTGGATGGCCATCAACCCGCGCATCCTCATCCTCGACGAGCCGACGCGCGGCATCGACGTCGGTGCCAAGGCCGAGATCCAGAAACTCGTGCTCGACCTCGCCGACGAAGGCAAGTCGATCGTGTTCATCTCGTCGGAGCTCGACGAGGTGCTGCGCATCAGCGAGCGCGTGATCGTCATGCGCGACCACCGCAAGGCTGCCGAGTACCCCAAGGACGTCGACGCGCAGACCATCATCCACACCATGGCAGGGCATCAATGAAATCGCAAACGCTCCTCGCCCGGGTCCGTGAGAGCCGGCTGTTCTGGCCGCTGGCGGCCCTGGCCCTCATCCTGTTGTTCGACGCGATCTTCGAGCCCGGCTTCTTCAAGATCGGCATCATCGACGACCCGGTCTACGGCCCGCACCTGTATGGCAACCTGATCGATGTGCTCAACAACGGCGCACCCCTGATGCTCGTCTCGATCGGCATGACGCTCGTGATAGCCACGGCCGGCGTCGACCTGTCGGTAGGCGCCGTGATCGCGATCTCGGCCGCGATGGGGGCCGTATTGATCAACCCGGCCCTGGGCGACCGCCTGATCACCAACGACATCCTGACCGCCGATACCACAAACACCCCGCTGCCGCTGATCGTGTTGGCCGACCTGGCGGCGGGGACGCTCTGCGGCCTGTGGAACGGCTTCCTGGTCTCGCGCGCGAAGATCCAGCCGATGGTGGCGACCCTGATCCTGATGGTCGCCGGGCGCGGCATCGCCCAGTTGATCACCAACGGCCAGATCATGACTATCTACTACACGCCGTACTTCTGGTTTGGCAACGGCTTCATCCTCGGGCTGCCGGTGTCGATCTACATCGTGGCGGCAGTGGCGCTCCTGGCCTGGGTGCTGGTGCGCAAGACCGCGCTCGGTCTGTTCATCGAGTCGACCGGCGTCAACGCACGGGCCGCCTTCTACGCCGGGCTCGACGAGCGCAACGTCAAGCTGATGGCCTACACCTTCTGCGGCTTTACGGGCGCGATCGCCGGCCTGATCCTCAGCTCGTACGTACACAGCTCCGACGCCAACAACATCGGCGCGAACTACGAGCTCGACGCCATCCTGGCGGTGGTCATGGGCGGCACGCTGATGTCGGGCGGGCGGTTCTCGATCTTCGCCAGCATCGTCGGCGCCATCGTCATCTGGACCTTCACGATCACGATGTACACACTCGGCATCCCGGCCGACGCCCTGACGGCGGCCAAGGCTGTCCTTGTGCTGCTCGTCATCCTCCTCTACTCGGATTTCAGCCAGCGTTTGCTCGGTCGCTGGAGCCTGCGGAAGGGGCCACGCCATGACCCAGCGCACTAAGCTCTTCTTGCTCAACCACGGCCCGCTCTTGACGACCGTGGCGATCTTCGCGCTGGCCTACGTGATCGGCGGTCAGCTCTACCCCGCGATGCAGAAGCCGCAGGTCTTCTTCAACCTGTTCATCAACAACGGCAGCCTGCTGATCGTCTCGATCGGCATGACCTTCGTGATCCTGACCGGCGGGATCGACCTCTCCGTCGCGTCGGTCATCGCCCTGACCACAGTGGCCTCGGCGGTCTTGCTGCAGGTCGGCCTGCCGCCGCTGGTCGTCATGCCCCTGATGCTCCTGATGGGGACGGCCTTCGGGTTCGTCCTGGGCGCCATCATCCACTTCCTCAAGGTGCAGCCCTTCGTCGTCACCCTGATGGGCAGCTTCTTCGCGCGCGGGATGGCGTACATCATCAGCCTGACCTCGGTCACGATCCGGGATCCGTTCTACAACAGCCTGGCGCTCACACCGATCTACATCCCGTTTGTCCCGAATGCCTACGTCTACAGCTACGCGCTGGTCGGCCCAGCGCTCTTCCTTGTGACGATCTACCTGGCGTTCTTCACGCGCTTTGGGCGCACCGTGTACGCCATCGGCAATAACGAGCAGTCGGCCCGGCTGATGGGGCTTCCGGTTGGCCGGACCAAGATCACGGTCTACGCGTTCAGCGGCTTCTGCTCGGCCCTGGCCGGGATCGTCTGGAGCATCGCGCTGCTCTCGGGCTACGGACGCTATGCGCCGTCGATGGAGCTCGACGCGATCGCGTCGGTGGTCATGGGCGGCACGATGCTGACCGGCGGCGTCGGCAACGTGGTCGGCACGCTCTTTGGCGTATTGATCAACGGCACGATCGTCAGCCTGCTGCAGTTCAACGGGACGCTGAGCTCGTGGTGGACGCGCATCGGCGTCGGCGCGCTGACCCTGGTCTTCATCGGCATCCAGAGCCTGTTCTACGTCCGGCGCAAGACGGCGGGGTGAGACGCGTTGGCTCACTCAGCCTACCCACAACCTTCGTCTGCCCCGCCATTCGGTGATCGAGCGCCGCGAGTTCGTCTCAGCGCCGCAGGTCGCCTCCCGCTTGTGCTGGCGGCGTTGAGCCTGGCGGCCTGCCAGACGGCGACACCGGCCGCGCCATCGGCAACACCAGCTCCGGAGTGGTTGTCGATGGGCCTGGTCGATGCGCGCAGCGGCGAGACATTCGCACTCGAGGACTTCGCCGGTCAGGTGGTCCTGGTCGAGACCATGGCGACGTGGTGCCCGACCTGCATCAAGCAAGGCCTGGAGATCGAAGCCCTGCACACGGCCCTGGGCGAGCCCGACGATCTGGTCTCGATCAGCCTTGACGTGGATCCCAATGAAGACCAGGAACTCCTGAAGGGCTACGTCGAAGAGTTCGGCTTCGAGTGGCGCTTCGCCATATCCCCGCTGGCGGTGTCACGCGCGCTCGGCAACCTCTACAGTGCCCAATACCTCAATCCGCCGCTGGCGCCGATGTTGCTCGTCGACCGCGAGGGTGGGGTGCATCAGATCGACTTCGGCTTGAAAGACGCCGAGACCCTGCGGGCGCTGGTCGAGCCCTATCTCACACCATGATCGAGGCCGCCGCCACGTCGTTGGTGCTCGGTTTGCTGTCGGCGGCCAGCCCGTGCGTCTTGCCGCTCTATCCGGGGTTCCTCGCCTACCTGAGTGGGATGCCCGCGACACCCTCACGCCTGCGGCGCTATGGATTGGGTCTGCTCGTGTTGGCCGGTGTGCTATCGATGATGCTGGCGCTCGGCGCCTTGATCGCGGCGTTGGCCGTGCCGCTTGGCCGCGCGCTTGCGATCGCGACGCCCCTGGCGGATAGCGTCATCCTGGTGCTCGGGCTGTTGCTCCTGGCCGATCGAAATCCCTTTCGTGACCTGCCACAGATGCGCATCCCGGTGTTGCGCCACCCCGGGCTCAACGCCTTCCTCTATGGCGTGCTGTACGGTCCGATTGCGCTGCCGTGTTCGGGGCCGCTGGTGGTGGCGATCTTCGCCCTGTCGCTGACCCTGAACGATGCCGTTCAGCAGCTCTGGGTCTTCCTGTGGTTCGGCCTTGGGCTGGGCCTGCCGCTGCTGGCCCTGTCGGTGCTCTCGGGCGCGCTCGGCGCTCGACTGACCCGGCTCTTCGCGCGGCACCAGCGGGCGCTCAACCTGATCGGGGGCTGCCTGCTGATCGCCATAGCAGCCTACGACCTGATCACGAACTGGCGCGTGCTGCTCCTTTCGTTTTCGTGACAAGTCGGTGCACTCAACAACGGAGCGATGCGATTCGCTTGACAGTGGAGTTTCGTTTGGTATATTCTGTTATCGTTACCGGGAACGATAACAAACAGCCAATATGCGCCTGATCTGTCCCGTTGGAGCAGGGGGGCGGCCGGTGGTTGCCGAGGGCCCATTCCGCAGGGGCAAGGGGGAAGACATGGAGATCAACGACATCCGCAAGGCCATCGACGCTGGCCAGACGGCCCTGGGCGTCGAGTTCGGCTCCACGCGGATCAAGGCTGTGCTGATCGGGCCCGACCACGCGCCGATCGCTTCAGGCAGCCATGAATGGGAGAACCGCTTCGAGGATGGGGTCTGGACGTACAGCCTCGACGACGTCTGGGCCGGTCTGCAGGATAGCTACCGTCAGCTCAGCCTTGACGTTCAGGCCAGGTACGGCGTGGCGCTCTCGACCGTCGGTGTGCTCGGCTTCAGCGGCATGATGCACGGCTACCTGCCGTTCGATTCAGCCGACGCTTTGCTCGCGCCCTTTCGGACCTGGCGCAACACCATGACCGGCGATGCGGCCGGGCAATTGACCGGGCTCTTTCAGTTCAACATCCCGCAGCGTTGGAGCATCGCGCACCTCGAGCAGGCCATCCTGAACCGTGAGCCGCACGTCGCGGCGATCCAGCACCTGACGACCTTGGCCGGCTACGTCCACTGGCAACTCACCGGCCAGAAGGTGCTGGGCATCGGCGAAGCCTCCGGCATGTTCCCGATCGACAGCACGACCAACGACTTCGATGGCCGTCTGCTTGGCCTCTACGAAGAGCGGCTTCGACGCGAGAACCTGCCCTGGACCCTGAGCGAGATCTTGCCGAAGGTCCTTGTCGCGGGCCAACCGGCCGGAACGCTCACCGAGGCCGGGGCGCGCCTGATCGACCCGAGCGGGGCGTTGCGAGCCGGCATCCCGCTCTGTCCGCCGGAGGGTGACGCTGGCACGGGCATGGTCGCGACCAACAGCGTCGCGCCGCGCACCGGCAACGTCTCGGCCGGGACGTCGGTCTTCGCCATGATCGTGCTGGAGAAGGCGCTGTCAAAGCTGTATCCCGAAATCGACATGGTGACCACGCCGACGGGCAAGCCAGTGGCGATGGTGCACAGCAACAACTGCACATCGGACCTGAATGACTGGGTCGCCCTGTTCGGCGACGTCGCCGCAGCATTGGGTGTCGAAGTCAACCAGTCGAAACTGTTCGAGACCCTGTATCAGCAGGCGCTGCTTGGCGATGCTGATGGCGGCGGCCTGCTGGCCTTCAACTACCTTTCCGGCGAGCACCTCACACATCTCGAGGCGGGCCGGCCGTTGTTCGTGCGCACGCCCGAGAGCCGCTTCACGCTCGCGAACTTCATGCGCACGCACCTGTTCGCGTCGCTTGGCGCGCTCAAGATCGGGCTGGACATCCTCTTCGAGCACGAGAAAGTGCAGATCGACCAGATCCTGGGCCATGGCGGCTTCTTCAAGACCAGGGGAGTCGGGCAACGCTTCATGGCCGCGGCCATGGGCGTCCCGGTGGCCGTGATGGAGACGGCCGGTGAGGGTGGCGCCTGGGGCATCGCGCTGCTCGCGGCGTACCTGTCGCGCAAGGCGGATGGCCAGTCGCTCGAGGCTTACCTGACGAACGCCGTCTTCGCCGGCGAAGCTGGCACGACGATCGCGCCTGATCCTGGCGATGTCGCTGGCTTCGCGACGTTCATGACCCGCTACAAAGCCGGGCTGACCATCGAGCGGGCCGCCGTAGACGCGTTGGCCTGATCACCCCAAACGAAACGAGGCGCACCTGATGTTGGAGCAATTGAAAGAAGAACTTGTGCAACTGCATCTTGAGTTGCCTAAGAACGATCTCGTCCGCTGGACGGGCGGCAACGTCTCCGCGCGCGATCCCGAGACCGGCCTGGTGGTCATCAAGGCCAGTGGGATCCGCTACGAGGACATGCGGCCGCAACACATGATCGTGATGGATCTCGACGGCAAGCGCGTCGAGGGCGCGTTCAAGCCGTCGTCTGACGTATACAGCCACATCTACATCTACCGACATCGCCCGGACGTGGGCGGCGTGGTGCACACGCACTCGCGCTACGCGACGGCGTTCGCAGCCGTGGGCCGCGAGATCCCGTGTGTGCTGACGGCCATGGGCGACGAGTTCGGCGGCCCGATCCCGTGCGGCGGCTTCGCCTTGATCGGCGACGAAGCCATCGGCAAGGTCGTGGTCGAGAGCATCGGCAAGTCGCCGGCGGTGCTGCTCAAGAACCACGGCGTGTTCACGATCGGCAAGAACGCGACGGCGGCGGTGAAGGCCGCCGTCATGACCGAAGACGTGGCGGCCACGGTCTGGTTGGCGCTGCAATTGGGCACCCCAGACGTGATCCCGCAGGAAGACGTCGACAAACTGCACCTGCGCTACACGACTGTGTACGGGCAGTAATCGACCCACCTCTGCTGCATCGAAACCGCGGCCTGGTTGTCTGCCGCGGCAAACATCTGATTTCGCTGAGTGGGACCACATCCCGCTCCATCAAGGAGATGTCGCATGATCAACCTGGAACAATACGAGGTCTGGTTCGTGACCGGCAGCCAGCACCTGTATGGGCCGAAGACCCTGGAGCAGGTGGCCCAGCACTCGCGCGAGATCGCGGCGACGCTGTCGGCGGCGCGCGAGCTCCCGGTGAAGGTGACCTTCAAGCCGGTGTTGACCACACCGGATGCCATCCTCAGTCTGTGTCTCGAAGCGAACGCCGCCCCGGCATGCGTCGGTGTCGTCACGTGGATGCACACCTTCTCGCCGGCCAAGATGTGGATCGCCGGCCTGCTGGCGCTGAAGAAACCGCTGCTTCACCTGCACACGCAGTTCAACGCCGAGATCCCGTGGTCCACGATCGACATGGACTTCATGAACCTGAATCAGTCGGCGCATGGCGACCGCGAGTTCGGGTTCATCAACACGCGGCTGCGCCGCAATCGCAAGGTGGTCGTCGGCCACTGGCAGGATCCTGAGACACGGGCCGAGATCGGCGGTTGGGCCCGGTCCGCGCTCGCCTGGGCAGACCTGCAGGGCGCGCGCATCGCGCGACTTGGCGACAATATGCGCGAGGTCGCGGTCACCGAGGGCGACAAAGTCGAGGCGCAGATCCGCCTGGGCGTGTCGATCAATGGCTATGGCGTCGGGGACCTTGTGCAGTACGTCAATGCCGCCACTGAGGTCGAGATCCAGGATCTGTTGGAGGTCTACCACGCCGAGTACGCCGTGGCTCCTGACCTCGAGCAGGGTGGCGCCGGTCATGGGTCGCTGCGCGAAGCCGCGCGGATCGAAGTCGGCCTGCGTAAGTTCCTGTCGGCGGGCGGTTTCAAGGGCTTCACCACGACGTTCGAGGACCTGCACGGCCTGCATCAACTGCCCGGCCTGGCGGTGCAACGACTGATGGCCGAGGGCTACGGCTTCGGGGCCGAAGGCGACTGGAAGGCATCGCTCTGCGTGCGCGCCCTCAAAGTGATGAATGCCGGCCTGACGGGCGGCACCTCGTTCATGGAAGACTACACCTATCACTTCGGCCGCAATGGCCATCAAGTATTGGGCGCGCACATGCTCGAGATCTGCCCGACCATCGCCGGCGAGCGGCCGCGGTTGGAGGTCCATCCGCTGGGCATCGGCGGCAAGGCCGACCCGGCGCGTCTGGTCTTCGACACCCGGCCTGGCCCTGGTGTCAACGCCACGCTCGTCGATCTGGGCAACCGCTTCCGCCTGGTTGTGAACCCGGTTGAGGTGGTCGCGGCCGAGGCGCCGCTGCCCAAGCTGCCGGTGGCGCGCGCGGTGTGGGTGCCGCAGCCGAACCTCAAGGTCTCGGCCGCGGGCTGGATCTACGCCGGCGGTTCGCATCATCCGGTGTTCAGCCAGGCCGTGACGGTCGATCACCTGCGCGACTTCGCCGAGATCGCGGACATCGAGTTCGCGCTGATCGACGCGAGCACGAACCTGAACACGTTCAAGCAGGAACTGCAGTGGAACGACGCCTACTACCTGCTGCGGCGAGGATTGGCCTAGCCGCACGCTGGTGATGGGTGCTCTGCAAACGGCGTTGGGGTTTCGGTCGGCTGTGTGTCAGACAGTCCGCAGCCCCAACGCCGTTGCGCCCGGATATCTTTGTATGGTGCGCAGGCTGATGGTCGTGCGCGACAAGATCGGTCTGAAAGACCAGCGTTGAAACGACTGACGATTCGCGATGTCGCCAAAGCGGCGGGTGTGTCCACCCAGACGGTGTCGCGCGTCATCAACAGCCACCCCGATGTCGCGCCGCAAACCCTGGCGCGGGTACAGGCGGTCATCGATCAACTGGGTTACGCACCCGACAGCCTGGCCCGCAGTTTGATCCGCGGTCGGTCCCACACGTTGGGCGTGGTCGCCTATGGCCTCGAGTTCTATGGGCCGTCGCGATTGCTGACCGGCATCGAACGCCAGGCCGCGGCGATGGGCTACACCATCACGCTCAACGTCGTGCATCAACCCGCGCTGGCCGATGCGAAGACCCTGCTCGAGACGCTGCAGTCGCGCCGCGTCGACGGCGTGATCTGGGCGATCCCCGAGATCAGCGACAACCGCATCCTGGCGCGCGAGATCGCGGCCGCGGCGGCCTTGCCGCTGGTGTTCGTCAACGGCGACCCGAAGGTCGTCGGCGCACCCCTGATCGGCATCGACAACATGTCGATCGGCCGGATGGCGGCCGAGCACCTGCTCACGAAGGGCGCCCGTCAGCTTGGCCTCATCACCGGCCCGATCGAGTGGTGGGAGGCGCACCAGCGCGCCGCCGGGTGGAGACAGTGCCTCGACGACTTCGGCCTGGTCGTCGACGAAGCCCTGATCGCGGCTGGCGATTGGAGCGCCGAGAGCGGTCGGCGGGCCGGCCAACGATTGTTTCAGCGCCGTCCGGGGATCGAGGCCGTGTTCGCCAGCAATGACCAGATGGCGCTCGGGCTGATGTTCGCGGCACATGAGGTGGGCCGGCGCATCCCCGAGGATCTTGCGGTGGTCGGCGTCGACAACATCCCCGAAGCCGCGCTCTTCTGGCCGCCGCTCACCTCCATCCGTCAGCGCCTGCGCGAGGCCGGCGCAGCGGCGGTCCGCATGATCGATAGGTTGATCATCGACCCCGGCGAGGCGTCGGCGCCTTCGTCGATGCCCTCGACCGTGCTGCAGCCGGAGCTCATCGTCCGAGACAGCAGCCGATAGACCCCAAGGAGTGAAATGGCCTCGTCGATCAAAAACAGGGCGACGGTTGCCCTGTTTCTATCGATAAGATGGGTCCAGCCGCCGTTATAGACATACAGGGAGAACAAAGATGACGATCGACTACAGGACTTTCGTCTGGAACCAGTACGGTGCAGCCCTGGATATGCTTGAAGACGCCATTCGGCTTTGCCCAACCCATCTTTGGACGATGGCTTTGTGGAACGACGAGGATGATGCCCGCTATGGGCAGTTCTGGTTCCTGGCTTACCACACCGTGTTCTGGTCCGATCTGTATTTCACCGGGGCAAGCGAAGGCTTCTCACCGCCGGCACCCTTTGTGCGGGGGAAGCTGCCCGATCAACCCTATACCCAGGAGCAGGTGCTGGCCTACCTGGGCCTGTGCCGCCAACGGTGCCAATCGACTCTGGAGGCCCTGACCGACGAGCGAGCGCAGGCGACGTGCGTTTTCAACTGGATGGAACTGAGCTTCCTGGAGTTGCAGATCTATGCGATGCGGCATGTTCAGGAGCATGCGGGGCAGTTGAGCCTGGCTCTCGGGCAGCAGGGTGTCACGGGCTTCGATTGGTTAGCGAGTGCTCGACCAGTTGCGGCTTGATTCGACGCCGTGCACGTGTCTGCGCCAGAGGCGTCTTTCCGGTTGAGGCGGCCCTCATCGGGCCGTGCGAGCGTCGATGGGCGTCATCGTCACAAATAAGAGGTGATCGTCAGCACTGAGCGCTGTAGCGAGATGGCCGCTTTGGAGCGACGTCAACCTGAGGAAGCTCGATGGATCGCCTCGGCTCACGGTCCGTCGAGGATCGATGGCAGGTAGAGGCAACCTGTGACGCAGGGAATGGGCGTGACCGCCACCGTGACTGTCGCGCAAAGACGATCGCCGCCGGGCACACATGGCGTGGATGTGCCGGCCGGGCTCGACGAGACCGCGACGGTCAGGGTGAGGGATGGAGTGGTTGAGGGCGGCAGTGTCGCCGTCGCCGTGCGCGTCACCGTTCGAGTCGCTGTTCGGGTGGGCGTCAGCGTGCGTGTGGGCGTCGTTGTCTGAGTGGCCGTCGCGAGCCCTGCTGATGCGTACTCGAATGCGCCGATGTCGCAGACGCCGTTGCGGAGATAAGCACGCTGATCTGTCAGGAGTGTCGCCAGGTTCTCGTCGCCACATCCCGCTGACCATCCGGCGTCGATGGCGGGGCTGCCCGCCAACAAGGGTTGAGTCAGCGTGGGCCCGCCGTGGTTGCCGAGGGTGCCGAGCAGAGGATCGACCCCGACGAGCGTGTTGAACGTGAGGCCCGTGAGGGTACAACCTGTGACGGATTCGATCAGATTCGAGTCGCCGCTGACCAGGATGCCCGCGCAGTCATCGGGGTCGCCCGTGATGAAGTTGATGTTGTTGCCCAACAGGCTGTTCGCCGCAAAGACGGTGCCCGAGATGCCGATGAATACGCCGCCGCCATGCCCGAACACGGAGCTAGCGCTCGCCACGTTCTCGGCGATAGTGACGTTGTAGAGTTTGACGTCACCTCCTGCCAGGATGCCGGCGCCTGAGATCGTCGCCAGATTGTCGCTCACCGTGCTGTTCACCAGAGTGAGTTCGCTGAGAGCATTGACAGAGATCCCGGCGCCCATGTCGGCGTTGTTGCCTGTGATGCTGCTATCGCGCACCAGTCCAGTTGACCCGATCTGAAAATAGAGTCCCCCCGACTGATTGTTCTCGACTCGACTGGAATACAGGTTGACGGTGGCGCCGGTCGCGGCATACACGGCAGGGGCGGTGTCGGCTGCGGTGTCACGAACACGAGCGGTAGCCAGCGTCAGCGCTCCGCTGCCATTGATCCGGATCGCGCCGCCCAACCCGCCGACGGTGCCGCTGCCGCCTTCAATCGTCAGGTGCGTCAGCGTCAGATGACTGTTCCCCAGGACTTCGAAGGTGCGATCCAGGTTGTTGCCGGATATCGATGTCGTGATCAGAGAGGCGCCTTCCACCGTCAGATCCTCCGTGATGTCCAGGTCGCCGGTGGCCGACGCATCTTCACCGGCCCCCGCTATGGTCAGCACAAAGCTGCCAGCCGGCAACAGCACTGTGTCTGCGCCACCGCCAGCCTCACAGGCATCGACTCTGGCATTGGTGTTGGCGGCGATGACGGCCTCGCGCAGCGTGCAGTTGCCGTTGTTCAATCGATCATCGGCCGTCGTGCTGACAGTGATCGATTGGGCTCTCGCCGGCAGTGCAAGGGTTGACGCGCCAAGAACCAGCGCGACGAGCGAACCCAGGTGCATCCAAATCCGGAATGGGGAGCGGTTTGTGGCGATCGGTCGTTGCATAGTCAGGGCCTGTGTAACTCGGGCAAGGGCAGGCAGAAGCCCGAGCAGGTAGTCGCCGCGGCGGTTGCGGCGGCGAGGGATGTCGCCGACGGTGTCGGAGCCGTTCCGCTGGCGAGTTGCGTCGCGGTTGGTGTTTGGGTCGCGGTCGGCGTCCGTGTAGAGGTCGGGCCGGGACCGGCTGTCGCAGAAAGGGTCACCGTTGGTGATCGGGTTACGGTCGGGCCAGGCCCGATGGTGGCGGTAGAGGTGGCCGTCGCGGTAGCTGTTCGCGTCGCGGTCGCGGTTGACGTCCGGGTGGCGGTCGGGCTGGCATTGGCTATGGCTGTGTGAGTCGGAGTGGAGCTGGCGATCGTGGTCGCAGTGGGTGTCGCGGTGCGTGTCGCGGTGAGTGTCGCGGTGGCAGGCTGAGTGGCCGTCGCTGTCGGGGTCGGCGAAGAGGTTGACAGAGATGTTGCGGTGCCGGTGGGTGTGGACGTGGCGGTTGGAGCAACGTGGGATCCGTACTCGTAGGCGCCGATGTCGCAGCGCGTGCCCCGGCCGATGCCGCCGTCAATGGGTCGGACGTAGCCACGCTGATCCCGTGTGAGCGACAGGAGCGCCGGGTCGACGCATCCGGTCGGGTCGCCGGCGTCGATGGCGTCGCTGAGGGCCAGCAATGCGTGAGTCCAGGTGGGTCCGCCGTTGTCCTGCAAGGGTCCCAGGAAGGGCGCGGTGCCGAGGATGTTCCCGGTCGTGACGCCAGTGATCGTGCAGCCAGTCGTGGCGCCCAGCAGGTTGAACCCCTCGCCGGTCAACGTCCCCGAGCAGTTGAGATGTTGAGCGCCTGTCGGGCTGGCGTCCACATTGGCAGCGATCAGGCTGTTGCGCGCGGTGCCGAAGCCCAACGGGACGCCACTGCTGATCGTGATGCCGCCGCCATTGCCGGCGCCGTCAGCATCCGCATCGGCGGTGTTGGCGGTCAACGTCACGTTGAACAGGCGCACGATGTTGTCGGCGAAGACCCCGCCACCACTCAACGTCGCGCTGTTCCCGCTGAGGGTTGCGTTGACGAGAGTCAGGTCGCCGTTGCTGGCGCTTCGCGCGCCGCCACCGTTCGAGCCGAGGGCGCTGCCACTCGCGACGTTTCCGTCGATCAGGCTGTTGATCACCACCGCGGTAGCCTGGCCGGTGCTCGACCCGACGTACAAGCCACCACCCGAGAGGCTGGTGTTGTTCGACAATCGGCTGTCGCGGATGGTGGAGCTGCCGCTGTTAGCGACCCGTACTCCACCCCCGTTTTGTCCGTGGTTGTCGCGCACGACGCTGCTGGTCAGTGTGAGTAGACCGCCGTTCACATACACACCCCCGCCATCTTCGACGTCGCCATCGCCGTACGCGATCGTGACGCCGCTGATCTGCGCCGCCGCCCCCGCCTGAATCTCGAGCACACGATCAAGCCCGGCTCCGTCAATCGTGGTCGTCGCCGCGCCAGCCCCGACCAGGGTCAGGTCGGCGGAGATGTCAAGATCCCCGGTTGCCGACAGATATTCGCCACGCCCGGGGAGAGTGAGTGTGTAAAGCCCCGCAGGCAGGCTGATCGTGTCAGCGCCGGATCCTGCCGGGCACGCATCGACGCCCAGGTCTGTGTTGGCGGCGATGATGGCCTCACGCAAGGAACAGAGGCCGTCGCCTGAGACCGAATCGGAAGTCGTGGTGATGGTGATGGCGGCGGCGTCGGCGGTGCGCGTCGTCCATATCAGTCCGGCAAACACGATGCACGTCAGGGCAGGGCGTAAGGATGTCGTCAACGTCAACCGCGCCATGGGGCGTCTCCCAAAACAGCAGCGAATCAGGCCACAAGGGAAATAATCCCGCTGACCACCACGATCACACAGCCCAGGATCCAGACTGGGACGAACCGGCAGACGCCACCAGCCTGGTGACTGATCCACCAGCGTGCCGGTGCCGTCGGGCGTTGCGCAGGCCACCATCCAGCGCCATCCACGTCGCGCCAAGGATCACGAGCGCCTGTGGATCCGGGAGCCTGAGGAAATAGCCGCTCATACCTCCGAGCAAGCCCCCTGTTGACAGCCATCGCGATCCCCGTCTGTTGTCTTTGAGCATGTGTCGCCATCCGTGAAAGCCGGCGCGTCAGCGCCAGGTGATCAAGGCCACGCCACCCAACGCGAGAGTCACGCCGACCATCTGCGCCGGTGTCAGGGTTTCGTGGTAGAACACGACCCCCGATACCAGCACGATGACGGCGTAGAGGGCCGTCTGAAGCGCGCCCAATGCGCTGAGCTTCCAACCCGAAACGAAGGCATAGGTGAAGAACGCGACCTGAACCAGGTACAACAAGATCGCGCCGCCAAACCATGGGCTGCGAACCGCCGCGCCAAGGTCGTTCTGCGCGGTCGCCTTCTTGAGCAGGACGTCGGCCACCGCAACGGCGACGACGGCCAGGCCCACCAATAGCCCGTGGGTGAGGCGGGTGTCGACCAGCGCTGACGGGCTCACGTTCATGTCCGGCCTCCCCGCGTGAGCGTCGCGATCGAATCGGCGCGCTCGACAGGTGGATGTCGGCCAGCAGTGGCGATCCCGTTCGTCGGCGGGTTCTCGAATTCTGTGGGAGGTTCAGCGATGTCGGCCTTCATGCGCATCCTTAGGTTGGATGGTCGCGTGATCGACTGCCATCCAACGTGGAATGAGCATAGGGCGGACGGGGTGACGACACACCGGGTCGCCACCCCTAAATCCGCGTGGCCGGTTCCCTATCTTGATGTGTACTGATCAGCGGGGCGTACGACGGGCCATCTCGATAGCTTCGTGGCGAGAACGGACTCCGAGCTTTCGCAGCAGCGCCGTTACCGTGTTCTCAACGGTCTTGGGAGCTATGTGGAGGTGTGTCGCGATCTCGGTGTTGGTCAGGCCCTCGCTGATGAGGGCAAGGACGTGATCCTGGCGGGTGGTGAGCCCGAACGGATTTGCGCGCGAGGCCGGCCGCGGCCCGCGCGGGATCCGGCGGACGCCCGCGGCCTGCATGCTCGCCCTAAGGCGACCGGCGTCGCGACCCGCGCCAAGCCGGTCGAAGAGGGCCAGCGCCTCACGTTGCGCTTCGACATCGCCGTCGGCCAGCGCTCGCGCCTGTTCGTACGGACATCCCAGGCGCGCCCACTCGTCGGCTGCGCCGCGCCAATCACCCTGGATGTGAAGGGCGTAGGGCCGGGCCGTGCAATCCGGCAGGGGGAGCACCTCGTCGCCGGATCGCCAACGCCAGTAAGCCATCTCGCCGACAAACCAGGCCAGTCGTTTGG